>NZ_JBVHSK010000002.1:145135-971029 GCF_055566415.1 Streptomyces sp. NPDC027663 | reverse complement strand
GTAAGGCTCCCAGTAGACGACTGGGTTGATAGGCCAGATATGGAAGCCCGGTAACGGGTGGAGTTGACTGGTACTAATAGGCCGAGGGCTTGTCCTCAGACGCTCGCGTTCACTGTGTTGGTTCTGAAACCACGACCACGTCGCCGTACAGGCGTTCCGGTCGACAGTTTCATAGTGTTTCGGTGGTCATAGCGTGAGGGAAACGCCCGGTTACATTCCGAACCCGGAAGCTAAGCCTCACAGCGCCGATGGTACTGCAGGGGGGACCCTGTGGGAGAGTAGGACGCCGCCGAACAAATTTTGAGAAAACCCCCGCATCGGTTCGATGCGGGGGTTTTCTGTATTCCGGGCCTTTTGCGGCCCGGCCGTAAGCTCGACGGTATGCGCTATGACCTTGTGATCTTCGACAATGACGGTGTCCTCGTGGACAGCGAGCCCATATCGAACCGGCTGCTGGCCGTCTATCTGACCGAGCTGGGCCATCCGACCACCTACGAGGACTCGATCCGGGACTACATGGGGTCGGCGATGCACCGGATTCACGAGATGGTCCTGCAGCGGACGGGACAGCGGTTGCCGGACGACTTCGACGACGTCTTCCATGCGCGCGTGTTCGCTGCCTTCGAGCGCGACTTGAAGCCGGTGGCCGGCGTCACCGACGTACTGGAGAAGCTGGCCGCCGACGGGGTGCCGTACTGCGTGGCCTCGTCCGGGAGTCACGCGCGCATCCGGGCGGGGCACCGGACGACCGGGCTCGACCGGTGGTTCGAGGAAGGACGGATCTTCAGCTCGGAGGACGTGGGACGCGGGAAGCCGTGGCCCGATCTCTTCCTGCACGCGGCTGAGCGGATGGGCGTGGCGCCCGAGCGGTGTGCGGTCGTCGAGGACTCGCCGCTCGGGGTGCTGGCGGCACGTGAGGCCGGAATGGACGTCTACGGGTTCACCGCCATGACGCCCCCGGACCGGCTGCTGCGCGCCGGCGCCGAGACCGGCCGACTGTTCAGCGACCCGCGGCAGTTGGCCGACCTGCTGAAGTGACAGCCGCCATCCGCAGCGGCCTGACAATTGTCATGCGGACCTCCGGACGTTCGTTTCTACTGGCGGACTGCCCGCAGCGGCGAAGCTGAGGGCATGACGAAGAACACGGGGGCTCAGGGCCACGGCAAGCAGCAGGACCGGCAGCCGAGCGTGCTGGACAACTTCAAGCCGCTGCTCATCGACGTGGCGGTGCCGCTCGGCTCGTACTACCTCCTCAAGGACGCCTTCGGGATGAGCACCTTCGCGGCCCTCGCCTGGAGCAGCGTGGTACCGGCCGTGCGGACCGCGTGGGGCCTGGTCAAGGAGCGGAAGACCAACGGCCTGGCCGGCCTCATTCTGGTCGTCAACGTGGTGTCCCTGCTGCTGAGTTTCGTCTCCGGCGACCCGCGGCTGATGCTCGCCAAGGACAGCGCGGTCAGCAGCACGGTCGGCATCGGGATCCTGGTCTCCGTCGCGCTCGGCAAGCCGATGATGACCGCCGGCATGAAGCCCTTCCTGGTGAAGGGGGATGCGGCGAAAGAAGCCGCCTGGCAGCGGCTGGTGTCCGGGACGGGAGCCAGGGCCGAGGCCTTCCGGCGCAAGGAGCGGGCCTTCTCCGTGGTCTGGGGCGTGGTGCTGCTGGCCGAGTGCGTCGTACGGGCGGTGGGTGCGTACACCATCCCCGTGGACACCATGGTGTGGCTCGGCTCCGTCATCTTGATCGGCGGCATGGTGATCGGCTTCGTGGTCAGCGGTGGGCTGGCGGCCGGACCGATGGAGCAGATGCTCACCACCGAGGCGGAGGCCGACCGGGCCGAGCGACCGGCGGTGGCCGTCGCGGCCTGACCGGCGCGCCGACTCGGCAGAAGCTGAAGGAAATTCATCTTTGGCTGGATCTACCCACGGGTAGTCCGGGGCCCTACGCTCGCCGCCATGACTGATGTGCTGCGGCGCGGCAGGGCCTCGCTGGCGTTCAGCTTCTTCGCCCAGGGCGCCGCGTTCGCTCTGCTGGTCACGCGCATCCCGGCCGTCCAGGACCGGTACGGCGTCTCCGACGCGCTGCTGCCGGTGTTCCTCGCGGCCGTACCGATCCTCGCCGGGGTCGGCAGCGTGACCACCGAGCAGCTGGTCAAGCGGGTGCGTCCCAGCCGGCTGCTGCGCTGGTCCCAGCCGGTGGTGCTGCTGGCGCTGCTCGGCGTCGGGGCGGGCGGGCAGGGGCAGGTAGCCGCGCTGGCGGTGGCGCTGGGCACCTTCGGCCTGGCGGTGGGGGCGCTGGACGCGTCCATGAACATGCTCGGGGTGAGCCTGCAGCGGTCGTACGGGCGCAGCATCATGCTCGGCTTTCACGCCGTCTACAGCCTGGGCGGGATCGTAGGGGCCTCACTGGCCTGGGCGGGGGCGCACTGGCATCTCGCGCTGTGGGTGTCGTACCTGCCCGTGGTGGCCGTGCTGCTGCCGGCGGTACTGCTGGGGAGCCGGTGGTACGTCGACGGGGAGCCGGAGCCGGAGCCGGCGGTCCTGACGGAAAGCCAGGAGCGCGGCGGGCGCGTCGTCTTCGGGCTGCTGCTGCCGCTGTGCCTGGTGATGACCTTCGCCTACATCGGGGACTCGACGGTCTCCAACTGGAGCGCGAAGTATCTGAAGGACGTGCTGGGCAGCTCGGAGCAGCTGGCCACCGTGCCGTACAACGTGTACATGGTGACCACGCTGGTGGGACGGGCCGTCGGGGACCTCGGTGTACGTCGGTTCGGGGCCGTCACCGTCGTACGGCTCGGGGCGCTCGTGGCGGCCGGCGGGTTCGCGGTGGTGGCCGCGGCGCCCGGCGCGTGGGCCGGAATGCTCGGGTTCACCCTGCTGGGGCTGGGGCTGTGCGTCCTGGTGCCGCAGACCTTCGCGGCGGCGGGGAGGCTGTTCCCGAATGCCTCGGACGCGGCGATCGCGCGGCTGAACATCTTCAACTATGTGGGCTTCTTGATCGGTTCCCCGTTGGTGGGTGCCCTCGGGGACGCCTGGAGCTACCGGGGGGCCATGCTGGTGCCGATGGTGTTGGTGCTGGTGACACTGGGGTACGCCAGGTCGTTCGCCGCTCAACCGGACCGATACGGTGGCGGGCATGAGCGGCCGCGCACAGCTGATGTGGGACGAGGCAGTAACGGGCTATGACTTCGGCCCGAACCACCCGATGGATCCGGTCCGGCTGGAGCTGACCCGGAAACTGGTCGGCGCCTTCGGGCTGGACCGGGAACTGGAGATCGTCGCGGCGAAACCGGCCGGTGAGTCGACGCTCCGGCTGGTCCACCGGGAGGACTACATCGACGCCGTCAAGGCCGCGTCCGCGGATCCGGCGGGGGCCGACATGGCGTACGGACTCGGTACGCTCGACGATCCCGCGTTCGCCGGGATGCACGAGGTGTCCGCGCTGATCGCCGGGCAGTCGGTGGGGGCGGCCGAGGCGGTGTGGCGGGGGGACGCCGATCACGCCGTGAACTTCGCGGGCGGGCTGCACCATGCGATGCCGGGCGGGGCGTCGGGCTTCTGCATCTACAACGACGCGTCGCTCGCGATCGCGCGGCTGCTGGAGCTGGGGGCGGAGCGGGTCGCCTACGTGGACGTCGACGTGCACCACGGGGACGGGGTGCAGGCGGCGTTCTGGGAGGACCCCCGGGTGCTGACGATCTCCGTGCACGAGCATCCCCGTACGTTGTTCCCGCAGACCGGCTGGCCGCAGGAGACCGGGGCGGGCGCGGGGGAGGGGGCCGCGGTGAACGTGGCGCTGCCGGCCGGGACCGGGGACGCCGGCTGGGTGCGGGCGTTCCACGGGGTGGTGCCGGAACTGCTGGCGGAGTTCCGGCCGCAGGTGATCGTGTCTCAGCACGGGGCGGACACGCACTTCGAGGATCCGTTGGCGCATCTGGCCGTGTCGCTGGACGCCCAGCGGGCGGTGCAGGTGGCGTGTCATGAGCTGGCGCACGAGTACGCGGGCGGGAAGTGGGTCGCGCTGGGCGGGGGCGGGTACGCGGTGGTGGACGTCGTACCGCGGTCGTGGACGCATCTCGTGGGGATCGCGGCGGGGAAGCCGGTGGCTCCGGAGGCGATGATTCCTGAGGGCTGGCGGCAGGAAGTGTTCGCTCGGACGCGGCAGTTGGGGCCGCAGCGGATGACGGATGGGCGGTGGCCGGTGTCGTACGGGGAGTGGGAGGCCGGGTACGACCCCGCTGACCAGGTTGATCAGGCTGTGCTGGCCACTCGGCGGGCCGTGTTTCCGCTGCGGGGGCTGTTGCCGTGAGCCGACCAGGGGGCTCAGCCCCCTGGACCCCCGGACCTTGCCCACCCGCCCACCCGACTCGGTCGGCTCGGAAGGCACCGTCACAGGCCCCCGTCGGACGACCGCCTCGGACCGCTGGGGGCACTCTCGCAGGTCAGCGTCACCGACTGGGGAGGCGCTCTCGCAGGTCTGCGTCGGGGTGGGTGGCTCGGTCGGCTGTGGGGCCGTTGGCGCAGGTCTGTGTGGCTCGGCCGGCTGGGGAGGCGCTCTCGCAGGTCTGTGTCGGGGTGGGTGGCTCGGTCGGCTGGGGTCTGTCCTCCTGGGGTTCATTAGGCCATCCGTGCGGATTTCTGGCGTTTTCGTCCCGTCGGTGCGCCCAGGTGGGCCACCATCGCAGCCGTGCTGACCCCCGCCCGACTCCGCGCGCATCTGGTGGCCGCTCGGCTCGCCGGGGTGGTGGCGACCCCGCGGGAGGAGGGTCTGCGGAGTTATCGGCTGTTCGCCGCGCGGGATCCCCGGATGCTGATCGGGATTGATCCGGAAGGGGCCTGGGGGCAGCGGGAGTTGCTCGCGTTGATGGCGGAGAAGTGCGGGGTTTCGGCCGATCCCGGGTACACCACCGGCCCTGATGTGATCGATCCGGAGCGGACGCTCGCCGCGCTGGATGTCTTCGCGGAGCGGATCCGGGAGGTGGCCGGACGTGGTGCGCCCGTGCTGTTCGGCACCGGGCACCCGCAGCGGCTGCTCGGTTTCTACGCCGGGTTGGCGGACGCGCTCTCGGCGGCGGGGTGTGAGGTGCTCACACCGGCGCAGGGTCGCTGTGTCGACATATTGACCCGGTTCGGTCTACGCACCCACTACCTCGACTACGTACGAGGAGTTGCCCTGGTGCGGGAACCGGAGAGCGAGCGCCCCGGTTGTGAGCCGGGTACGCACAGCCATTCGCCGCTCCCGGTTCGGGTCGTGCTGGAGGCCGCCGCGGCGGCCGGCGGGCCCCTGCCCGAGCTGGTCGTGGGCGACCACGGGTGGGTCTGCGGTGCTGGTCAGCTGGGGTTCGAGGCCATCGGGCTGGCCGACACGGATGATCCCGCGCTGTTCGTGGGGGAGGCGGAGGGGCGGGTGTCCGTGGTCGTTCCGGTTGATGACGCAGTGCGGTCTGCTCACTACCGGCCGCTGACCCGCTACGTGCTCAATCGCGCGTGTCTGTCACAGTAGGCCGCCGATGGGTGCACCTCTTCCCCACTCGCATCACACGCCCCTAGTCTGGGGAGTGAGCACGCAACGACGAAGAGTCACCGGAAGGGGAAGCCGGTGGCCGTCGAGTGCGGAAGGTTCAGGTGTGTCATGGCTGCAGCTGGCGAGAGGCCTCTGAACGAGGTTCAGTTCCTTACCGTGGCGGAGGTCGCCTCGGTGATGCGAGTGTCGAAGATGACCGTGTACCGGCTGGTGCACAGCGGTCATCTGCCCGCGATTCGGGTGGGGCGGTCCTTCCGTGTCCCCGAGCAAGCGGTCCACGAGTACCTCCGCGACAGCTATGTGGGGGTGGAGACGGCCTGACGGCAACCCCGGGGTGACCTGGGGGTACCCCCTCGATTACGACCTCAGCGCTCGGTTGGGTAGGCTAGCCCCTCGTAGGTCGTGTGGGCCCATGGCGCCCAAACAACCGAGTGATGAGAAGTGAGCGAGGGTAGTCGTGGGCTCTGTTATCAAGAAGCGGCGCAAGCGGATGGCCAAGAAGAAGCACCGCAAGCTGCTCAAGCGCACGCGCGTTCAGCGTCGTAACAAGAAGTAAGCGGCGCAGCGAGAGCGTGGCCCTGTGGCCCCCCACCAGCAGTGGTGGGGGGCCACAGGCATATACCGATGGGGGAAATTCCGTCACCTCGCGCATCGGCGGTCATCACAGCGCAACATCAAACCGCTAGGTTGGCCGCACACGGGGAACGCGGGATACCGGTACGCGGGAAGGAAGGCGCTGATCTTGGGAAAGGTCGTGCTCGTCACCGGAGTGGCCCGGCAGCTGGGCGGCCGGTTCGTGCGACGGATCCAGCGGGACCCGGAGGTCGACCGGGTGATCGCCGTGGACGCGGTGCCCCCGGCGCACCATCTGGGCGGGGCCGACTTCATCCAGGCCGACATCCGGCAGCCGACCATCGCCCGGGTGCTCGCCGAGACGGGCGCCGACACCGTGGTCCACATGGATGTGACGGCCACGGCACTGGGCAGCGGCAGCCGGGCCACGGTCAAGGAGACCAACGTCATCGGCACCATGCAGCTGCTCGGCGCCTGCCAGAAGTCGCCGACCGTGCAGCGGCTGGTGGTGAAGTCCAGTACGAACGTGTACGGGTCGGCGCCCCGCGATCCGGCCGTCTTCACCGAGACGACCCCGCCGAAGTCGCTGCCCAGCGGCGGCTTCGCCAAGGACGCCGTCGAGGTCGAGGGGTATGTGCGCGGGTTCGCGCGGCGGCGGCCGGACGTCGCCGTGTGCGTGCTGCGGTTCGCCAACATCCTCGGACCGGCCGCGGACACCCCGCTCGCCTCGTACTTCTGCCTGCCCGTGCTGCCCACGGTGGGCGGCTACGACCCGCGGCTGCAGTTCGTGCACGAGGACGACGTCATCGAGGTGCTGCGCATCGCCTCGCACGAGCCGCGCCGGGGCACGCTCAACAGCGGCACGTTCAACATCGCCGGTGACGGTGTGCTGCTGCTGTCGCAGTGCTCGCGGCGGCTCGGGCGGCCCACGGTGCCGCTGCTGCTGCCCGCGGTCACCTGGGCCGGCTCCCTGGTCCGCACGCTCGGCATGACGGACTTCTCGCCGGAGCAGATCCGGCTGCTCACCCATGGCCGGGTGGTGGCCACGGACCAGATGCGCGAGACGCTGGGGTTCGCACCCAAGTACACGACGGCGGAGACGTTCGCGGACTTCGCGCGCAGCCAGGGCCCCGGGTTGCTGCCGCCGGAGGCCCTCGCGGGGGCCGTCGACCGGATCGTCGCGCTGGCCGCGAAGGCGGCCGGCCACCACCCGCAGACGCACAGCGCCAATTGAGGAGAGCGGCAACGATGGCGGACGCCAAGGTCATTCCGTTCGACGACGACCGGTCCCGCGGGAGCGCCGCGCAGCGCCCGGCGCGGCGCCGGAACGGGGCCGGCCGACGGGGGGCACTCGGGGAGACGGGCGAGATCGGTGAGGTCCAGCCTCTGCCGAGCCGGGCACAGGCGCAGGATGATGGGGCTGTGAGCCGCGAGGAGGAGCCGCTGGAGCGGCCCCGGGAGGCCGAAGGGCGGGACGGCGGCCTGGAGCGGCGTGTGGCGGCCGGGCTGGCCTTCCTGCGGCGCCGGCTCACCGGGGACTACGAGGTCGATGACTTCGGCTACGACGAGGAGCTGACCGACCAGGTCCTGATGTCGCTGCTGCGGCCGGTGTACGAGAAGTACTTCCGCGTCGATGTGAAGGGCATCGAGAACATCCCGGCCGACGGCGGGGCGCTGATCGTCGCCAACCACTCCGGCACGCTGCCGCTGGACGGGCTGATGATGCAGGTGGCGGTGCACGACCACCATCCGGCCGGCCGTCATCTCCGGCTCCTGGCGGCGGACCTGGTGTTCGTGCTGCCGGTGGTCAACGAGCTGGCCCGCAAGCTGGGGCACACCCTCGCTTGCGCGGAGGACGCGGAGCGGCTGCTGGCCCAGGGCGAGCTGGTCGGGGTGATGCCCGAGGGATTCAAGGGCATCGGGAAACCTTTCAGCGAGCGCTACAAGCTCCAGCGGTTCGGCCGCGGCGGCTTCGTCTCCACGGCCCTGCGTCAGGGTGCGCCGATCATCCCGTGCTCGATCGTCGGGGCGGAGGAGATCTACCCGATGATCGGCAACGCCAAGACGCTGGCCCGGCTGCTGGGCTTCCCGTACTTCCCGCTGACGCCGACGTTCCCGTGGCTGGGCCCGCTGGGCGCGATCCCGCTCCCGACCAAGTGGACGATCCAGTTCGGCGAGCCGATCCCGACGGACGGCTATCCGCCGGAGGCGGCCGAGGACCCGATGCTGATGTTCAACCTGACCGACCAGGTGCGGGAACAGATCCAGCACACGCTGTACAAGCTGCTGGTGCAGCGGCGGTCGGTCTTCTTCTGAGCGAGCGGCACGACCGGCACTGGGCCGAATCCGCCTGCCGGGTGTCGCCTGCCGAGTGTCGCGGGTCCGGTGTGGCCGGTCGGAGGCCGGCGCGGCTGTGCGATGCCTGCGTAGCAGTGTGAGGGCAGCGGACAGGAGGGGCCGAGCTGCTGGTGCAGCGGCGGTCGGTCTTCCTCCTGGGCGAGCGGCACGACCGGCACAGGGCTGATTCCGCCTGCCGGGTGTCGCCGGTCGGTATGGCTGGGCTGTTCCGGTGTTGCCTGGCCGTGTGGCTTCGGGGGCGTCCCGCTCGGGTGGGCGCCCCCGAAGCCGTGGCCGTGGTGGGGCTAGTCGTCGTCCTCGGTGCCGATGCCCAGGCCCGGGAGCAGGTCCGGGATGAGCGGCGGGATGGTGACGTCCGGCTGGGTGGACGGGGACTTGCCGGCGGACGGGGAGCTGCCCTCGGAGCCGACCTTCGGCGGGTCGAGCAGGCCGCCCGTGTCGCCGCCGAGCAGGCCGTCGCCGCTGCTGCCGGTGGCCGAGCCGCTCGGGGCCCCGGTGCCGGTGTGCTTGCCGGCGGACGGGGTGTCGCCGGAGGAGCTGGGCGCGGCCGACCGGTGGCTGCCGGAGGAGCCGGTGGACGCCGTGCCGGAGCCGCTCCGGTGCCGGCCGTCGCCGGGCCGGGCGGGCGGCTGCGGGAGCAGGGACTGCAGCGGGGCGACCTCTTCGTCTATGGCGTCGAAGACCGAGGAGACCTGCTGTTTGACGTCGCCGAGCTGCACGGGCAGCTTGTCGCTGAGCGCGGACCAGGCCTCGCGGTGGGACCGCGAGAAGGTGGACAGGGCCTGGATGGGGCCCAGCGAGTCCGGGTCGGCCTCGTAGGCCGCGTGCAGCAGCCGGTGGCCCTCGATGACGTCGTGCTGCATCCCGGACAGGGTGCGGCGGATCTCCCCGATGGACTCGTGGTCGAGGTGGCCGCCCCGGCCGCGCTCCAGCAGTCGCCGGGCCTCGCTGAGCCGGGTGGAGGCCTGGTCGAGGTAGGTCTCGCCGCGCTGGTCGTCCCCGTCGGTCAGGTAGTTGAGCTTGAAGTCCTCGATGCCCCGCTTCAGGCCGTAGAGCGAGTCGCCGGGCAGGGCGTCGGAGCTGGCGGCTGCGACCCCGCCGAAAGCCCCTGCGGCCACGCCGACGCTCAGCCCGCCGGCCGCCAGCCCCTTGGTCAGCCTCGTACGCGGGCGCAGTTTGCCCAGTGGGCTCGCCCGGTGTGCGCCCCGGGCCCGGTGGGACCGTTGTTCCGGCACCGGCGCATCCGCCGCCCCGGTTCCCTCCTGGAGCATGGCCTCCATCGCGGCCACCAGCTGGGCCCGCTGAACGACCTTGACCTCGGGGTCGAGCTGCGGCTTGGGCAGTGCGCCGAGGCCAGCGGCCAGGGCCAGCAGCTCGCCCTGCCCGGCCTGTTCCGCAGGGGTCGGCGGTGAAGCCGCCACCGCTGCGGACTGCTCGGCCGCCGTGTCCCGGTCGGACTGCTCCTCCAGGGCCTGGGCGAAGGCGTTCGCCCGCCGGTGCGCCGATACGTTCGCGATCACTGGCGGCACCTCCTCTCGTCATGACGGTCGACTCCCCAGGGGGTCCTGAGGGTTGCACGCCCTCGACCACTTCCACACGATCGGGTGATCGGGGTGGGCCAGGACGTGACCACAGGGAGCCTGTATCCCGCACAACGACTGGCGCGGCACTTGGGTTACGGACGGCGGATGATCGGCTCAGAAAGACAACGGTCGTGCACGCAACGTGAGTTGGGCGTCGCTCACGGTTGTCATGCTCAGCGGGCGTCGTCCGGCAGCAGACGGGCGAGCGTGCGCACGGCGCGGTACTGGAGGGTCTTGATGGCGCCCTCGTTCTTGCCCATCACCCGGGCGGTCTCGGCGACCGAGAGGCCCTGGAGGAAGCGGAGCGTGACGCACTCCTGCTGCTGCGGGTTGAGCCGGCGTACGGCGTCGAGCAGCGCGGCGTTGGACAGGGACTCCAGGACGGAGTCCTCCGGGGAGCGCTCGACCTCGTTGGCGTCGAGCATCTCGCCGGTGGTGACCTCCAGTCGGAACCGGCTCGACTTGAAGTGGTCGGCGACGAGGTTCCGGGCGATCGTGACCAGCCAGGCGCCGAAGTCCCGGCCCTGCCAGGTGAAGGTGCCGATCCGGCGGAGCGCCCGCAGAAAGGTCTCGCTGGTGAGGTCCTCGGCGGTCGCCCGGCCGCCGACGCGGTAGTAGATGTACCGGTACACGGTGTCGCTGTACTGGTCGTAGAGCCGCCCGAAGGCCTCGGCCTCGCCGGCCTGGGCGCGTTCGACCAGGTCCATCATCCGGGCGCTGTCACTGTCGGCGGCCGGGCGGCGTGCGGTGGCCGAGCCGGTGGCACGTCCTCGTCTGCCGACGGCGGCGCTGCCGTCGGCCAGTGCGTAGCACGGGCCTGCGGGCGCGGCGGCGGCGAAGGCGGGGACGGCGTAGGCGGGGACGGCGTACGCGGTGGGGACGAAGTCGCGCAGCGTCTCTTTGACCGTTGCGACCGTTGCGCGCAGCGTAGCCAGGCCCGAGGCGTCAACCCCGACGTGTGGGTACACGGGACTCCCAGAGGCAGAGCTTCCATCACGTGCAGTGCGGGACCTTTCACTCGTCGTAGCGAAGGAGAGGTACCGGTTTGCGTCTGAGGAGAATAACGCTTCGTGCAGGCCCTGCTACACCGAGTTGCTCAAATCATCGGTTGCGTCGCATCTGTATCCGTTTGATGCCAGGTCAAGTTTCCTAAGCTGATCGCTTGTTGACCGGAAAAGGGCGTGTTTCGGTGAAGTGCAGGGCGTGTTGAAGAACGTGATGTACATGCACCGTTCGAAGGGCACACCGGGCGGCGCACCCCAGGGGTGCCGGGAACTGCAGGAACGCCCGAAAGGAGCCACGGCCGGTGACGGTCCGTCGCTCCCGCGGTGAGGATCCGGCCCAGCCGGCCGAACTACCGGCGGCGCCGGCTCAAAGCGATCGCGGCCGCGGTGCCGCCGGCGACCGCCCCCACCCCGGCCGCCGCCGGGATGCCCACCTTCGCCGCCTTGCGGCCGGTACGGTAGTCGCGCAGGCGCCAGTCCTTCTCGCGGGCGTGCCTGCGGAGCTTGGCGTCGGGGTTGATGGCGTAGGGGTGGCCGACCAGGGACAGCATCGGGATGTCGTTGTGGCTGTCGCTGTAGGCCGCGCAGCGGGAGAGGTCGAGGCCCTCGGCGGCGGCCAGGGCGCGGACCGCCTCGGCCTTCGCGGGGCCGTGCAGCGGTTCGCCGACCAGCTTGCCGGTGTAGACGCCGTCGACCGATTCGGCGACCGTGCCGAGGGCGCCGGTCAGGCCGAGGCGGCGGGCGATGACCTGGGCGATCTCGACAGGAGCCGCGGTGACCAGCCACACCTTCTGGCCGGCGTCCAGGTGGGCCTGGGCGAGGGCGCGGGTGCCGGGCCAGATGCGGTCGGCCATGTACTCGTCGTAGATCTCCTCGCCGATCGTCTCCAGCTCGGCCACCCGGTGGCCCTTGACGATCGACAGGGCCGAATCGCGGGCGTCCTGCATGTGCTCGGGGTCCTCGACGCCGGCCAGCCGGAACCATGCCTGCTGCCAGGCGAACCGGGCGAGGTCGCGGGTCTCGAAGAACTTCCGCTTGTACAGCCCCCGGCCGAAGTGGAAGAGCGCGGCGCCCTGCATCACCGTGTTGTCGAGGTCGAAGAAGGCGGCGGCCTTGTCGTCGCCGATCACCGGGAACTCCGGTTCGGCCGGCGCGGCCTGCGGGGCCTCCTGTGAGGACTTGCGGGCAGCCTCCGCCGAGGCCTCGCCTGCCAGCACGCTGCGCGCGGTGGCGGAGCGCCTACGGGGAGTGAGCCATCCGAGAGCGGCCATGGCGTGAGCATAGCCAGTCTGTTCGGTGGTTCCGGAGTCGAGAGGTTGGCAAGGTGTGAACTCTGCGCGTCGGGGCCGTTAAAGAGACGATCCGGAACGGGCATGGAGCGCGCGAGAATGACCGGTATGAGTCCCCTCTTCCGACGCAAGACCGAGCCTCGTGAGCGGCTGGTCACCCTCATCCGCAAGCCGGGCTGTCACCTGTGCGACGACGCGCAGCTGGTGATCGAAAAGGTTTGCAGCGACCTCGGCGTGCCGTGGGAGTTCAAGGACATCACCGAGGACCGGGAACTCCATGACCGCTACTGGGAGCAGATCCCGGTCGTACTGGTCGACGGTGAACAGCACACCTTCTGGCGCGTGAACGAGGAGCGACTGCGCCGGGCACTGACCGACTAGTCCAAACCGACCGGAAAGTCGCTTAGGATCGACGGCGGTTTGGTCTCGGGGGCGGGATTCGTGAGGAGTGTGTGCGGCTTTGCCCCCAGTAATGAAGGAACGCCGGTGCGTATGCGCCAGTTCCGGCCGAGGGCGCGAAAGGCGCGTGACCCCGGTCACTTCTGCCGGGCAAATCGGACACCATCTTTGTGCACGCGTTCACAAAGACATAGCCTGCTGTCGACGGGGCGGTCTGGGGACGGACCGCCTGCAGCCCCGCTCTACCCGCAGGAGCACCGTGGCAACTGGCCGAACACACCGACCGGCGACCCGTAGCCGAGGGATTCCCGAGGCCACCGTCGCCCGGCTTCCGCTGTACCTCCGAGCCCTGACCGCACTGTCGGAGCGCTCGGTCCCCACGGTCTCCTCCGAGGAGCTGGCCGCGGCGGCGGGGGTCAACTCCGCCAAGCTGCGCAAGGACTTCTCCTACCTGGGCTCCTACGGAACGCGCGGTGTCGGCTACGACGTGGAGTATCTCGTCTACCAGATCTCCCGTGAACTCGGCCTCACCCAGGACTGGCCGGTTGTCATCGTCGGTATCGGCAACCTCGGCGCCGCCCTCGCCAACTACGGCGGCTTCGCCTCACGCGGTTTCCGGGTGGCCGCGCTCATCGACGCCGACCCGGCGATGGCCGGGAAGCCCGTCGCGGGCATCCCCGTGCAGCACACCGACGACCTCGAGAAGATCATCGAGGACAACGGCGTGTCGATCGGCGTGATCGCCACCCCCGCCGGTGCCGCCCAGCAGGTCTGCGACCGGCTCGTGGCCGCCGGGGTGACCTCCATCCTCAACTTCGCGCCGACCGTGCTGTCCGTCCCGGACGGCGTCGACGTGCGCAAGGTCGACCTCTCCATCGAGCTGCAGATCCTCGCCTTCCACGAGCAGCGCAAGGCCGGCGAGGAGACCGCCGCGGGCGACGGCGCGCTGCCCGCCGCCACCAGCCGCGAAGACTCCCGCGACCAGGGGCCCGACGGGGACGTCCCCGCCGTGATGCCGGCATGAGTCTCCTCGTCGTCGGGCTGAGCCACCGCAGTGCCCCGGTCAGCGTGCTGGAGCGGGCTGCGCTGAGCACGGACGCCCAGACCAAGCTGGTCCAGGACACGGTCGCCGCCGAGCCCGCCACCGAGGCCGCGGTCCTCGCCACCTGCAACCGCATCGAGCTGTACGCCGACGTGGACAAGTTCCACGCCGGTGTCGCCGAGCTGTCCACGCTGCTCGCCCAGCACAGCGGGGTCGGCCTGGAAGAGCTGACGCCCTATCTGTACGTGCACTACGAGGACCGGGCCGTCCACCACCTGTTCTCGGTGGCCTGCGGCCTCGACTCGATGGTCGTCGGCGAAGGGCAGATCCTCGGGCAGATCAAGGACTCCCTGGCCCGTGCCCAGGAGCTGCACAGCGCCGGCAAGCTGCTGAACGACCTGTTCCAGCAGGCCCTGCGGGTCGGCAAGCGCGCCCACTCCGAGACCGGTATCGACCGCGCCGGACAGTCCCTGGTCACCTTCGGCCTGGAACAGCTCGCCGTCGGCGGCGCCGTCCCGGACTGGGCCGCGGGCAAGAAGGCACTGGTCATCGGCGCCGGATCGATGTCGTCCCTGGCCGCGGCCACGCTCGCGCGTGCCGGTGTCGCCGAGGTCGTCGTCGCCAACCGCACCTTCGAACGCGCCGAGCGGCTCGCCCGGATACTGACCGAGGGCGACGACACGGCCGTCCCCGCCCGCGCGGTGGAGATGGCGGCGGTACAGCACGAGCTGACACGTGCCGACGTCGTCGTCTCCTGCACCGGTGCGACGGGTCTGGTGCTCACCGCGGAGGCGGTCGCGCAGGCGGTCGAGGGCCGTACCGGCGCCCCGGCCGCCGAGACCGCCGAGCCCGCCGGCCCGGCCGACACGGCTCGTACGGCACCGAAGACCATGGCCCCGCTGCCGCCCACCAGCGTCGGCACCGAGGAGAACTGTCCGCTCGACCTGGCCGCCGTACAGCCCGGCTTCTCGCTCATGGGCGAGGCCGCCGTGGCCGGCATGGACGCGGCCACCCTCGAGCAGCACGCGGCCTGGGTGGCGGGCGGCACCATCGACCGCCGGGACCGCCGCAGCCCCGAGGCGGACGCCGAGCTGATCACCGCGCTCGCCGCGACCGCCGCCACCGTCGGCCGGATCCCCGAGCGGCGCAGGCCCGAGCCGCCGGCCGAGCGGCCCGCGCCCTTCTTCTTCCTCCTCGACCTGGCCATGCCCCGCGACATCGACGCGGCCGTGCACCGGCTGGCCGGGGTGCGCCTGGTGGACATCGAGTCGCTGGCGGAAGCCTCCGCCGACGCGCCGATGGCGGCCGACGTGGACCAGGTCCGGCGTATCGTCTCCGACGAGGTCGCGGCCTTCGGGGCGGCCCAGCGGGCGGCGCACATCACGCCGACCGTGGTCGCGCTGCGCACCATGGCCGCCGACGTCGTCGCCGGTGAGATCGCGCGGCTCGACGGCCGCCTGCCCGACCTGGACGAACGCCAGCGCGGTGAGATCCGGCAGGCCGTCCACCGGGTCGTGGACAAGCTGCTGCACGCGCCGACCGTACGGGTCAAGCAGCTCGCGGCCGAGCCCGGCGGCGCCGGGTACGCGGACGCGCTGCGCACCCTGTTCGACCTCGACCCCGAGACGGTCGCCTCCGTCTCCCGGGCCGTGGACAGCACAGACACGAAGGACCGACCGGCATGACTGAGAAGGCACTGAGGCTGGGGACCAGGCGCAGCAAGCTCGCCATGGCCCAGTCCGGGCAGGTGGCGGAGGCCGTCCGCCGGGTGACCGGGCGGCCCGTCGAGCTGGTCGAGATCACCACGTACGGCGACGTCTCCCGCGAGAACCTCGCGCAGATCGGCGGCACCGGGGTGTTCGTCACGGCGCTGCGGGACGCGCTGGTGAAGGGCGAGGTCGACTTCGCGGTTCATTCGCTCAAGGACCTGCCGACCACGCAGCCCGAGGAACTGGTCCTGGCCGCCGTACCGGTGCGCGAGGACCCGCGGGACGTGATCGTCGCCCGCGACGCGCTGAAGCTCACCGACCTCCCGCGCGGTGCGCGCATCGGCACCGGCTCGCCGCGCCGCATGGCCCAGCTGAACGCGTACGCCCGTGCCCACGGCATGGACATCGAGACCGTCCCGATCCGCGGCAACGTCGACACGCGGATCGGATACGTCCGGGACGGCGAGCTGGACGCGGTCGTACTGGCCGCCGCCGGCCTCAACCGGATCGGCCGGATCGACGAGGTGACCGACTTCCTGTCGGTCGACACGGTTCTGCCCGCCCCCGGCCAGGGGGCCCTGGCGATCGAATGCAGGGCGGGGAACACCGCCCGAGACGCTGCCCTGATCGCTGCGCTCGGCGAGCTCGACGACCCGTTCACGCGGGTCGCCGTCACCGCCGAGCGGTCACTGCTCGCCGCCCTGGAGGCCGGTTGCAGCGCCCCTGTGGGCGCGCTGGCCGACCTTCCCCCACTCTCGGCTCCGCTCGAGCGGGGGGACACCCAGGCCGACGGGCAGATTGTCAAGGAAATGCGCCTGCGCGGCGTCGTCGGCACGACCGACGGCACCCGCATGGTGCAGCTGTCCACCACCGGTCCCGTGCCCCAGACGCACGACCAGGCGTGGGCACTCGGTCGCGAACTCGCCACCGAGATGCTCGCCCAGGGCGCGGCCGGTCTGATGGGGGAGCGAGCACATTGAGCCCCACCACCCTTCCCGCCGGTCCGGAACACGGGCACGTCACCTTCCTCGGTGCCGGACCCGGGGATCCGGGACTGCTGACTCTGCGCGCTGTGGAGGCGCTGTCGCACGCGGACGTCCTGGTCGCCGAGCACGAGGTGCTCGACGTCATCCGGACGCACGCCCGACAGGGCGTCTCCGTCGTGGAGACGGACTCCGATCCCTCGTCGGTCTCGCCGCCGGGCACGCCCCAGCTGACGGTCGTTGACGGCACGTCAACACCCGCCGCTGTCCCGGCCGCTGCCCGGGATGCCGCTCATCTTGTCATGGAGGCTGCGCGGGGCGGCAGGCGGGTCGTCCGTGCGGTGTCCGGGGACCCGGGACTTGATACGTACGCGGCGGAGGAAATGCTCGCCTGCGCCGCCGCCGGGGTGCCCTTCGAGGTCGTCCCCGGTGTCGCGGCCGCGGTCGGCGTGCCCGCGTACGCCGGCGTGCCGCTGCGGGACGCCGACGGCGCGGACGTCCGGTTCGTGGACGCCCGTACCGCCTCCGACCGGTGCTGGACGGAGGTGGGCGCGTCGGACGGCACGGTGGTGGTGTCGACGACCCTGGACTCCGTGGCCGCCGCGGCGGGCGAACTGGTCTCCGCGGGCCGCAAGCCGGACACCCCGCTGACGGTGACCATCGCCGGTACGACGACCCGCCAGCGCACCTGGACGGCGACGCTCGGCACGATCGCCCAGACGCTGAAGCAGGCGAAGGTGCTGCCGTCGCCGGACGGCGGCCGGCCGGTGATAGCCGTGGTCGGCGAGCGTTCCGCCGCCGCCCGGCGCGACCAGCTGTCGTGGTTCGAGTCCAAGCCGCTGTTCGGCTGGAAGGTGCTCGTGCCGCGTACGAAGGAGCAGGCGGCGTCGCTCTCCGACCAGCTGCGGTCCTACGGTGCCGTGCCGCACGAGGTCCCGACGATCGCCGTCGAACCGCCGCGCACGCCCCAGCAGATGGAACGTGCCGTCAAGGGTCTGGTGACCGGGCGGTACGAGTGGATCGCCTTCACGTCCGTCAACGCGGTGAAGGCGGTGCGGGAGAAGTTCGAGGAGTACGGCCTCGACGCCCGGGCTTTCGCGGGCATCAAGGTGGCCGCGGTGGGGGAGCAGACCGCCAAGGCGCTGGTCGCCTTCGGCGTGAAGCCGGACCTGGTGCCGAGCGGCGAGCAGTCCGCGGCGGGCCTCCTGGAGGACTGGCCGCCGTACGACCCCGTCTTCGACCCGATCGACCGTGTCTTCCTGCCGCGGGCCGACATCGCCACGGAGACTCTGGTCGCCGGGCTGATCGAGCTGGGCTGGGAGGTCGACGACGTCACGGCCTACCGGACCGTGCGCGCCTCGCCCCCGCCGGCGGAGACCCGTGAAGCGATCAAGGGCGGCGGTTTCGACGCGGTGCTCTTCACGTCCTCGTCGACGGTCCGGAACCTGGTGGGTATCGCGGGCAAGCCGCACAACGTGACGGTGATCGCGTGCATCGGGCCCGCCACGGCCAAGACCGCCGAGGAGCACGGGCTGCGGGTCGACGTCATGGCACCGGAGCCGTCCGTGCACAAGCTCGCGGAGGCGCTGGCCGACTTCGGGATGAAGCTGCGTGCGGCGGCGGTGGAGGCCGGGGATCCGGTGACGCGGCCGAGCGAACGCCGGCCGGGGGCGCGCAGGCGTCGCTCGACCACCTGAGCTTCGGCGCACACCGGCTCAGGGGTGCCCCTGTTTCGGGGGCACCCCTGAGCCGGTTCCGTTGCAGGACACGGCCTGTCCGAGCTCATGCGACCCCCGACAGCCCATCCGTCCTCCACGAGTACGGCGACCGGCTCACCGGTGGAGGTCCACGGCCGGCCGGCGGTCGTGGAGCCCTTCCGGACGGCGTCGGGTGCGGCCGGCGGCGCGGTCGATCAGGTGCTGAACGCCGGTGCCGCGGGGCGGATGCGGGAGTGGCGTGAGCGGCTCGTAGCGGTCGGAGCGCGGCCGGGGTGACCCCGCGCCGCCGGTGCGGTCGCACCGACTGCGCGTCGGCAAAGTCACGGGTGGGACGGGCGTAGCGTAGATGGCATGACGAAGTACGGATCCTTCCCCGGTACGCGTCCCCGGCGGCTGCGGACCTCGCCCGTGATGCGGCGGATGGTCGCTGAGACGCGGCTGCACCCCGCCGACTTCATCCTCCCGGCGTTCGTCCGTGAGGGCGTCAGCGAGCCGGTGCCGATCTCGGCGATGCCCGGGGTCGTGCAGCACACCCGGGACAGCCTGAAGAAGGCCGCGCTGGAGGCCGTGGAGGCCGGGATCTCCGGGATCATGCTGTTCGGCGTGCCCGAGGAGGGCAAGAAGGACGCCCATGGCACGGTCGGCACCGATCCGGACGGGATCCTGCAGGTCGCCCTCCGGGACGTGCGCGCCGAGGTCGGCGACGACCTGCTCGTCATGTCCGACCTGTGCCTGGACGAGTTCACCGACCACGGGCACTGCGGCGTGCTGGACACCGAGGGGCGCGTCGACAACGACGCCACCCTGGAGCGGTACGCCGAGATGGCCCAGGTGCAGGCCGACGCCGGCGCCCATGTCGTCGGTCCCAGCGGGATGATGGACGGCCAGATCGGCGTCATCCGCGACGCGCTCGACCAGATCGGGCGGGAGGACGTGGCGATCCTCGCCTACACCGCCAAGTACTCCTCGGCCTTCTACGGCCCGTTCCGCGAGGCCGTCGCCTCCTCGCTGCAGGGCGACCGCAAGACCTACCAGCAGGACCCGGCCAACTGGCGTGAGTCCCTGCGCGAGCTGGAGCTGGACCTGGCCGAGGGCGCCGACATGGTGATGGTCAAGCCGGCCGGCCCGTACCTCGACATCCTCGCCCGGGTCGCCGACAGCGTGGACGTGCCCGTCGCCGCCTACCAGATCTCCGGCGAGTACTCGATGATCGAGGCCGCCGCCGAGAAGGGCTGGGTCGACCGCGACCGGGCCATCTTCGAGACCCTGACCGGCATCAAGCGGGCCGGCGCGCGGAACATCCTCACCTACTGGGCCACCGAGGTGGCCCAGAAGCTGCGCCAGGCGGACTGATCCGCACCGCCGCAGGGCAGCACACATGAGTGAAGGGCCTACTGGTACCACGCCACCGGCGTCGGCCAGTAGGCCCTGTCACCTGGGGACAGCCGGTCGGCCCTATCGCCGGCACGGCCTGCGCCGGATCACGGGCTGCCGGGCTTCCAGCCCAGGTACGTGCCCCTGACGGCGGTCTTGTAGTTGGACTTGTAGCCGATCGCGCCGTTGTCTGCCGCGTCCGTCATCCAGACGCCGCCCCTGCCGTCCGACAGGCCGACATGCCAGTACGGGCTCGACGTCTTCCAGAAGACGAACGCTGCGATGGGCGGCGTGCCCGTCGTGTGCCGGGCACCGTCGTCGGACTGCCAGTGCACCTTGGCCGAGTAGTGGACGATGTGGCGCTTCCAGGCCGACGCCACCGCGTATTCGCAGCGGCCGTGGTAGGAAGTGTCGCCCTTGTGGGACACGAACCAGTTCATCGCGTCGATGACCGGTGATCCGAAAGGGACCGCCGGAGCGCCGGCGGCGGAACGCGGTGCACCGGCTGCCGTTCCCTCGTCGGCTGATGCCACACCGGACGCCGATGCGGTCAGCGCCACGCACAGGGCGGCGCCGAGCAGGGAGCCGGTCAGGCGGTTCTTGAGTTGTTTCGCGGTATGCAAGATTCCCCGTATTCGTGTTCTGTGCAGGTCTGATGGTGGTCACGCATCGTGAGACGCCTGGTCAGTATGACCGTTCACGCGTGCGAGCCGGGAACACTTTTCCGATTACGGTCCGAGACGGTCCGGGTCAGTCCCACCAGAAGCACCAACTGGTGGCGCCGACCAGCTCCTTGGCGTACGCCTCCACGCTTCCGGGACCGCTCTGCGCCACGGTGTTCGGGCACAGGGCGTAGTGCTCGGCGGCCAGTACCCCGGCGTCGGTGACGGTGCCGGGCGGCGCCGCGACCGACACCACCAGGGAGTCCAGGCCGAGCGCCACGACCCGGATGCCGAACCGGTCCTCCCACGACCGCAGTACCGCGCTGATCCGCGCCACGTCCGCCTCGTAGTTCAGCGGACCCGTCCAGCCGATCGCCGCCGGTATGTCGGCGGAGCGGCGTGCCGGGACCAGCGCCAGGTGGGGTTCCTCCATCCACTTCGCCCACGTGCCCGGGTCGCTGTTCAGCGCGTCGGCGACCTGTGCGGCGCGGGTCTCAGGATCGGCCGACAGCACACCGGCCGGCGCGAGTCCCGGCCACTCGGTGCCGAACGGTGCGATCTCGTCGGTGACCTGACCGTCCGTCTCCTCCTCCCAGTACTCCGCGAGCACGTCCGCGGCGTCATGGTCTCCGGGGTACGACACCTTTCCGGGCAGCAGAGCCCAGTCCTCCACGCCGACCCGGCACCCGGCCAGGTCCACCAGCACCGGCAACAGCCCCGTACGGGCCGCGGGCCCGCCCAGCGCCTTCCACGTACCGGGCGCGGACGCCTTCTGCGCGTGCCACAGCAGGGGCTCGTGCCAGAGCCCGTCGTCCGTCTCGTCCACCAGTCTGCCGGGCGGCAGTTGAAGCCCCAGGGAACGCCCGCTCGGGTCGGTGGTCAGCTTGGGCAGGGGGTTGGGAAGAGTCGCCATGCCAGTGACTGTAGGGCCGGCCACTGACAACCACCTCGCCCCGGCAGAGGGCTCAGCTGAACGCCGCCTGGGCGGTGGGGGCGAGGTGGAGGCCGGAGGGCTCAGCTGAACGCCGCTTGGGCGGTGGGGGCGAGGTGGAGGCCGGACGGATCCCCGTTCAGACGAGGGTCGTGATGCAGAACGGGTGGCCCGCCGGGTCCAGCAGGACCCGCCAGCGGTCCGGCTGCGGCTGGGACTCCGGCTTGGTCGCGCCCAGCTTCAGCAGGTGGGCCTCGGCGGCGTCCAGGTCGGCCACGCCCACCTCGATGTGGGCCTGCTTCTCCTGGGCCGGGTCCGGCCACGTGGGGCGGCGGTAGTCGGCCAGGCGGTTGAAGCCGAGGCCCGCGCCGTCCTTGCCGCCCAGGAAGACGAAGTCGTCGCTGGAGTAGGCGACGGGCAGGCCGAACATCTCGGCGTAGAAGCGGGACAGTTCGGCGGGGTCCGCGCAGTCGAAGGTGACGGCGGCGAAGCGGAAGGCGGGTGCGGGAGTGTTTTCCGTGGTCATGGGGACGACGCTAGGACGTGACCCGGACAGTTCTGGTCCTGGTCATGCGGATCGTATGGAAAACTTCGCCTTGTGCTCAGCGCGTCCGCCCGTCTGCTGCGCCTGCTCGCGCTCCTCGCCGCCCGGCCCGCATGGACCTGCGCCGAGCTGGCCGAGCGTATGGCCGTCACCGACCGCACCGTCCGGCGGGACATCGCCAAGCTGCGGGAACTCGGGTACACCGTGGACTCGGACGCCGGGCCGTGGGGCGGCTACCGGCTCCGCGCCGGCGCGCGCGTGCCGCCGCTGATCCTGGACGACGAGGAGGCGCTGGCCGTGGCCGTCGGGCTGCGGGAGGCGGCGCTGAGCGGGGCGCTCGGCGGGGACCAGGCCGCGCTGTCCGCGTTGCTCAAGCTGCGGCAGGTGCTGCCGCCGCGGATCGCCGAGCGGCTGGGGGAGTGGGACGACGCGCTGGTACGGCTTCCGTGGTCCGAGGAGCCGCAACTGAGGCCCGGCATGCTGCTGGAGCTGGCGGCGGCCTGCCGACGGGGGGAGCGGGCCCGGTTGTCGTACTGCGACGGGGAGGGCCGGAGCACGGTGCGGGACGTGGATCCGTACCGGCTCGTCCACACCGGACGGCGTTGGTACTTCGTCGCGCGGGACGTGCGCCGGGGGTGGCGGACGTTCCGGGCCGACCGGGTGGAGCGGCTCCAGCCCACGGGGCAGCCGGTGCAGATCACCGACCCGCCGGACCCGGCACAGCTGGTCTCCCGCAACACGGCGAACGGCCCCTATCCGCTGTCGGCCACCATCCGGCTGCCGCTGCCCATGGACCAGGCGCTGCGGGTCGTGCCCGCGACCATCGGCACCCACCGCCCCGACGGCCCCGACGCCACCCTCGTCGACATCGGCGGCCCGGACGCGGACGGCCTGGCCCGGTTCCTCCTGGGCCTGGGGACGTCGCTGCGGGTCATCGGACCGGAGCCGGTTCGCAGGGCGCTGGCGCACCGCGCGCGAGAGCTTTTCCAGGAGAACGAGTGATGCTTCGGCTCGCGTTCGCCGGCCACGCGGGCGCGGGACGGGCAGGCTTCGGTCACGTGAAGACGCCGAACCAGAGCTGTTCGAAGAGGTCCCGCCCACCGCTGCGGGGGCGGGCGAACGGCAAGGGGTCGCCGGTGCGGATCTCCTCCATCAAGGCATCGGCCCTGTGCACGGCGCCAGTTCGCGGTGCGCGCCGGACGCGTTCGGGTGTCCGGCTTCCTCAAGGTCTGCGGAGACGGTCCTGTGGACACGGGTCTCCACAGACCTCAAGGGCTGCGGCTCAGAGCTTCTCGGGCGTCCTGATGCCCAGCAGGCCCATGCCCTGGTGCAGGGTGCGGGCCGTGACGTCGACCAGGAACAGGCGGTTCTCCACGACCTCCGGCGCGTTGTCGGCGGACAGCACCTGGCACTTGTCGTAGAACGCCGTCAGGAGCGAGGCGAGCTGGTAGAGGTACGCCGCCAGCTTGTGCGGCTCGTACTCCGCCGCCGCCTCCAGCACCGTCTCCGCGAACTGGTCCAGGTGCAGGCCCAGCGCACGCTCGGCCGGGGCCAGGTCCAGCTCCGAGTGTGCGACCGGGCGGGCCTCGCCGGCCTTGCGGAGGATGGACTGGATACGGGCGTAGGCGTACTGGAGATAGACGGACGTGTCGCCGTTCAGCGAGACCATCTGGTCCAGGTCGAACTTGTAGTCCCGGACGGCCGACGTGGACAGGTCCGCGTACTTCACCGCACCGACACCGACGTAGCGGCCGTTCTCCGTGATCTCCTGCTCGGTCAGGCCCACCTTCTCGGCCTTCTCGCGCACCACCGCCGTGGCCCGTTCGACGGCCTCGTCCAGCAGGTCCTGGAGCTTCACCGTCTCACCCGCACGGGTCTTGAACGGCTTGCCGTCCTTGCCGAGGACCGTGCCGAAGGCCAGCTGGTGCGCCTTGACGTCGTCGTTCAGCCAGCCCGCCCGGCGAGCCGTCTCGAAGACCATGCGGAAGTGCAGCGACTGGCGGGCGTCCACCACGTACAGCAGCGTGTCCGCCTTGAGGTTGAACACGCGGTCGCGGATCGCGGACAGGTCTGTGGCCGCGTAGCCGTAGCCGCCGTCCGACTTCTGCACGATCAGCGGGACCGGGTTGCCCTCCGGGCCCTTGATGTCGTCGAAGAAGACACAGAGGGCGCCCTCGGAGCGGACCGCCACGCCGGACTCCTCCAGGAGGCGGCAGGTCTCGGCCAGCATGTCGTTGTAACCCGACTCGCCGACGATGTCCGGGTCCTGGATCTCCATGTCCAGCTTCTCGAAGACGGAGAAGAAGTAGATCTTCGACTCGTCCACGAACTTCTGCCACATGGCGAGCGTCTGCGGGTCACCGGCCTGCAGGGCGACCACCCGGCGGCGGGCCCTCGTCTTGAACTCCTCGTCCGAGTCGAAGAACTTGCGCGCGGCCTTGTAGAGACGGTCGAGGTTCGACATCGCCTCCTCGCCGGAAGCCGCCGTGTCCGCGGCCGACGCTTTGTGGTCCAGCTCGTGCGGGTGCTCGTCCAGGTACTGGATGAGCATGCCGAACTGGGTGCCCCAGTCGCCGATGTGGTGCCGGCGCACCACGTTCTCGCCGGTGAACTCCAGGAGCTGCACCACCGAGTCGCCGATCACCGCCGACCGCAGATGGCCGACGTGCATCTCCTTCGCGACGTTCGGCTGCGCGTAGTCGATCACCGTCGTACCGGGGTGCTCGGCGTAGGGCACGCCCAGGCGGCCCGTCTCGTCCGCATACCGCGCGGCCAGGTTCTCGGTGATCGCCCGGTCCGTGATCGTGATGTTGAGGAAGCCGGGGCCGGACACCTCGACGTCCTTGATCACGTCACCCGTCACCACCTGGGAGACGACCTGCGTCGCCAGCTCCCGGGGGTTCGCCTTCGCCTTCTTGGCCAGGGCCAGGATCCCGTTGGCCTGGAAGTCGGCCCGGTCGCTTCGTCGCAGCAGCGGGTCCGCGCCGGCGGCCTCCGGCAGGGTGGCCGAGAGGGCGGACGTGAGGTGCTGCTGGACGCTGTCGCTGAGGGACGTGACCGAGGCCATAGGTATGGGTGCCGTTCTCCTCGTGGGGATGGATAGTCCCGGCCAGTATCCCACGGGGGGTAAAGCCGTTTTCCCGGTTGCCGCACCGTCTGTGAGAATGGGGTGTCACCCCGTTCAGAAAGAAGGACGTGCCGATCGTGGCTCAGAGCACCGAGACCACCGACTGGGTCTCCCGTTTCGCGGATGAGGTCATCGAGGAGTCGGAGCGCCGGGCCCCGGGCAAACCGGTCGTCGTCGCGTCCGGACTCTCCCCCTCCGGGCCCATTCACCTGGGCAACCTCCGTGAGGTCATGACCCCGCACCTGGTCGCCGACGAGGTCCGCCGCCGCGGGCACCAGGTCCGGCACCTGATCTCCTGGGACGACTACGACCGGTACCGCAAGGTTCCGGCGGGCGTCGCAGGCGTCGACGAGTCGTGGGCCGAGCACATCGGCAAGCCGCTCACCTCGGTCCCGGCACCGAAGGGGTCGGCCCACCCGAACTGGGCCGAGCACTTCAAGGCCGCGATGATCGAATCGCTCGCCGAGCTGGGCGTCGAGTTCGACGGGATCAGCCAGACCGCGCAGTACACCTCCGGTGCCTACCGCGAGCAGATCCTGCACGCCATGAAGCACCGCGGCGACATCGACGCCATCCTCGCCCAGTACCGGACCAAGCCGAAGGCCAGGAAGCCCCAGCAGAAGGCCGTCGACGAGGCCGAACTGGAGGCCGAGGAGGGCTCCGGCGCCGCGTCCGAGGACGACGGCAGCTCCGGTTCCGCCGGGTACTTCCCGTACAAGCCGTACTGCGGCAACTGCGAGAAGGACCTGACGACCGTCACCTCCTACGACGACGACACCACCGAGCTGTCGTACACCTGCACCGCCTGCGGCTTCACCGAGACCGTCCGGCTCACCGAGTTCAACCGCGGCAAGCTGGTCTGGAAGGTCGACTGGCCCATGCGCTGGGCGTACGAGGGCGTGATCTTCGAGCCCAGCGGCGTCGACCACTCGTCCCCGGGGTCCTCCTTCCAGGTGGGCGGCCAGATCGTCGGCATCTTCGACGGCAAGCAGCCCATCGGCCCCATGTACGCCTTCGTCGGCATCAGCGGCATGGCGAAGATGTCGTCCTCGCGCGGTGGTGTGCCGACCCCGGGTGACGCGCTGAAGATCATGGAGCCGCAGCTGCTGCGCTGGCTGTACGCCCGCCGCAGGCCCAACCAGTCCTTCAAGATCGCCTTCGACCAGGAGATCCAGCGGCTGTACGACGAGTGGGACAAGCTCGCCGGCAAGGTCGCCGACGGCTCCGCGCTCCCCGCGGACGTGGCCGCGTACACCCGCGCCGTCGGCACCGCCGCCGGTGAACTGACGAAGACGCCGCGGCCGCTGCCCTACCGCACCCTCGCCTCCGTCGCCGACATCACCGCCGGACACGAGGACCAGGCGCTGCGGATCCTCTCCGAACTGGACCCCGAGCAGCCGCTCGCCTCACTGGACGAGGCCCGCCCGCGGTACGACAAGGCCGAGGCGTGGATCAACACGCACGTCCCCGCCGACCAGCGGACCATCGTGCGCGACGAGCCCGACGCCGAACTGCTGAAGTCCCTCGACGAGGCCTCCCAGCAGTCCGTACGGCTCCTGCTCGACGGACTCGCCGAGCACTGGTCGCTCGACGGCCTGACGCACCTCGTCTACGGCGTGCCGAAGGTGCAGGCCGGGTTCTCCGCCGACGCCACGCCCAAGGAACTGCCGGCCGAGATCAAGACGGCTCAGCGGGCGTTCTTCGCCCTGCTGTACCACCTGCTCGTGGGCCGGGACACCGGTCCCCGGCTGCCCACGCTGCTGCTCGCGGTCGGCCAGGAGCGGGTGCGGGCCCTGCTCGGCGAGTAGGGCCGCGCAGGCAGAAGCGAGACCGCACAGGCACACGCCGCACAGGCACACGAAGAAGGGGCCCTCCTCAGGAGGGCCCCTTCCTCATGCTGCGCATGTCCTCAGGCGATGTGGTCTTCCTCCAGCTCCGCGTTGAAGCGGTTGGTGAAGCGGTTGACCATGCGGTCCGCATCGCGTGGCGGGAGCGTGAGGCCGTACGTCGCCTCCACCGCCTCGCCGAACTGGTGCGGAGTGGGAAAACTGCCGTCGATCGACTTGCGGAAGACCTGGTAGTAGTCCTCCTCGCTCGGCTTCGGCTCCGGGGTGCCGCCGCCCTCCCCCAGCTCCCGGGTGCGCGTCGGGCTCACCGGGATGGGAAAGCTGCCGGTCTCCTCGGGAGAGGGCTGCTGGAAGTCCTCCGGCGCCTGCTCCTCGTACCACTCCTCGTACTGCTCCTCGGGGAGGTACTGGGGCTCGGGGGGCGGTTCGTACGTCGGGTCGTAGGCGCCGTGGTACTCGACCTCGCGGGGGGTCTGGAACCACGGGCTCTGATCGTCCTCGGGCGGTGCCTGCGGGCTCTGCCCGCCGGCAGGTGCCGTTCTCTGTGCGATGGGCACCGCCCCGGCGGCACGACTGCCCGCGGCCACGGCGGCGGCCTCGGTCACCGCCGCCAGCTGAGGCTGCTGCGGGACCGGCGGCAGCAGAACCGGTTCGATGCCGGCCGCCGCCAGGCCCGCCGGGGCCGTCTCCGCCAAGGGGACGCCGTACCTCGCCAGGCGCAGGGGCATCAGCGACTCCACCGGGGCCTTGCGGCGCCACGCCCGGCCGAAACGGGAACGCAGGCGGGCCTGGTAGACGAGACGTTCCTGCTCCAGCTTGATCACCTGGTCGTAGGAACGCAGCTCCCACAGCTTCATGCGGCGCCACAGCAGGAACGTGGGCAGCGGCGAGAGCAGCCAGCGGGTGAGGCGGACCCCCTCCATGTGCTTGTCCGCCGTGATGTCGGCGATGCGGCCGATCGCGTGGCGGGCCGCCTCGACCGCCACGACGAACAGGACCGGGATCACGGCGTGCATCCCGACACCCAGCGGGTCCGGCCAGGCGGCGGCGCCGTTGAAGGCGATCGTCGCCGCCGTCAGGAGCCACGCGGTCTGGCGGAGCAGGGGAAACGGAATGCGGATCCAGGTCAGCAGCAGGTCAAGGGCGAGCAGAACACAGATACCTGCGTCGATACCGATCGGGAACACATAGGAGAAGTTCCCGAAGCCCTTCTTGATGGCCAGCTCTCGTACAGCCGCGTACGAGCCGGCGAAGCCGATGCCGGCGATGATCAAGGCGCCGGTCACGACCACGCCGATGAGAACGCGATGCATCCGAGTCAGCTGTGGCGCAGCCACTCGTACTCCCCTCCCCTTGCGTGTTGTTGCGCGCAACAGAGTGGCACACGTGTGCGGCGCACGTGGTGCCGGTCGGCCGCTACGGCTCCCCGGTCAGCTCTTCTTCGCGGCCGACTTGGACGGAGATGCGCTGGAGGAGGGTGACTTGGACGCCGGCTTGGACGGGGATTTCGACGCCGGCTCGGACGGCGACGCGGACGCCTTGCCGTCCGAACCCTGCCCAGAACCTTCACCGTTGGCCGCCGAGACGGCCGCGACCGCCTCCTTGAGTGCCTTCTCCGCCGCCTTCAGCAGGTCGTCGGCGTCCGGAGTCTTCTCGCCCGCCAGACCGGCACCGTTGTAGTCCACGGTGACGACGACGTTCTCGACCCGGGCGACGACCGTCTGCTGCTTGAAGAGGCCTTCCTTCTTCTTCAGGTCGTAGCGCACCGCCGTCGCCTCCGCACCCGTACCCGACAGCGGCACGAGCTTGGTGTTCTTGGCACCGTCGACCGACTGGGCGTCCTTGACCTGCTGGCTGAAGTACGTGTGGGCCTGCTCGGCACCGGAACCGCGCGTGGCGTCCGACTCCAGGCGGAGCAGGGAGACGTTCAGCCAGCGGAACTGGGATCCCTTGACGCCGTTGTTGTCCAGACTGTTCCACGAGCAGGACGACCGGGACGACGGATCGTCCGAACCGCCCTTCTTGCTCGACTTCACGCCCTCGGGCACCAGATCGCCCAGCGTCTTCTTCCCCAGCACCCCACAGGGATCGGGAAGCTTCTGGTACGCGGCGGCCTGCACCGTCGGGGACGCGCTCGCCGACGGCTGCGTGCTGCCGCTCGCCGACTGCTGGGCGCTCTCGCCACCGGACTTGGCCTTGGAGTCGCCGGAGTCCGAGGAACAGGCGGCGGTGATCAGGACCGCGGGAACGGCTGCCGCGCAGACAAGAACGCGGCGAAGGCGCTTGGCGCGCCGGTCACGCTGGTCGCTCCGCCACTGCCTGACGGGCGTGGAGGGTACCGTCATGGCACGGTCGTCTCGCTGGGCTGCTCGCTGCATGGTTCCTTCACTCGTGACGCTCGGTGTTCGTGCGGGTTCCTGCGGGGCCACGGTACGCGGTGAAGGAGCCGTGCGGTTTCCGTTCCCGGGCATTGCGGGCGGGGGCGGACGGGGCCGGTGAGGCCGTCAGCCGTTGAGCGTGTCGGCCAGTTGAGAGGCCAGGTTACGCGCGCTGTCCTGCATTTCCTTGCTGTCGGGGACCGAGCCGGTGGCTGTCGGCTGCTCCTCGTACTGGATGGTGACGACCACGTTGGACGTGCGGAACACCACAGTCACCGTCCGGGGTTCGGCCGTCGAACCGGACGTGCTGAGCCGGTCGTCCAGATACGCCTCGTCACCGAGATCCGTGAGCACGCGGGGCTGGAGATCGGCGGGCGTGGCACCGGAGGAGGCCTGCTCGGGGTCCGTGGACGCGGAGGAGCCCGAGGCACCAGAGGAAGGCGTCGCCGTGGACGGGGAGCCGCTCGCCGACCCGGTCGGCGTCGGGGACGCGGGCGGCGCCGAGGAACTGCTCGGCGCCGGAAGGTCCGCTGCCGTCTGCTTCTCCTGGAACAGCCGCTCCGCCTGGTCGTCGTCGCTGACCGCGTTGTCGTACGACACCACGCGCTCGAAGTCCACCGAGAGGCGGTCCGTGGCGTCCGGCGACTCCACCTTCCAGCGGCAGCCGACCTGGCGGTCGGTGTCATAGGTGAGCGTGGCCTCGCCCTGGTAGGCCTTCTCCTGCTGGTCCGGATCGGCGATCTGCGGGAGGCCGGGCAGCAGCGTGTCCAGGGTGTCGTGCCCGACCGCGCCGCAGGGTTCGGGGAGCGTGCGGTACTTGCCGGGCTGGGCGGCCACCGTGGCGGTGCCGGCCTGGCCCGGGTTGGCGTTGTCCGGCGGGGTGTCGTCCCCCGAGCTGCTCGTGCAGCCGGCCAGCAGCGCCGCGAGGAGGGCGGCGGTGCCGGGTACGTACGCCTTCCGCAGCACGATCGGGCTCCTCTCGACGGTGTGTGTCTGCTCGGTGCTCCAGTGTCCCCGCTGGTTATTCGCTTGCCGCAGCGGGGCGCCCCCTGGAGACAATGTGTATCGCACGCACTGCCGTGGACGCCGGTCCCTTGTCCCTTTTCATCGACCTTGGCGCCGCTTTTGCGTTTTGCTGGTCTTAAGCCTTTTGTTGTTGATTCCGGGGGAATGAGGAACGTATGTCGTACGTGGAGATGCCGGGCGCCAAGGTCCCGATCCGGCTGTGGACGGACCCGGCGACGGTGGAGGACGTGGCCCTGCGCCAGCTCCAGAACGTGGCGACCCTGCCGTGGATCAAGGGTCTGGCCGTGATGCCGGACGTGCACTACGGGAAGGGCGCGACCGTCGGGTCGGTCATCGCGATGCAGGGTGCGGTGTGCCCGGCCGCGGTGGGTGTGGACATCGGCTGCGGGATGTCGGCGGTGAAGACGTCGCTGACCGCGAACGACCTGCCCGGGGACCTGTCCCGGCTCCGCTCGAAGATCGAGCAGGCGATTCCGGTGGGCCGGGGGATGCACGACGACCCGGTCGCACCGGCGGACTTCCACGGGCTGCCCACGGCCGGGTGGGAGGACTTCTGGGGGCGGTTCGCCGGGGTTGCCGAAGCGGTCAGGTTCCGTCAGGAGCGTGCGCACAAGCAGATGGGGACCCTGGGTGGAGGAAACCATTTCGTAGAAGTCTGCGTTGATCTGTCCGGTTCGGTGTGGCTCATGCTCCACTCCGGGTCCAGGAACATCGGCAAGGAACTCGCCGAGCACCACATCGGCATGGCCCAGAAGCTTCCGCACAACCAGGGCCTGGTCGACCGTGACCTCGCCGTCTTCGTCTCGGACACCCCGCAGATGGCGGCGTACCGCAACGACCTCTTCTGGGCGCAGGAGTACGCCAAGTACAACCGCACCCTGATGATGGCGCTCCTGAAGGACGTGATCCGCAAGGAGTTCAAGAAGGCGAAACCGACCTTCGAGCCGGAGATCTCCTGCCACCACAATTACGTGTCGGAAGAGCGGTACGAGGGCATGGATCTGCTCGTGACCCGCAAGGGCGCGATCCGGGCCGGCTCCGGGGAGTACGGGATCATCCCGGGCTCGATGGGTACGGGGTCGTACATCGTGAAGGGCCGCGGGAACGAGAAGTCCTTCAACTCGGCCTCGCACGGCGCCGGTCGGCGCATGAGCCGGAACGCGGCCAAGCGGCGCTTCACGGCCAAGGACCTGGAGGAGCAGACCCGGGGCGTGGAGTGCCGTAAGGACTCCGGCGTCGTGGACGAGATCCCGGGCGCCTACAAGTCGATCGACCAGGTCATCGATCAGCAGCGCGACCTGGTGCAGGTGGTGGCGAAGCTGAAGCAGGTCGTCTGCGTCAAGGGCTGACGCGCGAGGCCCCCGGATGCCGGTGGGGGTTACCCGTCCGCCGGTTTCAGGGAGTCCAGCCAGCGCAGGAGGCGTTCGCCCTCGCGGGTCATGACGGCCGGGTCGCGCAGGGCGTTCGCCAGGAGGGACATGCCCTGGTAGGCGCAGACCAGGGTGAGGGCGTCGTCGTCCGGGTCCGGGGTGCCCCAGGTGCGGAACTGGCCGGCCGTCCAGTCCAGGAGGCGTCGGATCACCGCGCCGGCCTCGGCGTCGAGGGTGCTGTCCGTTCGCTTGTCGAGTTCGACGGCGAGGGTGCCGGTGGGGCAGCCGTGGCGGGCTGCGGTCTCGCGCTGGTCGACCCATGCCGAGACGAGTCCCTTGAGGCGGTCGCGCGGGGTCGCCAACAGGTCCAGCCGGCCGGTGAGTTCGTCCAGGTGTGCGCTGTGCTCCGTCAGCGCGGCCCGGACCAGCTCGTCCTTGGTCTTGAAGTAGTAGTAGACGTTGCCGACCGGGACGTCGGCCTCGCGGGCGATGTCGGCGAGGGTGGTGCGCTCCACGCCCTGCTCGTGCAGGACCCGGGCGGCCGCTGCCGTGAGCCGTCGGCGCTTCTGTGACGCCGTTGCCCGCCTGTCCACTGAGTTCGTCACCTGACTGACTATAGACAGGCCGCCCTGGAGGCGTGCTATCTTCCGAGTTAGTTAGTCAACTGACTGAGAGATGGGGGCGCAATGATCACGGTGACCGGGGCGACCGGCAATGTCGGGCGGACGCTGGTGCAGTTGCTGGCCGAGGCGGGGGAGGAGGTCGTGGCCGTGTCGCGGCGGGACCGGGCCGCGCAGTCGGCGGACGGCGTGCGGTGGGTCCAGGGCGGAGTCGGGGACGCCCTGAGCATGCGTCCGGCGCTCGGCGGTGCGCGCGCCGTCTTCCTCGTGCTGGGCGGCGAGCTGAACCTCAGGGGTGAGAGCCCCGACGCGTTGCTGGACGTGATCGCGGACGCCGGTGTCGGACGGATCGTCCTGGTCTCGTCGCAGGTCGGCGCCACCCGGCCGGAGGCCCGCTCACATGCCCGGCTGCGCGCGTTCGAGGCGGCGGTGCGGGCGTCCGGGCGGGAGTTCACCGTCCTGCGTCCGGGGGGTTTCGCCTCCAATGCCTTCGCCTGGGCCGAGTCGGTCCGTACGAAGCGCACCGTCTTCGCGCCCTTCGGTGATGTCGCGCTGCCCGTCGTCGACCCGGCGGACATCGCCGCCGTGGCCGCAGCCGCGCTCCGCGAGGACGGGCACGCGGGCCGGGTGTACGAGCTGACCGGGCCCGAGCCGATCAGTCCGCGCGGGCAGGCAGCGGTGATCGCCGCGGCCCTGGGCGAGGACGTGGCCTTCGTGGAGCTGTCCCGCGCGGAGGCGCAGGCGGGAATGGCACGGTTCCTGCCGGAGGAGGTCGTCGCCGGCACCCTCGACGTCCTCGGCGCGCCGCTGCCGGCCGAGCAGCGGATCAGCTCCGACGTGGAAGCGGTCCTGCACCGGCCGGCCGCGCCCTTCGCGGCGTGGGTCGCGCGGAATCTGCCCGTGTTCGCACCGGGCCTCTAGCGCGCACCCGGCCTACTTCGCGTGCCGCACCGCGTAGATCATGACGAACGCGATGAAGTGGATGCCGAAGAGGAAGTAGGCCAGGAAGTACCAGACCTGGCGTTCGTCCTTGGTCTCCTGTGCCAGGCGGCGCTTCTCCGATGAGTCGTCGGCGCTCATCAACGGTCCCGGTGGACCTTGGTGTTGGAGGCCTGGGCGCGCGGGCGGAGGATCAGCAGGTCGACGTTGACGTGGCTGGGGCGGGTCACCGCCCAGGTGATGGTCTCGGCCACGTCGTCCGCGGTGAGGGGCTCGGCGACGCCCTCGTACACCTTCTCCGCCTTCTCCGTGTCGCCGCCGAAGCGGGTCAGGGCGAACTCGTCCGTCTTGACCATGCCGGGCGCGATCTCGATGACGCGGACCGGGCGGCCGACGATCTCCAGGCGGAGGGTCTCGGCGAGGACGTGGGCGCCGTGCTTGGCGGCCACGTAGCCGCCGCCGCCCTCGTAGGTGCCGTGGCCGGCCGTGGAGGAGAGCACGACGACCACGCCGTCGCCGCTCGCCTCGAGCTTCGGCAGCAGCGCCTGGGTGAGGTTCAGGGTGCCGATGACGTTGGTCTCGTACATCGTGCGCCAGTCGGCGGGGTCGCCGGTGGCCACCGGGTCGGCGCCGAGTGCTCCGCCGGCGTTGTTGACGAGGACGCCGATGGTCGTGAAGGCCGTGGCGAACTCGTCGACCGCCGCGCGGTCCGTGACGTCCAGCTGGTATGCCACCGCCGAGTGGCCCGCCTTGGTCAGTTCCTCGGCCAGGGCCTCGATGCGGTCCTTGCGGCGGGCGGTCAGGACGACGCGGTAGCCGGCCGTGGCGAGCTGCCGGGCCGTGGCGGCGCCGATGCCGCTGCTCGCACCGGTGACGACGGCGATGCGGGAGGCGGCGGACGGGGCTGCGCTGGCCATGAGCTGCTCCTGGGTTCGGTGTGCGGTCGTGTCCCGTCCAGCCTAGGCGAGCTTCAGGCGCCGTTCCTGGGCGCCCACATGATCACGGCCATGCCGGCGAGGCAGATCAGTGCCCCGGCGATGTCCCAGCGGTCGGGCCGGTAGCCGTCGGCGACGACGCCCCACAGGATCGAGCCGGCCACGAAGATCCCGCCGTAGGCGGCGAGGACGCGGCCGAAGTGGGCGTCCGGCTGGAAGGTGGCGACGAAGCCGTACGCGCCGAGGGCGAGGACGCCGCCGGTGATCCACAGCCAGCCGCGGTGTTCCCGCAAGCCCTGCCAGACCAGCCAGGCCCCGCCGATCTCGAACAGCGCGGCGACGACGAACAGGGCGGCGGAGCGGAGGACGGTCATGGGGGGCAGCTTCGCACGCGTGCTCGGGTCACCCGGCGGCGATCTCCTCTCGTGGCCGTGTCACCTGTTGGAGGGCGCCTGACGGGCGGCTCGCGTGGCATACATCCGTACGTCGGCGGGAGCGCGAGCGAGGAGTGGTGAGGGGCGTGCGGATGCGGGCGTGGGTGTTGTCCGGGGTGTGTGCGGGTGCCGTCCTGGTGCCGGGGATCGCGGTGGCCGCTCCGGCACCGGAGACGGACCTGGCCTTCCACGGGACCGTGGTGATGGAGGGGGACCAGGCGGAGGTACGGCTGACCCCGCGGAACAACGGGCCGGCCGCCGTCGCGGACGCCACGGTGCGGCTGCGCTGGTCGGTGCCGCTGGCCGACGGGCAGCTGCTGCCCGCCCCGTGCGTCCGGGAGGACGAGCGCACGGTGCTGTGCGGGACCGGGGCGCTGGCCGCGGAGACGACGGGGGAGCAGCTGCGGGTGCCGATGCGGCTGCAGGAGGGGGCGTCCGAGGCGACGCTGGAGATCGACACCGCGTGGAGCGGGGACGTGGTGGACAAGGACCGGTCGAACGACCGGATGACGGTGCTGGTGCTGGCCACCGGGGACTCGTACGCCTTCTGAGCCGTCCCGACCCCGGTGGACGAGCCGTCCCGGCCGGGGTGGTCGACCGCGCTGACCGGGGCCGTCGGCCGCTCTGGCCCCGCTTGCCGAGCCTCCCTGGCCAGGGTTAGGCGGGGTTCTCCGCGTCGTAGCGTTCCCGGGCCGCGCGGACGTCGTCGAAGTGGGTCTCCGCCCAGTCCTTCACCGCGGTGAGCAGGCCGGCGAGGCTGGCGCCGAGCGGGGTGAGTGCGTAGTCGACGCGGACCGGGACGGACGGGGTCACCGTGCGGCTGACGATGCCGTCCCGCTCCAGGGTGCGCAGGGTCTGGGTGAGCATCTTGGGGCTGACGCCGGCGAGCCTGCGGCCGATGTCGCTGTAGCGCTGGGGGCCGCCCGCAAGGGCGGCGACGACCAGGCTGACCCACTTGTCACTGAGCCGGCCGAGGAGCTGGTTGGTGGGGCATGCGCGCAGGAAGGCGTCGTAGTCGGCGCGGGCCTGTTCGCGGCGCTGGGCTGCGGTCATGGTCGCCATGGGCTCTTCCCTCCGGGGCAGCTACGCACTCTCAGGTAACTACTTACGAATCGATAGTACCTCTCCTACAGTTGGTGTTGCGGCCGGGACCGAGCCGCAAGGACCGACAAGTGTTTTACGTACAGGGAGAGTTGACATGCGTGCTGCTGTGGTGAAGACGTTCGGCGGCCCGGACGCGGTGGAGATCGCCGAGGTGCCGCTGCCGGAGCCGGCGGCCGGCCAGGTGCGGATCAAGGTGGTGGCCGGTGCGCTGAATCCGGTGGACCTGTACGTCCGGGCCGGTGTCTTCGGCGGGGCAGGCAAGACGATCGGGCTCGGCTGGGACGTGGCGGGGACGGTGGACGCGGTGGGGGTGGCGGCCGCCTGGCAGGTCGGCGATCCGGTGGTGGCGCTCGTGCCCGGGGTGGCCGAGCCGCTCGGTGCGCACGCCGAGTACGTCGTCGTGGATGCGAACGCGGTGGCCGCGGCGCCGGCCTCGGTGGACGCGGTACATGCGGGCACCCTGCCGCTGAACGGGCTGACCGCGCTCCAGGCACTGGAGCTGCTGGATCTGGAGCCGGGTGCGTCCCTGCTGGTGACCGGTGCGGCCGGTGCGGTCGGCGGGTTCGCGGTGCAGCTGGCCGCGCACCGCGGGATCAAGGTGACCGGACATGCCCGGGCCGGCGACGAGGAGCTGGTGCGGTCGCTGGGGGCGGCGCACTTCACGGCCGGGGCTGTGGCGGCGGGGAGTGTGGACGCGGTGCTGGACGCGGCGATGCTCGGTGAGCCGGCGCTGGAGTGGGTGCGCGACGGTGGTGCCTTCGTCAGCGCCCAGCCCGGCCGGCAGCCCGAGTCCGTGCGCGGGGTGCGTGTCACGGCCGTGGAGGTGCGCGCAGACGGGGCGCAGCTGGCGGAGCTGGTCCGGCTGGCGGACGCGGGGACGCTGACCCTGCGGGTGGCGGAGACCTACGCCCTGGAGGAGGCCGCGAAGGCACACGCCCGGTTGGCCGAGGGCGGGCTGCGGGGCCGGCTGGTGCTGGTGCCGTAGGGCGCGGAAGGCGGGGGGCGGCTGGTGGGGCCGTAGGGGGCGGAAGGCGGGGGGCGGCTGGTGGGGCTGCAGGGCGCGGAGGGCGGGGGCCGGCTGGTGGGGCTGCAGGGCGCGGAACGGGTGGCTGGCTGGTGCCGGGGTCCTGGGGCGCGGAAAGGGGTCGGGAGGGGGGCCGGAATACCTCGGGTGGGGTGACCGTTGGACAAGTGTAGTTGAACGGTCAACAACCTGGAGGGTGAGCGACCATGCAGTTCGGGATCTTCACGGTCGGCGACGTCACGCCGGACCCCACCACGGGGCGGACCCCGTCCGAGCGCGAGCGGATCAAGGCCATGGTCGCCATCGCGCTGAAGGCCGAGGAGGTCGGCCTGGACGTCTTCGCGACCGGCGAGCACCACAACCCGCCGTTCGTGCCGTCCTCGCCGACCACGATGCTCGGCTACATAGCCGCGAGGACGGAGAACCTGATCCTCTCCACGTCCACCACGCTGATCACCACCAACGACCCGGTGAAGATCGCGGAGGACTTCGCGATGCTGCAGCACCTGGCCGACGGGCGCGTCGACCTGATGATGGGCCGCGGCAACACCGGGCCGGTCTACCCCTGGTTCGGCAAGGACATCCGGGAGGGCATCAGCCTCGCCGTCGAGAACTACGCCCTGCTGCGCCGGCTGTGGGACGAGGACGTCGTGGACTGGGAGGGCAAGTTCCGCACACCGCTGCAGGGCTTCACCTCCACCCCGCGCCCGCTGGACGACGTACCGCCGTTCGTCTGGCACGGCTCCATCCGCTCGCCGGAGATCGCCGAGCAGGCCGCGTACTACGGCGACGGCTTCTTCCACAACAACATCTTCTGGCCCGCCGACCACACCAAGCGGATGGTCGAGTTCTACCGGAAGCGGTACGCCCACTACGGGCACGGCACCCCGGAGCAGGCGATCGTCGGCCTCGGCGGCCAGGTGTTCATGCGGAAGAACTCGCAGGACGCGGTGCGGGAGTTCCGGCCGTACTTCGACAACGCGCCGGTGTACGGCCACGGGCCCTCGCTCGAGGACTTCACCGACCAGACCCCGCTGACCGTGGGCTCCCCGCAGCAGGTGATCGAGAAGACGCTGTCCTTCCGCGAGTACGCCGGCGACTACCAGCGCCAGCTGTTCCTGATGGACCACGCGGGGCTGCCGCTGAAGACCGTGCTGGAGCAGCTCGACATGCTCGGCGAGGAGGTCGTGCCGGTGCTGCGCAAGGAGTTCGCCGACGGGCGCCCGGCCGGCGTGCCCGAGGCGCCGACCCACCAGTCCCTGCTCGCCGCCGCACAGAAGGAGACCGTCGCATGAAGCTCGTCGTCGTATCGGCGGGACTGAGCGTCCCGTCCTCCACCCGGCTGCTGGGCGACCGGCTGGCCGCCGCGGTGGACCGGCGCACGCCGGTGGACATCGAGGTGGTCGAGCTGCGGGACCTCGCCGTCGAGATCGCGCACAACTTCACCAACGGGTTCGCCGGGAAGGCCCTGGCCGCCGCGCAGGACGCGGTGGCGGGGGCCGACGGGCTGATCGTCGTCACGCCGGTGTTCAGCGCGTCCTACAGCGGACTGTTCAAGTCGTTCTTCGACGTGCTCGACAAGGATGCGCTGGTGGGAAAGCCGGTGCTGATCGCGGCGACCGGGGGTACCGGGCGGCACTCGCTGGTGCTGGAGCATGCGCTGCGGCCGCTGTTCGCCTATCTGCGGGCCGTCGTCGTGCCGACCGGTGTGTACGCCGCGTCCGAGGACTGGGGCGCGGAGGGGCTGGCCGAGCGGATCGAACGGGCGGCGCAGGAGCTTGCCGCGCTGATGCCGTTGGCTTCGCGGCGGGCCGAGGTTGCGGTCGTGCCGTTCGCCGAGCAGCTGGCGGCGCTGCAGCGCTGATCCCGCCCACCCGCCCACCCGACTCGGTGGGCTGGGTGGTGGGGGGGTTCTGTGACGGTGAGAGGCCGGTAAAAAGGGTGATCGCAGGGCCGGTGGGCACGGTTGAACCGGTGGCGGCCTTGGCAGACTGGGGACGTGCCCCAGACTGTGCTGCTCGCCGAGGACGACCGCGCCATCCGCCATGCCCTGGAGCGTGCCCTGACGCTGGAGGGCTACGCGGTGACGGCGGTCGCCGACGGCGTCGAGGCGCTGGCGCAGGCCCACAGGAACCCGCCGGACGTCCTCGTCCTGGACGTGATGATGCCGGGCATCGACGGCCTCCAGGTCTGCCGCGTACTGCGCGCCGAGGGCGACAGCACCCCCATCCTCATGCTCACCGCCCTCGTGGAGACCGCCGACCGGATCGCTGGCCTGGACGCCGGGGCCGACGACTACGTGGTCAAGCCGTTCGACGTCGAGGAGGTCTTCGCCCGGCTGCGCGCCCTGCTGCGCCGCACCAGCCCGGCGCCCGTCGTCGGCGGCACCCTCGAAGAGCCCGCACGGGAGACACAGGTCTTCGACCGGCAGCTGGAGGCCGCCGGCCTGCGCATGGACCTGCAGGCCCGCCGGGCCTGGCGCGGCCCGCGCGAGCTGGAACTGACCCGCACCGAGTTCGAACTCCTGGAACTGCTGGTGCGCAACGCGGGGATCGTGCTCGACCACTCCACGATCTACGACCGCATCTGGGGCTACGACTTCGGCCCGGGCTCCAAGAACCTCGCCGTGTACGTCGGCTATCTGCGCCGCAAGCTCGACGAACCCGGCGCCCCGCAGCTGATCCACACCGTGCGGGGCGTGGGTTACGTGCTGCGGGAGGACTGAATGGGCCGCCGCTGGCGGCTGCCGGCCCGGCCGAAGCTGGTCTCCCTGCGGACCACCTTCGCGGTCTCCTTCGCCGCCGTCACCGCGGCCGTCACGATCCTCGTCGGCATCCTGTCCTACAGCTCCGCCGCGCGGCTCGTGCGCGTCGACCAGCAGTCGGTGTTCACACAGGTCGTGCAGGACGTCCGGGACGAGGTGCGGCAGCACGAGATGAGCCCCGGGGACTTCTCCTCCTCCCGCCCCGGGCACGACCTGGTCCGCCCCGCCCGCACCGACGTGCAGGTGCTCGGCGCGCAGGGGCAGATCGTGGACCACGGCAGCCCGGCCCTGCCGGTCACCTCGCGGGACAGGGCGGTGGCGGTCGCGCGCCCGGCCGGGAAGGTCGTCCAGCACAAGGACGTACGCGTGGAGGAGGACCTGTTCCGCATCGCCACCGTCTCGCTCGGCGACGGGCGCGGGGCGGTCCAGGTCGCGCAGGAGTTCAGCGACACCGAGGACCTGCTGCGGGCGCTGCAGCAGCGGACGCTGATCCTGATGGCCGCGGTCGTGGTGGCGGCCGGCCTGTTCGGCTGGTGGCTGGCCCGGCGGATCACCCGGCGCCTGGTGATCCTCACGTCCGCCGCCGAGGACGTCGCCCGCACCCGGCAGCTGGGCATCCAGGTCCCGGTGGCCGGGCTGGACGAGGTCGGGCGGCTGGGGCGGGCCTTCGACCGGATGCTGGGCCGGCTCGCGCAGTCGGAGGAGGACCAGCGACGGCTGGTGCAGGACGCGGGCCATGAACTGCGCACGCCGCTCACGTCCCTGCGGACCAACATCTCGTTGTTGCGCCGGATCGACGAGCTTCCCCCGGCCACCCGTGAGGAGCTGGTCGCCGACCTCGGCCAGGAGGCCCGGGAACTCACCGACCTCGTCAACGAGCTGGTCGACCTCGCCGCCGGGCAGTCCGACAGCGAGCCGCCGCATCGGGTGGACCTCGCCGACCTGGCCGAGGACGTGGCCGGCCTGGCCAGGCGCCGTACCGGCCGGGACGTCGTCCTGCGCACGAGCGGCGACACGACGACCGACGGGCGGCCCGGGATGCTCCAGCGGGCCATCTCCAACCTGGTGGAGAACGCGGCCAAGTTCGACCGGGACGGCACGGCGCCGATCGAGCTCGACATCACCGGCCCGGCCAGGCCGGGCACGGTACGGGTGGAGGTGCTGGACCGGGGGCCCGGGATCGCCGAGGGCGACCTCATCCGCATCTTCGACCGCTTCTACCGCGCTGCCGACGCCCGCTCGCTGCCCGGCTCGGGGCTCGGCCTGTCCATCGTCCGCGAGGTCGCGATGGCCCACGGCGGGGCGCCGTTCGCCTACCGACGGGCGGGCGGCGGGTCGGTCATCGGGTTCACGGTCGGGGGCGGATACGCGGGCAGCGGGGGCGACGGCGCCTGACGAACACCACCCGCCGTCGCCGCGTACGAGCGGGTGGGCATGTGTGTGTTGGGGGGTGCCGCCGACGTCGGTTGAGTACGTGTACCTACCGACTGCCGGGTAGGTACGCCCATCCGCCCGGCGCGTGCGCCGCCGTACCGTCGCCGCATGCCTGAGGAGAACGCGCCGACCACCGAGACCACCCAGATCACCGAGACCACGCAGAACACTCCGACCACCGAGACCTCGGAGAGCGCCGAGACCGGGGAGATCACGGCGGGCGCCGAGACCACGGAGGCCACGGAGCGCCTCGGGACCGCGGCGGGTGCCGTTGTCGCGGAGGGTGCCGGGGTCGCGGAGAGTGCCGGGGGCGGCTCGGGCGGTGGTGCGGTGCGCGCCGGGTCGGTGGCGCGTTCGTTCGGGCTCGGCTGTCTGGGATGCGGCGGTGTCGCCCTCGCCGCCGTCCTGGCCCTGGTCCTCGTGCTCATGTGGAACGCCTCGGACGGTACGGACCTCCCCCGGGTCGCGCCCGAGGACATGGCGGACCGTGCCTTCCGGCACTCGCAGGAGGCGTACGACGTCATGGGGTTCACGCGCACCGTGCAGCCGGGGGTCGAGGACGCCGGCGTGAGCCCGCAGAACACGATGGGCGCCGGGTACTGCTACGACGGGGGCACGTTCGGGCTGGAGGACAAGACCGTCGACGGAGCCTACCTGCTGTACCACGAGTGGGCGCTGGACCACGTGCCCGCGAGCCAGGCCGTGCCCGGCCTGCGCCGGCTGCACCAGCGCCTGCAGGACGAAGGCTGGAAGGTCTCCTCGTACCGCGAGGGCGGCAGGAACAAGGACTGGGCGCTGTACGTCCAGCGCGAGGGCGAGGAGCGGATGTCCTTCATCTGGTACCCGGAACGGCAGTACTTCACGGGCGGCTCCGCCACCCCCTGCGCCTACGACCCCGGGTGGAAGGGCGGCGGGACCGAGACCTACCACCCCGATTCCGCCGCCGACGCCGTCAGCGTGCCCGTCCTCCGGCCCGGCCGCCCATGAGCGCTCCGGCAGCGTGAGGAAGCCTGCCGCCCGGCCGCCTATGAGCGGCCCGGCAGTGTGAGGAAGCCCTCCGCGCGGGCGCTCGCCAGGCCGATCCTCGGGATGTCGCTGCTCTTGGCGAAGAGCAGGAAGCGGGGTTCCCACACGGGCCGGTACTTGGCGTTGGCGCGGTAGAGGGACTCGATCTGCCACCAGCGGGAGAAGAAGGTGAGGGTTGAGCGCCACAGGCGCAGGACGGGACCCGCGCCGAGACGGGCACCGCGCTCGAAGACCGAGCGGAACATCGCGAAGTTGAGCGAGACCCGGTCGATCCCCTGTTCCTGCGCCTGCAGGAGGAGTTCCACCACCATGTACTCCATCAGGCCGTTCTCGCAGCCCCGGTCGCGGCGCATCAGGTCCAGGGAAAGACCGCGTTCCCCCCAGGGCACGAAGCTGAGCAGGGCGCGCGGTTCGCCGTCCGCGTCCCGGCACTCCAGCATCACGCAGCGGCCGTCGGACGGGTCGCCGAGACGGCCGAGGGCCATGGAGAAGCCGCGTTCGGTGGCGCCGTCGCGCCAGTGGTCGGCGCGGTCCACGAGCACGGCCATCTCCTCGGCGGGGATGTCCTCGTGGCGGCGGACGCGGACCGTGTAGCCGGCCCGGCGCACCCGCTTGTGGGCCTGGCGGACCACACGCATGGCACGGCCCTCGAGGGTGAAGTCGGCCAGTTCCACGATCGCCTCGTCGCCGAGTTCGAGCGCGTCCAGGCCGTGCCGGGCGTAGATGGTGCCGGCTTCCTCGCTCGCGCCCATCACCGCCGGGGTCCAGGCGTGCCGGCGGGCCTCGGCGAGCCAGGCGTCGATGGCGCCGGGCCAGGCCTCGGGGTCGCCGATCGGGTCGCCGGAGGCGAGGCTGACCCCGCCGACCACACGGTAGGCGATGGCGGCCTTGCCGCTGGGGGAGAAGATGACGGCCTTGTCGCGGCGCAGGGCGAAGTAGCCGAGGGAGTCGCGGTCGCCGTGCCGGTCCAGGAGGGTGCGCAGCCGCGCCTCGTCCTCCTGAGCCAGCAGGCAGGCGCCGCGCGGGGCGCGGAAACAGGCGTGGAGGACCAGCAGCAACGTGACGGCCGTCAGGGTGTTGATGACGATGTCCGCCCAGCGGGGCGCCTGTACGGCGGCGATCCGGTCGGCGAGCGGGCTGACGCTGATGCCGCGCAGCAGGGTGTAGGAGATCTCGTCCTTGAGGGACGCGCCGGTCACCTTGTTCGTCGCGTGCACCAGGAGGGTGCCGAGGCCGCCGCCGGCCAGGGTGCCGCCCACACCGACGGCGAGGGCGAGGCGCGGGTTGGAGCGGTCGCCGATGGCGTCGAAGTCGCGCCTGCCGAGCAGCAGGGCGGCGACGAACAGGCCGGTGAGGGCGGTGGACACCCAGTTGAAGACGTGTTCGCGGTACGGGGCGCGGGTGAGGGCGACGACGTACAGTCCGAAGAGCGGGCCGGCCAGGATGAGGTTGAAGGTCCAGGCGGCTCGCTTGCGGCGGCGCATCACCACCGCGAGGAACAGGGCGAGGACCGCCGAGACCAGGCCGGCGGTGGCCAGGTACGGGGTGAAGTACTCGCCCGCGTTGTGCTCGTGCACCTCCTCGCGGAACGGGAGCGACACGACCGCCGCGACGTTCAGCACGACCAGCAGCCGCAGGTACCAGACGGTGGCCGTGGCGGCGCGGGTGCGCAGCCGGTCGTCACCGGAGAAGGCACGGAAGGACGGCGGGAGGAGGCGGGTGCCGCGGCGGGCGGTCCGCGGATCGGGAGCCTGTGGCGGGCTCAGGGTCGTCTGGTGAGCGGGCATGGTGACGGATCACCCCTTGGGGACGGGGACGGGGCAGCGCAGACCCTACAGCTCGCGGGTGACGGGGAGTCGGGCCCCCGACCCGACGGCACGGCCTCGCCGGGTCAGCCGCCGCTGCCGCGCCGGGCCGCCGTCAGCATCCAGGCCAGGTTTCCCACCGCGGCCCCGGCGGCCACCGCGGCCGCGATCACCCCGCCGGTCGCCAGTCCATCGCTGAACAGGTGGGGGCGCCGGGCCAGGCTGTGCAGCCCGAAACCGCACAGCTCGTACACGCCCACGGCGGCGACGGCCAGGCTGACGATCAGCAGAGTCAGCGTCGGCGCGAGACGGCCCGCACAGATCTCCGTGCCGGGCTCCGTTTCCGTGGTGTCCTGCATGGGTCCCCCGTTGAACAGTGTGAACAGCCCGGCGGCCGCTGCCGGTTGGGAACCTACAATACGTAGGGTCGGTGCGGGCCGATGCCGTGCGGATGCACCACGAGCCGTTGCGCACCATACGCTCCGGGGAACCGCACCCGGCCACAGCCCGGGCCTGGGATGCCCGTGGTGGCCCTCACGGGTGACGGCGCGGCGTGCACCGGGGCGACCGGGCGGGCCGCGGGGGACGGCACCGCGCCGTGCCCGTGCGGTACGGGCGCGCCGGGGCACGGACAGCCGGCCTGCGGTGCTGGTGGCGCCGGCCGCGAGGAGTTCTCCGGGTTCGAGGACCGGGTCACGGAGCGGTGCCGCCGGGCCGCGGGCGGCTGGTCAGCCGAAGCGGCCCGCCACGTAGTCCGCCGTGCGCCCGTCCGCCGGGGAGCTGAACATCTGCTCCGTGGAGCCGTGCTCGACGATCCCGCCGGGTGCGCCCTGCCTCGGCGAGGAAGAACGCGCACTGGGCGCAGACGCGGGCCGCCTGCTGCATGTTGTGCGTGACGATGACGATCGTGATCTGGTCGCGCAGGTCCTGGATCGTCTCCTCGACGCGGCGGGTGGACGTCGGGTCGAGCGCCGAGCACGGTTCGTCCATGAGCAGCACCCGGGGGCGTACGGCGAGGGCGCGGGCGATGCACAGGCGCTGCTGCTGGCCGCCGGAGAGCGCGCCGCCGGGTTTGCGGAGCCGGTCGCGGACCTCCTTCCACAGCCCGGCACGGGTCAGCGACTCCTCGACCAGCTCGTCCTTCTCGCGGCGGCTCGCGCGGACACCGGTCAGCTTCAGGCCGGCCACGACGTTGTCGTAGATCGACATCGCCGAGCATCGATCGCTCTCCGGAGGACACGGGTCACCTTCGGGCGGCGTCTTTCGGTCAGTTACTCCGCCGCGTCCCGCTGGGCGCGGCGGGCGTAGGCGCGGGCGGCGCGGGCCCGGTCGCCGCAGCGGGTGGAGCACCAGTGGCGCCGGCCGTGACGGAGCAGGTAGCGGTTGCAGGGGGTGGAGCCGCAGGCGGTCAGCCGCTCGGCGTCCGGCCCGGTGAGCAGATCGGCGGCGTCGGCGGCGAGGGCGGCCAGGGCGTGCTCGACGATCTGGGTGGTGGGGTGGGCGGCGGCCCGGTACAGCCCGCGGTCCTGGGACCAGTGCAGCAGCGAGGCGGCCGGCGCCAGGGTGAGTGCGGCGTTGAGGGCGGTGAGCGCGCCGGTGGGGGCGGGCTCACCGGTGACCCGCGCGGCGAGCAGCAGGCGGACCTCCTCGCGCAGGGCGCGCAGCCGGCTCGCGCAGGTCTCCTGCAGGTCGGCGGTGGCCGGCGCGAGGCCGCGGTCGGTCAGCCAGCGCCGGGCGGCGGCCGGTGTGCCGAGCAGGTCCGCCGACTGGCCCCCTGGCAGGGCGATCACGGTGTTGGCGAGGCCGAGGGCGGGGTGCTGCTCGGTGCCGGGTGCGGGGGGCAGAGGCGGCGTCCCGTCCGTGACCGGCTGGGGTGTCTGTCCCTCGTTCTTCATGTTCCTCATGGTAGGCCTTGCTCCCATCCGTGAGAAGAGCTAACGTCTCTCACGGATGACATTCCTTCTATCCGTGAGGTGAGTCGGCATGCAGATACCGGTCAAGGTCCTCGGCGGCCCCACCGTCCTCATCGAGTACGGCGGCCTCCGCTTCCTCACCGACCCGACCTTCGACGGCCCCGGCGACTACCCCTCGCCCCGCGGCCGCACCCTCGTCAAGACGGCCCCGCCCCGCACGCCCCTCAGTGAACTCGGCCCCGTCGACGTGGTCCTGCTCTCCCACGACCAGCACGCCGACAACCTCGACCACTCCGGCCGCGCCCTGCTCGCCGACGTACCGCGCACCTTCACCACCCCCGCCGCGGCCGAGCGCCTCGGCGGCACCACCGAGCCCCTGACCCCCTGGCAGTCCGTGGACCTGCCCCGCCCCGACGGCGGCACGGTCACCGTGACCGCGGCCCCCGCCCTGCACGGACCCGAGGGCTCCGAGCCGATCGTCGGGGAGGTCACCGGCTTCGTGCTGACCTCCGCCGACCTGCCCAGCGTCTACGTCAGCGGCGACAACGCCTCCCTGGACCTGGTCAAGGAGATCGCCGCCCGGTATGCCCCGGTCGACACCGCCGTCCTCTTCGCCGGCGCACCCCGCATGCCGGCCCTCGACGACGCGCTCCTCGTCCTCGACGGCCGCGGCACGGCGACCGCCGCCCGGCTGCTGGAAGCCCGCCGGGTGGTCGCCGCGCACTGCGACAGCTGGGCCCACTTCACGGAGTCGCGCGAGGACGTGGTCCGGGCCTTCGAGGAGGCGGGGCTGACGGACCGCCTCCAGCCGGCGTGACGGTTCGGGTTCAGTCGGGGTGACGGTTCGGGTTCAGTCGGGGTGACGGTTCGGGTTCAGTCGGGGTGACGGTTCGGGTCCAGTCGGCGTGACGGTTCGGGTCCAGTCGGCGTGACGGTTCGGCAGCCCGTCCGACGCGGCCCTGCGCCTCCTGGCCGGGACGACGGCCACCGTCGAACCGGGCCTGCCGGCACTGGACGCCCACCGACACCCGGCGACTACCCCCGCGACCGAACCCCGAGGACGTCGAGCATGGCCCGGGTGGCCGGGCTGGGATTGAAGCGGCTCCACGCCAGATACTCGATGCGGTGCGGCCCGTCGGTCACCGGGACCAGCGCCAGCCCCGGCTCCTCGGCGGCCAGCGGCCGGACGAACGCCGACGGCAGCAGCGCGATGCCGAGGCCGCGCATGATCAGCCGGGTGATCAGCTCGACCACACCGGCCTCGTACGCGACGTCCCGGGCCAGCCCGGCCGCGGCGAAAGCCTGGTCCGACTGGGCCCGGGCAGGCGTCCCGGCCACGAAGTCCACGAACGTCTCCTCGGCGATCTCCCCCAGCGTGACCCGGGAGGCCCCGGCGAGCCGGTGCCCGGCCGCGACGACCAGCACATGCTCGTCGTGGTCCAGCACCACGCTCTCCACACCGGAGGGCCGCTCGCTCTCCGGCAGCCCGAGAAAGGCGATGTCCAGGTCGCCGTCCCGGATCGCCGCCGCCAGCTCGTCACTGCGCCCGGAGCGGAGCATGACGCGGACCTCCGGGTGCCGTGCCCGGTAGCGCTGCAACAACTCCGGTACGTCCACGGCGGCCGTGGTCACGATCACCCCGACGGCAAGCCGGCCCCGTACCACGCCCGTCGCGGCGGCGGCGTCGGCCACCGCGAGGTCGGCGGCGGCCAGGCACTCGCGCGCCCGCGCCACGAACGCCTCGCCCGCACTGGTCAGTTCGACCCGGCGGCTGGACCGCGCGAACAGCCGCACCCCCAACTCCCGCTCCAGACCGGCGATCCGGTGACTGAGCGACGACTGCACCACGGAACAGCGCTCGGCGGCGCGGGTGAAGTTACGGGTTTCGGCGACCGCGACGACGTACCGCATCTGCTGGAGATCCACGATCGTCCATCGTCCTCATTCATGGCTGCGATGACAAGCATGCGTTGGTTTCATGAACGCTCCGGTCAAGACTTGCCTCATGCCTGCCCCACCCGCACTCACCCCGCCGCGGGCCCCGTCCGCCCACCGTGCGGCCGTCGTCGCCGTGACCGCCCTCGCCCCCGCCTCCTGGGGCACGACGTACGCCGTCACCACCGAACTCCTTCCCGCCGGGCACCCGTTGTTCGCCGGCTTCATGCGCGCCCTGCCCGCCGGGCTGGCCGGCCTGGCGCTCACCCGCGTACTCCCGCGCGGGGACTGGTGGTGGAAGACCCTCGTCCTCGGCGCGCTCAACATCGGAACCCTGTTCCCGCTGCTGTTCCTGGCCGCCGAACGACTCCCCGGCGGTGTCGCGGCCACCCTCGGCGCCACCCAGCCGCTGCTGGTCGCCGGCCTGGCCATCGCGGTGCTCCACGACCGGCCGACCGCCTGGCGCTGGGCCTGGGCCGTGCTCGGTGTGGCCGGCGTCGGACTCGTGGTCCTCGGCCCGCAGGCCCGCCTGGACGCCGTCGGCGTACTCGCCGGCCTCGGCGGTACGGCCGCCATGGCCGCCGGTGTCGTCCTCACCAAGCGCTGGGGCCGGCCCACGGGAGCCGGCCCTCTCACCATGGCCGCCTGGCAGCTCGCGGCCGGCGGACTGCTCCTGCTGCCGCTGACCCTGGCGATCGAGGGGGTGCCGGGGCGGATCGATGCCGGAGCGGCCGGCGGCTACCTGTGGCTGGGCAGCATGGGCGGCCTGATCGCGTACACCCTCTGGTTCCGCGGCATAGGCAAGCTCCCGGTCGGCGCATCCGCCCCCCTGGTACTTCTCTCTCCCCTGGTCGCCACGGTCATCGGCACGGCCATGGGAGAGTCCCTGAGCCTGCCCCAGACGTGCGGCTTCGTCCTGGCGCTGGCGGCGATGCTGGCCGCACAGCTGGACCCGCCGAGGCGACGGCGGTCCGCCCCGAGGGCGATGCGCACGACGGGAGGGCAAGCCGCGGCGAGAGAACACGCCGAGACGTGAAAACAGGCGCGGACGCGAGAGCACGCCGACTTGATGGCGACGCGCACGACGAGACGACACATACAGAACGCCAGAACGCCGGGACGCCAGAACGCCGGGACGCCGGGACGCCGGGACGCCGGGACGCCAGAACGCCGGGACGCCGGGAGGCCGGGACGCCAGAACGCAAGCTCAGCCGAACGTCAGGACGCCAGAACGCCAGGGCGCCAGATCGTCCGAACGTCAGGACGCCGGAATATCCGAACGTCAGCACGTCAGCACGTCAGAGCGACAGAACGAGGGGAACGACGAACCGATGAACATGACGATCGCGGTGCTCGGCGCCACCGGAATGGTCGGCAGCCGCGTCATCACCGAGGCCGCTGTCCGCGGACACCGGGTGCTGGCCCTGTCCCGCAGGCCGGCGAGCGAGCAGCCGGACGTGACGCCGGTCCCGCTCGACGCGAGCGACCCGGACGCCGTGCACAAGGCACTGGTGTCCTCGGACGCGAACGCAGTCGTCCTGGCCGTGCGGACGGACCCGGCGGACGAGGAATTCCTGGTCGGCGTGACCCGGACCGTCCTGGACTCCGCCGCACGACTCGGCATCCGTGTCCTGGTGGTGGGCGGAGCCGGCGCACTGCGCAGCCCCGACGACCCGGACCTGCTGGTGGCCGCCAATCCCGCCCACGTACCGCCGGAGTGGCGGTCGCTCGCCGCCGCGGGAGTCGCGCAACTCGGAACGTGCCGGGCCCACACCCACGCCGACTGGACCTACCTGAGCCCTCCGGCCCTCCTCGAACCCGGCCCCCGCACCGGCCGCTACCACCGCGGCACGGACACCCTGCTCACCGCCCCCGACGGCCGGTCGTGGATCAGTGCGGAGGACCTGGCGGTGGCCGTGCTCGACGAGCTGGAGAGCCCGGGACGGCAACGCCACATCACGGTCGTCCACGCGGGACGGTGACGGACCGCCGGACCGGGTGCCGTCAGCGGGCACGGCACCGATCGAGCGGACTCGGTGCCGACAGCGGCCGCCGGCACCGATCGAGCGGACCGGCTGCCGTCAGCGGCGCGCCAGCACCGATCTACCGGCACCGATCGAGCGGACCGGCTGCCGCCGGGGTCCTCGAAACCCCGTACGCGCACGATGGTCAGGGGGCCGGGACCGGGAAGAGCATGCAGCTGCTGGTGGCGTGGGCCAGCAGCCGGTCGTCGGAGTCGCGGAGTTCCGCCTGGGCGAGGGCGGTGCGGCGGCCACTGTTGAGGACGGTGCCGATGGCGCGGACCTTGCCGGTGTCGACGGTGATCGGGCGCAGGAATTTCAAGGTCAGGTCGATCGAGGTGTAACCCATGCCCCGCGGCAGCACGGACTGCACCGCGCAGCCCGCCGCCGAGTCGAGGAGCGTGGCGTAGACGCCGCCGTGGACGCTGCCGATCGGGTTGTAGTGCTCCTCGCCCGGCTCCAGTACGAAGACCGCCCGGCCGTGTTCGGCCTCCTCCAGGGTGAACCCCAGGGTGGCGGCGATCGGTGCGGCGGGCAGGCGCCCGGCAATGATCTCGCGGAGGAACTCGAGGCCGCTGTGGTGAGGGACGGCGTCGGCGGTAAGGGCGGGGTCTTCCCAGCCGATCACACGTGACCTGTGTATGTCCGCTCCCTTCTGGCCGATCGCGTCGGTGTTCAGGGACTTCTCCGGTGTTCCGGACATGCGGCAGCTCCTCGGCGGGCGTGTGTGGGTGTGGTGTGCCGGTCGGCGATGGGTGGTTCCCGCCGCCGTCGGGTTCAGGGAGTGTCCGGGCCGACGCGAATGAGTCCAGGGCCGGCATCGGCGACCGACCCCCCGGGCTGGACGTCGTGGCCCTCTTCGCAGCGGAGCACCGCGTGCACCGCGGCACCGCAACCCTTGTGGCGTACGACCACGGGAGGCCCCTGTTCGTCCGCGGCCCAGGTGTCGCCCCACTGCCGCAGCGCCGCGATGACGGGCAGGAAGTCCCGCCCCTTCTCGGTCAGCCGATAGGCGTACCGGGTCCGCTGGCCGGGCTCCTGATAGGGGACGCGCTCCAGGAGGCCGGCGGCGGTCAGCTCCTTCAGGCGTGCCGAGGCCGCGGGTTCGCCGACGCCCACGCGCTTGGCGAAGTCGTCGAACCGGCGCGTGCCGAAGAACGCCTCGCGCATGATCAGCAGCGCCGTCCGGTTGCCGACGATCTCCAGGGTCCGGGCGATGGAGCAGTTGGCCATGGACCAGGCGTCCCGCTCGCTCAGCAGATCGTTCATCCCTCGGCCCTCCACCTGACTTGCTTCCTGCGTAGTCAGCCTATAACGTCATAGCTAACTTATGCAAACGTTAGTCAGCTGGGTGTGTGCATCACGAGGGACAACTCGCAGGCCGACCTCACCGATGGCGTCGCCGCCCTCCACCCGCAGCCCGGCTGAGACGAGGACACGATGCCTTCCACTCCTTCCCCCGCCCTGAACCGGCTCGAGACGGCCGACGCGCAATCCGGCGACCGGCTCTCCCCGCGCACGCCCACCCGTTCCGCCGCCGCCCTCACGCTCGTCGCCATGTGCCTCGGCGCCATGACGACGTTTCTGCTGGTCACGGCATCGGTGTCGGCGCTGTCGGCCATCCAGGACGACCTGCACGTCTCCCCGACCGGCGTCGTCTGGATCCCCTCCGCGTACACCCTGCTCGTGGCCAGCCTGGTGATGTCCGCGGGCACCATCGGCAATCTCTACGGCCGTAAGCGCACCTTCCTCGTCGGATGCGCGGTCATGGTCGTCGGGTCGCTCACCGTCTACTCCGCGGGTTCGGCGGGAGGCGTCATCGCCGGCCAGCTCGTCTCCGGCGTCGGAGGCGCGCTCATCCTGCCGAACAGCCTGGCCGTCCTGGGTGCCGCTTTCCCCGACCCCCACCGGCGCACCGAGGTCGTCACCGCCTGGGCGGCCTCCTCCGGCATCGGACTGGCCGCCGGCCCGCTGATCGCGGGCGTACTGCTGGACCACTTCCACTGGAACACGGTCTTCCTGTCGACCGCCGTCCTCGCCGTGATCACCATGGCCGCCGCCGTCTTCGTCGCCGAATCGCGCAGCCCCGGCGGCAAGCTCGACATCCCCGGTCAGGTCCTGGCCGTCCTGGGCATCGCCGCCCTCGTCTACGCCCTCATCGAAGGCGGACACGACGGCTACACCAGCCCCCGCATCCTCACCGCCTGGGTCGTCGCCGCCGCGGCCCTGACCGGTTTCGTCCTCGTCGAGCGCGCCGCCCGCGCGCCCATGCTGGACATGACCCTGTTCCGGTCGGCGTCGTTCAGCGCCGTCATGTTCGTCGGGGCCGTTTCCCTGTTCGGCTTCACCGGGGTGGCCATCCTGTCGGTGCTCTTCTACGAGCGTGTCCAGCAACTGTCCGCCCTGGACGTGGGGTGGCGGCTGCTGGCCTTCTTCGGCGTCTACGTCGTCGTCGCCTACGCGACCGGACGCGTGATCCGCCGCACCGGCTTCAAACTCCCGCTGACCCTGGGCTTCCTCGTCGGCGCCGCCGCCACGGCCGGATTCACCACGCTGGACCCGACCACCCCCTATGCCCGGGTGTGGTGGCTGTACGTGCTCTTCGGAGCCGCGAGCGGGATGGTGGCCGCGCCGAGCACCGCTGCCGCCCTGGTCAGCGTCTCCCACGAACGCGCCGGCATGGCCTCCGGAGCCGTCAACGCCTTCCGCCAGATCGGAGCCGTCACCGGCTCCTCCCTCCTCGGCGCACTCCTCGCCAGCCGGCTTCAGTCCGAACTGCCGTCCCGGCTCGATGCCCACCACGTGCCCCGGGCAGCCTGGCCCGCCGTGGAGCACGCCGTCTCCACCGGCAGTGCCGGCCACCGAGCGGCCCCGCAGAGCGTGACCGCCGCGGTGGGCGACGCCTTCACCTCCGGCGTCCACGCCGGTATGACCGTCATCGCCGCCGTGTTCCTGTGCGCGGCCCTCGCCTCGGCCCTGCTCATACACAACCGGCCGCACCACACCGCCACGACGACCTGACGCGCGGTTACCGGGAGCGACACCGAGACCGCGGGCGCGCTGCGCGGCGGCCGATGGGGCAGAGGTGGTCAGGCTGCCGGGGTGGGGGCTCAGGCTGGTGGGCGACGGTGGTCAGGCCGCCGTGGCAGGGCGCGGCTCGCCGTGGAAGACCTGGCGGGCGTGCCAGTCGCGGTGCGCGGCAGCGACACGCTGTGCACCGGGCTGCGGGCCGACGAGCAGACGGCCCGCGAGGGCTATGACGTGCTCGCGGGCGGCGGGGCTGTGGCCGACGAAGCGCTGTGAGACCAGGATGCGGTGACCGTCCCCCACTCCGAGGACGCCCTTGTCGAAGAGCCTGTGGTGCAGGGAGCACAGGCACAGCCCGTTCTCGATCTCGTCGGGGCCGCCGAACGCCCACCAGCGCACGTGGGCGGCCTCCAGCCCGACCGGCACCGCGCCGATCCTGCCGTCGTACCCGCAGAAGGCGCACCGGTACTCGTAGGCGGTCAGTACCAGCTCCCGCATCCGTGGGTCCCGCTGCCTGCGTACCGCCGTGAGCCGCTCGGTCTGCGCCGGCTCCAGCTCCAGGCCGACGGCTTCGCACAGTTCGCCATGGAGGGAGGGCGGGAAGTGCAGGTCGAGCAGCAATCGCGCGATCCTGCCGAGCAGGTGCGGCTCGCGCCGCAGGGCCGCTCTCAGGTCCGGCGCGAGCCGCCCGGTGGCGCCCGTCTCCCGGAGGTCCCGCACCCCGGTTCCGGGGCTGCCGGGCCCGCGGTCGGTCCGCACCTCCCACACGCCGTCGCTGACCAGGTGATGGAAGGGATAGGCGGGCGTCGTCCTGTTCGGAGGACCGTACTCGGTCAGCAGCAGTTGCAGGTCCCGCTCCACCGCGGTGTACCGCAGTCCGCCCTCCGCGTCCTCCTGGAACCGGCCGAGGGCGTACAGGAGCAGCAGCGGCTTGTGCGGAGCCCGGGTCCCGCTCCTGGTCCACTGCCTCAGCTTCGCGGTCCGCTCCACCCAGTCCATGGCGGCCGATCGTAGACCGCGCGGCCACCTGGTCCCCGACGAAGGCGACCGTCTCGCCGAGCGGTGCCCGGCCAGTACGGGCGTCATCGGCCGTGACGTCCTCGAACCCGATCGACATGCCGCAGAAGAGGACGAGTTCGTCCGGGGGCGACAGGACCTCCGCGACGGTCCGGTGAAACTTCGCCCAGGCCATCTGCGGGCAGCTGTGCAGGCCTTCGGCACGCAGCAGCAGCATGACGGTCTGCAGAGACATGCCGACGTCGGACCATTGAGGCCGGCGCATGTCGCGGTCGATGTAGCAGAACAGGGCGGCGGGTACCCCGAAGCAGTCCCAGTTCGCGGCGGCGGCCCAGCGACGCATGCGCCGAGCCTTCACGCGGTCCGCGGAGACACCGGGCGTCGAAACCACCGGCCGCCCTGGCCGCCGGCGTGACCCCAATGTGCCCTGGCTGCCTGACGGCCCCTCTACGGCACTGAAAGGGCGAGGTTCCGAAAACCCCGCCCGAACCCATCAAAACCCCAGATCAGGGCCAAACAAGGCAATAAGGCTGATGCCCCGCCTCGTGCAACCGATGGCTGAAGTCCTGCCACTCGTGCAGCAGCTGGTACACGTTGAACGCGTCTCGCGGCCCGCCCCGGTCCGGGACCGTGGACCAGATGAAGGCCGCCGCGCCCACGGCCTCCTCGCCGATGCCGCGCAAGGGGTCGACGACCGTCATGGGGAGTTTCACGACCGCATAGTCGGGGTGCAGGACGACCAGTTCGAGGGGCGGGACCTTGTGCAGGGGGACGCCTTCGATGCCGGTCAGGACCATCGCGGCCATCGTCTCCGGCTTGATCTTGGTGAACATGCCGTTCATGCCCAGTTCGTCGCCGCCGAGTTCCTCGGGCCGCATCGAGATGGGAACGCGGGCCGCGGTCGCGCCGTCCGGCGCGCCGAAGTATTTGTACGTCACCCCCACCCGACCACCATTCCTGCTCCCCGCCCGGAGGCGGTCGGCGCGTAGCCCCTGCACCTCGCGTGCGTCACTTTGGCGTCCGTCGCTCTGGCGTCCGTCACTCTGGCGCCCGTCGGACTGGCGTCCGTCATTCTGGCGCCCGTCGGACTGACGTCCCTCGGACTGTCGTGCTTCCTGACGTGCCTCGGTCGATTCCTCCGCTTCGCGCCGGTGCCTTCCCCGCCGGGCACGTCGAGGACCCAGGTCATCAGTCCCCTCGCCCAGTCCGCCACCGCGATGCATATCTCCACCCGACTGCTTTTCTAGGACGCGTGGCCCCCGCCGCGCAACCCGATCATCGTGTCAGTGACCTCCCCCACGGCCGCCCTCCGAAACGTGCGGTGGAACAACAGTCCACGGGGATCTTTCCGGCCTCTGATCATCCGGCTCCTGATGATTACGTGCGCAGGAGCTTTGTGTATCAGCTCTCAGTCTCGCAGATGCCTGCCGGGTGGCGACGCTTTGATCTCGAGGTCGCCCGCGGTCCGGCCGGGGCGCGGCCTACCCTGAGGAGGTCACCCCGCAACCGGAGTCCGAGAAGCCGGAGAAGTCGCACGTCATGAGTGCCATGAGCGAAACGCCATATCCCTACGACGCGCCCGTCTCACAGGCGCTCTTCGACCGCGCCTCCGCCGTCACCCCGGGCGGTGTGAACTCCCCGGTGCGCGCCTTCCGCGCCGTCGGCGGCACCCCCCGGTTCATGGTGTCGGGCAAGGGCGCCTACCTCACCGACGCCGACGGGCGCGAATACGTCGACCTCGTGTGCTCCTGGGGTCCCATGATCCTCGGGCACTCCCACCCCGAGGTCATCGCCGCCGTGCAGGAGGCCGTCGCCCGCGGTACGTCCTTCGGCACGCCCGGTGAGGGCGAGGTGGCGCTGGCCGAGGAGATCGTCGCCCGCGTCGAGCCCGTCGAGCAGGTCCGGCTCGTCAGCAGCGGGACCGAGGCGACCATGTCCGCGATCCGGCTCGCCCGTGGGTTCACCCGGCGGTCCAAGGTGATCAAGTTCGCCGGCTGCTACCACGGGCACGTCGACTCGCTGCTCGCCGCGGCCGGCAGCGGCGTCGCCACCTTCGCGCTGCCCGACACGCCCGGTGTCACCGGTGCGCAGGCCGGCGACACGATCGTGCTGCCGTACAACGACCTGGAGGCCGTGCAGGAGGCCTTCCACCGGCACCCGGGCGAGATCGCGTGTGTGATCACCGAGGCCTCGCCGGGCAACATGGGCGTCGTGCCGCCGGCCCCCGGGTTCAACCAGGGGCTGAAGGACGCCTGCCAGAAGAACGGCGCGCTGTTCATCTCCGACGAGGTGATGACCGGCTTCCGCACCAGCCGCGCCGGGTGGTACGGCGTGGACGGCGTCAAGCCCGACCTCATGACCTTCGGCAAGGTCATGGGCGGCGGGTTCCCGGCCGCCGCGTTCGGCGGTCGCGCCGACGTCATGGCCCACCTCGCTCCCGCCGGGCCCGTGTACCAGGCCGGCACCCTCTCCGGTAACCCCGTCGCCACCGCCGCCGGTCTCGCCCAGCTGCGACTGCTCGACGACGCCGCGTACGACACCGTCGACGCCGTCTCGAAGCAGATCCAGGGTCTCGTCACCGAGGCGCTGAGCAAGGAGGGCGTGGCGCACCGGCTGCAGACGGCCTCCAACATGTTCTCCGTCTTCTTCACGGACCGGCAGGTGCGCGACTACGAGGACGCCAAGCGGCAGGAGTCGTACCGCTTCACCGCGTTCTTCCACTCGCTGCTGGCGAACGGCGTCTATCTGCCGCCGTCGTCCTTCGAGTCCTGGTTCGTGTCCACGGCCCACGACGAGCGGGCCATCCAGAAGATCGCCGACGCCCTTCCGGCGGCGGCCCGTGCGGCTGCGGAGGCCACGGCAGAATGAGCGACACCAAGGACATCACCGTCGTCCACCTCATGCGGCACGGTGAGGTCGAGAACCCGGACGGGATCCTGTACGGGCGGCTGTCCGGCTACCACCTGTCCGAGCTGGGCCGGCAGATGGCCGACCGGGTCGCCGAGCACCTCGCCTCGCGGGACGTGACCCATGTCTGTGCCTCGCCGCTGGAGCGGGCGCAGGAGACCGCGACGCCGATCGCCAAGGCGCACGGACTGGATCTCGACACCGACGAGCGGCTGATCGAGGCCGACAACGTCTTCCAGGGCAAGACCTTCGGCGTCGGTGACGGCGCGCTGCGCAAGCCGGAGAACTGGAAGCACCTCGTCAACCCGTTCAGGCCGTCCTGGGGTGAGCCGTACGTCGACCAGGTCGTGCGGATGATGGGCGCGCTGAACGCGGCGAAGGACCAGGCGCGCGGGCACGAGGCGGTGCTGGTGAGCCATCAGCTGCCGATCTGGATCGTGCGGTCGTACGTCGAGCGGCGGCGGCTGTGGCACGACCCGCGCAAACGGCAGTGCACGCTCGCGTCCCTGACGACTTTCACATATCAGGGCGACAGAATCGTGTCCGTGGGCTACAGCGAGCCCGCCATCGACCTCGTCCCGGTTCATCTGCGCGCCGGTGCCAAGCCCCAGAAGGGCAAGGGCACGGCCCAGGGGAAGGCCTTCGGCGCCTGACCGGCCCAACACCCGTACCTGTCAGTCCGTTTGATGTGACTTAGGGTGTTTTTGCCGGAAACCTTGCGAAAAACATAAGAATCATCGGAACCTCCCCGTTCGTCGCGCCCTCTGTCTGGGTGACCAGCAGGCAGCGACGATCGGGGATTTCCATGCGCACCTTCTCCCGGACCCTCTCCCGCCGGGGAGCACTCGGCCTCGGTGCGGGCGCGGCGGCCGCCGCCTCGCTCGCCGGCTGCGGGAGCCTCACGTCCTCGGACGGCAAGCGGCACCCGAACGGTTCCGGTCAGGGCCGCCCCGGGCCCGGGAGCGGGAGCAGTGCGCATCCGGCGCGGCCCATCGGTGACGGCTCGACCTCCTTCACCGGCAGGCAGCCGCACCAGCCGGCCAAGCCCGAGCCGCTGGAGCCGGGGCAGACCCCGCCGCAGTTCGTGGTCTTCTCCTGGGACGGCGCCGGTGAGGTCGGCAACGGTCTCTTCCCGCGCTTCCTGGACCTCGCCAAGGACCACGGGGCGAGCATGACCTTCTTCCTCTCGGGGCTGTACCTGCTGCCCGAGTCGAAGAAGCGGCTGTACGAGCCCCCGAACAATCCGCGCGGCGCCTCCGACATCGGCTACCTCACCGACGAGCACGTCAAGGCCACGCTGAAGAACGTGCGCCGGGCCTGGCTGGAGGGGCACGAGATCGGCACCCACTTCAACGGGCACTTCTGCGCCGGCACCGGCACGGTCGGCAACTGGACCCCGCAGCAGTGGGAGAGCGAGATCCGGCAGGCCAAGGCGTTCGTGAAGGAGTGGCGGACCAACACCGGCTGGACGGACCTGCCGTCGCTGCCGTTCGACTACGACAAGGAGCTGGTCGGCGGCCGTACGCCCTGTCTGCTCGGCCAGGGCAACCTGCTGCCCACGGCCAAGAAGCTGGGCTGGCGCTACGACGCCTCCTCGCCGGGCGGCCGTCAGACGTGGCCGGTGAAGAAGCTGGGCATCTGGGACCTGCCGTTGCAGCAGATACCTTTCCCCGGGCGGTCCTTCGAGGTGCTGTCCATGGACTACAACATGCTCGCCAACCAGTCCGTGAACTCCACCAAGGCGCCCGCCTACAACTACCCGGGCTGGCGCAAGCAGTCCGCGCAGGCGTACATCCAGGGATTCAAGCGGGCATACGAGACCAATCGGGCCCCGTTCTTCGTCGGCAACCACTTCGAGCAGTGGAACGGCGGCATCTACATGGACTCCGTCGAGGAGGCCTTCAAGCACATCGCGCGCGAGAAGGAGAAGGGCGCCGATGTGCGGCTGGTCTCCTTCCGGCAGTTCGTGGAGTGGATGGACGTGCAGAAGCCCGAGGTGCTCGCCAAGCTGCGCACGCTGGAGGTGGGCCAGAAGCCCGCCGGTGGCTGGAAGGAGTTCCTGCGGGGCAGCAAGTCGGCCTCCTCCGACGCCGCCTGAGCCGGGCTTGTTGTCCGGAATGTCCCGTGTAAATACGCCCTGAAAAGGGGTTTTCCGCCCGGCAGGGGGGTGCGAGAGATCGCCGGAACGGACATGCGAAACTTTTCACATGAGTACCCGTAGCCGCGCCGTCCTGCTCACCGCTGTGGCCGCCGCCGCGGCCCTCACCCTGTCCGCGTGCGGAAAGGGCGGCATCTCCGGTGGCGGTGGCGACACCAACTTCGTCACCGGCAACAACGGCATCGACACCGTCCCGGCCGGCAAGCGTGCCGCGGCCCCGGACCTGTCCGGCAAGACCCTCGACGGCAAGAGCCTCGACATCGCCGACTACAAGGGCAAGGTCGTCGTCCTCAACGTCTGGGGCTCCTGGTGCGGACCGTGCCGGGAGGAGGCGCAGTACTTCGCCAAGGTCTCCAAGCAGTACGCGGACAAGGGCGTGCAGTTCGTCGGCATCAACACCCGGGACACCAGCACCACCCCCGCCCTCGCCTTCGAGAAGGAGCACGAGGTCGAGTACCCGAGCCTGTACGACCCCACGGGCAAGCTGATGCTCCGCTTCAAGAAGGGCACCCTCAACCCGCAGCTCATTCCCTCGACGCTCATCGTCGACCGGAAGGGCAAGGTCGCCGCGCGTGCCCTGGAGGCGCTCGACGACGCGACCCTGGTGAAGATGCTCAAGCCGGTCCTCGCGGAGAAGTGACGTGAGCGCACTGCTGACGCTGGCCGCGGAAGCGGGGTCCGGGCGCAACCAGACGGTCATGCACGGGGCCCTGCTGGTCGCGCTGCCGGTCGCCCTGCTCGCCGGGCTCGTCTCCTTCTTCTCGCCTTGCGTGCTGCCGCTGGTCCCCGGCTACCTCTCCTATGTGACGGGCGTCGCGGGCACCGACCTGGCCGAGGCCAGACGGGGGCGGATGGCCGCCGGCGCCTCCCTCTTCGTGCTCGGCTTCAGCGCCGTGTTCATCTCCACCGGGGCGCTGTTCGGCTACTTCGGCTCCAACCTGATCGAGTACCAGGGCGTCCTGTCCAAGGTGCTCGGCCTGCTCATGATCGTCATGGGCGTGTTCTTCATGGGGCTGCTGCCCTGGTTCACCATGCGCGAGTTCCGCTTCCACAAGCGGCCGACGGGCGGCCTCCTGGGGGCGCCCGTCCTCGGTGCACTCTTCGGTGTCGGCTGGACGCCCTGCATGGGCCCGACGCTCTCCTCGGTGAACATCCTGTCCATCAACGAGTCGAGCGCCGCGCGCGGCTCCTTGCTGATGGTCGTCTACTGTCTGGGTCTCGGCGTCCCGTTCATCCTCACCGCGATCGCCTTCCGCAAGGCGCTCGGTGCCTTCGCATGGGTCAAGCGCCACTATGTCTGGGTGATGCGCATCGGCGGCTCGATGATGATCCTGACCGGTGTGCTGCTGCTGACCGGCGCCTGGGGTGCTCTGATCCAGCAGATGCAGACCTGGTCCGACGGCTTCGATGTAGGGATCTGACCGATGAGCAAGACCGACACCGGCCAGAGCCGGGACCAGGAGGACCTGGGGGCGGCCGGCTCCCAGCTGTCCACCGCGCCGCAGGAGGAACTGACGAGCCTGCCCGGACTCGGCGTCATCGGCTGGGTCCGCTGGTTCTGGCGGCAGCTGACCTCCATGCGGATCGCGCTGCTGCTGCTCCTGCTGCTCTCGCTCGGAGCCATCCCCGGCTCGCTGATCCCGCAGACCGGGACCGACGCCACCAAGGTCGAGGAATTCCGCAGGACCCACGGCACGCTCGCGCCGGTCTACGACAAGCTCGGCCTGTTCCACGTCTACAGCTCGGTGTGGTTCTCCGCGATCTACATCCTGCTGTTCGTCTCCCTCATCGGCTGCATCGTCCCGCGCACCTGGCAGTTCGTCGGCCAGCTGCGCGGCCGTCCGCCGGGCGCGCCCAAGCGGCTGACCCGGCTGCCCGCCTACACGACGTGGCGCACGCAGGCCGATCCGGACCAGGTCCGCGAGGCCGCGCTCGCGCTGCTGAAGAAGCGCCGCTTCCGCGTCCATGTCGCCGGGGACGCCGTCGCCGCCGAGAAGGGCTATCTGCGCGAGCTGGGCAACCTGGTCTTCCACATCGCCCTGATCGTGCTGCTGGTCGCCTTCGCCTCCGGCCAGCTGTACAAGTCGGACGGCACCAAGCTGATGGTGGAGGGCGACGGCTTCTCGAACGCGCTGCCGATGTACGACGACATCAAGTCCGGCAGCCTGTTCCGCACCGACGACCTGATCCCGTTCAGCTTCGACCTCAAGGACTTCAGGGCCACCTACGAGGTCAGCGGCCCGAACAAGGGCACCCCGCGCACCTTCGAGGCGAGGATCCGCTACAGCGAGGGCGCCTACGGCAAGGAGAAGCCGACCACCGTCAAGGTCAACGAGCCGCTGAAGATCGGCGACGCGAAGGTCTACCTGGTCAGCCACGGCTACGCGCCCGTCGTCACCGTCCGCGACGGCCGGGGCAAGGTCGTCTACCGGGACGCCGTTCCGCTGCTGCCGCTCGACGGCAACATCACCTCCAACGGCGTGATCAAGGTGATGGACGACTACCGCGACGGCCGGGGCAAGAAGGACCAGCTCGGCTTCCAGGCCTTCTTCGTGCCGACCTTCGACCCCAAGAGCGGCACGATGCTCTCGCAGTACCCGGCGCTGGTGAACCCGCTGCTCGCGGTGAACGCCTACCACGGCGACCTGGGCGTGAACGCGGGCGCGCAGAGCGTGTACCAGCTCGACAAGAAGCACATGAAGGCGTTCAAGGACGGCAAGGGCCGGCTGCTGAAGAAGCTGCTCCAGCCGGGCGACACCCTGAAGCTGCCGGACGGCGCCGGGTCCATCACCTTCGAGAAGGACGTCAAGGAGTGGGCCGGCTTCGAGATCGTCCAGGAGCCGGGCGGCGGCTGGGCGCTCGGCGGTGCCCTCGCCGCGATCTTCGGTCTGGCCGCGTCCCTGTTCATCCAGCGGCGCCGCGTCTGGGTGCGGGCCGTGCGCGGCGACGACGGCGTCACGGTCGTCGAGATGGCCGGGCTCGGCCGCAGCGAGTCCGCGAAGGTGCCCGATGAACTGGGCGACCTCGCCGCAGTCCTGTACGACCAGGCGCCGGGGGCTCCCGACCCCGACGACGATCCTTCACCCACCCCCGACCCCCAAGTCGTACCTGCCGAAGGGGCTGAGAAGTGACTCTCGCCGCCGCAACCGATCTCGCCGCCGCGACCAACGAAAACCTCGCGAGCATCAGCAACACGCTGATCTACTCGTCGATGGCCGTCTACACCCTGGCCTTCTTCGCCTACATCGCCGAGTGGCTCTTCGGCAGCCGCAGCAAGGTCGCCCGTACGGCCGCCGCGCTCACCGCCGGCGCCGGGCAGCAGCAGAAGGCGGCCGGCCCCACCGTCACGGTGAAGCAGGCCGGCGGCACCGCCCTGCTGGAGCGGCCCAAGGTCGTCGTCCGCTCGGCGTCCGGCGCACGCGACGTGCCGGACGGGCCCGGCGCGCACGGCGGCGACGTGCAGGGCGACCTCTACGGCCGGATCGCCGTCTCCCTCACCGCGCTCGCGTTCCTGGTGGAGCTGGGCGGTGTCGTCGCCCGCGCGGCCTCCGTGGAGCGGGCGCCGTGGGGCAACATGTACGAGTTCAACATCACCTTCTCGACGGTCGCCGTCGGCGTGTACCTCGGGCTGCTCGCGCTGAAGAGGAACGTGCGCTGGCTCGGTCTGTTCCTGATCACCACGGTCCTGCTCGACCTCGGCCTCGCGGTCACGGTCCTGTACACGGCCAGCGACCAGCTGGTGCCCGCCCTGCACTCGTACTGGCTGTACATCCACGTCTCCACCGCCATCTTCTGCGGCGCGGTGTTCTACGTCGGCGCGGTCGCCACGATCCTGTACCTGTTCAAGGACTCGTACGAGAACAAGCTGCAGACCGGCGGCAGGCCCGGAAAGTTCGCGTCCTCGGTGCTGGAGCGGCTGCCCGCCTCCGCGTCCCTGGACAAGTTCGCCTACCGGGTCAACGCGGCCGTCTTCCCGCTGTGGACGTTCACGATCATCGCGGGCGCGATCTGGGCGGGCGACGCCTGGGGCCGGTACTGGAACTGGGACCCCAAGGAGACCTGGTCCTTCATCACCTGGATCGCCTACGCCTGCTACCTGCACGCCCGGGCCACGGCCGGCTGGAAGGGCCGCAAGGCCGCCTACCTGGCGCTGATCGCCTTCGGCTGCTGGCTGTTCAACTACTACGGCGTCAACATCTTCGTGAGCGGCAAGCACTCCTACGCGGGCGTCTGACACCGGCCGGGCCGGGGTCCGTGCCACGTGCACAACCCCGGCCCAGGGGTCAGGCTGGTGTCATGAGCGGTTCCATCGCGCAGGGCATCAGCCAGACCCACGGGAACACGCACATCCTCCACTTCGTGGTGCGGCTCCCGCGGCACATGGAGGACGTCTGGCCCGCGCTGGCCACGCCCGAGGGGCTCGGGAGCTGGTTCACCCCGGCCGACGTGCTGGAGCCCCGGCTCGGCGGCGCGGTCACCCTGCGTGACGTGGGCAGCGGTCACGTCACCGCGTGGGACGTGGACCGGGTCGCGGAGTACACGGTCGGGGACGGCGGCCGGATCCGCTTCCATCTGGAGCGCGAGGAGGACCAGGGCAGCGCACTCCGGTTCACGCACGAGTTCCAGGGCGAGGCGGCGTCCGAGCAGGGCTGGCGGGCCCGCTTCGAGCGGCTGATCGAAATCATGGAGTCCGGTCACGGCCTCCCCCGACCGGAGCCCACGCAGCCCGCGGCGCCCGCAGCGCCTTCCGAGCCTTCCGAACCCCTCCCCGGACAGCTCACCTAGGACCCCGGCGACGGCGGCAGGCACGCCTTCCCCGGCGGCTTCCCCTCCGGCCAGGCGATCCGGACGAAACGCGAGCCGCCGCCGGCCGTCAGCTCCACGATCGGCACCGCCTTGTCGTACGGGTTGCCGTGCACGTCCAGGCAGATCCAGCCGCTCGCCCCGTCGACCCGCAGCGACCCCTTGACCTGCGGCCACTGGAGGCCGACGTCCGTGAGCGCCGGGACGGTCCGGCCGGCCGGCGCCGCCTCACGGATGCCGTGCACCGCGAGCCGCAGGGTGTCGTAGCCGATGATCAGCTGTCCGTCGTCCAGGGCGGCCGAGCCGACCGGGCCCACCGGCTCCCGGGCCGCGGCCGTCAGCAGCTGCCGCAGTGCCGTGAAGTCGGCCGTCGAGCCTCCCGACCGTGCCGGGTTCTCCGTCCACGCGTCCGGGTGGGCGAGCGAGGTGTAGCGCACGGAGAGGCGGTGCCGCAGCGCGCTGCGGTCCAGGTCCTTCTCGTGGGTCAGGTACGAGGCCTCGTCACCGGTCAGCACCGTGAACCTCCGGTCCTGGCAGCCGCGTCCGCCCAGCGCGTTGATGAACTGCCGCAGCTGGGTGTGCCGGCCCGCGAACAGGATCGTGTCCGTCTCCCGGGAGGTGTCGCACACCAGGTGCGTGATCTGCCGGAAGGTGTTCGCGGTCGTGCCCTCCTCGCTGCGGTCGGCGGGCGGGGTGAACGGCTGCGGCTCGTACGGCGAGCCCTTGATCAGCGCCGCGAACGACTGCTGGAGGGTCCGGGTGTACGGGTCGCCGGGCTTGTCGTACACCAGCAGTGCCTTGCCCGCGCCCACCTTGGCGAAGGAGGCCAGCGCCCGGGCCTCGTCGGTGTTGGTCGGCGCCACCCGGGCCAGCCCCGGGTAGGGGTCCTTGCCCCCCTGCCCGTTCGCGAGGTCGTCGGCGGTGATGGAGGAGCCGATCACCGGAATGCCCTGCCGGGTCAGCGCCTTGACGGCCCGCTTGTTGGCGTCGGTGCTCTGCCCGATGCCGGCGACCGCCCGCAGCCGGTCCGCGCCCTTCGTCATCACGGCCAGCTGGTCGACCGTCCGCTGCCAGTGCGCGCCGGTCGCCCCCGGGTTGGCCAGCACGAGCCGGATCTGCGGGCGTTCCCCGTTGGAGTCGTGATTGGCCTGGTACTGAGCGAGGTAGGCGCCCTGCAGCTGGTGCCGGATGTCGTTGAGGCTGGTCGGTGACGTGGAGGTGTACGGCAGCATCAGCGCCACGGACACATAACTGCCGGGTTCGAGGCGGTCGTTCTCCCGGCCGACGGCCCGGACGACGTCCCGCAGCTGCGCCTGCCCGAAGTCGTACGGCCCGGTCGACACGCCCACGCACTCGTCGCTGCCCTCCGGCCGGGCCACACCGGGCGCACAGGACCGGTCCTCGTCCAGCAGGGCCCGGGCCGCGAACACCAGGCCGGCCACCAGACCCGCGACCACCAGCAGAGCCGTGTAGCGGCGCAGCGGGATCTCCCACACACCCTCGCGTATCCACGTGCCCGCACCCCTGCGCGCCATCACGCCTCCCCTCTGTCGTCGTCCGGGCTGCCGGCGCCGTCGTCGCCGTCCTCGGGGCCGTCCATGGGCCGTCCGGCCAGCGCGGTCGCCGGCCAGTCCCGGGAGGCCCGCCACAGCAGCGCGTTGCCCGCCGGCCGCAGGTTGGACAGCTGCTCCAGCTCGAAGCGGAGGCGGTCGCACACCTGCGGGTCGGGCAGCACCAGCGGGTCCGCGAGCAGCCACACCGCGTGCAGCAGCCGCCGTATCCGCAGGTGCAGCACGGCGTCCGCGCCGTCCGGTACGGCGTGTTCGGCGTCCGTGCGGCCGAGTGCGACCGCGGCCCGCCGGTCGCCGCGTCCGGTGAAGTCGCGGCCCTCGGCGTCGTGCGCGTGGAAATAGGGCGCGGAGGCGATGAAGCGCAGAGTGCGCAGCCAGGCCCGGGGATCCGCGGTGGGGAAGGTGTCGCACAGATGGGCGACCGCGGCCCCGGTGTCCCCGAGGGCCAGTTCGTGGTGCAGCCGGTACCGGGCGTGCCCGGCGTCGGGGTAGTGGGCGATCAGCGTCTCGTGCGCGGTGCGCCAGGACGCGTGGTCGGCATCCCGCAGGTGCAGCCGGAGCAGCAGCAGGGTGCGCACGAACGGGTCGCCGACGAACCGGCCCGGCACGCCGGGCAGCCCCTCCTCGGCGAGCAGAGTCTGCAGTGCCCGGACGCTCGCCGGGCCGAAGGTGTCCGGCAGCAGTGCCGCGGCCACCGCGCAGGCCGAGCCGTGGTCGTGGGCGGCGGCCAGCACGGTCAGCTCCTCCAGGTGCTCGGCCGGCACCAGCCGGTCCAGCAGTGCCTCGTAGGCGGCCACGGCGGGCCGGTCCTCGGCGGGCCGTAAGCGGGCCGTGAGGAGTTCGCCGAGCGAGGACACCTCGGGCAGGGCCTGCGCGGCCGACTCGGCGAGCAGTACGACGCCGAGCGGGTTCCCGCCGGTCAACCGGTGGGTGGCGGGCGGCAGCTGCGGCGGGACGGCGGTGTCCGCGCAGACCGCGCCGACGATGTGCAGGGTGTCGTCCGGGCTCAGCGGCGCCAGCGCGAGCAGCAGCGCCCGTGAGGAGGGCGCCGCCTCCGGCACCCAGTCGCAGCGCCGGGCCACCTCCGCCAGCTCCCGCCGCGCCGCGGCCGGCAGTTCCTCGCGGCCGTCGCCACGCCGGGCCGCGACGAACGCCACCCGGTCCGTGATGCCCTCGGCGCGGTCCCGCAGCACGGCCGCCAGCAGCCCCGTACCCGGCGCGGCCTGCGCGTTGTCCAGCAGCACCAGCGGCCGGCCCAGCCGCTGCATCCGTGGCAGCACCCCCGCGTACGCCTCGGTCAGGTCGGCCAGCAGGGCCCGCACCAGATACCGCTCGGCGTGCTCCCGGGAGCTGCCGCCGTCCCGGAAGTGCTGGGACAGCAGGATCAGCCCGCGCTGGGCGTTGCCGCCCGCGTTCGGATACGTCCGGTACCACACGGACGCCTTCTGGTGCCGGCGGCTGGAGAACCCCTCGGCGACGGCCTCCAGGGTCGCCTCGACGGCGCCCGACACCAGCGGCCCGGTGCCGGTGGCCGCGGCGACCACCTTGGCCGCCACCTTCCCGGCCCAGCGCCCGGCCAGCCCGCTGATCCACGAGCCGCTCTCGTTCAGCAGCAGAATCCGCTCGACCTCCCGGCGGATCCGCTCCGAGTCGGCGTCGCCCCAGCCGCCCGCGGCCACCGCGACCAGGCCCGGCATCAGCCGCGGGAAGGTGATCCGCCCGGCGCCGGTCACCGGCGCGGCGAGCTGCTCGGCGATCACCAGCAGCGCCTGTCCGAGCGGCGACCAGGAGGCGGCGGGCCGGTCCGCGGGCGGCGCCCGGAACTGGGCCTCCGCGCAGTCGACCAGCGCGACCGGCGTATGGCCCCGGTAGGCGTCCCGCAGCTCGTCGAGAACCGCGCTCTTGCCGAGCCCGCGCGCTCCGGTGAGCACCACGAACGGCGGTTCGTCCGGATGCTCGTACGGATGTGCGCGGTGCTGGTGCGGGCGCAGGCCCACCAGTCTCGGCGCGAGGCCGGCCGGATCGACGTCGAACAGTGCTCCCCGCCCGTGCAACCGTCTGTGCACCGCATCTCCCCCTCAACAGCAGTGTAAGAAGGGGAAGTTGCTCCGGACCAGGGTTGGTGGTGACCGTTGTGTCACGAAACCGCCGCGAGGCCGGCGTGGGCCACCCAGGCGATCCGGTCGCGCAGCCGCTCGACGTACAGCCGCATGTTCTTCGCCGCCACGTCCGTGTCCGGGTAGCGGCTCGCCAGCCACAGCCCCTCGTGCAGCCGGTTCACCCACACGCACACCTGGTCGCCGTACGACACCCGGATCAGGCCGTGGGCGCGCTGCTCGGCCCACCGCTCGGCGCCCGGGATGGCGCGGGTGTCGAGGTAGGAGACGATCGAGTACAGGTCCGGGGAGGTCGGCCGGAAGTCCGCGCCGAGCAGGGCCAGCACCCGGGCCAGCGGCATCCGGGCCAGCGACCGGTTCGCCTGCAGCTCGGCACGGACCGTGCGCAGGGTCTCCGGGAAGCCGCGGGTACGGCCCACCGGCACCTCGATCGGGGCGCCGCCCACGTACCAGCCCACCGAGTCGCTCCACCGTGACTTCACCCGGGTGTGGAACGGCACCACCGTCCGGTACACCGGCTGCCCGCCGAGTTCGTGCACGGTGAGCCCGGTCGCGGCCAGCAGCCCGACCATGCTGCCCCCGTAGGGCCTGCAGTACGCCTCGAACGCCGCCGCCGCGTCCGCGTCGGCCAGCGGTTCGCACAGCATCTGCTGGCGCGGCAGCGGGCCGTCCGGATCCAGGCCGAGGTCCACGGGGAAGCTGGGCAGCGTCCCGTCGCAGCGGCGGATGAACTCCCGCCAGCGCGCGACGATCTGGTGGCCGCCGTCGAGACGGTCCGCGTCCGCCCGCTCGATCTCGCAGAAGTCGACGTAGCTGGCGGCCGGCGCCGCCGCCTCGGGTGTGCCGCCCGCGGCCCCGGCCGCGTACAGCTCGATGATCTCCGCCGGGATCCGGTGCACCGAGTAGGCGTCGACGTTGCTGTGGTCGAAGGCCATGTAGACGCTGACGCCGTCGTCCCGGACGACCGCCGTGTAGATGAGGTTCGGCCAGCGCAGCGCGTCCGCGACGGTGTCGAAGCGATTTTGCAGGTGCTGGACCAGCCGGTCGGCGTCGGGGAAGTCGCCGGTCACCTCCCTGCGCAGGGACACGTCGGCCGCGTCGAGCGTGAACCGGCGCAGCTCGTCGCCCTCGCCGCCCGCCCAGCGGAAGCCGCTGCGCAGCGTCTCGTGGCGCACCGTCCAGGCCCGCAGCGCCTCCTGCAGCACATCCAGGTCGACCGGGCCGGGCAGGTCGAACGCGGTGCCGAGCCAGGTCGGCACGAACAGCCCGTCGTCCCGCACGCACTTGGCGGTCCTGATGTGCGACTCCTGGATGTAGGCGGGGGGCCGGGAGTCCTCCGGGAGTGCCGTCGCCGCCGCGACGGTCGCCGGACTCAACGTCCACTCGACGAGCCGTCCCGGCCGGACCTCGCAGCGCTGGATGTCAGTGATTCGCACGCGTCTCCGATCGCAGAAGGGGGCCCCTGGATGCGGGCCCCCTTCAAGGCAATGACGCGGGAGGCCGGCGGGATGTGCCCGTCCGGTCCATTTCACCGGAACGGGCGGTAGACCGAACGCGGAAGCGGACAACCGGCATTGACGGCGGGTGCCCGGGCCTGGCCTGGGCTGCGCCGACGGTGACGAGCCGGAGTGCAGACGGCCGGCGCAGGGTGATGCTCCGGAGGGGGGCGCGGCCGGCGCAGGGTGACGCTCCGGAGGGGGGCGCGGCCGGCGCAGGGTGACGCTCCGGAGGAGGGGCGTGGTCGGTTCAGAGGTGATCCGGAGCGGGCGCGGTCGGTCAAGGGGACGGTCCGGAGGGGACGCGGTCAGCCCGCGGTGGCGGGTGGGCGTGCGGGTGGTCAGTCCACGGTGATCGAGTCGAGCTTCTCGCGGAGGTACACGTGCGAGTCGACGGGCGGGTACGCAACCCGGCCCACCGGCGCCGGTACGGACTCCACCAGCGTGCCCGGGGTGCACTCGCCGAAGTAGACGAGGGACATCAGCTCCTCGGCGGGCGCGTCCGACGGAGGCGGCAGCACCCGGTGCCGCCCCGACCGCCACCGGGCCCCGGTCCAACGGGACAGCAGGTCGCCCACGTTGATCGTGAAGGCGGCCGGGTCGTACGGCGCGTCCTCCCACCCGCCCTCGTCCGTGTAGACCTGCAGGCCACCCTTGCCGGCCTGCCGGTCGAGGACGGTGACGGTCCCGAAGTCGGTGTGCGGACCGATCCGGAACTGCCCGGGCTCCGGCTCGCCGACGACCTCCGTGCCCGGATACCAGTTGATGTTGAAGCCGTACGTCGGGTGGTCCATGTGCCGCGAGAAGAAGTCGGGTTCCAGGCCGAGCGCGTAGCCCAGCAGGGACAGCAGCTCCTTCTCCAGCGCGGCCATCCGGTCCAGGTACTCCTCGCACAGCCCGCGCAGCGCCGGCACCTCGGCGGGCCACACGTTGGGCGCGTACCACTCGGAGTTCACGACCGGGTCCTCGAACGGCTCGTCGGTCGCGAAGGTGAGCGACTCCTTCAGATCCGGCGGGGTCTCGGTGCCCTCCGCGTACCCGTTGGCCTCGGCGCCCCGCCCGAGCCAGCCGCGTCCGCCGACCTTCACCTCGTACCGCTGCTTGACCTCGGTGGGCAGCAGGAAGAACTCCCGTGCGGCCGACCGGATCCCGGCGCGCAGCCCGGGCTCCACCCCGTGCCCGGTGACCAGCAGGAAGCCCGCGGTCTGCAGGGCCTCGTCGACGGTACGGGCCAGGGCGGCGCGGGCCGGCGCGTCCCCCTTGGTCCAGAGCCGCAGATCGATGGCCGGAATGCGTGAATCACTCACCGAAGTCCTCGTTCCAGAGATCCGGGTTCTCGGTTCCGTGCTCGGCCGGGCGGGCCGATCCGGGTTCTCGGTCCCGCACTCGGCCGGGCCGGCCGATCCGGGTTCTCGGTCCCCCGCTCCCGGCCGGGTCTGCCTCGGCGCTGCGGGCGCGGTGGCGGTGGCGGGCCGGGCTCGGGCCTGCTGTCGGTCCATGCCCTCACTGTGCTGCGCCACGCACACCGGGGCAACGTGGACCGGACGTCCGCCGGGCGCGCCGTCAGCCCGGCTCCGCGGCCACCGACCGCCAGATCCGGCCCGGCAGGACGAGCGCCGCCTCGTCGAGGTCGACATCGTCGATGCCGGACAGCCACCGGCGGGCGACCCCGATCACCGGTCCGAGGATCAGCGACTCGATCAGCGGCAGCGGAAGCGGCGCGAGTTCACCGGCGTCGAGGTACCGCTGGGCCCACTGGGCGAGCGGGGACAGCCGGGCCTCCTGGGCGTCCCGGAGCCGCTTGCCGTCGGCCATGCCCTGCCGGTCGGCGTACGAGGAGTGCAGCAGCAGGGCGGCGTCCCGGTGCTCCTGGACGAAGGCCAGGTACGCGCGGACCAGGGCGCGGATGCCGGTGCGGGCCGTACGGGTGTGCTCTATGGCCGCGACCAGCTCGCCGAGCAGCCGGCCCAGCCAGCGGTTCAGCAGGGCGTTCATCAGGCCGTCGACGCTGCCGAAGTGGTGGTACAGGCTGCCGAGGCTGACCCCGCTCGCCCGGGTCACGGCGGCGACGGTCAGCCCCTCCTCGCCGGACTCGGCGTAGACGCGCAGCGCGGCGTCCAGGAGCTGCTCGACGGTGGCCTCGCCACGCTGCTGCTTGGGACTCATTCTGAAGTACTTTTCTAGAAACGTATTTTAGATCGTGGGCTGTCGGCCCACACTGGTGCACCATCCTCACATCCAGGAGCTGCCCGTGTCGTCGCCCATGAGCCCCGCGAATCCCGGAGGACCCGGGAACCCCGAGAAGAAGCAAGGAGGCGCCTGCCTGGGCGTACTCGTGGTCGCCGCGCTGATCGTGTTAGTCGTCTGGCAGGCCGGCCGGAGCGGCGACGGCGGCTCGTCCGCCGGCTCCGACGACCTGGCGGGAGCCTCGCCGTCGTACACGACGTCCGCACCGGCGACCGGCGCGCCGTACACCAGCGATCCGTACGGCAGCAGCGATCCGTACGACACCAGTGATCCGTACGGCAGCAGCGACCCCTATGGCGGGGGGAGCGCGGACCCGAGCCCCTACACCTCCGGTACCTGCCTGAACGGCACCTTGCCCACCTCCACCACCGCGCAGTCCGTCAGCGGGGTCGAGGAGGTCTCCTGCTCCGCCGCCGACGCGCACTACAAGGTCGTCCAGTCCATCCCGTTCACCACGGACATGAGCCGCTGCAACGACAACCCCCGTACGGAATACGCCTTTTCCTCGAGCTACACGATCAACGGCGCGACCGTCAGCGAGTATGTGTACTGCCTGGCCGGCCTCGGGTCGTACGCGCGCTGAAGCAGCCATCGCACCGTCAACAGGACCGCAGGGGGAGAGAGTTGAACGGGGAACACCACGGGGTCGAGCCGCTGGCCGAGGACGATCCGCGGCGGATCGGTCCGATCCCGCTCGTCGGCCGGCTCGGGTCCGGCGGCATGGGCCGGGTCTACCTCGGCGTGCACGAGGGGCGGTACGCCGCCGTCAAGCAGGTGCGGCCGTCCGTCGCCGGCGAGGACAAAGACTTCGTACGGCGCTTCGGGCACGAACTGGACAACCTCGCCCGGATGCCCGCCGGGGCCACCGCACCGCTGCTCGCCGGCGACCGCGACGCCCGGCCGCCGTGGTTCGCCACCGCCTACGTGCCCGGGCTGACCCTGGGCGAGGCCGTCGAGGCACACGGAGGGCCGCTGCCGGCCGCGTCGCTGTGGCTGCTGCTCCGGGAGGCCGCCACCGGGCTGGCGGCGGTGCACGGGCTGGACATGGTGCACCGGGACGTCAAACCGTCCAACATCATGCTGACCCTCGACGGGCTCAGCCTCATCGACTTCGGCGTCGCCCGGGCGGCCGAGCAGAGCCGGCTGACCCGGACCGGGATGGTGGTCGGCACCCCGGCCTACATGTCCCCCGAACAGGCCTGCGGTGCCCGGCGGCTGACCAGCGCGGTGGACGTCTTCGCCCTCGGATCGGTGGTGGCCTACGCCGGGGCCGGACGACCGCCCTTCGGTGACGAGTCCGGGCACGGCGTGCTGTACCGGATCGTGCACGAGCAGCCCGACCTGACGGAGCTGCGCGCGGTCGACCCGGAGCTGGCCTCGGTCGTCGCGTCCTGCCTGGACAAGGACCCCGAGGGCCGGCCCACCGCGGCCGAGCTGCTCGAACTCACCGAGGGGAAGACGCCGGCCGGTGACGGCCCGCTGTGGCCTCCCGCCCTCACCGAACAGCTCACCGCCCGGGCGGCGTTCGCGGCGGAGGTGCCGCCGGTGCTGGAGACGCCGGGGGCCGAGGAATCGGAGGCCGAGGAATCAGGGGCCGAGGAATCGGAGGCTGAGAAGCCGAGGGCCGAGGAATCCGGGACCGAGGAGCCGAGTGCTGAGGAGTCGGAGGCCGAGAAGCCGGGGGCCCAGGCAGCGGGAAGCGAAGAGCCGAGGGCCCAGGAAGCGGGAAGCGAAGAGCCGAGGGCCCAGGAAGCGGGGAGCGAAGAGCCGGGGGCCCAGCCGGGGGCCGAGAAGCCGAAGGCGGCGGTGCCGAAGGCGGCGGTGCCGGGGGCGGCGGTGCCGGGGGCGGTGGCCGGTACCCGCCGGGAGCCTGCCGGAGGGAACCGCGGGGCAGGGGAGCGCGGCGAGGAGCAGGCCGGGAACGGCACGGGGGAGGAGCCCGGGGCGGTCATCGGAGGGAACACTCCGGGCCCCGGCGCCCTCGTACGGCCCTCCGCCCGGCCTCGTGAGCGGAACCGGCGCCGTACCCGCGTCGTGCTCGCCGTCGTACCGGTCGTGGTCGGTGCCGGGGTGGCGACCCTGGCCTTCCGACTGGCGCCGTACACCACCGACGCCCACCGGGACGGCGCCGCCGCGGGCACCCCGGGCACGTCCGTCTCCGCGCCGGCCGATCCCGCGCCCGGCGCCTCCGGCACGGGAACCACCGGCACACCCAAGCCGGACGGCAAGGGCCCGGCGTCCCGGGAGAAGGGGCGCGAGCACGGCGAAGGATCCCCGGCGCCCGATCCGAACGGCGCCGCCGGCGGCTCGGGCGCTCCGGGCGGCGGATCCGGCCCGGGATCCGGTTCCGGTGGCACCGGCAGTCCGGGCGGTGCCGGCGGCTCCGGCGGCGGCACGGGGAGTTCCGGCGGCGGCGCGGGGAGTACCGGCGGGTCCGGCAGTTCCGGTGGGACGGGCGGGACCTCCACCCCCGCCACGTTCCGCCTGGAGAACGGCGAGAACGGCAAGTGCCTGATCCAGGTGTACGGCGCCACGGGCCTCGGCGACTGCTCCGCCGGCACCGCCCGCTGGACCTTCCGCAGCGCCGGCGGCGGCAGCGTCAAGGTCGTCAACGTCTCGACCGGCGCCTGCCTGAGCGCCAATGGCAACGGCCAGGCCGTCTTCGTCGGCGACTGCTCCGTGAGCCACACCGCACGGCAGTGGAAGACGGGTTCCGGGAACTCCCTGAGCACCGTCTACGACGGCGGCTGCCTCGACATCGCCATGAACGACAACGTGGCCGAGGCGACCTGCCGGTCGGGAGCCGCCTCCCAGAGCTGGGCCAGGAGCTGAACCCCGGGGGCTCGCCCCGCCGACCGGGCTCCAGCCGCTCCTGCCGACCGGGTCTCTGTCGCTCCTCGCCGCTCCTCGTCGCTCCACCCGGCCGGGCCTCAGCCGGTCCTCCCGGCGGGCCTCAGCAGCTCCACCCGGCGGCCCCCAGGCGGTTCGCCCGGCGGCCCCAGCCGCTCCGCACCACGGGCCCGAGCCGGTCCGCCGGTCGCCGATGCCGCTAGTCGTTGCGGGGGTCGTCCTTGTCCAGGGACTTCAGGAACTCCGGGTTGTCGTCCGGGGCGACCCATTTCGCGGCGGCGTCGCGGTGCCACTCCGACGGCGTCGAGCCTCCCGCCGGACCCCGTCGCACCTTGCCGGTGACCAGCCAGGCGACCGGCCCGACCAGCACCTCACCGAACAGCAGCACGATGATCACCCACACCGCCTTGGGCAGGTGCCGCACCTCTTCCTCGGGGGTGTTCAGACAGTCCACGAAGGCGTAGATCCACAGCGCCAGGACCAGCAGGAACGGCAGATACCTCAGCATGGCCGTGCGTACTCCCCACGCCGTGAGACGACCCTGGTGACCGGGCCAGCGTAGCCGGTGGCGGATACTGGGGGGCATGGCTTACGACGATCTTCGCTCCCTGCTGCGGGCGCTGGAGCGCGAGGGAGACCTCAAGCGCATCAAGGCCGAGGTCGACCCGTATCTGGAGGTCGGGGAGATCGTCGACCGGGTGCAGAAATCCGGCGGTCCGGCGCTTCTCTTCGAGAACGTGAAGGGCTCGGCGATGCCCCTCGCGATGAACGTCTTCGGGACCGACCGCCGGCTGCTGAAGTCGCTGGGCCTGAAGTCGTACGGCGACATCTCCGAGAAGATCGGCGGCCTGCTGCGGCCCGAGCTGCCGCACGGCTTCGTCGGCGTACGGGAGGCCTTCGGCAAGCTGGGCGCGATGACGCACGTCCCGCCGAAGAAGGTCAAGGACGCGCCGGTGCAGGAGGTCGTGCTGCACGGCGACGAGGTCGACCTCGACCGGCTCCCCGCGCTGTTCACCTGGCCGCAGGACGGCGGTTCCTTCTTCAACCTGGGCCTGACCCACACCAAGGACCCCGAGAGCGGCATCCGGAACCTCGGCCTGTACCGCCTGCAGCGCCACGACAAGCGCACCATCGGCATGCACTGGCAGATCCACAAGGACAGCCGGAACCACTACCAGGTGGCGGCCAGGCGGGGCGAGCGGCTGCCGGTCGCCATCGCCTTCGGCTGCCCGCCGGCGGTGACGTACGCCTCCACGGCCCCCCTCCCCGGCGACATCGACGAGTACCTCTTCGCCGGTTTCATCGCGGGCAAGCGGATCGAGATGGTCGACTGCAAGACGGTCCCGCTGCAGGTCCCGGCGAATGCCGAAGTGGTCCTGGAGGGCTGGCTGGAGCCCGGCGAGATGCTGCCCGAGGGCCCGTTCGGCGACCACACCGGCTTCTACACGCCCCAGGAACCCTTCCCGGCGCTGAAGATCGACTGCGTGACCATGCGGAAGCGCCCGCTGCTCCAGTCGATCGTCGTCGGCCGGCCGCCCACCGAGGACGGCCCCCTCGGCCGGGCCACGGAACGCTTCTTCCTGCCGCTCCTCAAGATCATCGTCCCGGACATCGTGGACTACCACCTGCCCGAGGCCGGCGGCTTCCACAACTGCGCGATCGTCTCGATCGACAAGAAGTACCCGAAGCACGCGCAGAAGGTGATGCACGCGATCTGGGGGGCCCACATGATGTCCCTCACCAAGCTGATCGTGGTCGTCGACTCCGACTGCGACGTCCACGACCTGCACGAGGTCGCCTGGCGGGCCCTCGGCAACACGGACTACGGCCGCGACCTCACCGTCGTGGAAGGCCCCGTCGACCACCTCGACCACGCCTCCTACCAGCAGTTCTGGGGCGGCAAGGCGGGCATCGACGCGACGAAGAAATGGCCCGAGGAGGGCTACACCAGGGACGGGGGCTGGCCGGACATGGTCCTCTCCGACCCCGACACGGCGGCCCTGGTGGACCGCCGCTGGAAGGAGTACGGCCTGTGAGCAGCGCCTCTGCCGCCATTCCCCAGCCGGGACGCACCAAGGCCTTCCTCCGCCTGGTGATGATCGAGCACTCGGTCTTCGCGCTGCCCTTCGCCTACATCGCCTCCCTCACGGCGATGTTCCAGTGGGACCGCAACATCCACTGGGGCCGGCTGCTGCTGGTCACCGTCTGCATGGTCGGCCTGCGCACGTTCGCGATGGCGGTCAACCGGATCATCGACCGCGAGATCGACGCCCGCAACCCGCGCACGGCCCACCGTGAACTGGTGACCGGCGCCATGTCGGTGAAGCACGCCTGGACGGGCGCCCTGGTCGCCCTCGTGGTCTTCCTCGGCGCCGCGGCCCTGCTGAACCCGCTGTGCCTGGCCCTGGCCCCGGTCGCGGTGATCCCGATGGTGGTCTATCCGTACGGGAAACGCTTCACCAACTTCCCGCAGGCCATCCTGGGCCTCGCCCAGGCGATGGGCCCGGTCGGCGGCTGGCTCGCGATCTCCGGGAGCTGGTCCTGGGACGCGGTGATCCTCGGCCTCGCGGTCGGCGTCTGGATCGGCGGCTTCGACCTCATCTACGCCTGCCAGGACGTCGAGACCGACCGCGAGATCGGTGTCATGTCGGTCCCGGCCCGCTTCGGCATCCCGGCCGCGATCTGGGGGGCCCGGGCCTGCCACACGATCACGACGGCCCTGTTCGTCTGGTACGGACTGGCCACCCACGCCGGCGCCTTCTTCTGGCTGGGCCTGCTGATCGTCGCCGGCGCCTTCCTCTACGAACACCGCATCGTCCGCCCGCACGACCTGTCCCGCCTGAACCGGGCCTTCTTCAGCGTCAACGGCTTCATCGGCATTGCCCTGTTCGTGTGCGCGCTGCTCGATCTCCTCGTCCGCGGTCTGACCGTCTGACCAGGCCCAGGGCCACCCGGCCTGAGCACCTTCACGTCCGCCGGTACGCTCAAGGTGTGAACGCAGGAGAAACGCAGCGCGTGCCTTGGATCGTGGGGGTGTCCGGAGCATCCGGGACGCCGTACGCGGCTGCTGTGCTGCGGGCGTTGCTGGCGGCGGGGGAAGCGGTGGACCTGGTGGTCAGCCGGGCCTCGCGGCTGACGCTGCTGGACGAGACGGGGATCTCGTTCCGTGACGCCCACTGGCAGGACGACCTGCGCGAATGGCTGGCCCGGGGTGCCGACGGCAAGCCCGGGACCTTCGACGTGGACGTCAGCGGGGTGCGGTACTGGAGCGCGGGCGATCTCGCCGCCGGCCCGTCCTCGGGCTCGTACGCGGTGAAGGGCATGCTCATCGTGCCCGCCTCCACGGCCTGCGTGGCCGGTGTCGCGCTCGGCCTGTCCAAGGACCTGCTGCAGCGTGCGGCGAGCGTCACACTGAAGGAGCGCCGGACACTCGTCGTGGCCGTCCGGGAGACCCCCTTGAACGGGCAGACGCTGCGGCACCTCGTGGCCCTGGACGACGTCGGCGCCACGGTCGTCCCGGCCTCGCCCGCCTTCTACGCGGGCGCCACCCACATCCAGGACCTGGTGGACTTCGTCGCCGGCCGGGTGCTGGACGCGGCGGGCGTCGAGCACGGCCTGTACCGGCGCTGGCGGGGCGAACTGGGCGGCGGCACAGCGGGCGACTAGCACAGCGGGCAACCAGCAGTACCTCTCATCACTTCAGGAACTTTCACCGGAAGGCTTCGATCGCATGGACGCGGTGGACAGGCAGCTCATCCAGGCTCTGAGGGAGAACGGCCGGGCCTCGTACGCGGAGCTGGGACGCCTTGTCGGCCTGTCGGGCCCCAGCGTCACCGACCGCATCAACCGGCTGGAGGCGGCCGGTGTCATCACCGGCTACCGCGCCACGGTGAACGCGGCCTCGCTGGGCCTCGGCGTCACCGCGCTGATCGGCATCTCGCTGTCCGACGCGGCCGACCACGAGGACGTGGCCCAACGCCTGCGGGACCTGCCGGAGATTGAGGACTGCTGGTTCATCGCCGGCGACGACTCCTACATGCTCAAGGTGCGCTCGACGGACGTCGACGGCCTGGAGCGGACCATCCGGCGGCTGAGCGGCACCAAGGGCGTCTCGCGGACCCGTACCACGATCGTGCTCTCCACGAAGTGGGAGAACCGGGTCGGGGAGCTGCCCGAAGAGGTCTAGGGATACCGTTGGTCGGGCTGTCGTAGAAAGGTGTTGGCATGGACGTCGGGCTCAAGCGCGAGCTGGAGGATAAGGTCCGCTCCGGTGAGCGGCTGACCCGCGAGGACGGCATCGCGCTGTACGAGTCGGACGACCTGGCCTGGCTGGGCGGGCTCGCCCACGAGGTGCGGACCCGCAAGAACGGTGACGTCGTCCACTTCAACGTCAACCGGCACCTGAACATGACGAACGTGTGCACGGCCTCCTGCGCGTACTGCTCCTTCCAGCGCAAGCCGGGTGAGAAGGACGCGTACACGATGCGCATCGAGGAGGCCGTCCGGCTCGCCAAGGCGATGGAGTCGGAGAACCTCACCGAGCTGCACATCGTCAACGGCCTGCACCCCAACCTCCCGTGGCGCTACTACCCGCGCTCCCTGCGCGAGCTGAAGGCCGCCCTCCCGGACGTCTCGCTCAAGGCGTTCACGGCGACGGAGATCCACCACTTCGAGACCATCTCCGGGCTGTCGGCCTCGGAGATCCTGGACGAGCTGATCGACGCGGGCCTGGAGTCGCTGACCGGCGGCGGTGCGGAGATCTTCGACTGGGAGGTCCGGCAGCACATCGTGGACCACAGGACCCACTGGGAGGACTGGTCCCGCATCCACCGTCTGGCGCACGAGAAGGGGCTCAAGACCCCGTGCACCATGCTGTACGGCCACATCGAGGAGCCGAGGCACCGGGTCGACCACGTTCTCCGTCTCCGCGAGCTGCAGGACGAGACGAACGGCTTCCAGGTCTTCATCCCGCTGCGTTACCAGCACGACTTCGTGGACATGAAGGACGGCAAGGTCCGCAACACCCTCCAGGCCCGTACCCAGATGGCCACGGGCGCCGAGGCCCTGAAGACCTTCGCGGTGTCCAGGCTGCTGTTCGACAACGTCCCGCACGTCAAGGTCTTCTGGGTGATGCACGGCGTGCAGACCGCCCAGCTGGCCCTCCAGCACGGCGCCGACGACATGGACGGCTCGGTCGTCGAGTACAAGATCACCCACGACGCGGACAACTACGGCACGCCGAACAAGCTGACCCGCGACGACCTCCTGGAGCTGATCCGCGACGCGGGCTTCCGCCCCGTGGAACGCAACACGCGCTACGAGATCATCCGCGAGTACGACGGCCCCGACCCGGCACGCAGGGAGTCCCCCCAGCCGATGCGGGTCTGAAACCTGCCGCCCACCCGCCACCCCGACTCCGTCGGCGAGACGGCCGGGCCTTTCCAGCGGGGGGAGCCCGGTCCAACCACAGGCGCGGGGCCGTGGCCGATGGGCGGTTGCGCCGTGTGGGCGCGACCGGCTTGTGCGGGCCGGATCTCGTCGGCGGGGGTGCCTGGTCCGACCCAGGGGCGCGGGGCTGTGGCCGGTGGCGGCTGCGCCGCGGGGCGCGACCGGCTTGTGCGGGCCGGATCTCGTCGGCGGGGTGCCTGGTCCGACCCAGGGGCGCGGGGAACTGCGCGACAAGCCACCGCGCACCCGCACCCGGCCGACGGCCCAGGCATCCCCTTCGTTCGCCGCCACGGACGAGGGGTACTCGACGGGCATGGCTGGCACCAAGCCCCCCGAGGACGCCTACACCGCCGAACCCTTCGTACCGGCCGACGGCACCATCGGCGACCTGCGCCGCGCAGCGGCCAACTGCCACGGCTGCCCCCTCCACCGTGCCGCCACGCAGACCGTCTTCGGCACCGGAAACTCCGACGCCCGCGTGATGCTCGTGGGGGAGCAGCCCGGCGACCAGGAGGACCGCCAGGGCAGACCCTTCGTGGGCCCCGCCGGCAAGCTCCTCGACCGGGCCCTGGCGGAAGCCGGCATGGACCCGGCCGACACCTACGTCACCAACGCGGTCAAGCATTTCAAGTTCACCCAGGCCGAGCCCCGCAAGCGCCGGATCCACAAGTCGCCGAGCCTGAGGGAGATGACCGCGTGCGGTCCCTGGCTCGCGGCGGAACTCGCGCTGGTGGAGCCGGAGCTGATCGTGGTGCTGGGGGCGACGGCCGGGAAGGCGCTGCTGGGATCGTCGTTCCGGGTCGGCCAGGTGCGCGGAACCGTGCTGGAGGAGGAGATCCACGGCCGCCCGGAGCGGCTGGTGCCGACCGTGCATCCGTCGGCCGTGCTGCGGGCGGACGACCGCGAGGAGGCGTACCAGGGACTGGTCGCCGATCTGAAGGTGGCTGCACGCGCCCTCGGGTAATGGATACCATGCGCGCATGCCCCTTACTTTCACCTTGGATCCCGCTGTCACCCCGGCCCTCCGTGACGGCATCCTCGGCCTGTGGACGGACGTCTCGAACGCGGGCGGCGCCGTCGGCTTCACGGCCCCGGTGAACCGCGAGGAGATACGCCCGGAGCTGGTGCGGCACTTCGCGCAGATGGCCGAGGGGCGCACCCGGCTGCTCGTCGGCCACGACGAGGACGGTGAGGTCGCCGCGACCGCCTTCGTCACCCGCAACACGCACCGGCTGATGACCCACTGGGTGTGGCTCTACACGGTGATGGTGCACCCCCGGCACCAGGGCGAGGGCTACGGCCGCGACCTGCTGGCCGCCGCGGCGGACGCGGCCCGCGGGATGGGGGGCATCGAGGCGATCCGCCTGACCTGCCGCGGCGGTCTCGGTCTGGAGCGCTTCTACGCCTCCTGTGGCTACAAGGAGGTCGGCCGGGTGCCCGGTGCCATCCGCGTGGCTCCCGACGACGACCGCGACGACGTCTTCATGCTGCTGCCGCTGCACTGACCCCGCTGCATGATCGCCTGCGCGGCGTGCTTCACTGGACGATGACCCCTTTTGGAATCGGACGAGTGGATTGAGATGCTCCGCTACACGCTGATGCGCCTCGGTATCTTCGCGGGCTGTCTCGCGGTCGTCTGGGGAGCCGTCTACGCCGGCATCTTCCCTCGCGGCTTCGGCAACTCCAACGGCCTGTGGATCCTGCTGCTCGCCCTGATCCTCTCGGCGCCGATCAGCTGGGTGGCGCTGCGCAAGGAGCGGGACCGGGCCTCGGTGCAGATCGTGGGCAAGGTCGACCGGATGAAGGCCAACCTGGACGCCAACCGCAGCCAGGAAGACCTTGCCGACGACAGCGCGCGAGCCCAGAGCCAGCCTTCCTGACCCGAGCCTTTCCGACCCGGGGCTAGCCGCCCCCGGGCCCAACTAGGCTTGCCTCATGGGTGCCGTGAAGACCAAACGGATGCCGAGGGCGGTGCGGGAGCAGCAGATGCTCGACGCTGCCGTACGGATTTTCGGGCAACGCGGGTACATGGCCGCCTCCATGGACGAGATAGCCGAACTGGCGGGTGTGTCCAAGCCGTTGGTCTATCTGTACCTGAACTCGAAGGAAGACCTCTTCACCGCCTGCATCCGCCGTGAGGCCACCGCGCTCACGGAGGCCGTCCGCGCGGGCGTACGTCCGGGGCTGCCCGCCGACCGCCAGCTCTGGGACGGCCTGCAGGCGTTCTTCGCGCACACCGCCGAGCATCCCGACGGCTGGTCGGTGCTGCACCTCCAGGCCCGTACGCACGGTGAGCCCTTCGCGGCCGAGGTCGCCGCGATGCGCGCGGAGATCGTCGCCTTCGTGACCCGTCTGGTCGCGGTGGCGGCCCGGGCGGCCCACCGGGACCCGGACCTCCCCGAGCACGAGGTGGCCGGCCTCGCCGTGGCCCTGGTCGGGGCCGCGGAGTCCCTCGCCGCCTGGGCCAACGCCACCCCCGGCGTCACCGCGCGCCAGGCGGCGGCCATGCTGATGAACTTCGCCTGGTCGGGCCTGGGCAACCTGATGTCGGGCCACGTGTGGCCCCCACCACCCGAGGAACGCCAGCGCCCGGGGTCACCGACCACGGCGCCGCCCGAGGAACGCCAGCGCCCGGGGTCACCGACCACGGCGCCGCCCGAGGAACGCCAGCGCCCGGGGTCACCGATCACCGCGCCGCCCGAGGAACGCTAGCGCTCCGGGACACTGATCACCGCGCCCCGAACCCCACCGCCCTGCCGAAAAGCCGCGCCCGGACACGCGCCCGTCCCGTCACAACGCCGTGGCCGAGTTCCGCCCGGTACCGGACAAGGGCCGCACCTCGCCGTACAGATGAAGTCGGCCGCCCGGGCCACGCAGGTCGAATCGCCCGCTGCCGTCCGCGCCGTACGCCACCATCCCCGGCAGCAGCACGGGTGCCCGGAACCGGGTCCGGACCTCGACCGCGTCGGGCGTGCCGTGCGCGGCCAGGCAGCGGGCCACGGTCCACATGCCGTGCGCGACGGCCCGAGGGAAGCCGAAGAGGCGGGCGGTGAGGGGATACAGATGAATGGGATTCCGGTCCCCGGAGGCAGCCCCGTACCGCCGCCCCACATCCCCACCGAGCCGCCACTCACCCACAACGGGCAACGCCACCCCTTCCAACCCCCGGGCCGCCTCCCCACAAGGCCCACTTCCCGGCGGACCGAGTCGGGTGGGCGGGTGGGCGAGGCCCGGGGTCCGGGGCGCAGCCCCGCGAGGCTCACTTTCCGGCGGACCGAGTCGGGTGGGCGGGTGGGCGAGGCCCGGGGTCCGGGGCGCAGCCCCGCGAGGCTCACCTCCCCCACGGCCCCGCGCAAGATACGTACTGCGCGACGCCCACACCACCTCACCCCCCACCCCCAGCTCCGTCACCACGTCCACCTCAACGCCCCGCCGGTGCGCGGCCGCCCCCTCCACCCACACACAAACCTCATACACGGCATCGGCCGACAGCACCCCCACCCGCACGATCTCGATCGACGTATGGACCAGCCCCAGCAACGGCAGCGGAAAATCCCGCGCGCTCATCAGCCGCATGGCCAGCGGAAAGCCCAGGACATGCGGGTAGGTGACCGGTAGACCGGCTTCACCGGTACCGAAGCCGCACACCCGCTCGTACGCGGCCAGCCGGGCCGGGTCGACGCGCAGCCCGGACAGCACCAGCCGCGTACGCGGAACGTCGGCGTCCGGGATCGGCCGGCGCTTGAACGGGGAACGCAGGGCCCCGCGAAGCAGCAGCGGGCCGAGCGCGGGGGCGCCGGTCAGCGCCACGGCGTCCCCCGGCGCCCCGGAACGCGCAGACGTCGTGCTGGTGAAGCCGAGGTGGCGGCCGGCCATGAGCAACTCCCGCGCGACTGGGTCCGAATTCCTTACTCTGGAGTAAGGTTACCGGAGGTAAGCCCTGTAAGGACAAGGGGTGACGGTGATTCAAGAGCCCTCGATCCCCTCGGGGCGGGCGAAGTTGAACGCCCCTCACATAACCCCCGAGGCTGCACATCCCCGGCCCCGGACCATCCCCGGACCCGCACAACCCCCTCACAGCGGACCCGTACGATCACCTGCCTAACCAGCGGTAACCCCCTTCCAGGGCCCGCCGCCGGTGCACGCACGCCTGAGGAGCCGCCCGTGTCCACTCCCTTCCCGAACACCCCCGTCTCCTCCGGCGCCCCCGTCTCCGCCACCGACTACGACGGCCGCCCGGTGCTCGTAGAACCGGAGATACGGAGGCTCGACGGCGCCGTACGGGAGGCGTCCGTACCGCCGTTCGCACCCCCGGTCACCCACGGCTCCCTCGCGGACCTGCCGTACGAGAACGCGGAGGCGGCTTCCGGCGCGGTCGTGCTCAGCCGCAAGCGCCCCGACGGCCGTTGGACGGATGTGACGGCGGCCCAGTTCGCCGACCAGGTGCAGGCCGTGGCCCGGGGCCTGATCGCCGAGGGCCTGATGCCCGGCGACCGGATCGCCGTCATGGCCCGTACGACCTACGACTGGACGCTGCTCGACTTCGCCGCCTGGGCGGCCGGCCTGGTCACGGTCCCGGTCTATCCGACTTCGTCCGTCTTCCAGACCCGCTGGATCCTGCACGACTCCGGCGCGGTCGCCCTGGTCACGGAGACCGCCGCGCAGGCCGCCGCCGTCGGCCCCGAGCTTTCGCGTCTGCCCGACGTACGCCACCTGTGGGTGATGGAGCAGGACCACGTGGCCCGGCTCGCCGACGCGGGCGCGCAGGTGCCGGACGGGGAAGTGGCCGTACGCCGGGGCATGCTGAGCCCCGACACGCTCGCTACGTTGATCTACACCTCGGGCACCACCGGCCGCCCGAAGGGCTGCGCCCTCTCGCACGGCAACTTCTTCGCCGAGGTCGACAACGCGATCGAACTCCTCTATCCGGTGTTCAAGACGAGGGGCGACGAGCCGTCCGTCCTCCTCTTCCTGCCCATGTCCCATGTGTTCGGCCGGATGGTGGCCATCGCCTGCATCCGCGCCCGGGTCCGCCTCGGCCACGCCCCCAGCCTGGCCCCGGACGACCTCCTCCCCGACCTGGCCGCGTTCAGACCGACCTGCCTGCTGACCATCCCCTACATGCTGGAGAAGATCTACAACTCCGCCCGCGCCAAGGCGGAGGCGGGCGGCCGGGTGGCCGTCTTCGACCGGGCGGCGGCGGTGGCCGAGCGTTACGGCGAGACGCTGGAGGCCCGCCAGACCGGCACCGGCACCGGCCCGGGCCGCGCCCTGAAGACGCAGCGCACCTTCTACGACCCCTTGGTCTACCGTCGCATCCGCACCGCCATGGGCGGCCGGGTCCGGTACGTCATCTGTGGCGGCTCCCCGCTCGGCCGGCGCCTCGCCGCGTTCTACACGGGCGCGGGCATCGAGATCTTCGAGGGCTACGGCCTCACGGAGACGACCGGCGCGTCGACGGTGACCCCGCCCCTCAAGCCCCGCCTCGGCACGGTCGGCTGGCCGATGCCCGGCACGCGGGTACGGATCGCGGCGGACGGCGAGATCCTCGTCGCCGGCGAACATGTGCTGCGCGGCTACTGGGACCCACAGGCGGGCGGTGTGGTCCCCGCGACCCTCGACGGCTGGCTGCCGACGGGCGACATCGGGGAGCTGGACGACGAGGGCTACCTCACCATCACCGGCCGCAAGAAGGAGCTGCTGATCACCGCGGGCGGCAAGTCGGTGGCCCCGGCCCCGCTGGAGAACTGGCTGCGCCGGCACCCGCTGATCTCCCAGGTGATGCTGGTCGGCGACGCCCGCCCGTACGTCGCGGCCCTCGTCACCCTCGACCCCGACGGCATCACGCACTGGCGCCAGGTGATCGGCAAGCACCCGGTACCGCCGGAACTCCTGGCCGGTGACGAAGAGTTGACCGAGGTCCTGCAACGGGCCATGGACGAGGCGAACAAGCTGGTGTCCCGCCCCGAGTCCATCCGCCGGTTCACCGTACTGCCGGTGGACTTCACGGAGGCGGCCGGACACCTCACCCCCTCCATGAAGCTGCGGCGGGAACAGATCATGCGGGACTTCGCCGACGAGGTGGAGAGCCTCTACGTGCGATGAGCGGCGGCGCGGAAGGGTCGGCACCCGCTCCTCACTGATCCCACGTCGTCCGGACTCGGTGGGGCGGGGAGCGGGTTGCCGCCTGGGTCGGTCGCGGCCCGGGAACGATCCTCGTACGCCCCCAGGGAGCGAGTCAATCCTTGGGTTTTCTCGCCAAACCCTAGTGTTAACTTGGGTTTTGTGACTCTGGACGACCTCGGTGTGTTCGTGGCCGTGTGCCGCGCCGGCAGCCTGAGTTCGGTCGCCCGCGACCTCGGCTGCACCCAGTCCGCCGTCAGCCAGCACGTCAAGCGGCTGGAGCGGGAGACGGGCGTGGCCCTGCTGGAACGCCGGCCGCGCGGAGTCGTCCCGACCCAGGCGGGCCGCCTCCTGGAGACCGCGGCGGCCGAGGGCATCAACGGCCTGGACCTGGCCGTGCGGCAACTCCGCGACCTGGTCGACGGCCACAGCGGCTACGTCCGTGTGGCCACCGGCGCCACCACCGTCCGCCACTTCATGTCCGACGCGGTCGTCACGTTCCGCCGCCGCCACCCCAAGGTCAACCTGGAATTCCGCACGGTCAGTTCGGGCCGCGGCAGTTTCGACGCGCTCGCCGACGGCACGCTCGACCTGGCCTGGATCACCATCGGCCCCCCGGTCCGCGGCATCGAGCAGCGCACGGTCGTGGAACTGCCGTGGCTCCTCGCCGTCCGCGCGGAAGACCCGCTGGCCGACCGCCCGCACCTGGACCCCGCGGAGCTGGCCGACACCCGGCTCATCCGGCTCCCGCCCAACTCCACGTCCGCCGCCCACCTCGAAGCGGCGTGCGCCGAGGTGGGCATACGGTTCGCGTACGAGCCGAGCGTGGCCGACTGGGACACGGCCCTGCTGCTCGCCGAGCTGGGGGTGGGCCGGGCCGTCGTACCCGCCGTACCCTCCCTCCCCGTCCCCGGGGAGGCCAGCACCTTGCGCCTGATCCCGCTCCCCGGCCTCCGCCCCCTCCCTGTCGGCTGGGCCGTCCGCCGCTGGGATGCGCTCAGCCCTCCGGCGCGGGCCTTCGCGGACACGGTCGTGGAGTGCCGGGTCGCTGCGGGCGCTGCCGCGGGCTGAGCGGCAAGTGCACCCAGACGGTCTTGCCGACGTCCCGCTCGGACACACCCCACGACGACGCCAGCACCTGTACGACGACGAGTCCACGGCCGCACTCGTCCTCCGGCCGCCCGTTCAGGAACCGCAGCGTGCGGCTATGAGCATCGAGGACCTGGCCTGGTTCAAGTCCAGCTGTGCGACGAGGAAGGCGGCGATTGCCTCGAACTCGCCTACACCTGGCGCAACTCCAGCCACAGCAGCGGCGAAGGCGGCGATTGCCTGGAAGTCGCCGCCCACCCCACCGCCATCCACATCCGCGACTCGAAGCAACCGGCCGCTGCTCACCCCACTGCCGCCCCCGCCGCCTGGTCAGCCTTCCTTCTGGGCGAGAAGGAACGCCTGCGGGGCTGACTCCCCGAGCGTCTCGTCCCGTTCCCGCACGGTGCTGGACCGAAGGGCGAACCCCGCCGCGGACAACAGCTTTGCCATCTGTTCGGGGCGTCGCCGGTGGAAGTCGAGCACCACGGGGCGGCCCCAGGGACGGTCGAGGCGGAGCGGCACGTCACCCGTCTGGAAGGCGAGCAGGAGCAGGCCGCCGGGGGCCAGCGCGCGGTGGAACTCGGTGAAGAGTGCGGGGAGCCGGTCCACCGGCGTGTGGATGCTGGAGTACCAGGACACGGCACCGGCCAGCGAACCGTCGGCGACGGGAAGCTCCAGCATCGAGCCCTGCTCGAACCGCAGCGCGGGGTGCTCGCGGCGGGCGACGGTGATCATGGACTCGGAGAGGTCCAGGCCGAAGACGGTGAGGCCCAGCGAGGCGAGGTGCGCGGTGACCTCGCCGGGGCCGCAGCCGAGGTCGGCGACCGTGCCGTCGGGGCCGACCTGCTCGGCGTACGCGGCGAGCAGCGCCCGCTCCAACGGCCTGTCGGCGAGGGGGTTCCGGAAGTGGCCGGCGTAGTCCTCGGCGACGGTGTCGTAGAAGGTGCGGGTGGCGGTCAGGAAGTCCTCGGTGTCGGTCATGGGGAGGGACCGTAGCGGGCCGCACTGACAGCCCCTTTAGGCTGCTGCCCTTGGCCAAGGCATCACACTGGGGGGACAGGGCCGATGAACCGTGCGACGGAGGTCTTCCAGCCACTCCAGGCGGACGACCCACCGGTGGTGGCCGGGTACCGGCTCGCCGCGCGGCTGGGCGCGGGTGGCATGGGCCGGGTCTACCTGTCGCATACGCAGGGCGGCCGACCGGTCGCGATCAAGGTCGTACGGCCGGAGCTGGCCGACGACCCGGATTTCCGGCGGCGGTTCGGGCGGGAGATCAGGGCGGCCCGGCGGGTGCGGGGCGCGTACACCGCCGAGCTGATCGACGCGGACGCGGACGGCATACCGCCGTGGCTGGCCACGCTGTACGTGCCCGGCCCGTCGCTCGCGGAGGCCGTCGCCCGGCGTGGGCCGCTGCCGGTGCCGGCGGTGCTGTGGCTGATGGCGGGGGTGGCCGAGGCGTTGCAGGCCATCCATGCCGAGGACATCGTGCACCGGGACCTGAAGCCGTCGAACGTGCTGCTGGCCGCCGACGGTCCGCGGGTGATCGACTTCGGTATCGCACTGGCCGCCGACGGCACGTCGTACACGGCGACGGGAGGCACGATCGGCACGCCCTCGTTCATGGCCCCGGAGCAGGCGTCCGGCAGTGAGGTCACGGCGGCGACCGATGTCTTCGCGCTCGGCCAGACAGCCGCGTTCGCGGCGCTGGGCCGGCCCCTGTACGGCGACGGCCCGGGCGTCAACGTGCTGTACCGGATCGTGCACTCCGAGCCGGACCTGTCTCTTCTGCCCGAGCCGCTGCGTCCGCTGTTCGCCCGGTGCCTGGCCGCCGATCCGGCGGAGCGGGCCACCCCGGCGGAGATCGTGGAGTGGTGCCGGCAGCGGCTGGGCGCGGACGCCGACGCGGGCGGGGGGCCTGCCGTGTGGCGCGAGGTCACCGGGCCCGAGGTCGCGGTCCCGGCGCCGGTGGCCGAGCCGACCCCGGCCTACCCGCAGCCGCCGGTGCCCGCGCCGGCCTCGGCGTACCCGCAGCCGCCGGTGCCCGCGCCCACCGCGGCGTACCCGCAGCCGTACGGGTGGCCACAGCCGGCGCCGGAGCAGCGCAAGGCCCGCAGGCGGCGCGCCGCGCTGATCACGGTGGCCGGTGTGGCGGGCGGCGCGCTGCTGGTGGCGGCTTTCGCGTGGTCGGTCATGGACGCCAAGGGCCGGCTCGGTGACCGGGACACGGCGGGCTCGAAGACGTCCGCGACGGGACCGGCCGCACGGGCCTCCTCGTCGGCGTCCGGGCCGGGCTCGTCGTCGGATTCCGCGCCCGGCTCGTCATCGGACTCGTCGGCGGGATCCCCGGGTGTGTCGGGCGGTTCGGACGCGTCGGGCCGGGTGGCCGGTGACGGTGCGTCCTCGGCCTCGCCCCGGGACCCGAGGCCGGAGGGGTACGCCGGGCTGTGGCTGGACGCGAAGAACTCGCTGAGCCTCACGGACGAGGAGGCCCAACGGAAGAACCGCAAGGGTGCCATCCGCTTCGACTGCCAGGAGCCCAGCTGCGAACTGAAGAGCGACAGTGCCGTGTTCGTCCAGATGTGGGGCGCGCACGGCACCACCCTCGACGAGTGCCGCCTCATGCTGAGGAGTGCCGACCGGCACAGCTGGACGCTGGCCGGGGCGGCGGCCGGCACCGAGTTCTGCATCAAGGACGGCGAGGGCAACATCGGGCTGTACGTGATCGAGACGAAGTCCACCGCGATCGCGGACATCGCTTTCCTCAGGGGCGACCTGACCGTCTGGCGCAACGCGGACCGGTAGCTCCTGGAAGTCGGGCGGGCGGCGACGTCACCAGCCGCCCCTCATGGGGCCCCATGTGGTCGCGACGGCAGACGTGGCCGCCTGGCAGCCGACGATGCAGCCCCAGAGCCGGAACAGCAGGCCGCGGTGCCGCACCTCACCCAGCACCCGGCCACTCGCTCCCAGCGGCCGGGCGCACAGGGCGCAGTCGATGCCCATCTGCTGACGCGGCCGGAGCCGGGCGACATCGGGCAAGGACGGGTGGTGGACCGTGACCGGACTCTCCGTCGGCGTCACACTGCCCCCGCTCGGTTCGCAGGGCCGCCGGCCGACGGCTTGCCGTCCTTGCGCACGCCGTCCTTCGCTCCGTCGGTGGCTGTCTCGGTGGACTGGACCCGGTGCCGGGGCAGCGTCCGTCGGGGCGGCCTGGTCAGGGTGATCTGACGTACCACCTGCTGGAAGCAGGCCAGGGAGGCGAAACTCGGCAGGGCCGCGGCCGCGGTGTCGACGATGTTTCTCGGTGCCTGCGCGACACACAGTGTCATGGCGATCGCCGAGAAAATGAGCAGCACGGACCAGGAATGGAAAGCCCGGCGCTGATGCAGCGATGCCCGGAGAATGGAGAGCGACGCCACCAGCCAGGGTCCGAACACCAGCAGAGGCCACCAGGAGACCGCGCTGCTTTGCGTGCGGGACGCTGCCACGAAACGCAGCGGGTCATAAGCGATCAGGCCTCCGAAGATACTGACAGCCGAAGCGATGGTGGTCACTAATGCTGCGATTAAGTAGCTGGTAATAACAATGCCGTCCGGGCGCTGCCGTGTCCGGACTTTGCGATGACCCCGCGGAGCGGACTGAACCGGCGGCAGTTCCTCGGTGATCGCCACCAGGGCGTCGCGATGGCTCTGGGCGCCCGGACCTGCGAGATTGTCCTCGTTTCGGGCGGACGGGATCTTCGGCTGCTGGTCGATGCTGTCCCGCAGCATGAAGGCCAGCTCTTCCGCGGGGTCCCAGGCCGAGTCCGGAGGGGTGAGGGGCGGATAGAAGGTCTCGGCGGGCCCCCGATGGCGTCCGCCGCCACCCTGGCGGCCGCCTGAGTACTCGACGGGTGGGTCCGGGTAGTACCCCAGGTACTCGGGATGCATGGCCGGCTCGCTCATTCCGCCGATGAGCCACAGTGCATAATTTCCGCGCTTGTCCAGCGTTTCGAGATCTGTCTCTCCAGAGAGCTCATCACATCCATGAATTCCTGGAGGATCTCCTCGGTCGCCTCGAGCGTGACAAGGAGTCCACCCCTCGCCAAAGCTCCCTTGCTGAGGCCGGCGCCGTTCGGTGCGGGCAGGTAGGTGTGAGAGCCCAGTCGAGTGGGTCGCCGTACAGTCGAACGGGACTGCTCCGAGAAAGGTTCGACTCCCCGCCCCCGCAATTCCTTCGTCATGCTGCGAATAACCTCCGCCATTCGATGATGGATGCGCAGCGAACGGGTGAAGGATTAGCCGGAAAAGCACCTTGTTCAGGTATCGGTAGGGACTATGGGCAGCTGTAATAAGAATGTTTCGTCTGAATGTCCGGTCGTCACGTTCGCAGACCGTCCGCCGGTATACCTGGCCGGGACGGCGGGCGGGACGGTGGGTGGGACAGGGGAAGAGCGGGGGAGGGGCGACGGGCGGGGCACTGATGGGATGTCATGGCCATGCCCCACAGATGGGCGCCGCCATGAACGTGAAATGAACGGGAAAAGGCAGGAGCCCCGTCGCCGGATGGCGTGGGGCTCCTTGGGTACTGCTCTCAGGTTCTGCGATCAGGGAGTGATCAGACGGGGGTGACGTTCTCCGCCTGCGGACCCTTCGGGCCCTGGGTCACGTCGAAGGAGACCTGCTGGTTCTCCTCGAGCGAACGGAAACCCTGCGCGTTGATCGCCGAGTAGTGAACGAAGACGTCGGGGCCGCCGCCCTCCTGGGCGATGAAGCCAAAGCCCTTTTCGGCGTTGAACCACTTAACGGTTCCGGTAGCCATAAGCCCTCCTTGGGCTCACAAAGGGTTGCCCTGCTCCAGAACCTGCAAGTGTGAAACGGTGCTGCACAACTGCATAACTCTGAAAACGACGAGAGCCCGCGGTCACATGCTCCGCAGGCTCTGTACTGCAAGGGAAACCAAACTGCAACTTGCGGCGAGCCTAGCACGCGGGCAGCCGAAAGCAATAGAGGTCAAGATCACGTCACCCGGATGTTTGAACGTCCGCTGGGCCGTTCGAGGGTGGGGGCCGGTCCGGGCACCGTACCGCACGGGGTCTAGTCTCGCGATGTGGACATTTCTCGCACCCGGCCGCGCGTCGGCCACATCCAGTTCCTGAACTGCCTGCCCCTCTACTGGGGGCTCGCGAGAACCGGCACGCTCCTCGACTTCGATCTGACGAAGGACACCCCGGAGAAGCTCAGCGAGCAGATCGTGCGCGGCGACCTCGACATCGGGCCCGTCACCCTGGTCGAGTTCCTGCGCAACGCCGACGACCTCGTCGCCTTCCCGGACATCGCCGTCGGCTGCGACGGCCCGGTGATGTCCTGCGTGATCGTCTCCCAGGTCCCCCTCGACCGGCTCGACGGCGCCCGGGTCGCCCTCGGTTCGACCTCCCGCACCTCGGTCCGGCTCGCGCAGCTGCTGCTCGCCGAGCGCTACGGCGTCCAGCCCGACTACTACACCTGCCCGCCCGACCTCAGCCTGATGATGCAGGAGGCCGAGGCGGCCGTCCTCATCGGAGACGCCGCCCTGCGCGCCAACCTCCTCGACGGACCGCGCTACGGCCTGGAGGTGCACGACCTCGGCGCGCTCTGGAAGGAGTGGACCGGCCTGCCGTTCGTCTTCGCGGTGTGGGCGGCCCGCCGGGACTACGCGGAACGCGAGCCGTTCATCACCCGCAAGGTCCACGAGGCCTTCCTCGCCTCCCGCAACCTCTCCCTGGAAGAGGTCGGCAAGGTCGCCGAACAGGCGGCCCGGTGGGAGGCCTTCGACGAGGCGACCCTGGAGCAGTACTTCACCACCCTCGACTTCAGCTTCGGCACCCCCCAGCTGGCGGCCGTCGCAGAGTTCGCCCGTCGCGTCGGACCGACCACGGGCTTCCCGGCGGACGTGAAGGTGGAACTGCTCCAGCAGTGAGGAGCACCAGCCGACAGGCGCCCGCGTGACGTGTACGCCCGCGTGACGTGTATACGTCCACGTGAAGGGCGTCCACGCGACGAGGACGCTGCTGGACGAGGACGGTCACGTGACGAGGACGCCCTCCTTTGTGGGGTGCCCGCGCGATGCCGGCCGTCCGAAGCGGGTAGGGACCTGGGGGCACGGCGGGTGAGCGTGGTGACGGGGGGAATCGTGGGCAGTCCGACCACGGAGGTGCTGGCACTGGTCGCCGCGGTGTGGGGCGCGTTCGCGGGCACGCTGCTGCCACGCGCCGCCTATCGCTTCGCCGTTGCCTCCGGCGAGCCCTGGCGCGACAGGTGCCCCGGTGGCCGTCACCCGGTCCGGGGGTGGCTGGGCGGAGCCGGATGCGCGGAGTGCAGGGAGTCCGGGGTGCGCAGGGAGCCGGGGGTGCGCGGAGAGACGGGGGTGCGCGAGGAGGCCCAGGTGCGTGGGGAGCCCGGGAGCGGTGCGGCGTACGCCGGCGCGCGTTCTCCCGTGCATTCCCAACGGAGTGCGCCCTCCCTGTCGTACGCCCCCTCCGCCGCCCTCCTCGCCACCGCCACCGCCCTCGTCTGCCTCGCCATGGCCGCCGCCACCGGCACCCGGCCCGAGCTTGCGGTCTGGCTGCTGCTCGCACCCGTCGGCGTACTGCTCGCCGCCGTCGACTTCCGGGTGCAGCGGCTGCCCGACCCGCTGACGCTCCCGCTCGCCGCCGGCGCGCTCACCCTGCTCGGTCTCGCCGCCCTGCTCCCCGAACACGCCGGCCACTGGCCGACCGCCCTCTACGGCGCCCTCGCCCTCGGCGCCGGCTATTACGTGCTGCACCTCGTCAACCCCGGCGGCATGGGTTTCGGCGACGTGAAACTGGCCCTGGGAGTGGGCGCCGTACTCGGCTGGTACGGCTGGCCCACCGTGTTACTCGGTACCTTCGCCGGATTCCTGCTCGGCGCGCTCTACGGCGGCGCGCTCGTCCTGGCCCGGCGGGCGGGCCGGAAGACGGCCGTACCGTTCGGCCCGTTCCTCCTCGCCGGCGCCCTCACCGGGCTCCTGATAGGCGCGTACGCGGCCTGACGTCTCCGGGGTGAAACGGCTGGCGTAGGCTGGCGGCGTCCGCCCGCCCGTCTCCGACCACCACCCCTATATCGAGCGGTTTGCGCACATCGCCCTGTCAACCCTTAGGAACCTTGCGAAAGGGACGCCGGTGACCGAGAAGGCCGACCTCACCTCTGTGGAAGTCACAGCCGTCCTCGACCGTGCCGCCGCCGGCGGGCGGATCACCCCCGAGGAGGCGCTCGACCTCTACCGCGCCGCGCCCCTGCACGCCCTGGGCGCCGCGGCCGACGCCGTGCGCCGCCGCAAGTACGCGGGCATCGAGCACATCGCCACGTACATCATCGAGCGCAACATCAACTACACGAACGTGTGTGTCACGGCGTGCAAGTTCTGCGCCTTCTACGCGGCTCCGAAGGACAAGGAGAAGGGCTGGACCCGCGACCTCGACGACATCCTGCGCCGCTGCGCGGAGACCGTCGAGCTGGGCGGCACCCAGATCATGTTCCAGGGCGGCCACCACCCGGACTACGGCGTCGAGTACTACGAGAAGCACTTCAAGGCCATCAAGGACGCCTTCCCGCAGCTCGTGATCCACTCGCTGGGTGCCTCCGAGGTCGAGCACATGGCCCGGATCTCCGGTGTGTCGGTGGAAGAGGCCATCACGCGGATCCACGAGGCCGGTCTGGACTCCTTCGCCGGAGCCGGCGCCGAACTCCTGCCCGAGCGGCCGCGCAAGGCCATCGCGCCCCTCAAGGAGAGCGGCGAGCGCTGGCTGGAGATCATGGAGGCCGCGCACAGGCTGGGCGTGGAATCCACCTCGACCATGCTGATGGGCACCGGCGAGACCAACGCCGAGCGCATCGAGCACCTGCGGATGATCCGGGACGTGCAGGACCGTACGGGCGGGTTCCGGGCGTTCATCCCGTACACCTACCAGCCCGAGAACAACCACCTGAAGGGCCGGACCCAGGCGACCCTCTTCGAGTACCTGCGGATGATCGCCATCGCCCGCCTCTTCCTCGACAACGTCCAGCACATCCAGGGCTCCTGGCTCACCACCGGCAAGGAGGTCGGCCAGCTGTCCCTGCACTACGGCGCGGACGACCTCGGCTCGATCATGCTGGAGGAGAACGTGGTCTCCTCGGCCGGCGCCAGGCACCGCTCCAACCGCCTGGAGATCATCGACCTGATCCGCAAGGCGGGCCGTGTCCCGGCGCAGCGCTCCACGACGTACGAGCACCTCGTCGTCCACGACGACCCGGCCGACGACCCCGCCGACGACCGCGTGGTCTCCCACATCTCCTCGACGGCCATCGAGGGCGGCACCGCCCACCCCGAGCTGAAGCTGCTGGCCTCCAACTGACGCGGTCGTGGAGACGATTCACACGGCGGACAGGGTCTTCGTCACCTGGGACGCCGCGCCGATCGAGAACGGCGCCGTGGTGGTCGGGCGGGACCGGATCGGCGCGGTCGGGACGTACGACGAGCTGCGCGAGCGGTTCCCGCAGGCGCGGGTACGCACCTGGCCGGGCTCCCTCGGCCCCGCCCGCATCCACGACGGCCCCCTCCCGGACGCCCCCAGCCCGCGCGAGCGCGTGCACGCCGTGCTCAAGCTGGGAGCGGTCGTGATCCTGGAGCGGTACGCCGACTCACCCGAACTCCGAGCCGCGGCCGAGCGCAACGACGTCGTGGTGTTCCCGAGTGCTGCCCGGAAACCGGCCATCACGCAAACCGGCCGCGCCGACCTTGCCGTGTTCGACGACACGGGGGCGTGCATCGCGACGGTGTGCGCCGGCCGGCTGGTTCACAGGCGCAGGTAGGGAGCGCCTTCGGGAGCGCGGGGAGCCGCGCTCCCGAAAGCGGCGCGGGGAACCGCGCGTCCAGCCCCGGGCGGCCCGCACGTGCCCCCTCACCCGCTCGGCGCTGCAACGCCCCCGCATCGGCCTCGCCTTCCTGCTCCAGCCGGCGCCGACCTGCGTGATGCTGCTCGGCGGTTCCCTGTGCTCCGGTGCCGGCGGAACGAAGCCCAGGCTCCTGCCGTGGGAGCGGGCTGCAAGAATGGGCGGGTGACCCGCGCTTCCCTGAACAAGCAGCCGCACGAAGTCGCCTCGATGTTCGACGACGTGGCGGAACGGTACGACCTGACGAACGACGTGCTGTCACTCGGCCAGGACCGGCGCTGGCGCAAGGAGGTGGCGAAGGCGGTCGATGCGCGGCCCGCGCAGAAGATCCTGGACCTCGCCGCCGGCACTGCCACCTCCTCGCTGCCTTTCGCGCAGTCCGGTGCGTACGTCGTCCCGTGCGACTTCTCGCTCGGGATGCTCCAGGTCGGCAAGCGCAAACACACCTGGCTGCCGTTCACGGCCGGCGACGCGACGAAGCTGCCCTTCAAGGACGACACCTTCGACGCGGTGACGATCTCCTTCGGGCTGCGCAACGTGCAGGACACGGACGCGGCGCTACGGGAGATGCACCGGGTGACCCGGCCCGGCGGGCGCGTGGTGATCTGCGAGTTCTCGCACCCGACCTGGAAGCCGTTCCGCACCGTCTACACCGAGTACCTGATGCGGGCCCTGCCGCCGGTCGCGCGCGCGGTGTCCTCGAACCCCGACGCGTACGTCTACCTCGCCGAGTCCATCCGTGCCTGGCCCGACCAGCCGGCCCTCGCCGAACGGCTGCGCAAGGCGGGCTGGTCCAAGGTGGCGTGGCGCAACCTCACCGGCGGTGTGGTCGCGCTGCACCGGGGCTTCAAGGAGAGCTGAGCGCGGGGCCTTCGACAACTGAGCGCCGCGGCTTCGCGGAGGTCTGAGTCCCCGGGCTCCAGGGGGAGTTGCGCGCCGGGGCTTCAGGCAGAGCTGAGCGACGGCACTTCAAGGAGGGCTGAGCGCCGGGGCTTCAGGGAGAGCTGAAGCCGGCTACCGCGTACGGGTCGCCGGGCTGGTCCAGCTCGCGCTGCAGTCCACCTCTGGGCGGCCCCGGAATGCGTGGCTCACGCACGCCACCGCCGCCCTCGCTCTCACCGAAGTCGAACCACACGTACACCATCGACTCGCGCGGCACCTCGGCACCGGGCTGCGGATACTGGCGCACGACGTAGTCCACCACGGCGAGGTGGAAGTCCGGGCGGTCCGGCGCGTTGAGGAACAGACCTTGCGCCCGGGCCGTTTCGCGCGCGTCCACGGCCATGAGACCGACCAGACGCGGGACGCACACTTCGGGTGTTTTGGGTGTTATACGCACAGATGTCACCCCCAGCGGTACTGGAAGGGTAACTCTCGCGCCCTCCGCCCGGAAGGCGCCAGTGTCTTTCTGTAACAGACGACTACTGTGCGTAGTTGAGCGGGAGTCGGAAGCAGAGCGCCGGCTCGTTCAGCGTGGGGTGCGTGTAGGTCTCCGCCGGCTCCATGCCGAGCCGCCGGGTCACCGCGATCGACCGCTCGTTGCCCGTCCGCACCATCGCCACAAGCTCCCGGACCCCGGCCGCCCGCACCCGCCTCAGGGTCTCCTGAGCCGCCGCGGTGACATAGCCCTTGCCCCAGTGCTCCCGGCCGAGCCGCCAGCCGATCTCCGTCTCACCGACCGGCCCCCAGTCCGGCCGCCAAGGCTGCGCGCCGGTGAACCCGATGACCTCCCCGGACGCGTCGAGCAGAGTCCACAGGCAGAAGCCGAGTTCCGCGTCGTGCCGCCGCTGGCGCGCGGTCAGTTCCTCGTAGACCGACAGGCCCACCGGCCGGCCGCCGTAGAACTGCATGACCTCCGGGTCGTCGAAGAGCCGGTGCCAGGCGACCGCGTCCTCGTGGGTGGGAACGCGCAGCCGTACCGCGGGGAGAGGTCGGTTCACAGGGCAGCCCTTCAGCCGGGTGATCAATTCTGCTGAATAGACTGCCCATGTCCAGTGCCGGTCGGCACGCAGATTTCGAACCTTGGGGAGATCCCGCCGTGACCGAGCCCCTCTCCGACAACACCGCCGATGTGATCGTCGTGGGCGCGGGGCCAGCCGGCTCCACGACCGCGTACCACCTCGCCAAGGCCGGTCTCGACGTCCTGCTCCTGGAGAAGACCGAGTTCCCGCGCGAGAAGGTCTGCGGTGACGGCCTCACCCCGCGCGCGGTCAAGCAGCTCGTCGCCATGGGCATCGACATCTCCGAGGAGGCCGGCTGGCTGCGCAACAAGGGTCTGCGCATCATCGGCGGCGGGGTCCGCCTCCAGCTCGACTGGCCGGATCTCGCCTCCTTCCCCGACTACGGCCTGGTCCGCAAGCGCGACGACTTCGACGAGCAGCTCGCCCGCAACGCCCAGAAGGCCGGCGCCCGCCTCTTCGAACGCTGCAACGTCACCGGTCCGGTCGTCGACGAACGCACCGGCCGCATCACCGGCGTCACCGCCAAGCTCGGCGAGGAGAAGCGCGAGGTCACCTTCCGCGCGCCGCTCGTCGTCGCCGCCGACGGCAACTCCACCCGGCTGTCGCTCGCGATGGGCCTGCACCGCCGCGAGGACCGCCCCATGGGCGTCGCGGTCCGCACGTACTTCGAGAGCCCCCGCCACGACGACGACTACCTGGAGTCCTGGCTGGAGCTCTGGGACCGCCGCGGCGCCCAGGACCGTCTCCTGCCCGGCTATGGCTGGATCTTCGGCATGGGCGACGGCACGTCGAACGTCGGACTCGGCGTTCTCAACACCTCCGCCGCCTTCAAGGAGCTGGACTGGCGCGAGGTCCTCAAGGCGTGGTGCGCGTCCATGCCGGAGGACTGGGGCTACACCCCCGACAACATGACCGGCCCGATCCGCGGCGCCGCCCTCCCCATGGCCTTCAACCGCCAGCCGCACTACACGCGCGGGCTGCTCCTGGTGGGTGACGCCGGCGGCCTGGTGAACCCGTTCAACGGCGAGGGCATCGCCTACGCCATGGAGTCCGGCCAGATCGCCGCCGACGTCATCGTGCAGGCCCACGCGCGCGCGACGCCCGCCCAGCGCGAGATCGCCCTGCAGCGCTACCCGCGCGTCCTGAAGGACACCTACGGCGGCTACTACACCCTCGGCCGCGCGTTCGTGAAGCTCATCGGCAACCCGAAGGTCATGCAGATCGCCGCCCAGCGCGGCCTGACCCACCCGATGCTGATGAAGTTCACCCTCAAGCTCCTCGCGAACCTCACCGACCCCACGGGCGGCGACGCGATGGACCGCATCATCAACGGCCTGACCAAGGTGGCCCCGAAGGCCTGACCCCGCGGGCCGAGCGCCCACGCCGACCGTCGGCCCGCAGCGCAGCCGCCGCGGGCCGACGGTCGTCACGCCACATACAGTCGCTCCACCACGGACTTGGCCACCTTCGCTCGCGCCCCGGAGAGCTTGATCAGATGCCGCCGGAATTCATGAGCGGACGCCAGATTCTGGTGCAGATCGGACTTCTTGAGCGCGTCGAGCACGTAGAGCAGTGCCTCGCGGTTCTGCGGCTCGACGGCCTCGAGCCGGATCGTGGTCAGCTCTGAGCGGTAGATGACGAGCGTCTTCCATTCGTTCGGCCAGCGAGGTGACCGCGGGAAGGTATCCAGTCCTCGTCGGCGCAGCAGCGTGCAGACGGCCCGCAGTCGCTCCAGCCGCAGCCGCTCGCGCCCCTCCAGCGCCCGGATGGTCGAGTTCCGGACAACGACAGCGTCCTGGTTCTTCTCGACGCGCTCCTCGAGCGCGTCGAGGGTCCGCTGCCAGACGTAGATGGCCACCCGTCCTCCTCATGGGGAAATAGGGCAAGCCTGACGGGCACTTGGGACGCGCGTGCCGATTACGCCTGTTTCGTCACCAGACGGTGCGATCGGATGGTATGTGCGGTGCGCGCCGGGATTCGGGGGACCTGGCCCCCGGCGGCAACGGGAACGGGGCCCGCGAGAACGGCGCAAGGGCCGCTGCCCCCGAGCGGCTGCGGCCCTACGCGCGTGAGAGGTGCGGAGTGCGCTCAGAGCACCCGCACGGCCCCGGTGGGCGGGTCGTACGACAGCGAGCGCTCCACGACGCCGCTGGAGGGGTTCTGCGCACCGACGAACATGCCGTCCCCGACGTACACCGCGACGTGGTACGCGCTGCCCGCGCTGCCCCAGTACAGGATGTCGCCCGGCTGCAGGTTGCTCAGCGAGACCTGGGTGCCGGCGGTCGACTGGTCCTGCGAGACGCGCGGCAGGCTGATGCCGACCTGCTTGAAGGCCGTCTGCACCAGGCCGGAGCAGTCGAAGGCGGAGGGGCCGGTGGCGCCGGAGACGTACGCCTTGCCGACCTGAGCCTTGACGAAGCTGATGACGGCAGCGGCCGAACCGGTCGCCGGCGACGTGCTGGTGGAGGTCGAGCCGCTGTCCGCCTTGGTGGACAGCGTGGTCCGCTCCGTGCTGCGGGAGGCGCGTGCGGCGGCCTCCTTGCGCGCGGCCTCCTCGGCCTTCTTCTTGGCTGCCGCGGCCTTCTGCTTGGCCTCGGCGAGGTCCGTCTTGGCCTGCTTCGCGGCCTTTGCGGCAGCCGCGTCACGCTCGGCCTGCAGCTGGTAGTTCGCGGCGGCCTGCTGGGTGGCGTCCGCGGACTGGGCCGCCTGAGCGGCCAGGTCGGCCGTCAGGGTGGGCAGTTCGAGGGTCTGCGTCACCGGCTCGGCAGCGTTCGCCGAGCCCGACGCCCCGGCGACTGCCAGGGTGCTGAGGACGCCACCGGCAACTCCGGCCCGCATGGCGAGGGTCGACGCGCTGCTGCGGCGGGGCTTCCGGTGGCTGCGTATGTGAGCGGTGTGGGACATGGGAATAACCGGTACCAGGGGCTCCTTCATATCTTCAAGAAACGTGTGCTGCGCCACATTTGCTCAACGGAGGCGCCAAATCCCGGGCGTGTCGTTCTTTATTGACGCCGTAACGGACATTGCGGACGCCCGTGATCAAGCCCTTGATCACGGTCTTTGATCATTAAGTCCGAATTGCCCCCCACCTACCACTGGTTGGGTTCGTTGGCCAAGCCCGGTTCTCATGGGCCTCTCATGGGTGTGGCAGAGGTCACGGAACGATTACCGGAACCGCCGCGTCCCGCGCCTGCGGAGCTAGTGAATGCGCGCACGCGCCCCGGCTCGCGTCCACACCCCTCCCGAACCTCCCCCTGATGTGTGAACGCGGACCACTATCAGGCCCTGGTGTCCGACGCCAATTTGCATGCAGTGGAACTCTCTTGATATTGAGACGACCCCTCCAGCCTGCGGCGATGAGCAAAATTGTCACTTCTGGTGATCAGCTGAACGCTTCGCGTATGAAGATCACCGATCATCCGACTTCATGATCGTTCGTCAGGTGGTGGAGATCACAAAGCTTGTGTAATACCCCGTGTCGCAGATCACAGAGCGGCGGGCATAAGATGCGAGGCAGTTGGGCTTGTGACCTGCTTCACATGTTCTCGATCTTCGCCCGGGACGAGCGGGGCTCGTGGGACCGGTGAGGCGGATGTGAGCCCAGTGCGACCTCCCCCAAGGTCTCGGCTTCGCTCGACCAGGGGGGACCCCATGCAGTCAGTGCCGACTGAGAGGAGCGAGGAGCGGTGAACGCGTATGCGCCCATCCTCGTACTGGGAGCCCTCGGGGCAGGCTTTGCGATCTTCTCCGTGGTCATGGCCACGCTGATCGGTCCGAAGCGGTACAACCGCGCCAAGCTCGAGGCCTACGAGTGCGGTATCGAGCCGACCCCCACGCCGGCCGGCGGCGGGCGCTTCCCCATCAAGTACTACCTGACGGCGATGCTCTTCATCGTCTTCGACATCGAGATCGTCTTCCTCTACCCCTGGGCCGTCACCTTCGACGCCCTGGGGATCTTCGGGCTCGTGGAGATGCTGCTCTTCGTGCTCACCGTCTTCGTCGCGTACGCGTACGTATGGCGGCGCGGCGGCCTGGAATGGGACTGAGGGGCCTTTAAAGACATGGGACTCGAAGAAAAGCTGCCGAGCGGCTTCCTGCTCACCACCGTCGAGCAGGCCGCGGGCTGGGTGCGCAAGGCGTCCGTCTTCCCGGCCACCTTCGGCCTCGCCTGCTGCGCCATCGAGATGATGACCACCGGCGCCGGCCGTTACGACCTGGCGCGCTTCGGCATGGAGGTCTTCCGCGGATCGCCGCGTCAGGCGGACCTGATGATCGTCGCCGGCCGGGTCAGCCAGAAGATGGCGCCGGTCCTGAGGCAGGTCTACGACCAGATGCCCAACCCGAAATGGGTGATCTCCATGGGCGTCTGTGCCTCCTCGGGCGGCATGTTCAACAACTACGCGATCGTCCAGGGCGTCGACCACATCGTCCCGGTCGACATCTACCTGCCCGGCTGCCCGCCGCGCCCCGAGATGCTGATGGACGCGATCCTCAAGCTCCATCAGAAGATCCAGTCCTCCAAGCTCGGCGTGAATGCCGAGGAAGCGGCCCGCGAGGCGGAGGAGGCGGCGCTCAAGGCCCTGCCCACGATCGAGATGAAGGGGCTGCTGCGGTGAGCGACGCGAACGGCACCAACGGCGCGAACGAGGCGAAGGGTCCCGCGAACGGGGCCAACGGCTCCGCGAACGGGGTGAACCCCGAGAAGGACCTCTCCGCCTCCAACCTCCCCGGCCAGCGCGGCCAGGGCGGCGAGGAGATCCGCGTCCAGCGCGGCATGTTCGGCGCCGACAACGGCGGCGACACCTCCGGCTACGGCGGCCTGGTCCGCTCCATCCGGCTCCCGGGACCCGCCACCCGCCCCTACGGCGGCTGGTTCGACGAGGTCGCCGACGAACTGGAAGGCGCCCTGGAGGAACAGGGACTCCTCCCCGGGAACGCCATCGAGAAGACGGTCGTCGACCGCGGCGAGCTGACCTTCCACATCGAACGCGAGCACCTGCTGCGCGTCGCCCGCACCCTGCGCGACGACCCGGCCCTGCGCTTCGAGCTGTGCACCGGCGTCAGCGGCGTCCACTACCCGAACGACAAGGGCCGCGAGCTGCACGCCGTCTACCACCTGCGCTCGATCACCCACAACCGGCTGATCCGCCTCGAGGTCAGCGCCCCCGACGGCGACCCGCGCGTCCCGTCACTGGTCTCCGTCTACCCCACCAACGACTGGCACGAGCGCGAGACCTACGACTTCTTCGGGATCGTCTTCGACGGTCACCCGGCCCTGACGCGGATCATGATGCCGGACGACTGGCAGGGCCACCCGCAGCGCAAGGACTACCCCCTCGGCGGCATCCCCGTCGAGTACAAGGGCGCCCAGATCCCGGCTCCGGACCAGCGGAGGTCGTACTCGTGAGCACGCAGTCAGCATCCGCCGCGTCCGCCGCATCCGCGCGCGAGACCACCGAGGGAACCGTGTACACGGTCACCGGTGGCGACTGGGACGAGGTCGTCCAGACCGCGGCCCGCGCCGACGACGAGCGCATCGTCGTCAACATGGGTCCTCAGCACCCGTCCACCCATGGAGTGCTCCGCCTGATCCTGGAGATCGAGGGCGAGACGGTCACCGAGGCCCGCTGCGGCATCGGCTACCTGCACACCGGCATCGAGAAGAACCTCGAGTTCCGCACGTGGACGCAGGGCACCACCTTCGTCACGCGCATGGACTACCTGACGTCCTTCTTCAACGAGACCGCCTACTGCCTCGCCGTCGAGAAACTCCTCGGCCTCGAGGACCAGATCACCGAGCGGGCGAAGATCATCCGGGTGCTCCTGATGGAGCTGAACCGGATGTCCTCCCACCTGGTGTGCATCGCCACCGGCGGCATGGAGCTGGGCGCCACCACGATCATGATCTACGGATTCCGTGATCGTGAAATGATTCTCGACCTCTACGAGCTGATCACGGGCCTGCGCATGAACCACGCGTACATCCGGCCCGGCGGACTCGCCCAGGACCTGCCGCCCGGCGCGGTGGACCAGATCCGCGAGTTCGTGAAGAAGATGAAGAAGAACCTCCCGGAGTACGACAAGCTCGCCACCGGGAACCCCATCTTCAAGGCCCGCATGCAGAACATCGGCTACCTCGACCTGGCCGGCTGCATGGCCCTCGGCGCGACCGGCCCGATCCTGCGCTCCACCGGCCTGCCGCACGACCTGCGCAAGGCACAGCCGTACTGCGACTACGAGACGTACGACTTCGACGTCCCGACCGCCGACACCTGCGACTCCTACGGCCGCTTCCTGATCCGCCTGGAAGAGATGCGCCAGTCGCTCAGGATCGTCGAGCAGTGCCTGGACCGGCTCCAGCCCGGACCGGTCATGGTCGCCGACAAGAAGATCGCCTGGCCCGCCCAGCTCGCGCTGGGGCCGGACGGGCTCGGCAACTCCCTCGACCACATCAAGAAGATCATGGGCACCTCCATGGAGGCCCTGATCCACCACTTCAAGCTGGTCACCGAGGGCTTCCGCGTCCCGCCGGGACAGGCGTACGCGGCCGTCGAGTCCCCCAAGGGCGAACTCGGGGTGCACGCCGTCTCCGACGGCGGCACCCGCCCCTACCGGGTCCACTTCCGCGACCCGTCCTTCACCAACCTGCAGGCCATGGCGGCGATGTGCGAAGGCGGCCAGGTCGCCGACGTCATCGTCGCCGTCGCGTCCATCGACCCCGTGATGGGAGGCGTCGACCGGTGACCACCTCTTCTTCGGAGCGGGGAGTCAGCCTGGGCATGCCCGGACTGCCCGCCCCCGCATATCCGGACGACGTCCGGGCCCGCCTGGAGGCGGACGCGCGCGAGGTGATCGCGCGCTACCCGGATTCCCGCTCCGCCCTGCTGCCGCTGCTCCACCTCGTGCAGTCCGAGGAGGGCCACGTCACGCGCACCGGGATGCAGTTCTGCGCGGACATGCTGGACCTGACCACGGCCGAGGTCACCGCCGTCGCCACCTTCTACACCATGTACCGGCGCAAGCCCTCCGGTGACTACCAGGTCGGCGTCTGCACCAACACGCTGTGCGCGGTGATGGGCGGCGACGCGATCTTCGAGACCCTCCAGGAGCACCTGGGCGTCGGCAACGGCGAGACCACCGACGACGGCATGATCACCCTGGAACACATCGAGTGCAACGCGGCCTGCGACTTCGCGCCGGTAGTGATGGTCAACTGGGAGTTCTTCGACAACCAGACGCCGGGCAGCGCCAAGCGTCTGGTCGACGATCTGCGTGCGGGGCACCCCGTCGAGCCCACGCGAGGGGCGCGCCTGTGCACCTTCAAGGAGACCGCGCGAATCCTGGCCGGCTTCCCCGACGAGCGGCCCGGGGCCGTCGAGGAGAGCGGCAGTGCGGGACCCGCGTCGCTGGTGGGCCTTCGCCTGGCAAGGGGAGAGGCCGCACCCGCGCGCGTGGTCCATCCGCGCGACGGCGGTCCGCACGACGAACCGCAGGACCGGGTGCACGAGCCGTCGCCGGCCGAGCACCTCAGTTCTCATGACGCGCCGCAGGAGACATCTGCCTCCGACCCGTCCCACCCGTCACCCTCCACCACCCGTGAGGGAGGGGCTCCGCCCCAGGGCTTCGACGCGGCAGGGCCTACCGCCGAGGAGGGGGAGTGATGACCGTGGCACCCGAACTCAAGGACACGAGCCCGGAGAAGCTGCTCGCACCCGTGCTGTCGGCCTTCTGGGACGAGGACCGGTCCTGGACTCTGGACGTCTACCGGAGGCACGAAGGGTACGAGGGGCTCCGCAAGGCGCTCGCCATGTCACCGGACGACCTGATCGCGTACGTCAAGGAGTCCGGGCTGCGAGGCCGCGGCGGCGCGGGATTCCCGACCGGAATGAAGTGGCAGTTCATTCCTCAGGGTGATGGAAAACCGCACTATCTAGTTGTCAACGCCGACGAGTCGGAGCCGGGCACCTGCAAGGACATCCCGCTCCTCTTCGCGAACCCGCACAGCCTCATCGAGGGCATTGTGATCGCGTGCTATGCCATCAGGTCGTCGCATGCCTTCATCTATCTGCGTGGTGAAGTCGTCCCCGTTCTGCGGCGGTTGCACGAGGCCGTGCGCGAGGCCTACGCGGCGGGCTACCTCGGCGAGAACATCCTGGGCAGCGGACTCGACCTCCAGCTCACCGTGCACGCGGGCGCCGGCGCGTACATCTGCGGTGAGGAGACCGCACTCCTGGACTCGCTCGAAGGCCGCCGTGGTCAACCGCGGCTCCGTCCCCCCTTCCCTGCGGTGGAAGGCCTCTACGCCTGTCCGACTGTGGTGAATAACGTCGAGTCGATCGCGTCGGTTCCCGCCATCCTGAAAAACGGGAAAGACTGGTTCAGGTCGATGGGCAGCGAGAAGTCCCCGGGCTTCACGCTCTACTCGCTCAGCGGCCACGTCGCGAGCCCCGGCCAGTACGAGGCCCCGCTCGGCATCACGCTCCGCCAGCTCCTCGACATGAGCGGTGGCATGCGGTCCGGGCACCGCCTCAAGTTCTGGACGCCGGGCGGCTCCTCGACACCGATGTTCACCGACGAGCACCTCGACGTCCCCCTCGACTACGAGGGCGTCGGCGCCGCCGGCTCCATGCTCGGCACCAAGGCGCTGCAGTGCTTCGACGAGACGACCTGCGTGGTGCGGGCGGTGACCCGCTGGACCGAGTTCTACGCCCACGAGTCCTGCGGCAAGTGCACGCCCTGCCGCGAAGGAACCTACTGGCTGGTGCAGTTGCTGCGGGACATCGAGGCCGGCAAGGGCGTCATGTCCGACCTCGACAAGCTGAACGACATCGCCGACAACATCAACGGCAAGTCCTTCTGCGCCCTCGGTGACGGCGCCGCATCCCCGATCTTCTCCTCGCTGAAGTACTTCCGCGAGGAGTACGAGCAGCACATCACGGGCCGGGGCTGCCCCTTCGACCCGGCCAAGTCGACGGCCTGGGCGGACCGCCCGGAGGTGAACGCATGACCGTACAGCAGGCCAGTAGCGGCTCCGCCGCGGGCCAGCGCCCCACCGGAGGGTGTCAGGCGGCGGTCCCGCCGGAAGACCTCGTCACGCTGACGATCGACGGCGTCGAGATCAGCGTGCCCAAGGGCACCCTGGTCATCCGGGCCGCCGAGCAGCTCGGCATCGAGATCCCGCGGTTCTGCGACCACCCCCTCCTGGACCCGGTCGGCGCCTGCCGCCAGTGCATCGTCGAGGTCGAGGGCCAGCGCAAGCCGATGGCGTCCTGCACGATCACCTGCACGGACGGCATGGTCGTCAAGACCCAGCTCACCTCACCGGTCGCCGAGAAGGCCCAGCACGGCGTGATGGAGCTGCTGCTCATCAACCACCCGCTGGACTGCCCGGTCTGCGACAAGGGCGGCGAGTGCCCGCTGCAGAACCAGGCGATGTCGCACGGCAACGCCGAATCCCGTTTCGACGGCAAGAAGCGCACCTACGAGAAGCCCGTACCGATCTCCACCCAGGTGCTCCTCGACCGTGAGCGGTGCGTGCTGTGCGCCCGCTGCACCCGGTTCTCCAACCAGGTCGCGGGCGACCCCATGATCGAGCTGCTCGAGCGGGGCGCACTGCAGCAGGTCGGCACCGGCGAGGGTGACCCGTTCGAGTCGTACTTCTCCGGCAACACCATCCAGATCTGCCCGGTCGGCGCCCTCACCTCGGCCGCCTACCGCTTCCGCTCCCGCCCCTTCGACCTCGTCTCCTCGCCGTCGGTGTGCGAGCACTGCTCGGGCGGCTGCGCCACCCGCACGGACCACCGGCGCGGCAAGGTCATGCGGCGGCTCGCCGCCGACGACCCCGAGGTCAACGAGGAGTGGATCTGCGACAAGGGACGCTTCGCGTTCCGGTACGCACAGACGAAGGACCGCCTCGGCACACCCCTGGTGCGCAACGCCGACGGCGTCCTGGAACCTGCCTCCTGGCCCGAGGCCCTCGAGGCGGCCGCACACGGACTGACCGCCGCCCGCTCCCGGGCCGGCGTCCTCATCGGCGGCCGGCTCACCGTCGAGGACGCCTACGCCTACAGCAAGTTCGCGCGCGTGGCCCTCGACACCAACGACATCGACTTCCGCGCGCGCGTGCACAGCGGCGAGGAGGCCGACTTCCTGGCCGCCCGGGTGGCCGGCCGGGGCCGTGACCTAGACGGCACGGGCGTCACGTACACCTCCCTGGAGAAGGCACCCGCAGTGCTGCTCGTCGGCTTCGAGTCGGAGGAGGAGGCGCCCGGCGTCTTCCTGCGGCTGCGCAAGGCCTGGCGGAGGCACAAGCAGCAGGTGTTCGCCCTGGCCACGCACGCCACCCGGGGCCTGGAGAAGGCGGGCGGCACCCTGCTGCCGGCCGCGCCGGGCACCGAGACGGAGTGGCTGGACGCCCTCGCGAGCGACGGCGGCCTGGAGGAGCCCGGTGCGCAGGCCGCACAGGCCCTGCGCACCGAGGGCGCGGTCATCGTCGTCGGCGAGCGGCTGGCCGGTGTCCCGGGCGGTCTCACCGCCGCCCTGCGAGCCGCCACCTCGACCGGTGCCGAGCTGGTGTGGATCCCACGCCGGGCCGGGGAACGCGGCGCCGTCGAGGTGGGCGCGCTGCCCTCGCTGCTGCCGGGCGGCCGTCCGGCGACCGACCCACGCGCGCGGGAAGAAGTCGCCGCCGTCTGGGGCCTCGCCGAACTCCCGCTGCGCTACGGCCGTGACACGCACCAGATCGTCGAGGCCGCCGGCAGCGGCGAACTGTCGGCACTCCTGGTCGCCGGTGTGGAGGTCGCCGACCTGCCCGAACCGGCACGCGCGCGCGAGGCGCTCGAAAACGTGGGCTTCCTGGTGTCGCTGGAGCTGCGGCCCAGCGAGGTCACCGAGCACGCCGACGTCGTCCTGCCGGTCGCCGCGGTCGCCGAGAAGGCCGGCACCTTCCTCAACTGGGAAGGCCGGGTCCGCTTCTTCGAGGCCACGCTCAAGCCCGACCAGATGACCCGCCGGCTCGCACCGACCGACACACGTGTGCTGCAGATGCTCGCCGACGCCATGGACGTCCACCTGGGCCTGCCGGATCTGCGCACCACGCGCGCGGAGATCGACCGGCTCGGCCCCTGGGACGGCCCGCGCGCCGCCGCACCCACGGAATCCGCGGGAGTACTGCCCCGCCCGGCCGCCGGCGAGGCCGTACTCGCCGGGCACCGGCTGCTGCTCGACCAGGGCGTGCTCCAGCAGGGCGACGAGGCGCTCGCCGGCACCCGGCACGCCGCACACGCGCGCGTGTCCGCGGCGACCGCCGCCGAGGCGGGCGTCGAGGACGGCGGCATCCTCGCCGTCACCGGCCCCGAGGGCTCCGTCGAAATCCCGCTTCGCGTCACCGAGATGCCCGACCGGGTGGTCTGGCTTCCGCTGAACTCCGTCGGCACCGGCGTCGCCTCCGACACCGGGGCACGGCCCGGCTCCCTCGTCCGCATCGGCCCGGCGGCGCTCGCCGAAGAGGCCCCCAAGGAGGTGGAGGCATGAGCACGTACCTCGCCGCTGAAGACCTCTCGCTGTTCGGCCGCGACCCCTGGTGGCTGGTCGTCGTCAAGGCCGTCTTCTGCTTCGCCTTCCTGATGGTGACCGTGCTGTTCTCCATCGTCTGGGAGCGCAAGGTCGTCGCCTGGATGCAGCTGCGCATCGGCCCCAACCGGCACGGCCCCTGGGGCATGCTCCAGTCGCTCGCCGACGGCGTGAAGCTGATGCTCAAGGAAGACCTCATCGTCAAGCGCGCGGACAAGGTGGTCTATGTCCTCGCGCCGATCGTCGCGGCCATCCCGGCCTTCATGGCGATCGCGGTGATCCCCTTCGGCCCGGCCGGCAACGAGATCTCGATCTTCGGCCACCGCACCACGATGCAGCTGACGGACCTGCCGATCGCGATGCTCTACATCCTCGCGGTCGCCTCCGTCGGCATCTACGGCATCGTCCTGGCGGGTTGGAGTTCCGGATCCACCTACCCGCTCCTCGGCGGCCTGCGCTCCTGCGCGCAGATGATCTCCTACGAGATCGCCATGGGCGCCGCGTTCGCCTCCGTGTTCCTGTACTCGGGGTCGATGTCGACGTCCACGATCGTCGAACAGCAGCACGACCGCTGGTACATCCTGCTGCTGCCGGTCTCCTTCATCATCTACATCGTCACCATGGTCGGCGAGACCAACCGCGCCCCCTTCGACATGCCGGAGTCCGAAGGCGACCTGGTCGGCGGCTTCAACACCGAGTACTCGTCGATCAAGTTCGCGATGTTCATGCTCGCCGAGTACGTCAACATGGTGACCGTCTCGGCCGTCTCGGCCACCCTGTTCCTCGGCGGCTGGCGCGCCCCCTGGCCGATCAGCACCTTCTGGGAGGGCGCGAACCACGGCTGGTGGCCGCTGCTCTGGTTCGTCATCAAGGTGCAGCTGCTGCTGTTCTTCTTCATCTGGCTGCGCGGCACGCTGCCCCGCGTCCGCTACGACCAGCTGATGAAGCTCGGCTGGAAGGTCCTCATCCCGGTGTCGGTGACCTGGCTGATGCTGGTCGCGACCGTACGGGCCCTGCGCAACGAGAACTACGACTTCGCCGACATCGCCCTCTACGTCGGCGGCGGAGTCCTCGCCCTGCTGCTCATCTCCTTCGTCGCCGACATGTTCCGCGAGAAGGCGAAGACGGCCGAGGAGCCCGCCGCCCAGGAGGCGGCCTTCGACCCGATGGCCGGCGGATTCCCCGTACCGCCGCTGCCCGGACAGGAGCTTCCGGCGGTGCCGAGGCGCCGCTCGCACCGCGACCGGGAGCTGATTGTCAGTGGCGGGTCGGACACTGTCAGTGACGGATCTTCGGATGGAAAGGAGGCGTCCGATGGCTGAGGAGCCTCAGGAGTCCGGGCAGACCACGCCCGGCTTCCAGAACCCCGTGGCCGGCTTCGGCGTGACCTTCAAGGCCATGTTCAAGAAGCGGCTGACCGAGCAGTACCCGGAGCAGAAGAAGACCACGGCTCCGCGGTTCCACGGACGGCACCAGCTCAACCGCCATCCGGACGGCCTGGAGAAGTGCGTCGGCTGCGAGCTGTGCGCCTGGGCCTGCCCCGCCGACGCCATCTACGTGGAGGGCGCCGACAACACCGACGAGGAGCGCTACTCGCCGGGCGAGCGCTACGGCCGCGTCTACCAGATCAACTACGCGCGCTGCATCCTGTGCGGTCTGTGCATCGAGGCGTGCCCCACGCGCGCGTTGACGATGACCAACGAGTTCGAACTGGCCGACTCCAGCCGCGCCAACCTCATCTACACCAAGGAGCAACTGCTCGCCGGCCTCGAAGAGGGCATGGTCGACACGCCGCACGCGATCTTCCCCGGGACCGACGAACAGGACTACTACCGGGGCCTGGTGACCCAGGCCGCACCCGGCACGGTCCCCCAGGTCGCCGTCTCCAGGGGCGAGGTGCCGCAGGAGGCCGCGTCCACCTTCGGCGAGGAGGAACCGGCCTCGGAGAAGGTGATCGGCCGATGATGACGCACCTCGCCGCCTCCACCACCTCCACCGGTGAGGCCTTCCAGTTCTGGGTCCTCGGCACGGTCGCGGTGATCGGCGCCCTCTGCACCGTCTTCATGAAGAAGGCCGTGCACAGCGCGCTCTGCCTCGCCGGCACCATGATCGTCCTGGCGGTGTTCTACCTCGCCAACGGCGCCTACTTCCTCGGGATCGTGCAGATCGTCGTCTACACCGGCGCGATCATGATGCTGTTCCTGTTCGTGGTGATGCTCGTCGGCGTCACGGCCGCGGACTCCCTTAAGGAGACCATCAAGGGCCAGCGCTGGCTGGCCCTTCTGTGTGGGCTCGGCTTCGGCGTCCTGCTCCTGGCCGGCATCGGCAACGCCTCCCTGAAGGAGTTCAACGGCACCGGCCAGGCGAACGCGAACGGCAACGTGGAGGGCCTCGCGGCCCTCATCTTCACCAAGTACGTCTTCGCCTTCGAAATCACCGGCGCCCTGCTGATCACGGCCGCCGTCGGCGCGATGGTGCTCACCCACCGCGAGCGCACCGAGCGCGCCAAGACCCAGCGCGAGCTGTCCGAGCAGCGCATCCGCGAGGGTGCGCACATCCCGCCGCTGCCCGCCCCCGGTGTCTACGCCCGGCACAACGCCGTGGACATCGCGGGCCTGCTCCCCGACGGCACCCCGTCCGAGCTGACCGTCAACAAGACGCTGCGCGAACGCGGCCAGATCCGCGATGTGTCCACCGAGGCGCTCAACGACCTTCGGGCGCTGGAGCAGCGCGCGGAGGAACGCCTGGAGCGCACGGCGATCGCACCGGAGACGTTCAAGCGGCCCGAGGAGGCGTCGAAGTGAACCCGGTCAACTATCTCTACCTCGCCGCCCTGCTGTTCACGATCGGCGCGACCGGCGTACTGATCCGGCGCAACGCCATCGTGGTCTTCATGTGCATCGAGCTGATGCTGAACGCCTGCAACCTCGCGTTCGTCGCCTTCTCCCGGATGCACGGCAACCTCGACGGCCAGATCATCGCGTTCTTCACGATGGTCGTCGCCGCCGCGGAGGTCGTGGTGGGCCTCGCGATCATCGTGTCGCTGTTCCGAACCCGCCACTCGGCCTCGGTCGACGACGCCAGCCTGATGAAGCTGTAAGGGGTCGGAAGAATCGTGGAGAACCTGATCGCGCTGCTCATCGCGGCGCCCCTGCTCGGAGCGGCCGTCCTCCTGGTCGGCGGCCGATGGCTCGACCGCGTCGGTCACTGGATCGGCACGCTGCTGTCGGCCGGCTCCTTCGTGTTCGGCCTGATCCTCTTCGCCGACCTGCTCGGCAAGGGCGCCGAACACCGCACGCTCGTCAAGCACCTGTTCAGCTGGGTCCCGGTGGCCGGCTTCCAGGCGGACGTCACGTTCCGCCTGGACCAGCTGTCCATGACGTTCGTGCTGCTCATCACGGGCGTCGGCTCGCTGATCCACCTGTACTCGGTGGGCTACATGGAGCACGACGAGCGGCGCCGCCGCTTCTTCGGCTACCTGAACCTGTTCCTCGCGGCGATGCTGCTGCTCGTCCTCGCCGACAACTACCTGCTGCTCTACGTCGGCTGGGAAGGCGTCGGTCTCGCCTCGTACCTGCTGATCGGCTTCTGGCAGCACAAGCCCAGCGCCGCCACGGCCGCCAAGAAGGCCTTCCTCGTCAACCGCGTCGGCGACATGGGCCTGTCGATCGCGATCATGCTGATGTTCACCACCTTCGGCAGCTTCGCCTTCGACCCCGTCCTCGGCCACACCGGTGACACCTCCGAGGGCAAGCTCACCGCGATCGGCCTGATGCTGCTGCTCGCCGCCTGCGGCAAATCCGCCCAGGTGCCGCTGCAGTCCTGGCTCGGGGACGCCATGGAGGGCCCGACCCCGGTCTCGGCCCTGATCCACGCGGCGACGATGGTGACCGCCGGTGTCTACCTGATCGTCCGCTCCGGCGCCGTCTTCAACGCCGCCCCCGACGCCCAGCTGGCCGTCACCGTCGTCGGCGCGGTCACGCTTCTCTTCGGTGCGATCGTCGGTTGCGCCAAGGACGACATCAAGAAGGCACTGGCCGGCTCGACCATGTCGCAGATCGGCTACATGGTGCTGGCCGCCGGACTCGGCCCCATCGGCTACGTCTTCGCGATCATGCACCTGGTGACGCACGGCTTCTTCAAGGCCGGGCTCTTCCTCGGCGCCGGCTCGGTCATGCACGGCATGAACGACGAGGTCGACATGCGCCGCTACGGCGGCCTGCGCAAGTACATGCCGGTCACCTTCATCACCTTCGGTCTCGGCTACCTCGCGATCATCGGCTTCCCCGGCCTGTCAGGCTTCTTCTCCAAGGACAAGATCATCGAGGCGGCGTTCGCCAAGGGCGGCACCGAGGGCTGGATCCTCGGCGGCGCGGCCCTGCTCGGCGCGGCCATCACCGCCTTCTACATGACGCGCGTGATGCTGATGACCTTCTTCGGAGAGGAGCGTTGGAGGAACCAACCCACTCGCTCCCCGGAGGCCCCCAGCGCGGAACCTGCGGCCGAGCACCGCGGCGAACATGCGGAGCCGCACCCGCACGAGTCCCCGAAGGTCATGACGATCCCCATGATCGTGCTGGCCGTCGGCTCCGTCTTCGGCGGTGCGTTCTTCAGCATCGGCGACCGCTTCCTGCACTGGCTGGAGCCGGTCACCGGCCACAGCGAGGGCGACTCCCCGCTCAGCGCGGCGACGGTCACCGGCGCCACCATGGTCTGCCTGGTCATCGGCGTCGCCATCGCCTGGGCCCAGTACGGCCGCAAACCCGTCCCGGCCCTCGCCCCGCGCGGTTCGCTGCTCACCCGCGCGGCCCGCCGCGACCTGCTCCAGGACGACTTCAACCACGTGGTCCTGGTCCGTGGCGGCGAACACCTCACGCGCTCCCTGGTGTACGTCGACCACACCCTGGTCGACGGCGTCGTCAACGGCACGGCGGCCGGCTTCGGCGGTCTGTCCGGACGGCTGCGCCGGCTCCAGAACGGCTTCGCCCGCTCCTACGCGGTCTCGATGTTCGGCGGTGCGGCACTCCTCGTCGCCGCAACCCTCCTGATGAGGGCGGTCTGATACCGATGTCCTTTCCCCTGCTGACAGCGACGGCGGCGCTCCCGGCCATCGGGGCCGTCGCCACGGCCGCCGTACCGGCCGCGCGGCGCACCGCCGCCAAATGGCTGGCGCTGCTCGTCTCCCTCGCCACACTCGCCCTGGCGGTCACCGTCCTGGTCCGCTTCGACCCGGACGGCTCCCGCTACCAGCTCACCGAATCCCACGCCTGGATCAAGGACTTCGGGGTCAGGTACGAGCTGGGCGTCGACGGCATCGCGGTGGCGCTGATCGCGCTGACCGCCGTACTGATCCCGTTCATCATCCTCGCCGGCTGGCACGACGCCGACCCGCTCGAGACCGGAAGCCGCCGCTGGCGGCCCACCCAGGGCTTCTTCGCGCTGATCCTCGCGGTCGAGGCGATGGTGGTCATCTCCTTCGAGGCCACCGACGTCTTCCTCTTCTACATCTTCTTCGAAGCCATGCTCATCCCCATGTACTTCCTCATCGGCGGCTTCGGGGACCGCGCACACGAGCACGGCGAAGAGACGGCCGCCACCCAGCGGTCGTACGCCGCGGTGAAGTTCCTGCTCTACAACCTCGTCGGCGGCCTGATCATGCTGGCCGCGGTGATCGGCCTCTACGTCGTGGCCGGGAACTTCAGCCTCCAGGAGATCGCGCAGGCCCGCGCCAACGGCTCGCTGCACATGGCGACGAGCACCGAACGCTGGCTGTTCCTGGGCTTCTTCTTCGCTTTCGCGGTGAAGGCGCCGCTGTGGCCGCTGCACACCTGGCTGCCCAACGCCATGCAGGAGTCCACCGCCCCTGTCGCCGTCCTCATCACCGCGGTCGTCGACAAGGTGGGCACCTTCGCGATGCTCCGCTTCTGCCTCCAGCTCTTCCCGGAGGCCAGCAAGTGGGCGACGCCCGTGATCCTCGTCCTGGCCCTGATCAGCATCGTCTACGGCGCGCTGCTCGCCGTCGGCCAGCGGGACATCAAGCGCCTGGTGGCGTACGCGTCGATCTCGCACTTCGGCTTCATCATCATGGGCATCTTCGCGATGACCAGCCAGGGCCAGTCCGGCGCCACGCTCTACATGGTCAACCACGGCATCTCCACGGCCGCGCTGATGCTGGTCGCCGGCTTCCTGATCTCCCGGCGCGGCTCCCGGCTCATCGCCGACTACGGAGGCGTGCAGAAGGTCGCCCCGGTGCTCGCCGGCACCTTCCTGATCGGCGGCCTCGCCACTCTCTCCCTGCCCGGCCTCGCGCCGTTCGTCAGCGAGTTCCTGGTCCTGGTCGGCACGTTCACGCGCTACCCGGCGATCGGCATCATCGCCACCTTCGGCATCGTCCTCGCCGCGCTCTACGTGCTCGTCCTGTACCAGCGGACGATGACGGGCCCGGTGAAGCCCGAGGTGTCGGCGATGCCCGACCTCCGCGTGCGCGAGCTGGTCGTCGTCGCCCCGCTGATCGTGCTGCTGATCTTCCTGGGCGTCTACCCGAAGCCCGTCACGGACATCGTCAACCCCGCGGTCGAGCAGACCATGTCCGACGTACACAAGACCGACCCCAAGCCCGAGGTGGAGGCGGCCAAGTGAGCGCAGCAGCCGTCCACAGCCTGTGGACAACCGCGGCCGAACCGATCTCGAAGATCGACGCGCCGAAGATCGAATACGGACAATTGTCGCCGACCCTGATCGTCGTCGGCGCGGCGCTGGTCGGGGTGCTCGTCGAGGCCTTCGTGCCGCGCAAGTCCCGCTACTACGCGCAGGTGTTCGTCGCCGTCGTCGCACTGTGCGCCGCGTTCGCTGCGGTCGTCGCACTCGCGGCCGGCGGGTACGGCACCACGAAGGCACACGTCGCCGCCATGGGAGCCATCGCGGTCGACGGCCCGTCCCTCTTCCTGCAGGGCACGATCCTCCTGGCCGGCCTGGTCGGCCTGTTCACCTTCGCCGAGCGGCGCCTGGACCCGGCCGCCCACGGCAACCGCGTCGACTCCTTCGCCGCGCAGGCCGCCGCCGTACCCGGCAGCGACAGCGAGAAGGCCGCGGTGAAGGCCGGCTTCACCACCACGGAGGTCTTCCCGCTCCTCCTCTTCGCCATCGGCGGCATGCTGATCTTCCCGTCGGCCAACGACCTGCTGACCCTGTTCGTGGCCCTGGAGGTCTTCTCCCTCCCGCTGTACCTGCTGTGCGCGCTCGCCCGCCGCAAGCGGCTGATGTCGCAGGAAGCCGCAGTCAAGTACTTCCTGCTCGGCGCGTTCGCCTCCGCGTTCACGCTGTTCGGCATCGCGCTGCTGTACGGCTACGCGGGCTCGGTGTCGTACGCGCGCATCGCCCAGGTCGTCGACGGCACCGTCACCGACGTCGACCCGGCACTCGCCAACACCATGGGCAACGACGCGCTGCTCCTGATCGGCGCCGCCATGCTCGTCATGGGCCTGCTGTTCAAGGTGGGCGCGGTGCCGTTCCACATGTGGACGCCCGACGTCTACCAGGGCGCGCCCACCCCCGTGACCGGCTTCATGGCGGCGGCGACCAAGGTGGCCGCGTTCGGCGCGCTGCTGCGCCTGCTGTACGTCGTCCTGCCCGGGCTGCGCTGGGACTGGCGGCCGGTCATGTGGGCCGTCGCGATCATCACCATGCTGGGCGGCGCGATCGTCGCCATCACCCAGACCGACATCAAGCGGCTGCTGGCGTACTCGTCCATCGCGCACGCGGGATTCATCCTCGCGGGTGTCATCGCCACGTCGAAGGACGGCGTGTCCTCCGTCCTCTTCTACCTGGCGGGCTACTCCTTCGTGACGATCGGCGCGTTCGCCGTGGTCACGCTGGTGCGGGACGCGGGCGGCGAAGCGACCCACCTGTCCAAGTGGGCCGGACTCGGCCGCCGCTCGCCCCTGGTGGCGGCGGTCTTCGCGATCTTCCTGCTTGCCTTCGCCGGAATCCCGCTGACCTCCGGCTTCGCCGGGAAGTTCGCTGTGTTCAAGGCGGCGGCGGACGGCGGCGCGGCCCCGCTGGTCGTGGTCGGTGTGATCTCCTCGGCGATCGCCGCGTTCTTCTACATCCGCGTGATCGTGCTGATGTTCTTCAGCGAGCCGAAGCCGGAAGGCCCGACCGTCGCCGTGCCGTCACCGCTGACCATGGTCGCGATCGGCATGGGAGTGGCCGTGACCGTCGTCCTCGGCGTGGCGCCCCAGTACTTCCTGCACCTGGCGAGCCAGGCGGGAGTATTCGTGCGCTGACGATCACTTCTCACATGCCGTTGCCCGGCACCCGTGTTCGGAAGGGTGCCCGGCAGCGGTGTGTTTTCCGGGGCTCACTGATCTTTGTCGCGGCGTGGCTTGATCTGCGTGAGGTCGAGGTCCAGCGGGAACGGCACGTCCAGCTTCATCCGCTCGCAGAAGATGCCGGTGCTGGTGTAGGTGCCGGTCGTCGGCTCCAGCTCGACGACGTGCACCACGGCGCGGCCCTCCTCGTTCTCGACCCTCCAGTAATGGGGGATCTTCGCGGGGCATACTTCATGGGCTTGGTCTCGCGGTCGCGAGAGACCGAGTCCTCCGAGACGACCGCGATGGCCAGGACGACGGACTCCGCCGGGAAGCGGGTCTGGTACGGGTCCTCCACGACGGTCGCGTGCACCACGACCACGTCCGGCTCGGGCCGGTTCTGGCGGTCGATGTCGATCGTGAACTCGCGGATGGCCTCGAATCCTCCGGTGCCAGCGACTGGAGCTGCCATTCGAAGAAGCTCACACACGCACGTGAAACATCGTCTGCGGACTTACGAAGACCAGGCTCCCGTCGATCAATTCCGTGTGCGGAGGAAGATTCGGGAGGCGGTCCAGGTCGTCGGCGGTCCAGCCGCCTTCCGGCGGGGTCGGCCAGCTGGGCGTGGACGCCTTCGGCGCGACGCTCATCAGTGCTCCCGTGGGACAGAGTCTCGCCGGTGCGTTCAGACTATCGACCGGAAACGGGCAGGTCTCCCACGAACGTGTGAACGACTTTCGTGTCCTGGACATGAGTCTCCGCGGTCAGCCTGTGGATAACTCCGAGGCTGTCGGTCCGGGCCCCTATGGTGGAGGCAGCGGTCGAGAGACGACACACGGGGGACCGACGGGGGACAGGACGATGGGCGCGACGGGCGGGATCAGCGAGATGCCACAGGTGACCGGGGGGCCGGGCACGGACGACAGCGAGGCGCTGGCCACGCTGCACCGGGTCTTCGGATACGACGCCTTCCGGGGCGAGCAGCAGTCGATCATCGAACACGTGGTGGCCGGCGGCGATGCCCTCGTCCTCATGCCCACCGGCGGCGGCAAGTCGCTGTGCTACCAGATCCCGGCCCTCGTCCGCCCCGGCACCGGAGTGGTGGTCTCTCCGCTGATCGCCCTCATGCAGGACCAGGTGGACGCCCTGCGCGCCCTCGGCGTCCGAGCCGGCTTCATCAACTCCACCCAGGACTTCGACGAGCGGCGCATGGTCGAGGCCGAGTTCCTGGCCGGCGAGCTGGACCTGCTCTACCTGGCGCCGGAGCGGCTGCGCCTGGACACCACCCTGGTCCTGCTCTCCCGCGGCAAGATCTCCGTCTTCGCGATCGACGAGGCGCACTGTGTCTCCCAATGGGGCCACGACTTCCGCCCCGACTACCTCACCCTGTCCCTGCTCGGCGAGCGCTGGCCGGACGTCCCGCGAATCGCCCTCACCGCCACGGCCACCCGCGCCACCCACCAGGAGATCACCCAGCGGCTGAACCTGCCGACGGCCCGCCACTTCGTCGCCAGCTTCGACCGGCCCAACATCCAGTACCGGATCGTCCCCAAGGCCGACCCCAGAAAGCAGCTGCTCGCCTTCCTCCGGGAGGAGCACACGGGCGACGCCGGCATCGTGTACTGCCTCTCACGCAACTCCGTCGAGCGCACGGCGGAATTCCTGAGCGCCAACGGCATCGACGCGGTGCCGTACCACGCGGGCCTGGACGCTGCGACGCGCGCCGCGCACCAGTCCCGGTTCCTGCGCGAGGACGGCCTGGTCGTGGTCGCGACGATCGCTTTCGGCATGGGCATCGACAAGCCCGACGTCCGCTTCGTCGCCCACCTCGACCTGCCCAAGTCGATCGAGGGCTACTACCAGGAGACCGGCCGTGCGGGCCGCGACGGCCTGCCGTCCACGGCCTGGATGGCATACGGCCTGAACGACGTCATACAGCAGCGCAAACTGATCCAGTCCGGCGAGGGCGACGAGGCCTTTCGCCGCCGCGCCGGAGCCCACCTCGACGCCATGCTCGCGCTGTGCGAGACCGTCCAGTGCCGCCGCGGCCAGCTGCTCGCCTACTTCGGCCAGGACCCCGACCCGTCGGGCTGCGCCAACTGCGACACCTGCCTGACCCCGCCGGAGACCTGGGACGGCACGATCGCCGCGCAGAAGGTGCTGTCGACGGTGGTGCGGCTGCAGCGGGAACGCGGACAGAAGTTCGGCGCGGTGCAGATCGCCGACATCCTGCTCGGCAAGCGCACCGGCAAGGTCATCCAGTTCGACCACGACCAGTTGTCCGTCTTCGGCATCGGAGCCGACCTCACCGAGGCCGAGTGGCGGGGCGTCATCCGGCAGCTGCTGGCCCAGGGACTGCTCGCGGTCGAGGGCGAGTACGGCACCCTGGTACTCACCGACACGAGCGGCTCGGTGCTGAAGCGCGAGCGTGAGGTGCCGCTGCGCAAGGAGCCGAAGAAGCCGGCCGCGTCCCGGTCGAGACCGGCGGGCGCCCCGGGGGGCGAGCGCAAGGCCAAGGCCGCCGCGGCCGAACTGCCCGACGCACTGCTCCCCGCCTTCGAGGCCCTGCGTGCCTGGCGTGCCGACCAGGCCCGGGAACAAGGGGTCCCGGCATACGTCATCTTCCACGACGCCACACTGCGGGAGATCGTCAGCCGTTGGCCCGGTTCGGTGCGCGAGCTGGGCACGATCAGCGGCGTCGGCGAGAAGAAGCTGGCGACATACGGGGAAGGGGTCCTGGAGGTGCTGGCCTCCCAGGACGGCCCGGCCGCGGCCCCGGCCCCGGCAGCCGATGCGCAGGACACCGGCTGGCCGGAGCCGACAGAGGAGCCGGAGCCGGACGACTGGATATAGCGGGCCGGCCAGTGGCGATGCCGGGGACCGTCACAGGCCGCGTGCCGCGTAGGCCCTGACATCCGCGTCCGAGTCGGCCGTGGCCGTGGCGAGGGCTGCCCGGGCCTCCGGCGAGGCACGGTGCCGGGTGAGTGCGAGCACGGCCGCCTTGCGCACATCGGCGTTCGGATCGGCGAGGGCCTTGGCGAGGGCGGGCACGGCCGTGTCGGCGGGCGCGACCGACAGCGCAGTAGCGGCGCCGGACCGTACCTGCCAGGCCGGATCCGACAGAGCGGCCACGGCACGGGCGGCGAACGGTTCCGGGCAGCCGGTGACGGCCAGCGCACCGAGCGCGGCCCCGCGCACCAAAGGGTCACCGTCCTCGGTGAGCCGGTCCAGAGCGGCGTCGACCAGACCCCGGCCGGCCGCGGTGAGGGACGCAGGGCCGACGGCAGCCAGCGCCTTGGCCACGGTGACCCGGACCTCCCGGGAGGGATCCTCCGCGGCACCCGCCAGCGGCCGGACCGCATCGACCGAGACCAGCGCCCGCACGGCCTCGATACGGACACCCACGTCCGGGTCGTCCAGCGCCGCCGCGAACACCCCGGCCTCGCCGAGCCGCAGCGCCCGCAGCACATCGAGACCGGCGGCCCGGACCACGGGGTCGGGCACGGCGAGCGCACCGGTCAGAGCCGCACCCAGGGCCGGCTCCGGCTGCAGCGTCTCGACGAGTTCGCGCAGTGAGGCCGCCGCCGTCGCCCGGACCTCGGCGTCGGAGTCGGCGAGCGCACCGGCGAGGGCCAGCCCGGTGCCGGACGGCACCGTCTCCGTGAGCACCGAGACGGCCGTACGGCGGACAGCGGGATCGGAGTCGGCCAAATACGGGCCCAGTTCGGCCAGTTCGGGTTCCGCCTCGGCCAGTTCGAGCAGCTCCAGGAGCCGGGGAGAAGCGGCTCCCGCGGTGCTCGCCGGGTCGCCGGAGCGGGCGGCGCGGGCGGGCGCCGGTCCCGCGGCCACCGGCGCCACCTCGCGCGGCCCGGCCGTGGCCACCTGCTCGGGCCGAACCTCGCCCAGCCGCCGGGAGGGGCCGCCGACAGGCGTGAACTCCTCGACCGGAACCAGATAGGGAGCCACGGGACGAGCCGTGAACTCCATCGCACCAGAGGGGGACTTGTGCAGATCGAGATGGTGGAACCAGGAGGCGTCGTCGCGCCCGGGGTGGTCGAGACGGTCGTGGTAGAGGCCCCAGCGGGACTCGGTACGGGCCAGGGAGGCACGGGCGGCCATCTCCGCGCAGTCGCGGATGAAGGTGACCTCGGCGCAACGCATCAGCTCATGCGGGGTGCGGGCACCCATCGCGGCGACGTCGGCACGCATCCGCTCGAAGGCCTCCAGTGCCAGCGAGAGCCGCGTGCCGGACTTGGGCGGTGCCACGTAGTCGTTCACGAAGCGGCGCAGCTTGTACTCGACCTGGGGCTGCGGCGGGCCGTCCGGGTTGCGCAGCGGGCGGTAGATCAGCTCGTGCGCCTCACGCACCTGGTCCGCGGGAAGCTCACCCTCGTACGCCCTGTACCGGGCGGCGTCCGCGCCCGCCAGGTCACCGAAGACGAAGGCGCCGATCATGTAGTTGTGCGGGACGCAGGCGAGGTCACCGGCCGCGTACAGGCGGGGCACGGTCGTACGGGCATGGTCGTCGACACGGACGCCGGAGGCGGAGTGGCCGCCGCACAGCCCGATCTCGGAGATGTGCATCTCGATGTCATGGGTGCGGTAGTCGTGCCCGCGGCCGGCGTGGAAGGTGCCGCGAGTGGGCCGTTCGGTGGAGTGCAGGATCGACTCGAGGGCGGAGACCGACTCCTCGGGCAGATGGCTGAGCTTCAGGTAGACCGGGCCGCGGTCACCGGCGACCTCGGCGGCGAACTCGGCCATCATCTGCCCCGACCAGTAGTCGGAGTCGACGAAACGCTCACCGTGCCGGTTCACCTGGTAGCCGCCGAAGGGGTTGGCGACGTAGGCGCAGGCCGGGCCGTTGTAGTCCTTGATCAACGGGTTGATCTGGAAGCACTCGATCCCGGTCAGCTCGGCACCCGCGTGGTAGGCCATGGCGTACCCGTCACCGGCGTTGGTGGGGTTCTCGTAGGTGCCGTAGAGGTAGCCGGAGGCGGGCAGGCCGAGCCGGCCGCAGGCCCCGGTCGCGAGGATCACCGCGCCCGCGCGGACGGTGACGAAGGCGCCGGTACGGGTGTGGAAACCCACGGCACCCACCGCCCGCCCCTCGGCGGTGAGCACCCGCACGGGCATCACCCGGTTCTCGATCCGGATCCGCTCCCGCATCTCGCGCCGCCGCAACTGCCGGTACAGGACCTTTTTGACGTCCTTGCCCTCTGGCATCGGCAGTACGTACGAGCCGGAGCGGTGGACCTGGCGCACCGCGTACTCGCCGTGCTCGTCCTTCTCGAACTTGACCCCGTACGACTCCAGCCGCTGCACCATGGCGAAACCGCGAGTGGCGGTCTGGCGGACGGTGGACTGGTCGACGATGCCGTCGTTGGCGCGGGTGATCTCGGCGACGTAGTCGTCGGGTTCGGCACGGCCGGGTACGACCGCGTTGTTGACGCCGTCCATGCCCATGGCGAGCGCGCCGGAGTGCCGGACGTGGGCCTTCTCCAGCAGCAGGACGTCCGCGCCGCGCTCGGCAGCGGTCAGCGCGGCCATGGTGCCGGCGGTGCCGCCGCCGATGACGAGGACGTCGCAGGTCAGCTCCTCGGCGTCGGTGACGGCGGGAATCTCCAGGGTGGGGGCGGGGGTGGTCACCGGGGTGCCTTTCAGGAGCCGAGCGAGGAGAGGATGTCGCGGCGCAGCGTCACGCGAGCCGGATCGTCGAAGGCCGCACGGTCGCGGGGACGCGGCACGTCGCGTACGGCGGACACGCGGCCGGAGCCGAGCAGGGCCACGCGGTCGCCGAGGAAGAGGGCCTCGTCCACGTCGTGCGTGACGAACACGACCGTCGCTCCCGTGCCCCGCAACACCTCCACCAGCAGGTCCTGCATGCCGGAGCGGGTCTGGGCGTCGAGGGCGCCGAAGGGCTCGTCCATGAGGACGGCGCGCGGACTGTCGGCCAAGGCGCGGGCCAACTGGGCGCGCTGGCGCTGCCCGCCGGACACCCGGTGCGGCAACTGCCCGGCCTGCACGCTGAGCCCGACCCGCGCCAGCCACGATCCGGCCCGGGAACGCCGCTCCGCGCGCGGTACGCCCCTGATGGCCAGCGGGAGTTCGACGTTTCCGCGCAAGGTGCGCCAGGGCAGCAGCGCGTCCTCCTGGAAGACGAGCGCGCGATCGGCCGACGGCCCGGTCACCGGGCTGCCGTCCGCCTCCACCGTGCCGCCCAGCGGCGGCAACAACCCGGCGAGCGTACGCAGCAGCGTGGACTTGCCGCAGCCGGAGGGGCCGACGACGGTGAGAATCTCGCCGGGGGCGACCTCCAGGTCGACGCCGCCGAGGACCGGAGCGTCCGGGCGGCCGAGCACGCCGCCGCGGAAGGCGAGCCGGGTGCCGCGCACGGTCTGTGGTGCCGGCGGGGCGGGAGCGGTGACGGTCTCAGACGAGGTGCTCATCGCGGGCCTCCTCGGTGCGGTTCTGGCCCTGCTGCTCGGGTTGGGCCTGATGCTCGGCATCGCCTTCGGGGCGAGCGGGGGCGGTGAACGGCCGGGGCGCTCGGGTGCGGCCTCCGGGGACGTAGGAGGTGCGGGGCAGCCAGCGGGTCAGCCGGCGGCCGAGGAGTTCCACGGCCGTCGAGGTGATCCAGCCGAGCACGCCGATCGTGACCATGCCGACGAAGACACCCGGGTAGTCGAGCACCGTGTAGTCCTGCCAGGTGCGGTAGCCGACCCCGTACTGACCGGAGATCATCTCGGCGGAGATCACACAGATCCACGACACGCCGATGCCGACGGACAATCCGCCGAAGATGCCGGGCAGCGCACCCGGCAGGACGACCGAGCGCAGAATCCGGAACCGGCCGCCACCCATCGTGCGCACCGCCTCCTCCCAGACCGGGGTCAGCGCGCGGACCGCGTGCCGGGTGGAGACCATCACCGGGAAGAAGGCGGCGGTGCAGGTGATGAAGACGATGCCCTGCTCGTTCGAGGGGAACAGGAGAATCGCGACCGGGACGAGCGCGATGGCCGGGATCGGACGGACGACCTCCAGCAGCGGCCCGAGCACGTCCTCGGCCAGACGGGAGCGCGCCACGAGCACGCCCGTCGCCACGCCGAGGACGGCCGCCAGCAGAAAGCCGGTCAGGATGCGGGTGAGGCTGTCGGTGAGGTCGGTCCAATAATCGCCCCCGGCGACCCGGCCGGCGAAGGCGTGGGCCACGTCGGTGACCGTCGGGAACTGCGAGAAGCGCAGCCACAGGTCGACGTCCAGGCTGGTCAGCAGCTGCCACAGACCGAGGGCGGCGGCCGGCGACGCGATCCGCAGCGCATACCGGGACAGGGGCCGCCGGTTCATGAGGCGCGCTCCAGAGCCTCGCGGTACGAGACCGTACGGGCACCGCTGTGGCCGGACACGTAGGCCTGCGCGGTTTCCGGTGCGACGAAGGGCAGCAGCTTGTCGCCGTCGGCCACCCAGACCGCTTTGTCGACGAACCAGAGGGTGCCGGTGGTGGCGTCGGGCACGTAGGCGGCGCGAATGCCGTCCCGGTGTGCGGCCAGGTGGGCCAGCAGGTCCTTCGGGGACTTGTAGGAGACGGTCTTCTCGCTGCCCTTGGCCCACACCTCGCTCGCGGCCGGTGGGGGCGACGCGGTGAGCCGCTCGGTGTACGACGTGCCGAGGGCCTTCTTCACGTACTGGTCGTCGACGAAGGAGTCCACGTCGATGTCACCGGTCAGCTTGGCGGCCTTCAGCACGGACACGTCCTGCTTCAGAGCGGAGACGAGCCGGGGTGTGATGGCGGGGTTGAAGGTGGAAATGCCGTGGGCGCCGTTGTAGAGGTAGACGACCTCGGCGGGCAGGCCGGTGGCCTCGGCGACCTTCTCGGCCGCGGTGACGGGATGGTCGTCGAGGTAGTCCGTCGCCTGGGCCTGGGCCTTCAGGAAGGCTTCGAGGACGGCCGGGTGCTGCTGGGCGAAGTCCTCGCGGGCGGTGACGCCGTGGAACGTCGGCAGGTTCAGCTGGGCGCCGTCGTACAGGGCCTTCGCCTTGCCCTGGTAGGCGAGGAGGCCCGGCCACGCGACGAACTGCGACAACGCGTCCACGCTGCCTGCGGACAATGCGGAGGCCCCCACCGCTGGCTGCTGGTTGAGCTTGGAGATTCCCTTGTCGGGGTCGATGCCGGCGCGTTGCAGAGCCCGTACGAGGGTGCCGTCGGCGGCTGAGCCGACGCTCGTGGAGACCTTCTTGCCCTTCAGGTCCTTCAGGGACGTGAGCCGGGAGTCCGGTGCGGTGACGACGGTGTTCAGGCCGCCGCGCAGGTTGTAGCCGGTGACCGACACCAGATGGGTGGGGCGGCCGAGCTGTTTGCCGCGGGCCGCGTTGAGCAGCAGCGGGAAGTCGCCCATCGAACCGATGTCGATCTTCCCTGCGGTCATCTGGGCGGTGATCGGGGCGCCGGTGGCGTAGTCCTGCCATTCGACCTTGTAGGTGTGGCCGTCGTGCAGGGAATCGAGCTGCTTCTCGAAGTATGCGAGGGAGCGCAGCAGGGTTCCCGCGGTGACGGTGTTGATGGTCTTGGACTGGTACCCGATGGTCACGGTGACCGTGGAGCCGCTGCCCGCCTCGGCGCTGCCGCCGCAGCCGGACAGGGGGAGCAGGAGCGTGACGGCGGACAGGGCGACTGCCGTGCGTTTCATGGTGGTTGTACCTCTCACCGGAGCAGGTAGGGCATGTTGACCGTGACGGCCCCGGTGGGGCAGCGTGCCGCGCACGGGCCGCAGTACCAGCACTCGTCGACGTGCATGTAGGCCTTGCCGCTGCTCTCGTCGATGGCGAGGGAGTCCAGCGGGCACATGTCCACGCAGAGGGTGCAGCCGTCGATGCACTTCGACTCGTCGATGGTCACGGGCACGTCGGCCCGCTGGGGCGCCAAGGGCATGGCTGTCTCCAGGAAACGTGCAGGCAGGGATGTGTGCGGCGGTTGTGCTACGACCGGTGGAGCAGGCCGCTCATGGTGATGCGGTCGCCGCGGAAGCGGATGAACTCCAGGTCGACGGGGCGGCCGTCGGCGAGGTGCGTGAGGCGTTCCAGCATCAGCACGGCTGTGCCGCGCGGGGCCTGGAGCACGGCGGCGGAGTGGGCGTCCGCGTTCAGTGCTTCCAGGGTGATCTCGGCATGGCCGAGTGGCTGGCCGGTGATGGCTTCCAGGAGCCGGAAGACATCGGTGTTCTCCAGGTCGGCGTCGAGCAGGGCGGTGCCGATGTCGAGCGGGATGTAGGTCAGGTCGAGAGAGAGCGGGAGACCGTTCAGGCGGCGCAGGCGTTCGATGCAGAGGACGTCGGCGCCGGCGGGGACGCGGAGGCGTTCGGCCACCGGGGCGGGTGCGGGGGCGGGGCCCATGGTGCGGACCTCGTTGGTGACGCGGCCGTGTTCGCGGAGGGTTTCCGCGAGGCCCATCAGACGGTCGAGCCCGTGCGGGTATTTACGGGCGACGACGACGGTGCCGACTCCGGGCAGCCGGTCCACCAGTCCTTCGGCCCGGAGCAGGTCCAGGGCTTGGCGGACGGTGTTGCGGGAGGTTCGGTAGTCGGTGGCGAGGGTCGACTCGTGGGGGAGGTTGCGGTCCTGGAAGGCGCCGGTGAGGATCTGGCGGCGCAGCAGGTCGGCGAGCTGCCGGGCCCGGTCCGCACGCAGCCGGCGCCGCGCGCGGTGGGCGGCGACGGTGGTCGCGGCGCCCTGCCCGGCGTGGTCTCGGAGGCGGTCGGTGGCTGGCATGGCCGGAACCATACCCAACGGGTAGGGAATTAGGTGTTGCTGAAGTGTTGCGCCAGGTGAACGCTTCCGGATCAGCTCTCTGAGCTGGGGTTTTTCTGCTGGCTGGGCAAGATCTGCCACCCGGCGGGCTGGTCAGGACAGTGCCGTCAGGCCCGGTGCGAAGGTGATCAGCAGGGGTAGCAACGGCACCAGTGCGGCCACCGTCGTCGTCAGGGCCCGGTGCCGGCGCATCAGCCGCGGCGGTGGTTCCAGCAGGCGGTCCACGCGTTCGCCGAGCAGGCGGCGGCTGGAGTCGCAGGACAGGACGCCCCGGTGCTGGTTCAGTTCGATCAGCGCCAGGGCCGTGGTGAGGTGTCCGCAGCGCCGGGACGCGGTGTCGTCGGCGGCCAGCTCGACCAGGCGGTGCGTCTGGTCGCAGAAGTGGGCGAAGAGCGGCACGTGCGGGAAGCCCGTGGCGAGTGCGGTGGACAGGTGCAGCAGCCAGTCGTGGTGGGCGCGGGCGTGCCCGCGTTCGTGGGTGAGGACGGCGTCCAGCTGGTGGTCGGTGAGCCGCTGCAGCGCCCCCGTGGTGACGACCAGCTGCGGCGGGTGTCCCGGCATCCACCAGGCGTCTGGGTACTCGTCCTCCAGCACCAGCATCGGCCCGCGCGCAGCCGGCAGCCCGGCCGGCAGGTCGGGGGCGCGCTCGCGCAGGTGCGCCCGGGCCTGGCCCCGGCTGCGGCGGGCCTCGACCAGTTCCCGGGCCAGCATCGCCGTCGTCCAGGCGGCCCCGCAGGCCAGCAGCACGGTGAGCACGGCGGCCCACACCGGCGCCGCGGACAGGTCGTACGCGGCGGTGACGACGGGCGGCGCGGGTGCGAACACCCGGTCTCGGACGGTGTGGAAGACGGCCGCCGTGCCCAGGACCAGTGCGGTGAGGCAGCACAGCAGGACAGTGGCGACCAGGCACTGCCACACCCACAGCCCGACCACGGGTTCCCGCTCGGGCCAGGCGGCCCGGGTCAGCGCGCGCGGCGCCGGCACGGCCGCCGTCAGGGCGACGACGCTCAGCAGGAGCAGGCAGACGGTCATGCCGGGGCTCCGGTTCCTGGTCGGAGAGTTGCGGGTGGGGTGGTGCGTGGTGCCGGGCGCGCGGCGGTGCGTCGCGCGTGGTGCGTGTCCTTGTCAGTATGACGAAGACGGGCGGTCCGAGTCAGGGGTCGGCGACGATCCGGCCGGGCCGACGGCACGCGCGCGTACACCGGTTCGCCGCGCCCCGGCCGTCCCTCTGGCCACCGGCCCGAGTGGATCCTCGTCGGTCACTCCGCGGGAGGCCCGCCACCGGGGAAGGCCGTGCCCGGCGCCGCGCGTTCGACGGGTGCCGGTCCGTGCGGGCGCCACGCGCGCGCCCGCACGGACCGGCTGCAGATCGGTGGGACCCGGTATCGGCCCCGCCGCCGCTCAGCCGGCCAGGACCCGTCCGCTGACCTCTCCGAGGCCCACCCGGCGTCCGTCCGCGCCGGGCGCCCACGCCGTCAGGGTCACCACGTCCCCGTCCTCCAGGAAGGTCCGCTTGCCGTCCGGAAGTTCGAGGGGGTCGCGGCCGTTCCAGCTCAGTTCCAGCAGGGAGCCGCGCTGGTTCTCGGCGGGGCCGCTGACCGTGCCCGAGCCGTAGAGGTCGCCGGTGCGCAGCGAGGCGCCGTTGACGGTCATGTGGGCGAGTTGCTGGGCCGCGGTCCAGTACATGGTGGAGAACGGCGGCTCGGAGACCACGTGGCCGTTGAGCGCGACGGAGATGCGCAGGTCGTACCCGGCGGGTTCGAGGCCGGGTGCCGAGTCGTCCAGGTAGGGGTGGAGCGGGTGGGTGCGCTCCGGCGGTGCCACGCGCGCGTGTTCCAGCGCCTCCAGCGGGGTGATCCATGCCGACACCGAGGTGGCGAAGGACTTGGCGAGGAAGGGGCCGAGGGGGACGTACTCCCAGGCCTGGAGGTCCCGTGCGGACCAGTCGTTGAGCAGGCTCAGCCCGAAGACGTGCTCCCGGAAGTCACCGAGGGGGACCGGACGGCCCAGCTCGGAGGGCACGCCCACGACGAAGCCGACCTCGGCCTCGATGTCCAGTCGGATCGACGGGCCGAAGACGGGTGCCGGGTCGTTCGGGCCCTTGCGCTGCCCGGAGGGCCGTACGACGTCCGTGCCCGAGACGATCACGGTGCCGGCGCGGCCGTGGTAACCGATGGGGAGGTGCTTCCAGTTCGGGGTGAGGGAGTCCTCGGCGTTCGGACGGAAGATCCGGCCGGCGTTGCGGGCGTGGTGCTCGGAGGCGTAGAAGTCGACGTAGTCCGCCACCTCGAAGGGCAGGTGCAGCGTCACCTCGGACAGCGGGTGGAACAGGGGCTCGACGGTGGCACGGTGGGCGGGGTCCGTGACCCAGGAGGTGATGTCACGGCGCACGTCCGACCAGGTGGCGCGGCCGGCGGCCATGAGCGGGTTGAGCGTGGGCCGGGCGAGCAGCGCCTGGTGGGGGGAGCCGAGCGCCGCGGCTGCGGCGCCCGCGTCGAGGACGTGCTCACCGAGACGGACGCCGACCCTCCGTTCCGTGCCGCCGGAGGGCGAGAACACGCCATAGGGGAGGTTGTGCGGACCGAAGGGGTCGCCCTCGGGGACGTCGAAGGGGGGCATGGGGTGCTGCCTCACTCTCATCGGGCCATGCATGGCGATGCGTTCCATGTGGTCGCGCCACACGTTACGGCCGACATGCGTGTCTTGGGCAGCACCTGGAGAAGTGCTCGAAACGTTGCTCGCACAGTGTCTAAAGAGTTCGCAATGTCCGGATAAGCCTTGTGGGAGGCGGCAATTCCGGCTTAGCGTCCTTTGGGGACACGGACGGGGTGGGTCCGTTCCACTTTGGGGGACACGTGGGGGGACCCGTGGCCGGAAACGCCGTCAGCGTGCCTGTGAAAGCCGATCGGGACGTGCCCGGGCTGATCGTCAAGTTCGGCGATTATCCGTTGCACCACGGAGGCGTCGGCGCGATCCGCAGTCTGGGCCGCCTGGGCGTGCCCATGTACGCCATCACCGAGGACCCCTACACACCGGCGGCCTCTTCCCGGTACCTGAAGAAGGCGTTCGTGTGGCCGACGACCGGCGCGGAGGACCCGGACCACCTGGTCGAGGGCCTGCTGCGCATCGGCCGCCGGATCGGCCGCCCGGCCGTTCTCATCCCGACGGACGAGGAGGCCGCCGTCCTGATCGCCGAGCACCAGGGCGCCCTGGCCGGACCCTTCCTGTTCCCGCGCGTGGAGCCGGCGCTGCCCCGCCGGCTGGCCAGCAAGCAGGGGCTGCACGAAATGTGTACGGAGCACGGCATCGCGAGCCCCACGGCCGCGTTCCCGGAGTCGTACGACGACATCGTCGCCTTCGCCGACACGGCATTCTTCCCGGTGGTGGCCAAGAACCGTGAGGCGTTCGTCCGCCGCAGCAGGCCCGCCGTGAACGGCACTACGAGGATCGGCACGCGCGAGGGACTGCTCACCCTGGCCCGCGACTGGGGCGACGACCCCGGCGTGATCCTCCAGGAGTACCTGCCGCGTGACCAGGCCGAGGACTGGATCGTGCACGCCTGCTTCGACCAGGACTCCAGCCCGCTCACGCTGTTCACCGGCGTCAAGGTCCGCTCCTGGCCGCCGCACGCCGGCATGACGGCGAACGCGTACGTCGTCGACAACCCGGAACTCGCCGACCTCGCCGCACGTTTCATCAAGCAGATCGGCTTCAGCGGCATCATCGACCTCGACCTGCGCTTCGACCGGCGCGACGGACAGTACAAGCTCCTCGACTTCAACCCGCGCATGGGCGCCCAGTTCCGCCTCTTCGAGAACGAGTCGGGCGTGGACGTCGTGCGTGCCATGCACCTGCATCTGACCGGCCGCCCTGTACCGGAGGGGGAACAGCGCGCCGGCCACCGTTACATCGTGGAGAACATCGACCTCCCGGCCCTCCTCGCCTACCGCCGCAGCGGTTACACGACCCCGCACGCGCCGGTGAAGGCGAGCGGGACCGAGCTGGCCTGGCTGGCGGGTGACGACCCGCTGCCGTTCGTCACGATGCTCGCCCGCTTCGTGCGCCCGGGCGCGAAGCACCTGTATCAGCTGTGGCGGACCAGCCGCCGCGGCAGCAGCACCTCCACGAAGTAGGCAAGGCCACGAGGGTGGCGCATCGCGTCCTGGGGAGGGACTTCGTGATTCGACCGGTTGCAGTCATCGGGGCCGGGCCGTTCGGCCTGTCCACCGCTGCCCATCTGCGGGCGCGGGGCATTCCCGTCCGTGTCTTCGGCGACCCCATGGTCAGCTGGCGTGACCACATGCCCGAGGGCATGCTCCTGAAGTCGACGCCCGCCGCCTCGAACCTCGACTGCCCGCAGCCCGGCCACACCCTCGTCGACTACTGCGACGCGGCCGGGATCCGCCGCCTGGTGACCGACGAGGACATCGTCCCGGTGGAGACCTTCATCGCCTACGGGGAGTGGTTCCAGCAGAAGCTGGTCCCCGACCTGGAGCAGGTGCGGGTGGTCTCGGTCGACCGGGACGCCGGTGGCGGCTTCGAACTCAAACTGGACTCGGGAGAGTTGCTCACCGCGCGCGCGGTCGTCGTCGCCACCGGTCTGTCGGGCCTCGCCCACCTTCCGGCGGAGCTGGCGGGAGCGGCGGCCGACGGGCCCGCGCCGAGCGCCCCGGTCTCGCACAGCTCCCAGCACCACGACCTGGGCCGTTTCGCCGGCAAGGAGCTGATCGTCATCGGCGCCGGTCAGTCCGCGCTGGAGACGGCGGCGCTCGCGGCCGAGGCGGGTGCACGCGTGCGCGTGGTCGCGCGCGGGCGCGGCCGGGTCGCCTTCGGCGCCCCGCCCTGGCACCAGCCGACGTACCGCCCGGAGTCCCCGTTCGGCCGTGCCTGGTCGCTGTGGGCGCTCAGCTACTACCCGCACCCGTACCGCTTCCTGCCCGGGACCATTCGCCACTACCTGGTCCGCCGGGTTCTCGGCCCGCTCGGCGCCTGGTGGCTGCGCGAGCGCTTCGAGAGCAGCGTGCAGGTGCAGGACGTCGAGCGGGTGGTGGGAGCCGAGGTCCGGGACGGAAGCCCTGTGCTGACCGTCCGCACCCACGCCGGTCGGACCGAGCGGCTCACCGCCGACCACGTGATCGCCGCCACCGGCTACCGCGTCGACATCGCGGCGATGGACTTCCTCGGCCATGAGTTGCGCACCCGGCTCGCGGTCAGCCGCGGCACGCCGAAGCTCGGCCCCGGCTACGTCTCCTCGGTGCCCGGCCTGTATTTCACCGGCCTGCCGGCGGCGTCCTCGTACGGCCCGGTGATGCGCTTCGTCTGCGGTACGGAGTTCGCCTCCCCGCGCCTGGCGAAGCACCTGGCGTCGGCCCACGGCTGAGACCCGGACGGGGCTGTCCTGCACTCCTGTAGAGGAGCCCGCGAGTACCACCTGGGACTGATCGTCCAAGGCCCGGCTCCGGCCGGTCGTCCGGAACTGACCAGCCGGAACAGGACAGTTGGGGCCGGTCAGCACGTAAGTGCGTGCAACGACGGGTGAGTCGGCGGGGCGCGGTGTCCGTATTCTCTGATCATGGCACCCACCCCCGCACATGCCCTGATCGCCACCGACCTGGACGGGACGCTGCTGCGCGGCGACGACACGGTCTCGGACCGCTCGCTCGCCGCGCTCGCGCGGGTGGTGCGGGCCGGTGCCCGGCATCTGGTGGTCACCGGCCGCCCGGCCCCGCGGGTGCGGCCGCTGCTCGCGGACCTCGGCTGCACGGGGCTCGCGGTGTGCGGGCAGGGTGCGCAGGTCTACGACGCCCGGACCAACCGTCTGCTGTGGTCGGTGCGGCTGGACCGGGAGCTGGCCGAGACCGCGCTCGGCAAGATCGAGGCGGAGGTGGGGCAGGTCTACGCGGCGGTCGACCAGGACGGCGTGGACGGCCTGACGCTCATCGAGCCGGGCTACCGGATGCCCCATCCGACGCTTCCCGCGCTGCGGGTCGGCCGACGGGACGACCTGTGGTGCGAGCCCATCAGCAAGGTGCTGTTGCGGCACCCCGGCCTGTCGGACGACGAGTTGGCGGCCGTGGCGCGGTCGGTGGTGGGCTCGCTGGCGACGGTCACCATGTCGGGGCCGGGGACCGTGGAACTCCAGCCGAGCGGGGTGACCAAGGCCACGGGCCTGGCGCTGGCCGCCGAGCGGCTGGGCATCCATCCCGAACGGGCCCTCGCCTTCGGCGACATGCCCAACGACATCCCGATGTTCGACTGGGCCGGACACGGCGTCGCCATGGCCAACGGGCACGTCGAACTCAAGGCGGTCGCCGACGAGGTCACCTTGTCGAACGAGGACGACGGCGTCGCCGTCGTCCTCGAAAGACTGTTCCCGACCGACTGACCGGGATATCAGTAACGCCCGCTGCGGGTCCGGTCAGTAGGCGCCGAACACGTTGTCGATCGAGCCGTACCGGTCGGCCGCGTAGTTGCAGGCGGCGGTGATGTTCGCGACCGGGTCGTAGATGTCGAACGACGTACCGGCCACGTGGTAGGCGTTGAACGTCGGGTCGATGACCTGGAGCAGACCCTTGGAGGGGATGCCCTTGGCCGCGTTGGAGTCCCAGAGGTTGATGGCCGCGGGGTTGCCCGAGGACTCCCGGATGATGTTGCGGTAGATGCCGTTGTAGGTGCCCGGGATGCCCTTCTCGGCCATGATCGCGAGCGACTCGCGGATCCAGCCGTCGAGGTTGTTCGGGTAGCCGGCGAGGGTGGTGGAGGCCGTCGTGGTGTCGGCCGCCGAGGCGCTGGTCGCGCCGATGACCGGCAGGGCGAGTACGGCGGCGCCGGTGCCGATGGCGGCGAAGGCGCGCAGGAGGCGGCTGTTCCGGGTACGGCAGGGCTGAGCGGCAGCGGGCATGGGGGGTTCCTCTCCGGCGCCTGCGAGGTGAGCTGTCGGGTTCGGGCGGGGAGGTGCCCGGCCGTGCCGGGGGAAGGCACGACTTAACCCCTGGCCGTTCCGATCGGCGTGTGCCGTTCGGGTTGGCGGCTTACCTGGTTCCCCCGCTCCTGCCGTACGAATGAGTTCGTCGATGGGTTACGCGGGCGGCGGCAGGATTCGGCGTCCGCCCGACGGCCCGGAACGTATGCGAGAGCACATGTCGGGAACAAGTACTGGATTCGTACAACGTGCCATTTGACCTTGATCTACGCCGTTTGGGCTGCTTGATCCTTTGCGGTTGCCAATCCTCAACTCGCCAGCAGGAGAAGGGCTCGACGGGGTCCGGGCGGACAGGGTGGGCCGGAGGGGCGCGTGACCCAATTCACGAAATAGCAAATTACTTCAAATCAGACATGAGGGATTCGGGGGATTCAGGCCTGAAGTCGGGCTCGTGGTGGAACCTCGGATGAGGTACGCCTCGTTGTCGTACCGAGAGATGGCCGAAAGGAGGCGTTAGGAGAGGCTTCCAGGTCACGACATGGCGCAAGAATTACGGTTAAGTCAATAAATGTCCGTTCTTACCATCTGATCGCAACTATGCCCGGCCGTGCGTCGATACCGCCCAGGCTGGACCGGTGGGCGCTATCGGTGATCGAAAGAGGACCGGATACGCTGACTTGAGTGAGGGCAGCGACCTATCGACAAACCGTGTAATCGCCAGCAGACACCAGCAGACAGGAGACCCCTCGTGACCGTCGTCGGGCCGTTCGGGCTGAGCGTGCGGGACCAGGCTCTGGAAGCCGATGTCCAGGCCGGATTGACGGCTGTCGAGGAAGGCTTGCTCGAGGCCACCAAGAGCGAGGTCCCGTTCATCACGGAGGCCGCGCAGCACCTCGTACGGGCCGGCGGGAAGAGGTTCCGGCCGCTGCTCGTGATGCTCGCGGCCCAGTTCGGCGACCCCTACGCCCCGGGCGTCGTGCCGTCGGCCGTGGTCGTGGAGCTGACACATCTGGCCACGCTGTACCACGACGACGTCATGGACGAAGCCGCCGTACGGCGCGGGGTGGAGAGCGCCAACACGCGCTGGGGCAACTCCGTCGCGGTCCTCACCGGCGATTTCCTCTTCGCCCGCGCCTCCCAGATCCTCGCCGACCTCGGCCCCGAGGCGGTCCGGGTGCAGGCCCTCGCGTTCGAACGGCTGGTGACCGGCCAGATCCTGGAGACCGCGGGTCCCACGGACGGCCGTGACCCGGTCGAGCACTACCTGGACGTGCTCGGCGGCAAGACGGGCTCCCTGGTGGCGGTGTCCTGCCGGTTCGGCGCGATGATGTCCGGCGCCGACGAGACGGTGGTCGACGTGCTCACCCAGTACGGGGAGCGGCTCGGGGTCGCCTTCCAGCTCGCCGACGACGTCCTGGACATCGCCTCCGACTCCCACGAGTCCGGCAAGACCCCGGGCACCGACCTGCGCGAGGGCATCCCCACCCTCCCCGTGCTCCGGCTGCGCGAGCAGGCCGCCCGCCTCGGACTGCCCGCGGACGTCGCACTGTGCGAGCTGCTGGACTCCGACCTCAGCGACGACACCCGGCACGCCGAGGCACTGGCCGCGCTGCGCGCGCACCCCGCCCTGGAGCAGGCCCGTCGGGACACCGTGCGGTACGCGGAGGAGGCGCGGGCCGCGCTGGCCCCGCTGCGGGAGTGCGATGCCAAGGCGGCGCTCATGGAGCTGTGCGACGCGGTGGTGCACCGGGCCGGCTGACCAGGCCGGTCACCCGTACGGGCGGCGCTCTCCGGCACGACCCCTACGGGTCGGGGGAGACGCCGCCTTCGTGTGTCATACCGCAGGCGTACATGCAGTTGGCTCCGAGGTCTGACGCTTCTTCACGGCTGATTTGGTGAGATGGAAACCACGGAAATCACCACTCCTCACCGATTCGGGTGAGAATGGCGGCTCAGGTGTACCAGCGTGAGGACAGCCGCCGCCGACGACGGAGGTAAGGCACACATGGCACCGTACGAATCCGACGACGCAGTGGGCGCCGCGCGAGAGGACGCCGCGCGGGACGCTGCCCCGCGCTCCGGCCGGCGCGCGGCCGCCCGGTACGCCGTACCGGTCGCGGTGGTGGGGGTGGCGGCGGCCACGATCGGGCTGGTCCCGGCGCTCGCCGACTCCGGTGACCCCGACCTGCCGAAGATCAGCGCACAGCAGCTCATCGAGAAGATCGCCAAGTCGGACGTGCAGCAGCTGTCCGGCACCGTGAAGATCAGCACCGACCTCGGCCTGCCGGACCTCGGCGGCCTGGAGAACAGCCTGGCGTCCGGGGCGGCCCAGGGCGACGACGGCTCCTCCGCGGACCCGACGTCCAAGCTTACCGAGCTGGTCTCCGGCACCCACACCCTGCGCGTCGCCACCGACGGCCCGGACCGGCAGAAACTGTCGCTCCTGGAGAGCGGCGCGGAGTACAGCCTGATCCACAACGGCAAGGACGTCTGGGGCTACGACAGCAAGAGCAACGAGGTCTACCACGGAACCGCGGCCGCCTCCGGCAAGGACCACCAGGCCGAGCCGCCGGCCACGCCCGAGGACTTCGCCGACGAGGCCCTGAAGTCGGTGGACGACACCACGTCCGTCACCGTCGACGGCACCGCCCAGGTCGCCGGGCGCGACGCCTACAAGCTGCTGATCAAGCCCAGGCAGTCCGGCACCACGGTCGGTGCGATCAGCATCGCCGTGGACGCGAAGACCGGCATGCCGCTGAAGTTCACGCTGACCCCGAAGAGCGGCGGCGCCGCCGTGCTCGACGCCGGCTTCACCCAGGTGTCCTTCGCCAGGCCTGCCGGCTCCACGTTCGACTTCACCCCGCCCAAGGGCGCGAAGGTCACCGAGGAGAAGGACGAGGCGAAGGCCCGCGAGCACGGCCCGAAGTCCGGCAAGGACTTCGCCCAGGGCCTGGAGGGGCTGAACGTCCTCGGCGAGGGCTGGACGTCCATAGCCACCTTCGACACCGGAGCCGAGGGCGGCCTGCCCACCGGCTCCCAGGGCGGTGACCTCGGCGGCTTCCTCGGCTCGCTCGGCGACCAGGTCTCCGGGAAGTTCGGCAAGGGCATGGTCTTCTCCACCCGCCTGGTCAACGCCCTGATCACCGACGACGGCAAGGTCTACGCCGGCGCGGTGACCAAGGACGCCCTCGTGAAGGCGGCCGACGCGGGGAAGTAACCCATCCGGGCACGAGGAATCGAGGGGAACCGATGGACGAACCGTCCGCCGCGGATCGTGAGCAGGGGGAGGCGCCGAAGCGTGCGCCCACGGCCGCGGCGGAACGGGAGTCCGAGTCCGTGGCGGAGCGGGATTCGGCGGGCCTGGCAGGGCGGGAGGCCGCGGGCGTGCCGAGGCGGGAGTCCGCGGGCGCGCCGGAGCCCGACCCGGCCGCGGCGCAGGCGAGCGTCATCGCCACGCGCGGTCTCACCAAGCGCTACCGCGGCGGACAGCTCGCCGTGGACGGTCTCGACCTGACCGTCCCGGCGGGCAGCGTCTTCGGCTTCCTCGGCCCCAACGGCTCCGGCAAGACCACCACCATCCGCATGCTGATGGGCCTGATCGAGCCGACCGCGGGCACGGTCCGGGTGCTGGGCCGCCCCATGCCCCGTGCGGCCCGTACGGTCCTTCCCCAGGTCGGCGCGCTCATCGAGGGACCCGCCCTGTACGGCTTCCTCACCGACCGGGACAACCTGCTGCGCTACGACGCCGCCGACCCGACCGCCGACCCGCGCACCCGGCACGCCCGCGTCGCGGCGGCACTGGACCGGGTCGGCCTCGCAGCCGCCGCCGGCAAGAAGGCGAGGGCGTACTCGCTCGGCATGAAACAGCGCCTGGGCCTGGCCGCCGCGCTGCTCCGGCCACGCCGGCTGCTCGTCCTGGACGAGCCCACCAACGGCCTCGACCCCCAGGGCATGCGGGAGATCCGCTCCCTGATCAGGGAGCTGGCCGCCGACGGCACGACGGTCTTCCTCTCCTCCCACCTCCTCGACGAGATCGAGCAGGTCTGCACCCATGCGGCGGTCATGGCGCAGGGCCGGCTCGTCACCCAGGGCGCGGTGAGCGACCTGGCGGCCGGCGTGCGCGGCCGGCTGGTGGTGACCACCCCGGACGCGGCGGAGGCGGCCCGGGTGCTGAAGGAACAGGGCGTCGGGGACGTGACCGCCGACGGCGACCGGGTGAGCGGCGAGCCGCCCGCGCGGGACCTCGCCGAGGTGACCGAGGCCCTGGTCACCGCGGGTGTCCGCGTCCGGGGCCTCACCGTGGAACGGGCCTCGCTGGAGGACGCGTTCGTGGCGCTGACCGGGGAGGGCTTCGATGTCGCGGGCTGACGTGGCCCGGACGGGCACCGTGCGCCGGCCGAGTCCCCTGTGGCCATTCGGGTTGCTGCGCAGCGAGCTGGTCACGACCGTCCGCCGCTGGCGCACCCTCGCCCTGCTCGGCGTGCTGGCCGCGGTGCCGGTGCTGGTCGGGATCGCGGTGAAGATCGAGACGCGGGGCGGCGGACCGGTGGGCGGCGGGAACGGCGAGGGCCCGGCATTCATCGCGCAGATCACCAACAACGGGCTGTTCCTGGTGTTCACGGCGCTGGCCGCGACCCTGCCGTTCTTCCTGCCGATGGCGGTCGGCGTCGTCGCGGGCGACGCCATCGCCGGGGAGGCGGGCGCCGGCACCCTGCGCTATCTGCTGGTCGCCCCGGCCGGCCGCACCCGGCTGCTGCTCACCAAGTACGCGACCGTGATGGCCTTCTGCCTGCTCGCCACCCTGGTCGTCGCCGTCTCCGCGCTGGCCGTCGGCGCGCTGCTCTTCCCGACGGGCGAGCTGACGACGATCTCCGGCACCCGGATCAGCTTCGCCGAGGGGCTCGGCCGGGCCCTGCTGATCGCGCTGGTCGTCGCGGCCTCACTCGTGGGCGTGGCGGCGCTCGGCCTGTTCGTGTCGACCCTCACCAACAGCGGCATCGCGGCGATGGCGACCACGGTCGGCCTGCTGATCACCGTGCAGATCGTCGACCAGATACCCCAGCTGCACGCGCTGCAGCCGTATCTGTTCCCGCACTACTGGCTGTCCTTCGCCGACCTGATGCGTGACCCCGTCTACTGGGACGACCTGGTGCGGAATCTGGGCCTCCAGGCGCTGTACGCGGCCGTGTTCGGCTCGGCGGCCTGGGCCGGGTTCACAGCGAAGGACATCAGCACGTAGGGCCTGCGGGGGGCCGGGGCCTTTCTTCCGGATCCCGCCGGAGCCCAAGGAAGGCCCTAGGCGGCAGGAGTCTGGTAGGGGAAGCGGGCGAGGGGTGCGTCCTGGGCGAAGAACGTCTTCGCGCGCGTCAGCGCCGCGGTGTCCTCGAGTACGTCACCGGGCGCGCTGCCGTTGCCCAGCAGCACCCCGCCGAAGCGCATCCCCAGGTAGGCGGCGGAGTTGTTGAGCGTGCCGGCGTAGGGGTCGGCGACCGACGGCTCGGCGTCCGCCAGTGCGGCGATGCCCCAGAGCGTGCGGCCGGCCATCGTCGCCTTGAAGTCGACGCCGGGGGTGCGCAGCCAGGCCGACCAGTGGTCCAGGTAGCGCTTGGTGTGGCTGGACACCGAGTACCAGTACAGCGGCGAGGCGATCACCAGGTCCGTCGCCGCGAGCGTGGCGTCCAGCAGCCGGCCGACGGGGGTGTCCGGCGACGGCCGCACATGGTCGCTGTCGTGCCGCAGGTCCGCGAAGTCGGGCAGGGGATGGTCGGCGAGGTGGATCCAGCGCTGTTCGACGTCGCCGGGCAGCTGCTCGGCGGCCCTGCGGGCCAGTAGTTCGGTGTTGCCCTCGGCGCGGGCGCTGCCCAGGACGAAGAGGAAGCGGCGGCTCATGGATCCCCCAGGTGCGGTTCTTGTCGTACTACGAATAAAGGCGTGTGCATTTTATGCATACGCAATCAACTTTGGCCAGGGTGCGGCTGGTGCGAGGCTGTGACGTCGCGGTGACGCGGAAACCGCAGGGAACCGACAGACTGGTGTGCAGGACGCGTACGACCGGATCGCGACGCCGGGGGAGTGAGGGACACCGATGGCTCGACTGAGCTTCGAGAAGAGGCGCGTGCAGCAGCCCGTGGCGCATCCGGCGGTGGTGCAGGTCCGGGTGTTCGGCACGGGTGGCGCGTCGGTGGGCGGGACGCGTGTCGTCGCGGCACCGGGTGAGGAGATCCAGCAGGCCGTACTGAATCACCTCCAGCGCTTGGCCATCAGCATCGGCGTCCCCGTACGCGCCACGATCCACGACGACCGCTCGGGATGCGTGGTTCCCCTGGAGATCTCGGCGGACGGCTCCAGCCGGGTGACGGGCGAGCCGGTCCGGGTGACCACTCCGCAGCCGCAGCCGAACGTGCAGTCCGTGGCCGTGGCGTCGGGGATCGTGCAGGCTCCGACCGGGCAGTTCGGGCCGGCGCCGGTGATGGACGCCCCGGTGACGGACCTGCCTGCGGCGAACGGGCCCTTGGCGGGCACCCCCGCGGCGGACGCACGCGCTGTGGACACGCCCGTCCCGAACAGGCCCGTGAGGGACGCACCCGCGGCGGACGCGCCTGTTCCGGTCGAGCCCGTAAGGGGCATGCCCCACGGGCAGCTCGCGGACCCCGAGCCGCCCGTGTCCGAGGCGCCCGTCGCCCCGGCTCCCGTCGGCACCCTGCCCTCGGAGCCGTCCGCTTCCACCCACACCCCGGCCCGCGGGTTCGACGCGGTCGCCGAGGAGGTGCTCGGGGACGGGCCGTTGACCGAGACCGCCGAGGGGGCGGAGCTGCTCACCGAGCCGATGACCCGTATCAACGAGGCCGTGCGGGCGGGCCGTATCGACGCGGCGACGGAGCTGGCCGACCGTACGCTCACCGAGGCGTCCACCGTGCTCGGACCGCACCACGCCGAGGTGCTCCATCTGCGCGAACTGTCCGCCTACATCGCCTACTTGGCAGGTGACCCGGTGCGCGCCTTCCACCTGTCCCTGGACCTCGCCCGGCAGCGCCGCCAGGCGCAGGACGGGGAGGCCGCCTACGGCAACGTGCAGAGCGCGGCGACCGCCTGGCGCGCGGTACGCGACCCCGAGGAGGGGCTGCGGCTGGGCCAGGACCTGATCGACCTGTGGACGGACCTCACCGCCGAGCCCGGCCCCGCCGCCGACGACCCGCGCCCCCTGGAGTCGGCCCGCGCCCGCATGCTCCGCCTGACCGACCGCGCGGCCCGCGCCGGCCGGCCATGACCCGCAGACGCCGCCGCCTGCCTGCTGCCTGCAGAATGCGCCTGCTGCACTCAGAACCCGCCTAGTGCGTGCGGCACAGGCCCATTACGGGTAGAACGCGACTCCGGTACGCAGGGCTCGTCCAGCGCGCGCAGGACCTGCCCAGCGCACTTAGGACCTGCCCAGCGCACTTAGGACCTGCCCAGCGCAGGCAGAACCTGGTGCACGCGGAACCCGCCTAGTGCACGCAGAACTCATTGCCCTCCGGGTCCGTCATCAGCACCCACTGGCCGGAGGGCTCCTTCATCTCCCGCACCACCTGCGCGCCCAGCGCCTGAAGCCGGGCCACCTCGTCCGCGCGCCGGTCCGGGCCGGGATGGAGGTCGAGATGGAGCCGGTTCTTGACGGTCTTCGGTTCCGGTACGCGCTGGAACAGCAGCCGTCGTCCGAGGCCGGTGCCGCTCTCGGGGTCGTACGGGTCGTCGGGATGCCGTACGGCGATCAGGTCGCGGAAGGCGGGCCGCCCGTGGTACTCGACGGTGGCCTCCCCGGGCAGCGCGCCGAGGGACAGCAGCCGTTCGACGAGGGCGCTGTTGTCCTCGGGCGTGTAGTGCAGCGCGGCGGCCCAGAAGTCGGCCTGGCCGTGCGGGTCGGCCGCGTCGATGACGAGCTTCCAGTGCAGCGGGGTGGGCGCCTGTGTGGTCATGGCCCACTTATAACCGGAAGCCTCGGGCGGAGGAGGGTGTTCCGTGGCGGTCAGGCGTCCGCCGGAGCCGAGGCGGGGGCCTCGGCGCGGGTGTCGGCCGGGGCCTCGGTGCGGGCCGCCGGCAGGGTGAGTCGCCGCGGCCGCCGAGCGAAGCGCAGGGCGTCGCCGGTGAGCAGGAGCAGGGCCAGCCAGACCAGCGCGAACCCGGCCCACCGCTCGGGCGGCATGGCCTCGTGGAAGTAGAGGACGCCGAGCAGGAACTGGAAGAGCGGGGCCAGGTACTGGAGCAGGCCCAGCGTCGACAGGGGGACCCGTATCGCCGCCGCGCCGAAGCAGACCAGGGGGAGGGCGGTGACGATGCCGGTGGAGGCGAGCAGGGCGGCATGTCCGGTGCCCTCGTTGACGAAACTTGCGTCGCCGTGCGCGGTCAGCCACAGCAGGAAGCCGAGCGCCGGGAAGAACTGGATCGCGGTCTCGGCGGCCAGCGACTCCACGCCACCGAGGGCGACCTTCTTCTTCACCAGCCCGTAGGTGGCGAAGGAGAAGGCGAGGGAGAGGGAGATCCACGGCGGGCGGCCGTAGCCGACGGTCAGGACGATGACGGCGGCGAAGCCTGTGCCGACCGCCGCCCACTGCACGGGCCGCAGCCGTTCCTTGAGGAGCAGTACGCCGATCGCGATGGTGACCAGAGGGTTGATGAAGTAGCCGAGTGAGGCCTCGACGACGTGGCCGGAGTTCACGGCCCAGATGTAGACGCCCCAGTTCAGGGTGATGACGGTGGCCGCCAGGGTGACGAGGCCGAGCCGCCGGGGCTGGCGCAGCAGCTCGGCGGCCCAGTCCCAGCGGCGTACGAAGAGCAGCGCCCCGGCGACGAACACCAGGGACCACACCATGCGGTGGGCCAGGATCTCCACCGCGCCGGCCGGCTTGAGCAGGGGCCAGAACAGCGGGACCAGCCCCCACATCCCGTAGGCGGCGAAGCCGTTCAGCAGGCCTGTGCGGTGCTCGCTCCTGGACGTCCCGGCCACGGCCCCTCCTTCTCACCCGCGCATCCGGCGTGGACGCATGGGAATGAAGGTAGCGCCGGACCCCCCTGGCTGTCATGGCCGTATCGCCATACGGTCATGACAGTCAGGATTGCCGGGACGTGTCAGCCCTTGACCGCGGCGGCGACGGCCTCGGCCAGCGGGGTGGTCGGACGGCCGGCCAGGCGGGACAGGTCGCCGGAGGTGATCACCAGCTCGCCCTTCTCGATCGAGGTGTCCACGCCGGCCAGGATCGCGGCGAGCGGCTCGGGCAGCCCGGCGCCGGTCAGGATGCCGGTGAGGGCGTCGACCGAGACCGCGTTGTGGACGATCTCCTTGCCGGTCTGCCGGCTCAGCTCGGCCGCGTACTCGGCGAAGCTCCAGGCTTCGTCGCCGCCCAGCTCGTACGTGGTGTTCTCGTGCCCCTCGCCGGTCAGCACCGCGACCGCGGCGGCGGCGTAGTCGGCGCGGGAGGCCGAGGAGACCCGCCCGTCGCCGGCGGCGCTCACGACCGCGTTGTGCTCCAGGACCGGGGCCAGGTTCTCGGTGTAGTTCTCGTGGTACCAGCCGTTGCGCAGCAGGCTGTAGGGGAGACCGGAGGCGAGCAGCACCTCCTCGGTGGACCGGTGGTCGTCCGCGAGTGCGGCCGTGAGTCCGCCGGGGGCGCTGGTGTAGGCGAGCAGTGCCACGCCGGCCGCCTTGGCCGCCTCGATGACGACCGTGTGCTGCTGCACTCGGCCCTTGTCGAACTCGTTGCCGGAGATCAGCAGGACCCTGTCGCCGGCGGCGAACAGGCCGTCGAAGGTCCCGGGCTCGTTGTAGTCGGCGACGGCCACTTTCACGCCGCGGGAGGCGAAGCCGGCGGCCTTCGCCTCGTCACGCACGACGGCGGTGACCTGCTCCGCCGGAACCTTCTCCAGCAGTTGCTCCACGACGTGCCGGCCGAGGTGTCCGGTGGCTCCGGTGACGACGATGCTCATGAGGTGTAACTCCTTGTGGGATGCCTTGATGACACTCACCGTAGGAGCGGCACTGTTGATACGAAAGTACCCACTTTGAAGTAAGGTACTGGCATGTTGGTAAGCGGTAAGGCGGCGGATGGCGAGGCGATGTGCCCGCACCGCCTGGTCCTGGAGCACGTCACCAGCCGCTGGGGTGTCCTCGTCCTCATCACACTGCTGGAGCGCCCGTACCGGTTCAGCGAACTGCGCCGGGCGGTCAGCGGCTACGGCGGCGGCCGGGGGGTCAGCGAGAAGATGCTCACCCAGACACTCCAGACCCTGGAGCGCGACGGCATGGTCCACCGGGACGCCAAGCCGGTCATCCCGCCCCGCGTGGACTACTCGCTCACCTCGCTCGGCCGCGAGGCGGCGGAGCAGGTCCGGGGCCTCGCCCGGTGGACGGACGAGCGCATGGCCGAGGTGGAGCGGGCCCGCCGGGCGTACGACGAGGCCCGGGAAATCCAGTCCCGGGCCTCGTGATCCAGCAGCGGTGATCCAGCAGGAAGATCAGCCGACGACCGTCCAGGTGTCGCCGCCGGCGAGCAGCGCCGCGAGGTCTCCCTTGCCGTGCTGTTCGATGGCGGTGTCGAGCTGGTCGGACATCTGGGTGTCGTAGACCGGCCGCTCGACGGAGCGGAACACGCCGATCGGGGTGTGGTGCAGGGTGTCCGGATCGGCGAGCCGCGACAGGGCGAAGGCGGTGGTGGGGGACGCGGAGTGCGCGTCGTGCACCAGGACGTCCGCCTCGTTCTCCGGCGTCACCGTGACCACCTTCAGGTCGCCGGTCTGCCGGTCGCGTACGACACCTCTCGCCCCGTCGGCCCCGAAGCGGATCGGCTGCCCGTGCTCCAGCCGGATCAGCGCCTCCTCGGCCTGCTGCTTGTCCTTCAGGGCGTCGAAGGCGCCGTCGTTGAAGATGTTGCAGTTCTGGTAGATCTCGACCAGGGCCGTGCCGGGGTGGTCCGCTGCCGCGCGCAGCACCTCGGTCAGGTGCTTGCGGTCGGAGTCGATCGTGCGCGCCACGAAGGACGCCTCCGCGCCGATCGCCAGCGACACCGGGTTGAAGGGAGCGTCCAGCGAGCCCATCGGCGTCGACTTGGTGATCTTGCCGACCTCGGAGGTCGGGGAGTACTGCCCCTTCGTCAGGCCGTAGATCCGGTTGTTGAACAGCAGGATCTTCAGGTTGACGTTGCGGCGCAGGGCGTGGATGAGGTGGTTGCCGCCGATGGACAGGGCGTCGCCGTCACCGGTGACCACCCACACGCTCAGGTCGCGGCGGGAGGCGGCCAGGCCCGTCGCGATGGCCGGGGCGCGGCCGTGGATCGAGTGCATCCCGTAGGTGTTCATGTAGTACGGGAAGCGGGAGGAGCAGCCGATGCCGGAGACGAAGACGATGTTCTCCCTGGCCAGGCCCAGCTCCGGCATGAAGCCCTGCACGGCCGCGAGGATCGCGTAGTCACCGCAGCCCGGGCACCAGCGCACCTCCTGGTCCGACTTGAAGTCCTTCATCGACTGCTTGGCCTCCGCCTTGGGGACCAGCTGCAGCAGCCCGTTGCCGGCGTCACTCATCGATGGCCTCCTTCAGCGCCGCGGCGAGCTGTTCCGCCTTGAACGGCATGCCGTTGACCTGGTTGTAGGAGTGGGCGTCGACCAGGTACTTCGCCCGGATCAGGGTGGCGAGCTGCCCGAGGTTCATCTCGGGGATGACCACCTTGTCGTAGCCCTTCAGGACCGTGCCGAGATTGCGCGGGAAGGGGTTGAGGTGGCGCAGGTGGGCCTGGGCGATCGACTCACCGGCAGCACGCAGCCGCCGTACCGCCGCCGTGATCGGCCCGTAGGTGGAACCCCAGCCGAGGACCAGGGTGCGCGCGCCGTGCGGGTCGTCGACCTCCACGTCGGGGACGTCGATGCCGTCGATCTTGGCCTGGCGGGTGCGGACCATGAAGTCGTGGTTGGCCGGGTCGTAGGAGATGTTGCCCGTGCCGTCCTGCTTCTCGATGCCGCCGATGCGGTGCTCCAGGCCCGGGGTGCCGGGGATGGCCCAGGGCCGGGCCAGGGTCTGCGGGTCCCGCTTGTAGGGCCAGAAGACCTCGGTGCCGTCCGCGAGCGTGTGGTTCGGTCCGGAGGCGAACTGCACCCGCAGGTCGGGCAGCTCGTCCAGGTCGGGGATGCGCCACGGCTCGGAGCCGTTGGCCAGGTAGCCGTCGGAGAGCAGCATCACCGGCGTGCGGTAGGTCAGCGCGATCCGGGCCGCCTCCAGGGCGGCGTCGAAACAGTCGGCCGGTGTCTTCGGCGCGACGATCGGCACCGGCGCCTCGCCGTTGCGCCCGTACATCGCCTGGAGCAGGTCCGCCTGCTCGGTCTTGGTCGGCAGACCGGTCGACGGGCCGCCGCGCTGGATGTCCACGACCAGCAGCGGAAGCTCCAGCGAGACCGCGAGGCCGATCGTCTCCGACTTCAGGGCCACGCCCGGACCGGACGTCGTGGTCACCGCGAGCGAGCCGCCGAACGCCGCGCCGAGCGCCGCGCCGATGCCGGCGATCTCGTCCTCGGCCTGGAAGGTGCGGACGCCGAAGTTCTTGTGCTTGCTCAGCTCGTGCAGGATGTCCGAGGCCGGCGTGATCGGGTACGACCCCAGGAACAGCGGCAGGTCCGCCTGCCGGGACGCGGAGACCAGGCCGTAGGCGAGGGCCAGGTTGCCGGAGATGTTCCGGTAGGTGCCGACGGGGAAGGCCTGGGCGGCCGGCGCGACCTCGTAGGAGACCGCGAAGTCCTCCGTCGTCTCCCCGAAGTTCCAGCCCGCCCGGAACGCCGCGATGTTGGCTTCCGCGATGTCCGGCTTCTTCGCGAACTTCGACTTCAGGAACTTCTCGGTGCCGTCGGTGGGCCGGTGGTACATCCACGACAGCAGGCCCAGGGCGAACATGTTCTTGCTGCGCTCGGCCTCCTTGCGGGAGAGCGAGAACTCCTTCAGCGCCTCGACCGTGAGGGTCGTCAGCGGCACCGGGTGGAGGCTGTAACCGTCGAGCGAACCGTCCTCCAGCGGGGAGGCGTCGTAGCCGACCTTCTGCAGGGCGCGCTTCGTGAACTCGTCGGTGTTGACGATGATCTCGGCACCGCGTGGCAGATCGCCGATGTTCGCCTTGAGGGCGGCGGGGTTCATCGCGACCAGGACGTTCGGCGCGTCCCCAGGGGTGAGGATGTCGTGGTCGGCGAAGTGGAGCTGGAAGGAAGAGACACCCGGCAGGGTGCCTGCGGGGGCGCGGATCTCTGCGGGGAAGTTGGGGAGAGTGGAGAGGTCGTTGCCGAAGGAAGCGGTCTCCGAGGTGAACCGGTCACCGGTGAGCTGCATACCGTCACCCGAGTCCCCCGCGAACCGGATGATCACCCGGTCCAGGCGCCGCACGTCCTTGGCGCCGCCCGGTTTGCGTTGCTCTCCCACGACGGTTCCGTCGGTCTGCTCCGCTGGGCTGCTGACCTGGCTGGTCACTGAACTGGACCTCCTTCGAGGCGGCTGTCCGGGGCGTGGTCGTCCCACGGACCATCCCAGGATCAACCCTACGTCGGTTAGGGTCGCCTTCCCGAGGTCATCCGAGGATTGGACGACATTTCGAGACGGCCTGTCGCGCTGGCTTCACATCATGTCCCGCAGCGCCGGAGCGCCGGTCGAGGCGCTCCCGCCGCGTTCCAGGTTCTCTCCCGGCCTTCGCACAGGCCGGACGTCCTCCTTCCGGGGCCCCTGCCTGTCCGTCCGGAACGCCTGCCGTTTTCCGTCCCGGGCGTCCGAACCTTTTCCGTCCGGGTACCCCGACCCCGCCCACGACGGAAGCCGGGCGGGCCGACGCGGGCACCGACGCTGGTGCCGACGCCGGGCCGGGGCTAGGAGTTCAGGTAGGTGAGGACGGCCAGAACCCGACGGTGGTCCCCCTCGCTGGGAGCCAGGCCGAGCTTCAGGAAGATGTTGCTGACGTGCTTCTCCACGGCACCGTCGCTGACCACCAGCTGCCGGGCGATCGCCGAGTTCGTACGGCCCTCCGCCATCAGCCCCAGCACCTCGCGCTCCCGCGGGGTCAGCCCCGTCAGCACGTCCTGCTTGCGGCTGCGGCCGAGCAACTGCGCGACCACCTCGGGATCCAGCGCCGTGCCGCCCTCGGCGACCCGCACCACCGCGTCGACGAACTCCCGCACGTCGGCGACCCGGTCCTTCAGCAGATAGCCCACGCCCCGGCTGGAACCAGCCAGCAGTTCGGTGGCGTACCGCTCCTCCACGTACTGCGACAGCACAAGCACCCCGAGCCCCGGGTGCAGCTTGCGCAGCAGCACGGCCGCGCGGACGCCCTCGTCGGTGTGGGTCGGCGGCATCCGTACGTCGGCCACGACCACGTCGGGCAGCTCGCCCCGCTCGTCCAGGCCGGAGATGGTCTTCACCAGCGCGTCCGCGTCGCCGACGCCGGCCACGACGTCATGCCCACGGTCGGTCAGCAGCCGGGTCAGGCCCTCCCTGAGCAGCACTGAATCCTCGGCGATGACCACGCGCACCTTGTCCTCCACGATTATTCGGCCCCCCAGCCCGACACCGCGGTCCGCCCGCCGTTGCGTGCGTCCGCGGTGGTCCAGCATTCCAGGAATCGTGCCGGACCGCCGCCCTGCCGGGGGAATGCCGGGTGGCGAGGAGCCGGCCGCCGTCAGGCGCGCCAGGGCAGTTCCGCGATCACCCGGGTGGGGCCACCGGGCGGGGACTCCACCACGAGGACGCCGTCCACCGCGTCCAGACGGCCGGCGAGGCCGGCCAGTCCGGAGCCCTGGGCGGAGCCGGCGCCGCCCACACCGTCGTCGATCACCTGCAGCATCAGCCGGTCCTCGGAGCGCCACACGTCGACCGAGGCAGCGGTGGCACGGCTGTGCTTGCTGATGTTCTGCAGCAGCTCGGAGACGGTGAAATAGGCAATGCCCTCGATCGCCGGAGCCGGCCGGGACGGCAGGTCCACGTCCACCTTCACCGGCACCGTGCAGCGGGAGGCGACCGAGGACAGGGCCGCGTCCAGACCGCGGTCGGTGAGCACGGCCGGGTGGATGCCCCGGGCGAGGTCGCGCAGCGCCTGCAGGGCCGTCTTCACCTCGCCGTGCGCCTCCTCCACCATGCGCGCCGCCGTCTGCGGGTCCTCCCTCAGCTTCTCCTTCGCCAGCCCCAGGTCCATGGCCAGGCTGACCAGCCGGGCCTGCGCCCCGTCGTGCAGGTCCCGCTCGATGCGCCTCAGGTCGGCGGCGGCCGTGTCGACCACGACCCCACGGTCCGACTCCAGCTCCACCACCCGCGCCGACAGCAGGGACGGGCCGAGCAGCCCGCGCACGAGCAGACCGTCCACGGTCGTCAGGGCCCGTACGAGCCACGGTGTCGCCAGCGTGAACACCAGCCCGATCAGTGCGGTCACGGTGATCTCGAACGGATTGTCGAGGTAGATGCTGTGGTGTGCGTCGCCGTACATCTGTATCCCGCCCTGGCCGGCGTACGCCGGGAACACCCAGAACCACAGCGGATACGTCAGCAGCGCCCAGCCGCAGGACCAGAAGGTCACCGCCACCGAGAACGAGAACACCGCCCACGGGAACTGCACCAGCGCGTACAGCGCGTTCCGCCAGGAGGTGCCGCTCTTGAGCACAGCGCCCATCCAGGCCGCCGCGCCCGTCTTGTGCAGCCGCAGCGGCTCCGGGGCGGCCACGTCCAGGCGGAGCAGCGCACGCGCCCGCGCCCGCTCCAGCGCACCGAAGCCCCGGCAGCCGGCGAGACCCGCGGCCAGCACCGGGATGCCGAGGAAGGTCACCAGCAGGCCCGCGCCGAGCGACACCATGGTCACCGTCCAGGTGAACAGCACCACGGAGACCGGCAGGCTCAGCAGGACGTAACCGAACTCGCGCCAGCTGCGTGCCTCGAACGGCGCCCGCAGGCCGGCGGGCAGCCGGTGACCGGTTCCGGCCGCGTACCCGTGTCCGTACTCCATGGCCATCGAATGTCGTCCCGTTCTCTTCGTCCCTACGGCGGGGGGTTCAGCCGTATCCCCAGAGTCGTCCGCCCCGGCCCTGCGGGCCATGGAGTCCGTCGGCGTCTTGAGCGGGGGGTTTACCCCACCCTTGCGCTGCGGTCGGCAAGGGGCGGGTGGCGCTGTCGGTTGGTGTGCTGCGGTCGGCAGGGGAGTGTGGGGCCTGTCGGCTGGTGTGCTGCGGTCGGCACGCGGCCGGTGGCACTGTCGGTCGGTGCGCTGCGGTCGGCAGGGGTGCCGAGGAGCATCGCCGGCTACTCCTGCCGGTCCCGCCACGGCAGTTCCGCGGTGACCACCGTCGGGCCGCCGGCCGGGGAGTCGACCACGAACAGGCCGTCGACCGCGCCCAGCCGGTCCGCGAGACCTCGCATGCCGCTGCCGCCGTCCAGCCGGGCGCCGCCACGGCCGTCGTCCCGGACCTGGACCAGCAGCCGGTCCTCGGTGCGCCACACGTCGACGGACGCGGTCCGGGCCTGGCTGTGCTTGCTGATGTTCTGCAGCAGTTCGGAGACGGTGAAGTAGGCGATGCCCTCGATGGCCGCCGCCGGCCGGGTCGGCAGGTCCACGGTCACCTTCACCGGCACCGTGCAGCGGGAGGCGACCGAGGACAGGGCCGCGTCCAGGCCGCGGTCGGTGAGCACGGCCGGGTGGATGCCCCGGGCGAGGTCGCGCAGCTCCTGCAGCGCCAGCTTCACCTCACCGTGGGCCTCCGCCACCATCGCCGCCGCCGTGTCGGGGTCCTCCAAGAGCTTCTCCTTGGCCAGGCCGAGCCCCATGGCCAGGTTGACCAGCCGGGCCTGGGCGCCGTCGTGCAGATCCCGCTCGATCCGGCGCAGGTCCGCCGCAGCCGTGTCGACCACGATCCCGCGGTCCGACTCCAGTTCGGCGATCCGGCGCTCCAGCTCGTCCGACGGCGACAGCAGCCCCCGCACCATCGCGCGGTCCACGTTCGCCATGCCCCGCGCGATGTAGGGCAGCACCGGCCACAGCACGAACAGCGAGATCAGCATCGTGCAGAAGGTGAGGATGCCCCAGGGCAGCCGGATGGCCTCGTACAGCAGCGTCCGCCAGCCGACCGGGTCCTTCAGCGCCATCCACAGCCGCTGCACCGCCCCGCCTCCCTTGGCGAGCGGCAGTGGCGTCGGCTCCTCGACGCGTACCCCGAGCAGTTTGCGGGCCCGGGCCCGTTCCAGCTTCCCCAGCTGCCGGGCGCCCAGCAGACAGACCGCGAGCAGTGGCAGGCCGATCACGGTGACCGTGAGGGCGCCGCCGGTCGCGAGGGAGGTGATCGCGTAGGTGAACCCGAACAGCGCCATCGGTAGGTTCAGCAGGAGATGCGCGATCTCCTTCCAGGTGTGCGCGTCGTAGGCCGGCCGGGGCCGAGGCGGTCGGCCGGTGCCGGGCGCGCCGTCGGTCCTGTAGGTGTCGTCGGTCCTGTAGGTGCCGTCGATCCCGTCGATCCCGTCGGTCCGGTCGGCGGCGGGGCTGGAAGCGGTCATACTGATCAGCCTGCCGTGCGCGGCACCCCTGACGCCATGCGGTACGCCGCCCTCCGCCGGCTGGGGAAAACCCCACCCTCACCGGCCCCGGCTGTCTCACGGTGTGACGGGCTGCTTACCGTCTCTTTATCAGGGCCTAGACTCCCGTGCGTACAGATCCTCGAATCGCGTTGCATCACAGGGTTCACCAAGGTCACGAGGTCAGGGAGCGAGGGACGACGGTGCGGGAGACGTTGGGGGACGCGTCGGTCACCGCGGCGAACGCCGTCGCGGCCGGCTACTTCCAGTCATACTCGGTGGTCGGGCTGCTCGCCCTGGTCGGCGTGCTGTTCGTCGCGGTCGCCTTCGGCGCCGGCCGCCTGCTGCGCCCGGTCGTGCCGACCCCTGAAAAACTGCTGACCTACGAGTGCGGCGTAGACCCCGTCGGCGAGGGCTGGGCCCACACCCAGGTCCGCTACTACGTCTACGCCTTCCTGTACGTGATCTTCGCGGTCGACTCGATCTTCCTGTTCCCCTGGGCGACGGTCTTCGCCGCCCCCGGCTACGGCGCGACGACGCTGGTGGAGATGTTCATCTTCCTCGGCTTCCTCGCCGTGGGCCTGCTGTACGCATACAAGAAGGGCGTCCTGGCATGGACGTGAACCCGGATCCCGTGTACCTGCCGGAGCCCAAGCGCCTGGGTGCTCTGGCCCGCCTGGCTCCCGAGCCGATGAAGGTCGTCCTGAACTGGGGCCGCCGCTACTCGCTCTGGGTCTTCAACTTCGGCCTCGCCTGCTGCGCGATCGAGTTCATCGCCGCCTCGATGGCCCGCCACGACTTCATCCGCCTCGGCGTCATCCCGTTCGCGCCCGGCCCCCGCCAGGCCGACCTGATGGTCGTGTCGGGCACGGTCACGGACAAGATGGCTCCGGCCGTCAAGCGCCTGTACGAGCAGATGCCCGAGCCGAAGTACGTCATCTCCTTCGGCGCCTGCTCCAACTGCGGCGGCCCCTACTGGGACTCCTACTCCGTCACCAAGGGCGTCGACCAGATCATCCCGGTGGACGTCTACGTCCCCGGCTGCCCGCCCCGCCCGGAGGCGCTGCTCCAGGGCATCCTCAAGCTCCAGGAGAAGATCGCTCGCGAGTCGCTGGGGGAGCGGTACGGCCACGCGCCCGCCCGGCCGTCGGCCGCCGCCCTGCAGAGCGACCTGGTGAAGCCTCCGCTGCCGGCCGCCGAGGGGGAGACCCGATGAGCACGGCCGGCTGGCTGCCCGCCTCCGCCGAGGAACTCTTCGGCGCGGACGCCACGGCCGAGGAGTCGTACGACCTCCTGACCGTGGACGTACCGTCCGCCTCCTGGCTCACCGCCCTGGAGACCGCCCGTACGACGCTGTCCTGCACCTACTTCGACTGGCTCAGCGCGGTCGACGAACCAGGCACCGGCTTCCGCGTCTCCGCGCACGTCGTCGCCCTGAACCCGGTCCGTCGGCTCCTCGTCCGTACGACCGTCCCGCACGAGGCGCCGGTCCTGCCCTCCGCCGTCGGCGTCTACGCGGGCGCCGCCTGGCACGAGCGCGAGACCCACGAGATGTTCGGCGTCGACTTCGAGGGCCACCCGGGCCTCGACCACCTCCTGCTCCCGGAGAACTTCGAGGGCCACCCTCTCCGCAAGGACTTCGTCCTCGCCGCCCGCGTCGCCAAGGCCTGGCCCGGTGCCAAGGAACCGGGGGAGCCTGCGGCGCACGGCGGCCCGAAGCGCCGTCAGATGCTGCCCCCGGGTGTCCCCGACCCCAACGAGTGGGGCCCCCTCAAGGGCCAGCTCCCCCCTGCCCCCGCCCGCCCGGCCCGAGCGGCAGGCCGCGCGGCGGGCGAGCGCCCGGCCCGCGCGGCCGGCGACCGCCCGGTACGGCGTACCCGCTCGGCTTCGGAGGGCTCGGCCAGCCAGGCGGCCCCGGCCGCACAGACCGGCCAGGCCGTCCAGCAGACCCCGGCGGGGGAGGAAGCCGGCACCGCCCCCGGCATTGCGCCCGGCTCCGGTACCGGCGATGCCGCCGGTGCCGGCACCGGTACTGGTTCCGCTGCTGGTACGGCCGCCCGGCCGCGGCGCGCGCGCAGCGCCTCACAGGGCTCGGCCTCACAACGCGCCCAGGCCCCGGAACCTGCCCCGGCCGAACCCGCGGAGGGCCCGGAATCGACTGGACCGACGGAACCGGCGGCAGCGACGGGACCGGCGGCAGCGACGGGCCCGGTCGAAGCGCCGAAGTCGCCGGAACCGACGGAACCGGGCGGCCCCGCCCGCCGCAGCACGGTCCCGCGCAGCTCTGACGCCCCGTGGCACCACGCCCGCCCCGCCTTCGACGAGCAGGAGCGGACACCCGAACCGGAACAGCAGCAGGCTCCGCAGCCGCAGTCGCGCAAGGACAAGGCTCCGGAGTCGAGGCAGGACCCGGCCCCGGAGTCGAGGCAGGACCCGGCCCCGGAGTCGCCGCAGGACCCGGCCCCGGAGTCGCGGCAGGCGCCCGAGTCCGGGCCGGCGCGCACGACCGAGTCCCGCCGACCCGAGGGCCCTGAGGCCGCCGAAGACTCGAACACCGGCCCGAACACCGGCTCGAACGCAGGCTCGAACGCAGGCCCGGACTCAGACCCGGACACCCCCGAAGACCCCACAGGAGGCCCGCAGTGAATGACGCGCTGGACGTCGCCCTGCGACTCCTGGTCGTCTTCGTCGTCTTCCTCACCTTCCCGCTGATCATCGGCCAGACCGAGCACAAGGTGATGGCCCACATGCAGGGACGCCTCGGCCCGATGTACGCGGGCGGCTTCCACGGCTGGGCCCAGCTCATCGCCGACGGCGTGAAGTTCGCGCAGAAGGAGGACGTGGTCCCGGCCGGCGCCGACCGCCGCGTCTTCCAGCTAGCCCCCGCCGTGGCTCTGCTGCCGTACCTCCTCGTCCTGCTCGCCATCCCGATCGGCCCGGGCGAGGGCGCCGTCGGCCAGGTCCTGGACGCGGGCGTCTTCTTCGTGCTCGCGGTGATGGGCGTCGGCGTGCTCGGATCGCTGATGGCCGGCTGGGCCAGCGCGAACAAGTTCTCCCTGCTCGGCGGCCTGCGCACGGCCGCCCAGCTGCTCGCCTACGAACTGCCGATGCTGCTGGCCGCTGCCTCGGTGGCCATGGCCGCGGGAACCGTCTCCCTGCCCGGCATCCTGCACGCCTTCCACTGGTGGTGGGTGCCGTGGCAGATCGTCGGCGCGGTCGTCTTCTTCGTCGCCGGACTCGCGGAACTGCAACGCCCGCCGTTCGACATGCCGGTCGCGGACTCGGAGATCATCTTCGGCGCGTACACCGAGTACACCGGTCTGCGCTTCGCCCTGTTCCTGCTCGCCGAGTACGCCGGCATCGTCGTCCTGTGCGGCCTGACCACCGTTCTCTTCCTGGGCGGCTGGCACGGCCCGTGGGGCGCCGACGGCCTCGGCTGGCTGTGGACCCTGCTGAAGACCGCGATCCTCGCGTTCGTGGTCATCTGGCTCCGCGTCACCTACCCCCGGCTGCGCGAGGACCAGCTCCAGAAGCTCTCCTGGACCCTGCTCGTGCCCCTCTCCCTCGCCCAGATCGCCCTCACCGGCATCGTCAAGGTGGTGATCCAGTAACCATGTCCCGCCCGTCACCCGACCACCACCCCTCGACGACGCCCTCCGGGCGGCCCCGCCGGCCGATTCCCGGCAGTGGCCTGGCCAAGGGCCTGGCCGTCACCCTGCGCACGATGACGAGGAAGTCCGTCACCGAGCAGTACCCGGACGCCCTCCCCGAGCTGCCGCCCCGCACCCGCGGCGTGATCGGCCTGTTCGAGGAGAACTGCACGGTCTGCATGCTCTGCGCCCGCGAATGCCCGGACTGGTGCATCTACATCGACTCCCACAAGGAGACGGTCCCGCCTGCCGCCCCGGGTGGCCGTGAGCGCAGCCGGAACGTCCTCGACCGGTTCGCGATCGACTTCTCCCTGTGCATGTACTGCGGTATCTGCATCGAGGTGTGTCCTTTCGACGCGCTGTTCTGGTCCCCGGAGTTCGAGTACGCCGAGACCGACATCCGCGACCTCACCCACGAGCGGGACAAGCTCCGCGAGTGGATGTGGACCGTCCCGGCCCCGCCCGCCCTGGACCCCTGCGCGGAGGAGCCCAAGGAGATCGCCGCGGCGCGCAAGACGGCCGAGAAGCTGGCCGCCGCGCAGGCCGCACCGCAGGAGCCGCAGGAGCAGCAGGAGGGCGAGTCGTGAACCTCGCCCAGGCAACGGCCACCGCGGCCGCCTCCGACCCGCACGGCTTCCTGTCTCCGACCGGCGTCGAGATCGCGTTCCTGCTCGTCGGTCTGGCCACCCTCGGCGCCGCGCTCGTCACCGTCACCACCCGGCAGCTGGTGCACGCCGCGCTGTGGCTGGTGGTGGCGCTCGGCGGCCTCGCCGTGGAGTACCTGCTGCTCACCGCCGAGTTCATCGCCTGGGTGCAGGTCCTGATCTACGTCGGTTCCGTCGTCGTCCTCCTCCTGTTCGGACTGATGCTCACCAGGGCTCCCATCGGCCGTTCCCCGGACGCCGACTCCGGCAACCGCTGGGCCGCCCTGACCGTCGCGGTCGCCGCGGCCGTCGCCCTGGTCTGGGTGGTCGTGGACGCCTTCCGCACCACCTGGATCGAGCTGGACGGCCCCGCCGCCGGCACCACCCGGGTCACCGGCGCGAGCCTGTTCCAGTACTGGGTGCTGCCCTTCGAAGCCCTGTCCGTGCTGCTCCTCGCGGCCCTGGTCGGGGCGATCGTCCTGTCCCGCAAGGCCAAGGCGGACACGGCCGGCCCCGGCACCCAGGACACTCCGGGCAGGACAGCCGGTGCGGACCTCCCCGCGGCCGGCCCCGGCGAGAAGGAAGGCGCCCGCTGATGCACCTCGCGTACCCCGCCGTACTCTCCGCCCTCCTCTTCTGCACCGGCCTGTACGGCGTCCTCGCCCGCCGCAACGCGATCCTGGTCCTGATGTCGGTCGAGCTGATGCTCAACGCCGTCAACCTCAACCTGGTCGCCTTCGACGTCTGGCTCAGCCGGACCGTCCGGGAGACCCTGCACTCCGGTCAGGCGCTGACCCTGTTCACCATCGCCATCGCCGCCGCCGAGATCGGCATCGGCCTCGCGATCGTGCTCGCCGTCCACCGCAACCGCGGCACCTCCGACATCGACAAGCTCCGCGACACCGCCGAGGGCCCCGAGTCCGAAGGCCCGGACACCGAGGGCACCGGCTCCTCCGCGGCCGAGAAGGCTGAGGCCACCGCGTGACCACGACCACCCTCGCCGTCCTCGTCCCCCTCCTGCCGTTCCTGGGCGCCGCCGCCGGCCTCCTGCTCGGCCGCACCGCCCCCGGGTTCGTCCGCCCGCTCGCCGTGCTGCCGCCACTGGCCTCGCTCGTGCTGGCCGCGCTGGTCGCCGTCCGCCAGGGCGGCGACCAGGCCGTGGACGCCCACACCGAGCTGACGCCCACCGGGTCCGTCCCGATCGAGCTGGCCCTGCACATCGACGGCTTCGCCGCGCTCGTCGCCGTCCTGGTCGCGTTCGTCGCGGCCTGCGTGCAGATCTACTCCACCGGCTACCTGCGCGACGACCCCCGCTACCCCTCGTACGCCGCGCTCGTCTCCCTCTTCACCTCCGCGATGCTCCTGGTCGTCTACTCCGGCGACCTGATCGTGCTGCTGGTCGGCTGGGAAGTCATGGGCATCTGCTCCTACTTCCTGGTGGGCCACTACTGGGAGACCCCCGAGGCCCGCGCCGCCTCACTGAAGGCCTTCGTGGTCACCAAGCTCGGCGACGTGCCGTTCCTCATCGGTCTGTTCGCGCTGGCCGCCGACACCGGGTCGTTCCGCATCACCCGTGTGCTCGGCGCCGTGGCGAGCGGCGGCCTCGACCACCCGACGCTGATCGCGCTGCTGCTGCTCGCCGGCGTCGCGGGCAAGTCGGCGCAGTTCCCGCTGCACACCTGGCTGCCTGACGCGATGGCGGGTCCGACGCCCGTCTCGGCGCTGATCCACGCCGCGACGATGGTCGCCGCCGGTGTCTACTTCATCGCCCGTCTCCTCCCGGTGTTCGAGGCCTCCTCGGCCGCGATGGTCGTCCTCGCCGTGATGGCCGCCGTGACGATGGCCGGCTCCGGTCTCGCCGCGCTCGCCCAGGACGACATCAAGCGCGTCCTCGCCTACTCGACGATCGGCCAGCTCGGTTACATGACCGGCGCCCTCGCCGTCGGCGACCGCGGTGCCGCCGTCTTCCACCTCCTCTCGCACGGCGCCTTCAAGGCGCTGCTGTTCCTCGCGGCAGGTGTGATCATCCACGCCGCCGGCACCAACTCGCTGGCCGCCATGTCCCGCATGCACGGCCTGCGCGACCGCATCCCGGACGCCTACTGGACGATGACCGTGGCACTGCTCGCGCTCGCCGCGATCCCCCCGTTCAGCGGCTTCTTCTCCAAGGAGTCCGTCCTCGGCGCCGCCGAGCACGTGACCGCCGGCCACACCGAACAGGCCCCCGGCGCCGCCGGCTGGATCGTCCTCGTCGCCGGACTGCTCACCGCGCTGCTGACCGCCGCGTACGCCACCCGGCTGTGGCTGCTCGCCTTCCGCGGCCGGGGCGCCGAGGCCCCCGACCACGGGCGCCAGCCGCTGACCATGACCGTGGTGCTGTGGGTCCTGGCGGTCCCGTCCCTCGCCTTCGGCGGGCTCGCCTACCGCGTCCTGCCCGACTGGTTCGACGGCCGCGATCTGACCCCGACCCTCCTCACCTCCGTCCTCGGCACCGGCCTCGCCCTCGTCGGCGGGCTGCTCACCTACGGCGCCTGGCAGCGCACCAGCGCGCTCGCCGCCCGCACCCCGCTGGGCGCCGTCGCCGCCCACCCCGAGGGCGACGCCGGACTGGTCGAGGCCGAGGCCATCGCCACCCACGAGCCGGCCTACGGCGACATCGCCTACGCCCCCGACCCGGCCGACCCCGGCAGGCTGCTGCTCGGCCCGCTGCACCGGTCCGCGGCCTCGGGCTTCCACCTGGACGCCCTGTACACGGCCCTGTTCGTCCGTCCGGTCCAGGCCGGCGCGAGTCTGGTGCGGTTCCTCGACCGCGAGGTCGTCGAGACCTACGTAGGCGCCGCCGCCGCCCTGCCCCGGCTGCTCGGGGCCGCCGTGCGGCGCGCCCAGACCGGCAATGTGCAGACCTATGTGAGCGCGCTGCTCGCCGGCACCGTCGTCCTGGCGGTCGCCGTCCTCCTCGTCGCCACGGGAGCGTGAGCAGGCGTGATCGATATCAACGAGTCCGTGATGCAGTTCCTTCTGGCATTCGTCGTCGTCGGCCCGCTCCTCGGCGCCGCCGCCGCTCTCCTCCCGACCCCGCCCGGACTGAAGGGGAAGTCGCCCGCGCAGGCCGTGCTCCGGCACGGCGTGACCGTGACCGGCGCGATCCTCGTCGCCGCGATCGTGCTCGCGCTCGGCTTCGACCACGGCCATCCGTCGAAGATGCAGGCCACGACCGACATCAGCTGGATCCCCGCGCTCGACGTGCGGATCCACCTCGGCATCGACGGCATCTCGCTCCCCCTTCTGGTCCTGACCGCGCTGCTGACCTTCCTCTGCGCGCTGTACTCCTACTTCAACCCGCCCAAGGGCGGGTCTCCGAAGGCCTTCGTCGCGCTGCTGCTCCTGCTCGAGTCCGGCACCCTCGCGACCTTCGCCGTCCTCGACCTGCTGCTGTTCTTCCTGGCGTTCGAGATGGTGCTCATCCCGATGTACTTCCTCATCGCCCGCTGGGGCGGCGAGGGCCGGACCCGGGCCGCGTGGAAGTTCATCCTGTTCACGCTGCTCGGTTCCGTGGTCATGCTGCTCGGCCTGCTCCTGATCGGAATCAAGGCGGGCACGTTCGACATGGTGGCACTCGCCACTGACAACGGCCGGTCGCTGACCGCATCCGTGCAGGTCATCGCCGTTTTGGCGATCGGGATCGGGCTCGCTGTGAAGACACCGATGTGGCCGCTGCACAGCTGGCTGCCCGACGCCCACACCGCGGCCCCGACCGTCGGCTCGGTGCTGCTGGCCGGTGTCCTGCTGAAGATGGGCACGTACGGGTTCGTGCGCATCCTGCTGCCGGTGGCGCCGCATGGCTTCCGCACCTTCGCGCCGTACCTCGCCGCGTTGGCCGTCGTCGGGATCATCTACGGATCCCTGGCCTGCCTGGCCCTCGCCAAGCAGGGCGCAAAGGGCGACCTCAAGCGCCTGATCGCCTACTCGTCCGTCGGCCACATGGGCTTCGTCCTGCTCGGCATCGCCACCATGACCCCGACCGGCGTGAACGGCGCCCTGTTCGCCAACATCGCCCACGGCCTGATCACCGGCCTGCTGTTCTTCCTGGTCGGCGCGCTGAAGGACCGCACCGGCACCACCGACCTGGACACCCTCGCCGAGGGAACCGGCGCCGCCCTGTACGGCAAGGCTCCGCGCCTCGGCGGCCTGCTCGCCTTCGGCGCCGTCGCCTCCCTCGGCCTGCCCGGACTCGCCGGGTTCTGGGGCGAGATGCTCGCCCTGTTCGGATCGTTCGAGCCCGCCGCGGACCTCAGCAGGCCCGCGTTCCTCACCTTCACGGCCATCGGCGCGTTCGGCACCCTGCTGACCGCCGCCTACATGCTGATCGTGGTCCGCCGGGTCTGCATGGGCGGCGCGGAGCAGGAGATTCCGAAGCTCGCCGACGTGCACGGCTACGAGTTCGCCGCCTGGACACCCCTCGTCGCCCTCACCGTCCTGGCCGGACTGTGGCCGAAGGCCCTGCTCGGCCTGACCGACCCGGCCGTGCAGCAGCTCCTCGCAGGAGGCACCCGATGAGCGCCCTGGCCCAGCCGCTCGCCCAGTCGACGGTCCAGTCCGTCGACTGGCTCGCGATCGCCCCGCCCACCCTCGCCGCCGTGGTGGCCCTCGCCGTCCTCGTCGCCGACCTGTTCGTGCCCGAGCCCAGGAAGGCCGTCCTCGGCTGGGTCTCGGTCGCGGGACTCGCCGCCTCGGCCCTGCTGCTCCTGCCCCTCCTGGACGGCAACCGCAGCACCTTCTGCCTGACCGGCGGCACGCGCGCGTGCAGCTACACCGTCGACCGGTTCACCCTCGTCATCCAGTTCCTGGTCCTCGGCGGCGCCCTGCTCGCGGCCCTGCTGTCGGTCACGAACGTGGACGACGACCGGCGACGCGTCCCGGCGGGCGAATTCTGGTTCCTGCTGCTGTCCTCCGCGGCCGGCGCCGCCCTGCTGCCCGCCTCCCGCGACCTGGCCACCCTGATCGTCGCCCTGGAGGTCGCCTCCCTGCCCGCGTTCGCCCTCGTCGGCATCCGGCACGGCGAAAAGCGGTCCTCCGAGGCCGCCCTGAAGTTCTTCCTGTCCTCGGTCACCGCCACCGCGGTCAGCCTGATGGGCATCAGCTTCGTCTACGCCTCCACCGGCACGCTCTACCTCACCCAGGTGGCCCAGCGCCTGCCGCACGTCGACGGCCAGCTGCACACCCTCGCCCAGACCGGTGTCGTCCTCACCCTCGTCGGCTTCGCCTTCAAGACGGCCGCCGTGCCCTTCCACTTCTGGGTGCCCGACACCTATGTGGGCGCACCCCTGCCGGTAGCCGCCTACCTGTCGGTCGTCGGCAAGGCCGTCGGCTTCTCCGGCCTCATCCTCGTCACCGTCGTCGCGTTCCCCTCGTACGCCGACGTCTGGGGGCCCGCGCTCGCAGCCCTGGCCGCCCTGACCATGACCGTCGGCAACGTCGCCGCCCTGCGCCAGCAGGCCACGCGCGCGTACAGCGCCGTACGGCTGCTCGCCTGGTCCTCCGTCGGCCAGGCGGGGTACCTGCTGGTGCCGATCGCCGCCGCCGGATACACCAAGGACGCCGAGAAGGCGATCGGCTCCACGGTCGCGTACGCCCTGATGTACGCCGCCGTGAACCTCGGTGCCTTCGCGGTGGCCGCCGTGGTGGGCCGCAGCCGGGCGCTGAACCGGCTCAGCGACTACCGGGGCCTGTACGCCGCCAACCCGGCCACCGCCCTGCTGCTGGCCTTCTTCCTGTTGTGCCTGGCCGGTCTGCCGCCGGGCGTCATCGGTCTGTTCGCCAAGGTCATCGTGTTCTCGGCGGCCGTCGACGCGGGCCTCGGCTGGCTTGCCGTGGTCATGGCCGTCAACGTCGTGATCGCCCTCTTCTACTACCTGCAGTGGACGGCCCTGCTGTTCCGCGCCCCCGACGGCGAGCCCGCCCGGCACCGCGTCCCGGCCCCCCTCACGGCCGCCGTCGCCCTCACCGGCGTCGTCGCTCTTGCCCTGTCCGGAGCACCCCAGCTGGTCCTCCGCTTCGCGGCCACCGGGCTCTTCTAGGAGTGGTCACGCGCGCGCGGGGCACCCGTTCCGTCCCGCGCGCAGGGCCGGACCCGCACGTCACCCGTGCGCTTCCCGGGCGGCCGGTGCACCGCCGTACGCACCGGGGAACTCGTGGCCGCCGCCTGGCGTTGTCACCAGCGGGAGGGTCCACTGGATCAGAGTGTTCCCCAGCTGCACGACTTGGAGGGCGCACCGTGCACCGCCGGCACAACGGGCTCAGGACCGCCGTACTCCTCGGGGGACTGTCCGCACTCATCATCGTCATCGGCAGCTTCTTCGGCCGCACCGGACTGATCGTCGCGGTCCTGGTCGCTCTGGGCACGAACGCGTACGCGTACTGGAACAGCGACAAGCTGGCGCTGCGCGCGATGCGAGCCCGCCCGGTCAGCGAGTTCGAGGCCCCCGCGCTGTACCGGATGGTGCGCGAGCTGTCCACGCAGGCCCGCCAGCCCATGCCCCGGCTCTACATCTCGCCCACGGAGGCCCCCAACGCCTTCGCCACGGGCCGCAACCCGCGCAACGCGGCCGTGTGCTGCACCGAGGGCATCCTGCGCCTGCTCGACGAGCGCGAGCTGCGCGGCGTCATCGGCCACGAGCTGAGTCACGTCTACAACCGTGACATCCTCATCTCCTCGGTCGCCGGCGCGCTCGCCTCCGTGATCATGTTCCTGGTGAACTTCGCCTGGCTGATCCCGATCGGCCGCTCGGACGACGACGACGGTCCCGGCCTGCTCGGCATGCTGCTGATCATGATCCTCGGCCCACTCGCCGCCACCCTCATCCAGCTGGCCGTCAGCCGCTCCCGGGAGTACGAGGCGGACGCCTCGGGTGCCCAGCTGACCGGCGACCCGCTCGCCCTCGCCGGCGCCCTGCGCAAGCTGGAGACGGGCACCAAGCAACTGCCGCTGCCCCCCGAGCCCCGGATCGAGACGGCGAGCCACATGATGATCGCCAACCCGTTCCGCCCGGGCCAGGGGCTGTCCAAGATGTTCTCCACGCACCCGCCGATGGCGGAGCGGATCGCCCGCCTCGAGAAGATGGCCGGCCGCCCCTGACGACCGGCGCCCTGACCGGTTTCCTGACCGGTTTCCGCCACCCGACCCAGCCGGGCCCAGGTCCCTGACCGCCGCACCGGCGGGCCCGTGGCCGGACCCGCGGCCGCCCGCCGTTCCGGCGCCGTGCGGTCAGCGTCCGGCGAACCCCTGGTCGGACGGCACCACCTCGTGGCCGAGCGGCATGAGCGAGATCGGGATGAGCTTGAGGTTCGCCCAGCCGAAGGGGATGCCGATGATCGACAGGAAGAGCGGGATGCTCGTGATCAGGTGCCACAGGGCCAGCCACCAGCCCGCGAAGATCACCCAGATCACGTTGCCGATGACCGACCCGGCACCCGCCTCCGGCCGCTCCACGGTGGTCCGCCCGAACGGCCACAGCACGAAACCGGCGATGCGCAGCGACGCGATGCCGAACGGGATGGTCACGATCAGGACGAAGCAGATCACCGCCGCGATCAGATAGCCGATCGCCATCCAGAGGCCGCAGAAGACGAGCCACACGATGTTGAGCAGCAGGTTGAACACCTTCATGATCGGCACCTTTCCAGGACGCACCGCCGGCATGCCTGCTGCCACAAGTATCAGCGGATCATCCGCCCGGGCGGAACCGCAGCGTCGTTGTGGCGTGATCGGGAACGTTCCGAGACGATCCCGGCCGGGTTCGCCGCCTTCCGCGCGGCGGCGGCGTGCGCCGGTGCGCCTCAGGTCGTCGTGCGCCGGCGTGGCCACCACCGTCGTACGACGTAGGCCGCCACCCCCACCGCGAGCACGCCCACGCCCACGGCCACCGAGACCACGGGCAGCGCGAACGCCAGCGTGGCGCAGCCCAACAGGCCCACCGCAGGCACCACGCGGGACAGCGGAGCCGTACTCAGCGTCCAGGCAGAGGCGTTGGCGACGGCGTAGTAGACCAGCACGCCGAACGACGAGAAGCCGATCGCGCCGCGCACGTCCACCGTCGCGGCCACTGCGGCGACCACCACGCCCACGGCCGCCTCCGCCCGGTGCGGCACCTGGAACCGCGGGTGAACGGCCGCCAGGGCACCCGGCAGATGCCCGTCCCGGGCCATGGCGAGCGTCGTACGGGACACACCGAGGACCAGCGCCAGCAGAGAGCCCAGCGCCGCCACCGCCGCCCCGGCCCGCACCACGGGCACGAGCCCCGGTGCCCCGGCCGCCCGCACCGCGTCGGCCAGCGGCGCCCCCGCGTGACCGAGCCGGTCCGCGCCCAGGACGGCGAGCACCGCGACGGCCACGCACGCGTACACCACCAGAGCGATCCCCAGGGCCAGCGGGATGGCCCGCGGAATCGTGCGTGCCGGATCGCGCACCTCCTCGCCGAGGGTGGCGATCCGCGCGTACCCAGCGAAGGCGAAGAACAGCAGCCCGGCCGCCTGGAACACCCCGCCCGCGCCCGACGGCAGCCCGGCGTCCAGCCGCCCCGCGTCCGCCTGCCCGGAGGCGAGGCACACCACGGCCACGGCCGCGAGAACGGCGAGTACGACGGCCACGATCAGCCGCGTCAGCCACGCCGACTTCTGGATCCCGCCGTAGTTGACGGCCGTCAGCGCCACCACGGCAGCGACCGCCACCGCGTGCGCGTGCCCCGGCCAGACGTACGCGCCCACGGTGAGCGCCATGGCCGCACAGGAGGCCGTCTTGCCGACCACGAACGCCCAGCCGGCGAGATAGCCCCAGAAGGCGCCCAGCCGCTCCCTGCCGTACACGTACGTGCCGCCCGATGCGGGATAGCGGGCGGCGAGCCGGGCCGAGGACATGGCGTTGCAGTAGGCCACCACGGCGGCGAGCGCCAGCCCGGCCGGCAGCCCCGGGCCGGCCGCGCGCGCGGCCGGCCCCAGGGCCGAGAAGACGCCGGCGCCGACCATCGAGCCGAGACCCACGACCACGGCGTCCCGCACGCCCAGGGTGCGGCGCAGCCGGACATCGGTGGGTGTCATGCGCCGCACCCTACTGAGTGCGGCAACCGCCGGACGGATCCGCGGCGTCCTCTTCGTCGACACGGCACGAACACGCGCGCGGCGGACAGCGGGTCCCTACCGAGAATTCAGGGCCCGGACAGTGCGGGCACAGCGCGGAAGGGCAGGTTCACGGCATGGGCATCATCAGTTGGATCATCCTGGGACTGCTGGCCGGAGCCATCGCCAAGCTCCTGCTGCCGGGACGCGACCCGGGCGGCTTCATCGGTACGACCCTCATCGGTATCGCGGGCGCGTTCATCGGCGGCTGGATCTCGGCCCGCTGGCTGGACCACCCCGTCACCAAGAACTTCTACGACGGCGCCACGTGGGCCGCGGCCATCGGCGGCTCCCTGGTGCTGCTGATCGTCTACCGTCTGCTGTTCGGCAACTCCCGCGACTGAGCGCGAGCGGCAGCGGGAAGCGCGACGACGGCAGGGAAGGGCGGGCATCGCCGGATGCCCGCCCTTCCCTGCTCGTCCTGTCCTACGCCTGCTTCCGCGGCTGTGGCCTACCGGTAGTTCACGAACTGCAGCGCGAAGTCGAAGTCCTTGCCCTTCAGCAGGGCGATCACGGTCTGCAGGTCGTCGCGGCTCTTGGAGCTGACGCGCAGCTCGTCACCCTGGACCTGGGCCTTCACGCCCTTGGGGCCCTCGTCCCGGATGATCTTCGCCACCTTCTTGGCGTTCTCCTGGGAGATGCCCTCCTCGATGGACGCGAAAATCTTGTATTCCTTGCCGGAGAGCTGCGGCTCGCCCGCGTCCAGCGCCTTCAGCGAGATGCCGCGCTTGATCAGCTTGGACTGGAAGACGTCGAGGACGGCCTTCACCCGGTCCTCGGAGTTCGCCTCCATGAGGATCTTTTCACCGGACCACGAGATCGAGGCCCCCACGCCCTTGAAGTCGTAGCGCTGCGAGATCTCCTTGGCGGCCTGGTTGAGGGCGTTGTCGACCTCCTGCCGCTCGACCTTCGAGACGATGTCGAAACTGGAGTCGGCCATGTCCTGTGGCTCCTTGTATCGGGGTTCATCGGGTGCGTGCCGGCGTGCGCGGCGGCGACCGCCGGGCCCGGTGGAGCACCGGGCCGCATCCGCACCAGCCTAGCCACCCCACGACCCCGGAGGTGGAGATCAATGGGGTGGCGGAGCACCCCTCTGCATCGGGTATTGTTTACGTCGTTGCCAGGGAGCACCGCCGAAAGCGGGTTCGATCGGCAGCGCAACCCGGCGGTGTGCCCGAGCGGCCAAAGGGAGCAGACTGTAAATCTGCCGGCTCAGCCTTCCCAGGTTCGAATCCTGGCGCCGCCACACTGGGTGAGACCCCCTCCGATCTGCGGAAACGCGGAATGGAGGGGGTCTTCTCGTTGATGAGCCGCACTGTTCGATCAGATGCGGAAAACCGCGACGTGTATTGCTCGGTCAGTGCGGAATCCGGGCGCTGATCAGTGCGTGTCCCCAGGCCCCCCGTGGGACGGGCCCAGCTCATCCCACTCCTGCAGCCATCCGGGCTTGCCGGCTCTGCTTTCGACTCACTGCATCGATCAGTGGGGCACAGGTGAGTGGGCAGGAAGACGTCTGAAGGCACAAAGACACAGGTCAGGCGTGATCGCCGCGCGGGCTGCGCAGGGGCCGGGCCAGTCTCCGGGCTCCTCGGCGCCCCCGGCTGGGTGGAGCCGTGAGTTGCAGCGAGGCAGGCTTGGTGCATGGAGTCGCTCTTGCGCTCACCACCGGTGCCGGGAGCAGGCGGTCACAACCGGGTCCTGTTCACGCTGATGCAGTGCGTGCCCTACCTGATCGCGCTGACCGTGCTGGTCATCGAACTCACCCCTGCGCACTTCCTCTACACCGGTCCCTTTCTCACCGCGGTGCCGGCGCTGGCGGCAGTGACACTGGGGCCCAGGGGCACCACCGCGGCGGCGGTCCTGGCGCTGGCGATCAGTGTGACCACCGCGACCTACAACGAGGCGTGGGGCACCCTGCAGGTCTACAGCAACTTCCTGGCTCTGGCCTTGGTCTCCGTGGCCGGGTTCATCACCAGCCGTGCCATGCAGGAGCGCAGGCAGCGAGAGCTCGACCAGGTCCGCCGCATCGCCGTGGCGGCCCAGGAGGTCGTGCTGCGGCCCGTGCCCGCGTGCCTGGGCCCCCTGCGAACCGGCAGCCTGTGTCTTGCGGCCGGCACCGGGGCACGGGTGGGCGGTGACCTGTACGAGGCCGTGCAGACGCGGTACGGCATCCGGATGATCGTCGGGGACGTCCGGGGCAAGGGGCTGTCCGCGGTGCGCGCCGTCGCGGTGGCGCTGGGCGCGTTCCGGGAAGCCGTGCACTACGAGGACGACCTGGTGGAGGTCATGAACCGCTGTGCGGCAGCGCTGCGACGGGAAATCGTCGTGCCGGGTGCGTACGGTCAGGAAGTCCTGCTGGAAGGTTTCACCACGGCGCTCATCGCGCAGGTGCCGGACGAACCCGTGGTGCAACTGGTCAACCGTGGGCATCCCGCACCGCTGCTGCTGCACGAGGGCAGGGCCGCACCGCTGACGCCGAGCTTGCCGTCACCGCCTCTCGGCCTCGAAGACCTCGTCACCGACCTGCCCGAGAAGCCTGAGAGCTATCCGTTCCTCCCCGGAGACCGTCTGTTGCTTTACACCGACGGCGTCATCGAGGCCCGCGACCGCGACAGCGAATTCTTCGCTCTGCCGGAGGCCATGGAGGAGATAGGGGTCGGCCCCACACCAGCGGAATTCCTGAAGCGCCTGCACCAGGCGTTGATCCGTCACACCCGCGGCGACTTGGCGGACGACGTGGCGATGATCCTGGCTGACCGATTCAAAGGCCCACCGGAGTCACCTTCCGGAGCAAGAGCGGGTGGCGAGGGGTGAAGCGGACCGTACCGCTGCGGGCTGAGCGCCTGAAGGCGCTTCCGGTCGGCCCCGCTTCTGTCGGCTCTCCTACCGGTGCCCCGCTTCTGCGTCGGCCCCGAGGCGCGGGATTCTGTCGGCACGGCGACCGCGGAGCCCCGAACAATTGCCGGCCGGAGCGCATCTCACGCTTCGTGGAGCCCACCCTGGGCTCCTACGGCCCACCGCGCGACGGGCACCGTCGCGACTTCCCGAAGGAGACCAGGCGATGCATCTCCCGTCGTACCGTCACCGCAGAAGCGCGACCGCACACAGCCTGAGCGCCGGCGCCGCCGTGGCGGCGCTGCTCCTCGCGGGCTGTGCCACGGGCACCCCCGATGCGTCCCCGCACTCCAGCGGCTCCGGTGTGTCCCTCACCCCGCCCGGCGCGCCGTCCGACTCTCCCGCGTCCTCGCCCGGCGCGCCGTCCGAATCTCCCGCGTCCTTCGCTCCGGACGGCACCGCGGCCACCACCGTGTGCACCAACAGCACGAAGCTGGCCGGGTGGTCGAACCGCCGGCTGGCCATGCTGACCATCGCCGTCCCGGTGTCGGAAACCTCGGTCTCCGACGCCACCTCCGAGGTGAGCGCCGGCGCGGGCGGTGTGCTGCTGTTCGGCAGCAAGGCGCCCGCCGACCTCGGCTCCCGGCTCACCGCCCTGAAGTCCCATGTGCCCGGTCATCGGGGCCTGCTGGTGATGACGGACGAGGAGGGCGGCGGGATCCAGCGCATGGCCAACCTCGTCGGCGACCTGCCCTGGCCCGCGTACATGGGCAAGCACTGGACCCCGGCCCAGATTCAGCAGAACGTCACCAAGGTGGCCAAGAAAATGGCGGCCGCCCAGGTGAACATGGACCTGGCGCCGGTGGTCGACGTCGACGGCAGGAACGTGGCCCCCAGTAAGACCAACCCCGACGGATGGCGGTCCTTCAGCGGCAGCACCTCGGTGGTCTCCGAGGACGGCGTCGCGTACATGAACGGGTTGCGCGCCGGCGGCGTGATACCCGTCGTCAAGCACTTCCCGGGCCTCGGCGGCTCCAGCTACAACTCCGACTTCGGCCCCGCCCGCACCCTGCCCTGGTCCACCCTGCAGAAGGTGGGCATCCCGCCGTTCACGGCGGCCATCAAGGCCGGTGCCCCGGCCATCATGGTCTCCAACAACATCGTGCCGGGTCTGGGCACCAATCCGGCGAGCCTGTCACCCACCGTCATCAGCACCGAACTGCGCGGCAAGCTGGGCTTCAAGGGGCTGGTGGTCACCGACTCGCTCAGCGCCAAGGCGATCTCCGCCGCCGGCTTCAGCGTCCCCGCGGCCGCCGTCCAGGCCCTGCGCTCCGGCGCCGACATGGTCATGTTCGATCTGGGGAGCGATGTCAGCTCCCAGACGTCCGCGATCGCAACGGCGATCACCAACGCGGTGACCGGCGGACACCTCAGCCGCAGTCGCCTCATCGACGCGGCGGGACACGTCCTGGCCGTCCGGCACGTGAATCTGTGCTCTTGAGCGGGTAGGGGCGGCGAAGGCCGCCGCATGCCGTCTGTGCGGGTGCGCGTCTACCTGCTGATCATCATCCTTCGGCGGTGCCGCCCCTCCCGTGCCGCTCCCCGTCCGGTGACCCCGGCATTCCGGTCCTGGTGGTCGCGCTTCCCGGCGGCGCCACTAGAATCGAACGTGTGAACGAGGACCGTCCGCTGACGCGTCTCGACATGCTGCGCTTCGCCCGCCGTGTCGTCGAACATCAGGCTGCTCGGCAGCTTGCCCTGATGGACCGGTGGATCGCTGACGAGGAGCGCCGGGAGGCCGAACGGCAGCGGCGGCTCGCCGTGCGAGAGGCGGCTCCGGAGTGGGCCGTCGAGCGCGGTCTGAACGGCCGCAGCGCCGTGTACGTGCACGTCGGCGGCTGTACAGGAGCCGGCGGGCGGGCGAAGGGTGTCGGCCGCGACCAGGCGGTCCGCGCTCTCGCCGAAGGAGGTGTCCCCGCGTGCCCGCTGTGCCGGCCGGACACCGTGCTGGGGATTCTCGAATGACCGGCCCGGGTGCGGGCCCGGGCGGTCCGGAAGATGCTGGAGCCATGGCAGGGAAACGTCCCATCATCGTGCACCTGCCGTCCCCGACCGGCGGCCGCCGGGTTCGGGTGGACGGCGAGATCCTCGGCCTCGCGCACAGCGTGCGGGACCTGGTGGAGTTCCTGCGCCGGGCGGGCCTGGAGATCGAACCGGAAGACGTGGCCGATTCGCCGCTGATCGACTGGCGCGGAGTGGGGCCCGACCGGTGGGAGGCGGAGACCCGGACGTGACGGTGCCGCCGCCCCGGCTCCGGTACAGGCGCAGCGACGCCGTCCACGGGGCACACTGACGGCATGTCCTCCCGACGCAGAACCTGTCCCGTCTGCCGCCGTGAAATTGCCGTGGTCGCGGGCCGCTTCGCGCGACACGACCCGCCCGGGGTGCGCGAGAGCGGGGAACTCGTCTCCTGCTCCGGGTCGCGGCGGCAGGCGCAACTCGGGGCGGTCCAGCCGTCGTTGGACGGGTACGCCGTGCCGGACTTTCCCGGGCAGCTGCCTCTGTTCTGACGATTGACGGGCGGTCGCGGGGCGCGCGCGGCGGTGCGACGGTTCGTCAGAAGCGCTGCCAAGGCAGTGGCGCAGCAGCTCCGACCTGTCGGCATCTCCGGCCTGTTCAGCGTCTACGACCTGTCGGAAGCTCCGACCTCTCAGCAGCTCCGATCGGTCAACGGCCGGCGACCCGTCTCAGTTCCCGGCCACCGACTTCACCGCGACCGACACCGGCGTCGAACCGCTGATCAGCTCCAGCGTGAGACCGGCCGTCGCCGGTGTGTCCACCAGCTCGGCGAGTACGGCGGCCACGTCGTCCCGCGGAATCGGGCCGCGTCCCGTGTGCGCCTCCAGGCGGACCTGGCCGGTGCCCGCGTCGTTCGTCAGCAAGCCGGGGCGCAGGATCGTCCAGTCCAGCGCCTCCTGCCGGGTGACGTAGGCGTCGGCCTCGCCCTTGGCGCGCAGGTACACGTCGAAGACGTCGTCGCCCTGGTGCGCGGGATCCGCGCCCATCGAGGACACCATCACGAAACGGCGTACGCGCGCGCGTACGGCAGCGGTCGCGAACAGCACCGCCGCGCCCCTGTCCACCGTGTCCTTCCGGGCCGCACCACTGCCCGGGCCGGCGCCGGCCGCGAAGACCGCCGCTCCGGCGCCCTGCAGGTGCGCCGCGACCTCCTCCACGGAGACGGACTCCAGGTCGAGCAGGACCGGTTCGGCGCCGGCCGCCCGCAGATCGTCGCCCTGTTCGGGCTTGCGGATGATCCCCGCGACCTCGTCCCCGCGCGCGGCGAGCAGGCGCTCCAGCCGCAGCGCAATCTGACCATGTCCACCAGCGATGACAATGCGCATGAAACCGACCGTACGCCCGAAGAGCCGCATCCGCCGCACGAGTTGCCCGGGGCGCGCCGTGCGACTCGGCCGGCACACGCGCGTCGGCCGAGACGCGCCGCCGCACCTCCACCGGCGGCGTGCACCCCGCGCGGGTACGCCCACCGAGCACCCGGCATGCGCACCACTTCACGTGACCGCGCAGCAAAGGCTGGACGCGTCAAGGCTGGGCGCGTGGCTCACACTCCCGGCCGGGAGCCGCGTCCGCGTACTCCCGGCCCACCCCTCACCCCGGCCCGCGTCACGGCCCACCCCTCACCCCGGCCCGCGTCACCCCGCGCTCACGACAATTCCCCACGCCCCTGCCGCGGCAGCCCCAGCTCCGCTGCCGCCGCCGAATTGCAGTACTCGCGGACCGCGCTCGTGCGGGCCACCACCCGGCCCCGATGCACCACGATCCTGCTGTAGGCCAGGGAGAGGGCGCCGGGCAGATGCTCGCCCCGGACGGCCAGCAGCTCGGCCGGGAAGCCCGCCTCCACGCGGACCTCCGGCAGGCCAAGAGCCGCGCGGGCCGCAGCGCTCACGGCGTCGTAGGCGTGCTCCGGGCGCAGGCCGTGGGCGGAGGCGAGGAGGTAGGCGGCCTCCAGGGGGTCGCCACGGCCCACGGGGTTCGAGACGTCGCGCAGTGCGCCACTGCCTGCGGCGACCCGCACCCCGGCCGCGCGCAGCAGCCGTACCGGCGCCGTACCCCGCCGGTCGGTGCCGCCACAGCCACCCTGCGGCAGACAGACCACCGCCACGCCGGCCGCCGCGAGCTGGTCGGCGGCGCGGGAGGCGGCCTCGCCCGGCAGACGCGCGAGACCGGCGCAGGGCCCGATCGTCACGCCGGGGCGCAGGCCACCGGCCATGGCGGCCAGCCGGGACAGCCGAGCCGGGTCGGCGGCGTCCGTGTGCAGGTCCACCGGGCAACCGTGCTCGGAGGCCACTTCCAGGACGGCCTCCACGTAGCCGGTGGGATCCGGGTCCAGGTCCGGGCAGCCGCCCACTACCGAGGCGCCCATCTTCACCGCGTCCTGCAGCATCGCCAGCCCGTCGGCCCCGGCCACCCCGGTCAGCACCCGTGGCATCGCCACCGTCGTCAGCTCCGCGAGCCCCCGCAGCGCCCGTCGCGACTGCAGGACCGCGCCCAGTGCCCCGAGCCCCTGGACGTCGCCCACGCGTACGTGCGCGCGTAGCGCCGTCGCCCCGTGCCCGAGCTGCAGCAGAGCCGCCTCCGTCACCCGGCGCTGAACGTCCTCGGAGGCGTACGACACCGGACCCGCGTGCTCGGCGGTCAGGGCGGTGTCGCCGTGGGCGTGGGGCTCGGCCGGGGCCGGGAGGAGCAGATATCCGTTCAGGTCCACGCGGGTGGCGCCGGTGCGCGCCGGGCCCGCGGCGAGGCTGCCGGCCGTGCCCACCGCCTCGATGCGCCCGCCGCCCAGCCGTACGTCCACGGTCCGGCCGTCGGTGAGCCGCGCCCCGCAGAGCATGAGGGCGGCAGGGTCGGACGGCCCGGAGGAGCCCGACGAGTTCGACGGCGGTTGCGGCTGCGGCTGGCTGTCGGGCATCGCACTCCAGGGTCGGGCCGGGGGCTCGGACGGGCCGGCGTGAGCAATTCGAGGCCGTGAACGGCCCAAGATCACACAGAGTGGGTCGAGCCTAGGGTGGCGAGCCGTGCGCGGCGCGCAGGAGCGCAATAGTCGTACCGGCGTGGTCCGCCCCAGGCGGTAAACGCGTCGCCCGCGCGCGTGGCAGACGCCTCGCCGGGCGACGTTCACGCGGACGGCGGGGTACTCGCCGGGCGACGTTCACGCGGATGGCCGGGCAGTCGCCGGGCGACGTTCACGCGCATGGCCGCGGCGCCTGTCAGGGCGGCGGCACTCGAATGGCCTCTCACCTGTCGGACCGACGCCCACGCGCGCGAGCCGCCCGCCTTTGCGCAGCCGGCCTCGCCCACGCGCGCGTGCCGCCGTCCGGCAGAGTCGAAGAGGCGCCCCCGCCCTCGCGCCGGCCCGGCACTCGCCCCCCGAGAAGCCAGGCGCGCTGGTGCTCACGAGGCTCCGGTGAGGGCCGTGAACGGGGTGCCCGTGGGCGGCGGGATACGGATTTGGGTGAACGGCGGCGGACCGTGTAATGTCTTCATCGCTCGCCCCAATAGCTCAGTCGGCAGAGCGTCTCCATGGTAAGGAGAAGGTCAACGGTTCGATTCCGTTTTGGGGCTCTGGTGTGAGAGGTCCCCGTCGCAAGACGGGGCCCGATCTCATCAAAGCGGTGTAGCTCAGTCGGTAGAGCAAGCGGCTCATAATCGCTGTGTCACCGGTTCAAGTCCGGTCACCGCTACTGACAGTAGCCGATTGCGGGGTCGGTCCTTCGATCGGCTACTCTTTTTGCGTTGAATCAGTCCACCCGTTCGTCATAGGAGCACTCACGTGGCTGCCACCGACGTCCGCCCGAAGATCACGCTGGCCTGCGTGGAGTGCAAGGAGCGGAACTACATCACCAAGAAGAACCGGCGTAACAACCCGGACCGTCTTGAGATGAAGAAGCACTGCCCGCGTTGCAACGCGCACACTGCGCACCGCGAAACGCGATAATCAGGCTCGTTCGTGAGGCCGCCCCCCTTCGAGGGGGCGGCCTCACGGCGTTTTCACCGGCTCGGCATCCAGGCCGCCCGCCGGCCCCGCGCACATTCCGGGGCTCGTTCCGGGCTAATTTGGGGCCAGCACAGCAGACATCAGGAGGTGCCGGGGCATGGCGCTCGACCAGTCCTTCGTGGGACGGACATACCCGCCCACCGAGCCCTATGAAGTGGGCCGGGAGAAGATCCGCGAGTTCGCCGAGGCGGTGGGCGAGACCAACCCGGTGTACACGGACCCCGAGGCCGCCAAGGCATTCGGCCACGCCGACGTGATCGCTCCGCCGACCTTTGTGTTCTCCATCACCTTCCGCGCCTCCGGGCAGGTCATCGAGGACCCGCAGCTGGGGCTGGACTACAGCCGGGTGGTGCACGGCGACCAGAGGTTCGCCTACACGCGCCCGGTGCGCGCCGGTGACCGGCTGACCGTCACCTCCACCATCGAGTCGATCAAGTCCCTCGCGGGCAACGACGTCCTGGACATCCGCGGCGAGGTGCACGACGAGGCCGGCGAGCACGTCGTGACCGCCTGGACCAAGCTCGTGGCCCGTGCGGCCGAGGAGGCGTGAGGACCTGATGACGGCGACGATCGCGTACGACGACGTCGAGGTCGGCACCGAACTGCCGGTGCAGAGCTTCCCCGTGACCCGCGCCACCCTGGTGCGCTACGCGGGCGCCTCCGGGGACTTCAATCCGATCCACTGGAACGAGAAGTTCGCCAAGGAGGTGGGCCTGCCGGACGTCATCGCGCACGGCATGTTCACCATGGCCGAGGCGATCCGCGTGGTCACCGACTGGACCGGGGACCCGGGCGCGGTCGTGGAGTACGGCGTCCGCTTCACCAAGCCCGTCGTCGTCCCGAACGACGACCAGGGCGCCCTGATCGAGGTCAGTGGCAAGGTCGCGGCCAAGCTGGACGACAACACCGTCCGCGTGGACCTGACGGCGATGAGCGGCGGCCAGAAGGTGCTGGGCATGTCCCGGGCAGTCGTACGACTGGCCTGACGCGTCGGCCGACATAAGCGGATGCAAGGGGCGCCCACGTCTGGTGAGCGCCCCTTACGCGTGCGCCGGAGCCGGTTGCATCTCGGCCCGGGGACGGCACGCCTTGCGCAAGTTAGTGATTGAGTACTAACTTAACCGCATGCCCAGGATGAGCGCAGAGGAGCGACGCGAGAGCGTCATCAGCGCCGCGACCGCCGAGTTCGCACGCGGCGGGTACCACGGCACCTCCACGGAGGCGATCGCCAGGCGGGTCGGCGTTTCGCAGCCGTACCTCTTCCGGCTCTTCCCGGGCAAGAAGGCGATCTTCCTGGCGGCAGCCGAACGCTGCGTGGAGGACACCATCCGGACCTTCGAGGAGGCCTCCGAGGGGTTGCAGGGCGAAGAGGCCCTGCACGCCATGGCGAACGCGTACACCAAGGTCATCGCGGAGCGGCCCGAGCGGCTGATGATGCAGATGCAGATGTACGTCGCCGTGGCGTCCGCGGAACAGGAGGGTGACCGCGAGTTCGGCGAGAGCGTACGCACCGGCTGGATGCGGCTGTGGGACACCGTGCACCTGGCGCTCCGTGCGGACGTCGGCGAGACGACCGACTTCCTCGCGTGCGGGATGCTCATCAATTGCCTGGTGGCCATGGGCTTCCCGCCCGAGCACCGGGTCTGGGAGGGACTCGATCCGTCGGCCCGGCACAAGGGTCGCCTCGAGGTGTAACGCATCAGGGAGGCGTTTCCCGCCTTCTTTCCTGCGGGTTCCGAAGTCCTTCAGAGGGCTTTTTCATGCCCGTGAAAGTTAGTCATCAATTACTAACTGAGATCGCTCTCTGGGGGAGAGATGTCACAGCAGACAGCCGTACCCGCAACGCCCACCACGCGCGCGGGTGCCGTGTGGGCCCTGGTCATCACCAGCATCGCCGGATTCATGGCAGCCCTGGACAACCTCGTCGTCACCACCGCCCTGCCCTCCATCCGCAAGGACCTCGGCGGCGCCCTGGACGACCTGGAATGGACCGTGAGCGCCTACACGCTCACCTTCGCCGTCCTGCTGATGTTCGGTGCCGCGCTCGGCGACCGCTTCGGACGCCGCCGGCTCTTCATGGCCGGACTCGCTGTCTTCACCGCCGCCTCCGCCGCCGCGGCCGTGGCACCCGGCATAGGCTCCCTGATCGCGGCCCGCGCGGTCCAGGGCGTCGGCGCGGCCGTGATGATGCCGCTGACGCTGACCCTGCTCACCGCGGCAGTGCCCGCGGCCAGGCGCGGAATGGTCTACGGCATCTGGGGCGCCGTCAACGGGCTCGCCGTCGCCTCCGGACCGCTCATCGGCGGCAGCCTCACGGAGCACGTCTCCTGGCACTGGATCTTCTGGCTGAACGTCCCGCTCGGCGTGGCCGTGCTGCCGCTCGCCCGGCTGCGCCTGGCCGAGTCGTACGGTGCCGGCGCCCGGCTCGACGTGCCCGGCACGCTGCTCGCCAGCGGCGGACTCTTCGGGATCGTGTACGGCCTGGTCCGCGGGCCCGCCGACGGCTGGACCGACCCCGTCGTACTGACGTCGCTGATCGCGGGCGGAGTACTGCTGCTGAGCTTCGTGCTCTACAGCTCCCGCGCGGCCGGCCCCATGCTGCCGATGCGGCTGTTCCGCTCCAGGGCCTTCTCCGGCATCAACGCGGCCAGCCTGCTGATGTTCGTCGGCATGTTCGGCTCGATCTTCCTGCTCAGCCAGTACATGCAGGGCGTGCTCGGCTACTCGCCCACCGAGGCCGGTCTCAGGATGCTGCCGTGGACCGGCATGCCGATGCTCGTCGCGCCCGTCGCCGGGATCCTCTCCGACCGCATCGGCGGCCGGCCGGTCGTGGCCGCGGGCCTGTTCCTGCAGGCCGCCGGTCTCGGCTACATGGCCCGGGTGGCCACCACGGACGCCTCCTACGCCGTCCAGCTGCCCGCCCTGATCATCAGCGGCGTCGGCATGGCCCTGTTCTTCGCCCCGGCCGCCAACCTGGTCATGTCCAGCGTCCGCCCGCAGGAGCAGGGCATCGCCTCCGGCGCGAACAACGCGCTGCGGGAGGTGGGCGGCGCGCTCGGCATCGCGGTCATGTCGTCGATCTTCTCCGCACAGGGCGGCTACGAGTCCGCGCAGGCCTTCGTGGACGGTCTGCGGCCGGCCCTGGTCACGGGCTCGGCGGTGGTCGCCCTCGCCGCGGTCGCCGCTCTGGTGATCCCGGCCCGCCGCAGCGCCGGCCGGCCCGCCCCGGAGCCGGAAAAGGCCCCGGCGGCCGTCCTCGAGACCACCGCCGGCTGAGCCGGACCCCATCCGCCCGAGGAGCCCGATATGCCCACGCTTCCCTGGACCGTGCCGAACACACCCCCGCAGGGTGCCGAGGTGCACGTCTTCGCCTCCCGCTTCGAGACCCGCACCCTGTGGGGCGCCCTGCGATTCCTCGTCCGTACGCCGGCCGTGTGGCGGCAGGCCGGGCGGGCGCCCGGCGCCTACGGGGTCACCCTCAGGGCACAGCCCCTGCGGCGGACCTTCTGGACGCTGTCCGCCTGGGAGTCGGCCGACGCACTGAAGGCGTTCGCCCGCTCCGGCGCCCACCGGCCCGCCTCCCGCGAGCTGTCCGCCCAGATGCGCGACGCCACGTTCGCCGCCTGGCAGACCTCCGCCGCCGAACTGCCGGTGAGCTGGGAGGAGGTGGTGAGGCGGCTGACGTAGCCGGCGCACGACAGCGGAGCGGTGTGCACGCGCGCGTGGGCCCACAGGGGATCCACGCGCGCGTGCATGCCTTCGGGGGTCCGGACAGGACGCACGGGCGCGTACAGGCCTTCGGGCTCCCTCCGGATGGCAGCCGGCCCCGGCCGGCGGGACCCGCGAGGCTGCCACGTCCGGGCACGGTCGGGGCCCGCGCGGCAGCCGTATCCCGGCACAGTCGAGGCCCGCGCGGCAGCTATATCCCGGCACAGTCGACGCCCGCGAGGCTGCCACGGCCCGGCGCAGTCGGGGCCCGCGACGCTGCCACCGCCCGGTGCATCATGTTCTGCGCCGTCGGCCCGGGCGCGGCCGGACCGCTCCTGTGCGTGCCGTGCTGTCGGAGGCGTCTCGTAGTCTTGGGCCCGTGCAGGTACTCCACGACGCCCCCCTTGCCCCGCTGACCACCTTCCGGCTGGGCGGTCCCGCGACGCGGCTGGTGACCGCCCGGACCGACGCCGAGGTGATCGCCGCCGTCCGCGAGGCCGATGACAGCGGCACCCCGCTGCTGGTGATCGGCGGCGGCTCGAACCTGGTCATCGGCGACAAGGGCTTCGACGGCACGGCGCTGTCCATCGCCACGCGTGGTGTCGAGCTGCGCGGCACCACCCTGGAGCTGGCGGCCGGCGAGGTGTGGACCGACGCCGTCGCCCGCACCGTGGAGGCCGGGCTCGCCGGGATCGAGTGCCTGGCCGGCATCCCCGGATCCGCGGGCGCCACGCCGATCCAGAACGTGGGCGCCTACGGCCAGGAGGTCTCCTCGACGATCACCGAGGTGATCGCGTACGACCGGCGCGCCGGCGAGACCGTCACGCTGACGAACGAGGAGTGCGCGTTCTCGTACCGGCACAGCCGCTTCAAGGCCGACCCCGAGCGCTATGTCGTCCTCCGGGTCCGCTTCGAGCTGGAGGACGCGGGCGGGCTGTCCGCGCCGGTCAAGTACGCCGAGGCGGCCCGCGCGCTCGGCGTCGGACCCGGTGACCGCGTGCCGCTGGCCGACGCCCGGGAGACCGTACTGAAGCTGCGCGCCGGCAAGGGCATGGTGCTGGACCCCGAGGACCACGACACCTGGTCGGCCGGGTCCTTCTTCACCAACCCGATCCTCACCGACGAACAGTTCGCCGCGTTCCACGCGCGCGTGCGCGAGCGGCTGGGCGACGGCGTCGAGCCGCCCGCCTACCCGGCCGGGAACGGCCGTACGAAGACCTCCGCGGCCTGGCTGATCGACAAGGCCGGCTTCACCAAGGGTTACGGCAGCGGGCCCGCCCGCATCTCCACCAAGCACACCCTCGCCCTGACCAACCGGGGCGACGCCACCACGGAGGACCTGCTCGCCCTGGCCCGGGAGGTGGTCGCCGGGGTCCGCGAGGCCTTCGGCGTCACGCTGGTCAACGAGCCCGTCACGGTGGGCGTGAGCCTGTAGCCGCAGCCGTCGGGCAGGCCCCTCGGGCAGGTCCCTCCCACGCCCTGGCCGCGTGAATCTGCTTCCCGGTCCGTCCGCCGTACGCCCACTTCAGACGGCCGGGCGTGCCAGCCAGTCGTCCACGCCGGCCAGCAGCCGCGCCCTGACGTCCTCCGGGGCGGCCGAACCCCGCACCGACTGCCGGGCCAGCTCCGCGAGTTCCGCGTCCGTGAAGCCGTGGGCATGGCGGGCGATCTCGTACTGGGCGGTCAGCCGGGAGCCGAACAGCAGCGGGTCGTCGGCGCCGAGGGCCATCGGGACGCCCGCCTCGAAGAACGTGCGCAGCGGTACGTCCTCCGGCTTCTCGTGCACGCCGAGCGCCACGTTCGAGGCCGGGCACACCTCGCAGGTCACGCCCCGGTCGGCCAGCCGCTTCAGCAGCCGCGGATCCTCGGCCGCACGCACGCCGTGCCCGATCCGGCCGGCATGCAGGTCGTCCAGGCAGTCCCGGACCGACGCCGGGCCGGTCAGCTCGCCGCCGTGCGGGGCCGACAGCAGGCCGCCCTCGCGCGCGATGTGGAAGGCCCGGTCGAAGTCGCGCGCCATGCCGCGCCGCTCGTCGTTGGACAGCCCGAAGCCGACCACGCCCCGGTCCGCGTAGCGCACCGCCAGCCGGGCCAGCGTGCGGGCCTCCAGCGGGTGCTTCATGCGGTTGGCCGCGACCAGCACGCGCATGCCGAGGCCGGTCTCCCTGGAGGCCGTGTCCACCGCGTCCAGGATGATCTCCAGGGCCGGGATCAGACCGCCCAGACGGGGCGCGTACGACGTCGGGTCCACCTGGATCTCCAGCCAGCCCGAGCCGTCCCTCAGGTCCTCCTCGGCGGCCTCCCGCACGAGGCGCTGGATGTCCTCCGGCCGGCGCAGGCAGGACCGCGCCGCGTCGTACAGCCGCTGGAAACGGAACCAGCCCCGCTCGTCCGTGGCCCGCAACTTGGGCGGTTCACCGCTGGTCAGCGCCTCCGTCAGCGTCTCGGGCAGACGGACGCCGTACTTGTCGGCCAGTTCCAGGACGGTTCCCGGCCGCATCGAGCCGGTGAAGTGCAGGTGCAGATGGGCTTTCGGCAGCTCAGAGAGATCACGTACACGCTCCATTCCCAGATCCTGCCGTACGCCACCGCCGTACCGGTAGCCGTTTCCCCCTACGTGGTCTTGCTCGCACACAGAAGCGGGCCGCCTCCCCGGAGGGAAAGCGGCCCGCACGCGCGCGCGTGGAGAGGCGGAAACTAGTCCCGCGCCTCCGACAGCAGCTTCTGGATCCTGCTCACGCCCTCGACGAGGTCCTCGTCACCGAGCGCGTACGACAGCCGCAGGTAGCCCGGCGTGCCGAAGGCCTCGCCCGGGACGACCGCGACCTCGGCCTCCTCCAGGATCAGCGCGGCCAGCTCGACGCTGTCCTGCGGGCGCTTGCCGCGGATCTCCTTGCCGAGCAGGGCCTTGACCGAGGGGTAGGCGTAGAAGGCGCCCTCGGGCTCGGGGCAGACCACGCCGTCGATCTCGTTGAGCATCCGCACGATGGTCCTGCGCCGCCGGTCGAAGGCCTCACGCATCCGTGCCACGGCCTCCAGGTCGCCGGAGACGGCGGCCAGGGCGGCCACCTGGGCGACGTTGGAGACGTTCGAGGTGGCGTGCGACTGGAGGTTCGTCGCGGCCTTGACGATGTCCTTCGGGCCGATGACCCAGCCGACGCGCCAGCCGGTCATGGCGTACGTCTTGGCGACACCGTTGACCACGATGCACTTGTCGCGCAGCTCCGGGAACAGGCCCGCGAGGGAGACCGCGGCCGCGTCGCCGTAGACCAGGTGCTCGTAGATCTCGTCGGTCAGCACCCACAGGCCGTGCTCGACGGCCCAGCGGCCGATCGCCTCGGTCTCGGTCTCGGAGTACACCGCACCGGTCGGGTTGGACGGCGACACGAAGAGCACGACCTTCGTCTTCTCCGTGCGCGCCGCCTCCAGCTGCTCGACGGAGACCCGGTAACCGGTCGACTCGTCGGCGACGACCTCGACCGGGACACCGCCTGCGAGGCGGATCGACTCCGGGTACGTCGTCCAGTACGGCGCCGGGACGATGACCTCGTCACCCGGGTCGAGGATCGCGGCGAAGGCCTCGTAGATGGCCTGCTTGCCGCCGTTGGTGACCAGGATCTGCGATACGTCCGGCTCCCAGCCGGAGTCACGCAGGGTCTTGGCGGCGATCGCGGCCTTCAGCTCGGGCAGACCGCCGGCCGGGGTGTAGCGGTGGTACTTCGGGTTCTTGCAGGCCTCGACGGCCGCCTCGACGATGTAGTCCGGGGTCGGGAAGTCGGGCTCGCCGGCGCCGAAGCCGATCACCGGACGCCCGGCGGCCTTCAGGGCCTTGGCCTTGGCGTCCACGGCGAGGGTGGCGGACTCGGAGATCGCGCCGACTCGGGCGGAGACCCGGCGCTCGGTGGGTGGGGTTGCAGCGCTCATGCGGCCCATCGTTCCAGACCGGAAATGCCCCCGGCACACGGGTTTCACAGACTGAACAGCAAGGGGTCGAGGCGTGAACACCGGTCCGAATCCGGCCTCCGGCCAGGACGATCTTTGGCCGGACGGCCCCCGACGGGCGCTTTCTGTTCGACGCCGGGCCGTGGACCACGTACACTCTCACCTCGTTGGCCTTCGGCAGCCGCCGCGCAACCGGTGTACACCGAGCACCCGGTTGGATGCGGTACGTTGGGGGACACACAAAGGGTCGTAGCTCAATTGGTAGAGCACTGGTCTCCAAAACCAGCGGTTGGGGGTTCAAGTCCCTCCGGCCCTGCTACACACACCGCCAGGATGTGTGCGCATGTACGTACAGCAATGCACCGCCGTGCGGCTCAGAAACCGGGCGCGGCACGGCCACGACCCGGGATCAGGTGAGGACTATGACGGACGCCGTGGGCTCCATCGACACGCCTGATGCCGACGAGGTGCCCGAGTCCAAGAAGAAGGCTCGCAAGGGCGGCAAGCGCGCCAAGAAGGGCCCGCTCAAGCGCCTCGCCACCTTCTACCGCCAGGTCATCGCGGAACTCCGCAAGGTCGTCTGGCCGACGCGCAACCAGCTGACGTCGTACACCACCGTGGTGATCTTCTTCGTCGCCATCATGATCGCGTTGGTGACCGTGATTGACTATGGGCTCAACCACGCGGCCAAGTACGTCTTCGGCTGAGCCAAGAGCGAAGGGCGCCGTGGTACCGGCGCCCGTTTTCGCATGTTCCACCCCTATGTATCCAGGAAGAAGCAGCCATCGTGTCTGACCCGAACCTGAACGACGACGCCACTGAGCCGCGCGGGCTGGCTGCCGAGACGGCGGATGACGAGCTCGACATCGTCGAGGGCGCGGACGAGCAGGACGAGTTCGAGGCTGCCGAGGCCGAGTCGGGCGAGCCGGCCGAGGAGGCCGCTCTGCACGTCGAGGACGAAGAGGCCGACGAGGAAGCCGCCGTCGCCGAGGCCGAGACCGAGACCGAGGAGGAGCCGGCCGAGCCGGTCGACCCGATCGCGGCCCTGCGCGAGGAACTGCGCACCCTGCCGGGCGAGTGGTACGTCATCCACACGTACGCCGGCTACGAGAACCGCGTGAAGACCAACCTGGAGCAGCGCGCCGTCTCGCTGAACGTCGAGGACTACATCTTCCAGGCCGAGGTGCCGCAGGAAGAGGTCGTCCAGATCAAGAACGGCGACCGCAAGACGATCAAGCAGAACAAGCTGCCGGGTTACGTCCTGGTCCGCATGGACCTGACCAACGAGTCCTGGGGCGTCGTCCGCAACACCCCGGGCGTCACCGGCTTCGTCGGCAACGCCTACGACCCGTACCCGCTGACCCTGGACGAGATCGTCAAGATGCTCGCCCCGGAGGCCGAGGAGAAGGCCGCCCGCGAGGCCGCCGAGGCCGAGGGCAAGCCCGCCCCGCAGCGCAAGGTCGAGGTCCAGGTGCTGGACTTCGAGGTCGGCGACTCGGTCACCGTCACCGACGGCCCGTTCGCCACGCTCCAGGCGACCATCAACGAGATCAACCCCGACTCGAAGAAGGTCAAGGGCCTGGTCGAGATCTTCGGCCGCGAGACGCCGGTCGAGCTGTCCTTCGACCAGATCCAGAAGAACTAGTCCCTCTGGGACTTGAGCTTCCGCGCAGGTCAGGCAGGCCATCACGGTCCGCCTGACCTGCACGGTTTTTAGCCGCGCATCCATACCCGTTATCGTTGTGCGGTATGCCTGCGTCAGGGTCGCGATCCCTGCGCGGGCATGGACCCGAATGAAAGGACCCGGAGAGCAATGCCTCCCAAGAAGAAGAAGGTCACGGGGCTCATCAAGCTCCAGATCCAGGCCGGCGCCGCCAACCCGGCTCCGCCGGTCGGCCCGGCGCTGGGTCAGCACGGCGTCAACATCATGGAGTTCTGCAAGGCCTACAACGCCGCGACCGAGTCGCAGCGCGGTTGGGTCATCCCGGTGGAGATCACGGTCTACGAGGACCGTTCCTTCACCTTCGTCACCAAGACGCCGCCGGCCGCGAAGATGATCCTCAAGGCCGCGGGCATCGAGAAGGGCTCCGGCGAGCCGCACAAGACCAAGGTCGCCAAGATCACCGAGGCGCAGGTCCGCGAGATCGCCCAGACCAAGATGCCCGACCTGAACGCGAACGACCTGGACGCTGCCGCGAAGATCATCGCCGGCACCGCGCGTTCCATGGGCGTCACGGTCGAGGGCTGACCTCACCCACCAGTAGTCATGCGGCCGTAGCCGGTCGCACGTGGCAGGGCCTGCTCGGCCCGTACCACGACTCCTTTCAGAACACACAGGAGCAGTTGTGAGCAAGCGCAGCAAGGCTCTCCGCGCTGCGGACGCCAAGGTCGACCGGGAGAAGCTGTACGCCCCGCTCGAGGCCGTCCGTCTCGCCAAGGAGACCTCCACGACCAAGTTCGACGGCACCGTCGAGGTCGCCTTCCGTCTGGGTGTCGACCCGCGCAAGGCCGACCAGATGGTCCGTGGCACCGTGAACCTTCCGCACGGCACCGGTAAGACCGCCCGGGTCCTGGTCTTCGCGACCGGTGACCGTGCCGAGGCCGCGCGTGCCGCGGGCGCCGACATCGTCGGCGCCGACGAGCTGATCGACGAGGTGGCGAAGGGCCGTCTGGACTTCGACGCCGTCGTCGCCACCCCGGACCTCATGGGCAAGGTCGGCCGCCTCGGCCGCGTCCTCGGCCCGCGTGGTCTGATGCCGAACCCGAAGACCGGCACCGTCACCCCCGACGTCGCCAAGGCCGTCACCGACATCAAGGGCGGCAAGATCGAGTTCCGCGTCGACAAGCACTCGAACCTGCACTTCATCATCGGCAAGGTGTCCTTCGACGACGCCAAGCTGGTGGAGAACTACGGCGCCGCGCTGGAGGAGATCCTCCGTCTGAAGCCGTCCGCCGCCAAGGGTCGCTACATCAAGAAGGCCGCCATCACCACCACGATGGGCCCCGGCATCCAGGTCGACCCGAACCGCACCCGTAACCTCCTCGTCGAGGAGGACCCGGCCGCCGTCTGAGCCCTGCGCTCAGCCCGGTAGCCGCGTCAGGTACGCGTAAACAGAAGGGCGGGCCCTGGAACCTTCGAGGTTCCGGGCCCGTCCTTTCTTTGTGCGACCTTTCGCACGACTGTCAGCGGCCTCGGTTACGGTGCTGGCACAGGACTCGCATGAGGGGTGGGACCAGATGAAGAGCACGACCGCGCGCCGGGCGGCCCTTTCCATAGCGGTGGTGGCCGCGCTGACCGGGGTGGCCGCCTGCGGCTCCGCCGACTCCGGCAAGGGCGGAAAGGCGGACGGCGGAGACGCGATCCACCTCAGCCCCATCGCCGCGCTGCGCTCGGCCGAGAAGTCCACCGACAAGGCGGACTCGGCCAAGGTGCGCTCCACCACGTCCGTCGGCGACCTCATGTCGATGACCGCGAACGGCGCCCTCACCTGGGGCGACGGCCTCAAGGGCAACCTCACCATCACCTACACCGGCGGACAGCTGGCCGAGATGATGAAGAAGGCCGGCACCTCCTCGATGGAGGCGCGCTATCTGCCGGACGCCTACTACGCGCACATGAGCGACGCCTACGCCCAGCAGACGGGCGGCAAGCACTGGCTCAAGTACTCGTACGACGACCTGGCCAAGATGGGCGGCGCCTCCGGGTCGTACATGAAGGACCAGATCCAGAACGCCACGCCGAACCAGTCCGTGAAGATGCTGCTGGCCTCCGGCGACGTGAAGAAGGTCGGCGAGGAGACCGTCTCCGGCGCGCACACCACGCACTACTCGGGCACGGTGAACGTCGCCGACCTCGCCGACAAGACCAGCAACCTCAGCGCCGAGCAGATGTCGGCCCTGAAGAAGCAGCTCAGCCAGGCCGGCGTCACCACCGACACCGTCGACATCTGGATCAACGACCAGAACCTGCTGGTCAAGAAGACCGAGAAGGCCAAGATGGCCAACGGCACCATGACGAACACGACCTTCTACACCGACTACGGCGTGAAGGTCACCGCCGAGGCACCTCCGGCCGGTGACACCAAGGACTTCGCGGACCTGCTGAAGTCCGGCGGGACCATGGGGGGCGGCACCGGCACCGGCACCACCTCCTGAGACCGGCGCCGCCACCAGCGGCCTGACAGCCCCGGGGACGAGCCATCGCGCCCGACCCGGGGCCCTGGGCGCCCCTGGCGCCTACGCGGCCGTGCGGCTCCATAGGCGGGCCGTGCGGCGCCTGTACGCACGCCGTACGCCCTCGTACCGGCCGCAAACGGCCCGATTTGCTCGACGGCGCCCCGGTCCTCTACTCTCTTGCAGAAGCCAAAGACCGCTGGTCGTTGCCGTGTCCTCGAACGAGGGTGCGGTGGCCGAAGGATCCGCTGAAAAGTGGGCGACCCGCGCAGGTGACTGTGGAAGAACTCCCGGGACATACGCGCTCACGCGTGTGCTGCCGGTCGAGTCCGCCCCGTGCGCCTGCGCCGGGGCGTTTCGTTTTGCCCAGTCCTCCTTCGGGTCCGCGCGGTCCGAATCACCCGGAAGGAGGCCGAGGCTCTATGGCGAGGCCCGACAAGGCTGCCGCGGTTGCGGAGCTGACGGACAAGTTCCGCAGCTCCAACGCCGCCGTGCTGACCGAGTACCGCGGTCTCACCGTGGCGCAGCTCAAGACGCTGCGCCGGTCGCTCGGTGAGAACGCCCAGTACGCCGTGGTGAAGAACACGCTGACCAAGATTGCGGCCAACGAGGCCGGGATCACGCTGGACGACCAGCTCTTCGCTGGTCCGACGGCCGTCGCCTTCGTCACCGGTGACCCGGTGGAGTCGGCGAAGGGTCTGCGCGACTTCGCCAAGGACAACCCCAATCTCGTCATCAAGGGCGGTGTCCTTGAGGGCAAGGCGCTGTCCGCCGACGAGATCAAGAAGCTTGCGGACCTCGAGTCCCGCGAGGTTCTGCTCAGCAAGCTGGCCGGTGCCTTCAAGGGCAAGCAGTCCCAGACTGCTCAGCTCTTCCAGGCGCTGCCCTCGAAGCTCGTCCGCACCGTGGACGCGCTCCGGGCCAAGCAGGCCGAGCAGGGCGGTGCCGAGTAATTCGGCTCGCTTTCTGACCCACGCCGCGTAACGCGGCAGGGTCGCAGCGGGCCCGACGTACGCCCGCCACTCATGTACATCCGGCACCTGCCGAATTAGTGGAAGGATCGCCCACCATGGCGAAGCTCAGCCAGGAAGACCTGCTCGCGCAGTTCGAGGAGATGACCCTCATCGAGCTCTCCGAGTTCGTGAAGGCGTTCGAGGAGAAGTTCGACGTCACCGCCGCCGCCGCGGTCGCCGTCGCCGGCCCGGCCGGCCCGGCCGCCCCGGCCGAGGCCGAGGAGGAGAAGGACGAGTTCGACGTCATCCTCACCGGCGCCGGCGAGAAGAAGATCCAGGTCATCAAGGTCGTGCGTGAGCTGACCTCCCTGGGCCTGAAGGAGGCCAAGGACCTCGTCGACGGCACCCCGAAGCCGGTCCTCGAGAAGGTCAACAAGGAGGCCGCTGACAAGGCCGCCGAGGCCCTCAAGGGCGCCGGCGCCTCCGTCGAGGTCAAGTAACACCTTCCGGGTCCGCAGGACTCGAACGCGCGCTGACAGCAGCCTCCCGGGACGCTGAACTCATCGTCCTGGGGCTGTAACGCGAACGCACTGAAGAGCGATCATCCATCCGGGTGGTCGCTCTTCGGCGTATCCGGGGGACCGACCACGGTTGCCTTGCACTCGTGACGGCGAGGGGTATGGTGATCTTCGTTGTGTCGCCGGACGGCTCGCTTCGGGCTGGAAGGGCCTTGACGAACCGCACGGAGCGCGCAATTCTCAGGACGCGTCGTCACAAGGATCCGAATCCGAGGCATGGATCGACGGCGAAGAGGGCAGTATCAACGTGCGTTGAGGGCAGCATGCCGAGGGCGTTGACAAGAGCGGTGAGCACAACGAGGGTCTCGAAATACCCGCACTGGACATCAGTGTGCCAAGTGGCTACACTGACCCTTTGCGCTGCCTGTTAGCTGTCCCCTGCCCGTCACCAGGGGTCTGCCCTCACTCGAGCACAGTCGACCGAAGCCCCTTGACCTGGGGTTTCCGTCTCTGTGTACGGGGGAGGGACCGGTACGCGCGTAGTGAGTCCGAGCCCTCGGAAGGACCCCCTCTTGGCCGCCTCGCGCACTGCCTCGACCGCGAATACGAACAACGGCGCCAGCACCGCCCCGCTGCGCATCTCCTTTGCAAAGATCAAGGAGCCCCTCGAGGTTCCGAACCTGCTCGCGCTGCAGACCGAGAGCTTCGACTGGCTGCTCGGCAACACCGCCTGGCAGAGTCGGGTCGAGGAGGCTCTGGAGAACGGTCAGGACGTCCCCACCAAGTCCGGTCTGGAGGAGATCTTCGAGGAGATCTCCCCGATCGAGGACTTCTCCGGGTCGATGTCGCTGACGTTCCGGGACCACCGCTTCGAGCCGCCGAAGAACTCGATCGACGAGTGCAAGGAGCGCGACTTCACGTACGCGGCCCCGCTCTTCGTCACCGCTGAGTTCACCAACAACGAGACCGGCGAGATCAAGTCCCAGACGGTCTTCATGGGCGACTTCCCGCTCATGACGAACAAGGGCACTTTCGTCATCAACGGCACCGAGCGTGTCGTGGTGTCCCAGCTGGTCCGTTCCCCCGGTGTCTACTTCGATTCCTCGATCGACAAGACCTCCGACAAGGACATCTTCTCCGCCAAGATCATCCCGTCCCGGGGTGCCTGGCTGGAGATGGAGATCGACAAGCGCGACATGGTCGGTGTCCGTATCGACCGCAAGCGCAAGCAGTCGGTCACCGTGCTGCTCAAGGCGCTCGGCTGGACGACCGAGCAGATCCTCGAGGAGTTCGGCGACTACGAGTCGATGCGCGCCACCCTGGAGAAGGACCACACCCAGGGCCAGGACGACGCGCTGCTCGACATCTACCGCAAGCTGCGTCCGGGCGAGCCCCCCACGCGTGAGGCCGCGCAGACGCTTCTCGAGAACCTCTACTTCAACCCGAAGCGCTACGACCTCGCCAAGGTCGGCCGCTACAAGGTCAACAAGAAGCTGGGTGCGGACGCTCCGCTCGACGCGGGCATCCTGACCGTCGAGGACATCATCTCGACGATCAAGTACCTGGTGCAGCTGCACGCCGGCGAGACCGAGACCACCGGTGACAACGGTGACACGATCGTCGTCGAGACCGACGACATCGACCACTTCGGCAACCGTCGTCTGCGCAGCGTCGGCGAGCTCATCCAGAACCAGGTCCGTACGGGTCTGGCGCGTATGGAGCGTGTCGTCCGCGAGCGCATGACGACCCAGGACGTCGAGGCGATCACGCCGCAGACCCTGATCAACATCCGGCCGGTCGTCGCCTCCATCAAGGAGTTCTTCGGCACCAGCCAGCTGTCGCAGTTCATGGACCAGAACAACCCGCTGTCCGGGCTGACGCACAAGCGTCGTCTGTCCGCGCTCGGCCCGGGTGGTCTCTCCCGTGAGCGGGCCGGCTTCGAGGTCCGTGACGTGCACCCGTCGCACTACGGCCGCATGTGCCCGATCGAGACGCCGGAAGGCCCGAACATCGGTCTGATCGGCTCGCTCGCCTCCTACGGCCGGGTCAACGCGTTCGGTTTCGTCGAGACCCCGTACCGCAAGGTGAACGACGGCCAGGTCACCGACGAGGTCGACTACCTGACCGCCGACGAGGAGGACCGCTTCGTCATCGCGCAGGCCAACGCCACGCTCGGCGACGACCTGCGCTTCGCCGAGGCCCGCGTGCTGGTCCGCCGCCGTGGCGGTGAGGTCGACTACGTCAGCCCCGAGGACGTCGACTACATGGACGTCTCGCCGCGCCAGATGGTGTCGGTCGCGACCGCCATGATCCCCTTCCTCGAGCACGACGACGCCAACCGTGCCCTCATGGGCGCGAACATGATGCGCCAGGCCGTTCCGCTGATCAAGTCGGAGGCCCCGCTCGTCGGTACCGGCATGGAGTACCGCTCCGCCGTCGACGCCGGCGACGTCGTCAAGGCCGAGAAGGCCGGTGTGGTCCAGGAGGTCTCCGCGGACTACATCACCACCGCCAACGACGACGGCACGTACATCACGTACCGCCTGGCCAAGTTCGCCCGCTCCAACCAGGGCACCTCGGTCAACCAGAAGGTCATCGTCAACGAGGGCGACCGGATCATCGAGGGCCAGGTCCTCGCCGACGGCCCGGCCACCCAGAACGGTGAGATGGCCCTCGGCAAGAACCTGCTCGTGGCGTTCATGCCGTGGGAGGGTCACAACTACGAGGACGCGATCATCCTGTCGCAGCGCCTCGTACAGGACGACGTCCTCTCCTCGATCCACATCGAGGAGCACGAGGTCGACGCCCGTGACACCAAGCTCGGCCCCGAGGAGATCACCCGGGACATCCCGAACGTCTCCGAGGAGGTCCTCGCCGACCTCGACGAGCGCGGCATCATCCGTATCGGTGCCGAGGTCATCGCCGGCGACATCCTCGTCGGCAAGGTGACCCCGAAGGGTGAGACCGAGCTGACGCCGGAGGAGCGCCTGCTGCGCGCGATCTTCGGCGAGAAGGCCCGTGAGGTCCGTGACACCTCGCTGAAGGTGCCGCACGGCGAGACCGGCAAGGTCATCGGCGTCCGCGTCTTCGACCGCGAGGAGGGCGACGAGCTTCCCCCCGGTGTGAACCAGCTGGTGCGCGTGTACGTCGCACAGAAGCGCAAGATCACCGACGGTGACAAGCTCGCCGGCCGTCACGGCAACAAGGGTGTCATCTCCAAGATCCTGCCGATCGAGGACATGCCGTTCCTGGAGGACGGCACCCCGGTCGACATCATCCTCAACCCGCTGGGTGTGCCGTCCCGAATGAACCCGGGACAGGTCCTGGAGATCCACCTCGGCTGGCTCGCCAGCCGCGGCTGGGACGTCTCCGGCCTCGCGGACGAGTGGGCCCAGCGCCTCCAGGTCATCGGCGCCGACCAGGTCGCCCCGCGTACCAACGTCGCGACCCCGGTCTTCGACGGTGCCCGCGAGGACGAGCTGGCGGGTCTGCTGCAGCACACCATCCCGAACCGCGACGGCGAGCGCATGGTGCTCCCGTCCGGCAAGGCGCGGCTGTTCGACGGCCGTAGCGGTGAGCCGTTCCCGGACCCGATCTCGGTCGGCTACATGTACATCCTGAAGCTGCACCACCTGGTCGACGACAAGCTGCACGCCCGCTCGACCGGTCCGTACTCGATGATCACCCAGCAGCCGCTGGGTGGTAAGGCCCAGTTCGGTGGCCAGCGGTTCGGTGAGATGGAGGTGTGGGCCCTCGAGGCCTACGGCGCCGCGTACGCCCTCCAGGAGCTGCTGACCATCAAGTCTGACGACGTCACCGGCCGCGTGAAGGTCTACGAGGCCATCGTCAAGGGCGAGAACATCCCCGAGCCCGGCATCCCCGAGTCCTTCAAGGTGCTCATCAAGGAGATGCAGTCGCTCTGCCTGAACGTGGAGGTGCTGTCCAGCGACGGCATGTCCATCGAGATGCGTGACACCGACGAGGACGTCTTCCGCGCTGCGGAGGAGCTCGGCATCGACCTGTCCCGGCGCGAGCCGAGCAGCGTCGAAGAGGTCTGACGGGAGTCCGGCGGGGCCCTGACCCACAAGGGCCCCGCCGACCCCCAGGCCCCCGTATCAGACCAAAGACTTTCGACCCTGAGAGGGATTGACGCATAGTGCTCGACGTCAACTTCTTCGACGAGCTCCGGATCGGCCTGGCCACCGCTGACGACATCCGTCAGTGGAGCCACGGTGAGGTCAAGAAGCCCGAGACCATCAACTACCGCACCCTCAAGCCCGAGAAGGACGGACTCTTCTGCGAGAAGATCTTCGGTCCGACCCGGGACTGGGAGTGCTACTGCGGCAAGTACAAGCGCGTCCGCTTCAAGGGCATCATCTGTGAGCGCTGTGGCGTCGAGGTCACTCGCGCCAAGGTGCGTCGTGAGCGGATGGGCCACATCGAGCTGGCCGCTCCCGTCACGCACATCTGGTACTTCAAGGGCGTCCCGAGCCGGCTGGGCTACCTGCTCGACCTGGCCCCGAAGGACCTCGAGAAGGTCATCTACTTCGCCGCGTACATGATCACGTACGTCGACGAGGAGCGCCGTACCCGCGACCTGCCCTCCCTGGAGGCGCACGTCTCGGTCGAGCGCCAGCAGATCGAGAACCGCCGCGACGCCGACCTCGAGGCCCGCGCCAAGAAGCTCGAGACCGACCTGGCCGAGCTGGAGGCCGAGGGCGCCAAGGCCGACGTGCGCCGCAAGGTGCGCGAGGGTGCGGAGCGCGAGATGAAGCAGCTGCGCGACCGTGCGCAGCGCGAGATCGACCGCCTCGACGAGGTGTGGAACCGGTTCAAGAACCTCAAGGTCCAGGACCTCGAGGGCGACGAACTGCTCTACCGCGAGCTGCGTGACCGCTTCGGCACCTACTTCGACGGCTCGATGGGTGCCGCGGCGCTGCAGAAGCGCCTGGAGTCCTTCGACCTCGACGAGGAGGCCGAGAGGCTCCGCGAGATCATCCGCACCGGCAAGGGCCAGAAGAAGACCCGCGCCCTGAAGCGGCTGAAGGTCGTCTCCGCGTTCCTGCAGACCTCCAACAGCCCCAAGGGCATGGTCCTGGACTGCGTCCCGGTCATCCCGCCGGACCTGCGTCCGATGGTGCAGCTGGACGGTGGCCGCTTCGCGACCTCCGACCTGAACGACCTGTACCGCCGTGTGATCAACCGCAACAACCGTCTGAAGAGGCTCCTGGACCTCGGTGCCCCGGAGATCATCGTCAACAACGAGAAGCGCATGCTTCAGGAGGCTGTTGACGCCCTCTTCGACAACGGCCGTCGCGGCCGTCCGGTCACCGGCCCGGGCAACCGCCCGCTGAAGTCCCTCAGCGACATGCTGAAGGGCAAGCAGGGCCGTTTCCGTCAGAACCTGCTCGGCAAGCGAGTCGACTACTCGGCGCGTTCCGTCATCGTCGTCGGCCCGCAGCTGAAGCTGCACCAGTGCGGTCTGCCCAAGGCCATGGCGCTGGAGCTGTTCAAGCCGTTCGTGATGAAGCGCCTGGTCGACCTGAACCACGCGCAGAACATCAAGAGCGCCAAGCGCATGGTGGAGCGCGGCCGTACGGTCGTGTACGACGTCCTCGAAGAGGTCATCGCCGAGCACCCGGTCCTGCTGAACCGTGCTCCCACCCTGCACCGCCTCGGCATCCAGGCCTTCGAGCCGCAGCTGGTCGAGGGCAAGGCCATCCAGATCCACCCGCTCGTCTGCACCGCGTTCAACGCGGACTTCGACGGTGACCAGATGGCCGTGCACCTGCCGCTGTCCGCGGAGGCGCAGGCCGAGGCCCGCATCCTGATGCTGTCCTCGAACAACATCCTCAAGCCGGCCGACGGCCGTCCGGTGACGATGCCGACCCAGGACATGGTCCTCGGTCTGTTCTTCCTCACCACCGACGGCGAGATGCGGGACATCAAGGGCGAGGGCCGCTCGTTCGCGTCCGTGGCCGAGGCGATCATGGCGTTCGACGCCGGCGAGCTGTCGCTGCAGTCGCGCGTGGACATCCGCTTCCCGGTGGGCACCATCCCGCCGCGCGGCTGGACCCCGCCGGCGCGCGAGGAGGGCGAGCCGGAGTGGCAGCAGGGTGACAGCTTCCGCCTGAACACCACCCTGGGCCGCGCGCTCTTCAACGAGCTGCTGCCCGAGGACTACCCGTTCGTCGACTACGAGGTCGGCAAGAAGCAGCTCTCCGAGATCGTCAACGACCTCGCCGAGCGCTACCCGAAGGTCATCGTGGCGGCGACGCTCGACAACCTGAAGGCGGCCGGCTTCTTCTGGGCCACCCGTTCCGGCGTCACCGTCGCCATCTCCGACGTCGTCGTTCCCGAGGCGAAGAAGGAGATCGTCGCCGGGTACGAGGCCAAGGACGAGAAGGTCCAGAAGCAGTACGAGCGCGGTCTGATCACCAAGGAAGAGCGCACCCAGGAGCTCATCCAGATCTGGACCCAGGCGACCAACGAGGTCGCCGAGGCGATGAACGAGAACTTCCCGAAGACCAACCCGATCTTCATGATGGTGAACTCGGGTGCACGAGGCAACATGATGCAGATGCGCCAGATTGCCGGTATGCGTGGTCTGGTGTCGAACGCGAAGAACGAGACGATTCCGCGTCCGATCAAGGCGTCGTTCCGTGAGGGTCTGTCCGTGCTGGAGTACTTCATCTCCACCCACGGTGCCCGTAAGGGTCTGGCGGACACCGCCCTTCGTACCGCCGACTCGGGTTACCTCACCCGTCGTCTGGTCGACGTCTCCCAGGACGTCATCATCCGCGAGGAGGACTGCGGCACCGAGCGCGGTCTGAAGCTGCGGATCGCCTCGCGCGGCGCCGACGGCGTGCTGCGCAAGGCGGACGACGTCGAGACCAGCGTCTACGCCCGCATGCTCGCCGAGGACGTCGTCATCGACGGCAAGGTGATCGCGCCGGCCAACGTGGACCTGGGCGACGTGCTCATCGACCAGCTGGTGCACCACGGCATCGAGGAGGTCAAGACCCGCTCGATCCTGACCTGCGAGTCGCACGTCGGCACCTGCGCGATGTGCTACGGCCGTTCGCTGGCCACCGGCAAGCTGGTCGACATCGGTGAGGCGGTCGGCATCATCGCCGCCCAGTCCATCGGTGAGCCCGGTACCCAGCTGACGATGCGTACCTTCCACACCGGTGGTGTGGCCGGTGACGACATCACCCAGGGTCTGCCCCGTGTCGTCGAGCTCTTCGAGGCCCGTACCCCGAAGGGTGTCGCCCCGATCTCCGAGGCCTCCGGCCGCGTGCGGATCGAGGAGACCGAGAAGACCAAGAAGCTCGTCGTCACCCCGGACGACGGCAGCGACGAGACGGCGTACCCGATCTCGAAGCGTGCCAAGGTCCTGGTCCGCGAGGGCGACCACGTCGAGGTGGGCCAGCAGCTCACCGTGGGTGCCACCAACCCGCACGACGTGCTGCGCATCCTGGGTCAGCGTGCCGTCCAGGTCCACCTGGTCGGCGAGGTCCAGAAGGTGTACAACTCGCAGGGTGTGTCGATCCACGACAAGCACATCGAGATCATCATCCGGCAGATGCTCCGCCGCGTGACGATCATCGAGTCCGGCGACGCCGAGCTGCTGCCCGGCGAGCTGGTCGAGCGCTCGAAGTTCGAGACCGAGAACCGTCGTGTGGTCCAGGAGGGCGGTCACCCGGCCTCCGGTCGTCCGCAGCTGATGGGTATCACCAAGGCCTCGCTGGCGACGGAGTCCTGGCTGTCGGCCGCCTCCTTCCAGGAGACGACCCGAGTTCTGACGGACGCGGCGATCAACGCCAAGTCCGACAGCCTCATCGGCCTCAAGGAGAACGTCATCATCGGTAAGCTCATCCCGGCCGGTACGGGTCTGTCCCGCTACCGCAACATCCGGGTCGAGCCGACCGAGGAGGCCAAGGCCGCGATGTACTCGGCCGTCGGCTACGACGACATCGACTACTCGCCGTTCGGCACCGGCTCCGGCCAGGCCGTTCCGCTGGAGGACTACGACTACGGTCCGTACAACCAGTAAGCGGGCAGCTTGAACCGAAGGGCGGCCACTCCCTCGCGGGGGTGGCCGCCCTTCGGCGTGTCCGGGTTCATGCCCGGTGGTGCCGGGGTCCGTGCCGGCGGTCGTGCCGGGATTCGTGCCGGCGGTTGTGCCGAGATCTCGGGCACGGCGGTCGTGCCAGGAGCCTGCCGGCCGTCGTGCCAGGGGTCATGCCGGCGGTTGTGTCAGGGGCCGTGCGAGCGGTCTGTCCCTGGGGCCGTGCGAGCGGTCGTGCCTGGGCGGTCCGGGTCAGCGGTGCAGGCCCAGGTACGGCTGCAGGGCGTCCAGGCGGGTCTGGTGGTCCGGATGGCTGGACAGCAGCCGGGCCAGGGCGCCGGGCTCCTCGAACTTCTGGCCCTGCGCGGCCAGTGCCGCCTTCGCCGTGGCCTCCTCGGTCTGGAAGTGATACAGGACCTCGGCCAGCTGACGGGCGAAGCCCAGCTCGGCGGCCTGCTGGTCGGCCCGCAGCTCGCCGCGCCGGCCCGCGTAGGCCAGCAGGTAGGGGGCGAGCACGAGCGGGATCGTGATGTACCAGGCGGCGAGGAACGCGGCGACCGCCACGAGCCCCATGAAGAGGATCAGGAATCCGGTCGCCGCCATGGAGAAGACACTGGCGAGGGCGATCGCGAACCGGGCCAGCCCGCGGGTCACCGCCCAGGCGATCCGGCCGGGCAGCGAGTACCAGTACCCGAGCAGACCGGCCCAGGCGTGCCCGCCCGTGTGATGCCCCAGCTCGTGCGCGAGCACGGCGGCCAGGTTGCTGCTCGGGATCCGGTGGAGGGAGTAGGTGGTGACGCCGACGACATGACCGGCCACCGCCACCGCGTTCAGCTCGTCGCTGTTCTCGACCATCAGCTCGTACGTGCCCCGCTCGATGCCGGCCCGGGCGGTCACCTCGTTCCAGACCGGCTCCAGGCGGGCTCGCTCCTCCGCGGTGGGCTGGCGGAGCTTGAGCACGTACCGGGCGAAGGCCAGCTCGGTCGGCCGGTGGAAGACCAGCAGACCGGAGGCGACCCAGGCCAGCACCACCAGCGTCCCCACGACGCTCCCGAAGACGCCCAGGGCTATGGAGCCGACCAGCGCGAGACTCACCAGCGCCCCCGGCGCCTGCACCGCGAGCCGCCCGATCGCCGTCGCGTCGGCTCCGCGCTGGTGCTCGGCCACGTGCAGGCGGGCGCCGCGGTGGCGGTAGTCGAGGTCGTCGGGGGCCGGGTACGGGATCTGCGCCGTCGCCGGGGCCGACGCGGGTGCGGGCGCATGGGGCGGCGCGGACGCGGGCGCGGGTGCGTATGCGCCTGGTGCGTACGCCGTCTGCGGCGGGGCTGCGGCTGCCTGCGGATACGCGGGTGCGCCGCCGGGATACGCCGGCGGGGGAGCGGACGGGGAAGGTGCCGTCGGATACGTCGGCGCCACAGGCTGGAACGGGGCGCCGGTCGGGTACTGCGGGTCTGCCGTGGGGTACGACGGCTCACCTGCGTACGCCGGTGAGGGAGCGGATGTCGACGGGGTTGTCGGGTACGGCGGTGGGGTGGTGGACGGGGTTGTCGGGTACGGCGGTGGGGTGGTGGACGGGGTTGTCGGGTACGGCGGTGGGGTGGTGGACGGGGCTGTCGGATACGGCGGTGCGGCGGTGGACGGGGCCGTCGGGTACGCGGGCGGCGTCGGGGTTGCGGCTTCCGGGTAGGCGGGCGGCGGCGGGACCGCGGCTTCCGGGTAGGACGGTTCCGGGTACTGGGGCGGTACCGACGGGTCCGGCGGTAAAGACATGAGCGGGGCTCCTTACGAGTACGCGGGCGCGGGAGTACGGGGACGTCAGCCGACGAGCGTGGCGGTGGGCAGCAGCAGGGCACCGACGCAGAAGGCGATCAGGCCGGTACGGATCCACCGGTGCTTGGAGGCGGCGATGCGGCTGTTCTCGGCGAGTGCGGCCAGCAGCGCGGCGGCGGGATCCCGGTCGGTACCGGTGAGCGCCTCGGCCAGCCGTCCTTCCCGCGCGGCCTGGTGGATGTCGCCGAAGTAGCACAGCGGGCGCCCTTCGGCCCACGACCCGGAGCGGTAACGGGGCAGCACGGCGAGCAGCAGCGAGAGCAGCGACAGGGCCAGCGCTGCCGCTCCGGCCCACCACAGCACGGCTCCAGGGGCGGACAGCCGGTCCGGCGACCAGTCCCGCCCGGCTATCAGCCCGGTGAACACACCGGCCGTCATTCCCAGCGCCGCCACCAGGACGGATGCCTTCGTGTCGGCCCGTGCGATCTCGTCGCGCAACTCGCTGAGCAGGCGCTCCGCGGTGTGGTGAGCGGAGCGGACGGCAGGGCCGGGGCGCGCGGTGGTGTCGGCCGAGGTCATGCCGGACCGCCCTCGGACGGCTGCTCCCGCGGTGCGCCGGGCGCGGGAGGCACGGCCGGTGCGGGCCCTTCGGAGGCGAGCGTCAGGGGAGGCGCGGGCAGCGGGGGAGTCGTCGGGGCGACGAGTGCCGTCGGCTCGTACGCCGTCTGCCCGTGGGGCCTCTGCTCGTACGCCGTCTGCCCGTACGGTGTCTGGCCGTAGGCGGTCGGGTCGTGGGGCGGCCGACCGTACGGTGCCTGACCGTCGGACGGCTGACCGTACGGAGCCTGACCGTCGGACGGCTGACCGTACGGAGCCTGACCGTCGGACGGCTGACCGTACGGAGCCTGGCCCGGTACCGCATGGCCGTACGAAGGCGGACCCGGTACCGGCCGGCCGTAGGGAGCCTGTCCCTGCGGCGGCTGGGCGTATGCATGCTGCCCGTTCTCGGGCTGTCCGTGCTCGGGCCCGCGGTGCTCCGGTCGGTCGTGCTCGGGCCTGCCGTACTCGGGTCGGTCGTACGGTCCGGCGGTCCCCTGTGCGGCCGGGGCGTACGGGTCCGGGGCGCCGCCCGGCGGGGCGTACGGTGCCGGTGGCGGGCCCGGAGTGTAGGGCTGGGGCGGGACGTACGGTTGCTGCGGGGGTACGCCCGGCGGCAGGGCCTGGGCTGTCGCCGCCTGCTCGTGCATGAGGTCGTCGACGGACCGCAGGACGGAGCGGGCCGACTCGGCCTTCTGGAAGTCCTCCATGCCGTCCCCGGCGATCAGTTCCAGTTCCTTGCGGATGGCGCCGAGCTGGTCCTTCTGCAGGGTGCCGATGACCATCCGGGTGTCCCTGGGGTGGGCCGCGAGGTGCAGGGCCCAGGCGGCCACGCCACCGTGCTGCAGCCAGTACTGGTAGAAGGCGATCTTCTGCGCCACCAGCTCCTGGGACTGCTGTCCGCGCAGCACCTCCAGCTGGTGTTCGAGCCGGGCCTGGTGCATCCGGTACTCGTGCTCGGGGTCGAGCATCTCCGACTCGTAGCGCAGGGTCCGCTTGCGCCGGCGGTGGGCGATCGCGTCGTCGTCCAGGCGCAGCCGCACCACGCACGTCACGGTCAGTCCGGTGCCCGCGGCGAAGCCGCCCTCCTCCTCGACCGCCCGCTGTACGGCCCGTTCGGCGGCCGGGCTGTCCTCGATGGGGAAGCGCCGGGTGACCGGGCGGGCCGCCTGCTGCAGTTCGCGGGTCAGCCGGGTCGGCACGTCCCGCTCACCGCTCTGCACGAAGGCCTTCGGATCGGCCACCCGCCAGGTGAGATCGGCGGTTGCACCGAAGGAGAACGCGTCGTCGTCGCTGGGCAGTTCGAGTTCCAGACGGACCGGGTGGCTGCCCATGTCCACCTCGTAGACGGAGGTGTAGCGGCGGGTCGCGGCCTCGGTGCGGCTCGGGCGCTGCGGCGGCAGGTAGACGTCGTACGAGCCGCTCGCGGTGACGAACACCAGGGCGTGGTCGATGGCGCCGACCTGTCGGCGGGCGGTGTAGTCGAACCGCGAGATCGGACGCACGGTCAGCACCGGGTCGATCAGCTCGGTGTGCCGGTCGGCGTTCTGCGTCCACTCCGGCGGTCGGCGGAAGTCCGCCATGGCTCAACTCCTTTTGTGCAGGGGGTGTTCAGTGCGCGGCCGACGCCGGATGCAGCACGGCGAGCAGGCGTTCGGCGAGCGGCGGGCGCGGGCCGCCGTCCTCGGCGCGCATGGTGCGCAGTTCGTGATCGAGGCGCTTGCGGTCGTCCGCGGTGACGACCAGTGCGGGCACCAGCAGCTCCAGTGCGGTGGCGGCGTCCGTCCGGCGGGCGGCGACGTGCACCCAGGTCTGCAGGGCCTTCAGCGCGGCCCGGGTGTGGATGTGGTCGTTGAGCGCGGTGCGCCAGAGGGTGGCCATGTCGCGAGCCGCGTCCGGCTGGTACATGCCGGTCTCGGCGTACCAGCCGACGAGGGCGCCCTCCTCGGAGTTGTCGCAGGCACGGGCGAAGGCGGCCAGCGCCAGGCCGCGGACGGCCGGGGTGTCCCGGTACAGCAGCCGTACGAACTCGGCGAGCACCTCCCCGCGGCGCTGGCCGGCGGACAGCAGCAGCGCGGCGGACTCGGTGAGGTTGTCCCGCTCGGCCTGGTTGCTGGCGTCGGCCCGGGCCCGGGAGGCCAGCGCGTCGAGGGCCGCACCGGCCAGGTCGGGACGGAGCGGGGCGAGCAGCCCGAGGGCGCGGATGGCGGTCCAGCGCCGCCCCCACTGCCCGTCGTTGCACCACTGGGTGAGCAGCCGCAGGACGACCGGCGCCCCGAGCAGCTGGGCCAGGGTCAGCGAGTTGGCGGCGGTGACACGGGGGCCGACGGCGCGTGCGGTCGCCCAGCCGTCGACGAGCAGCGCCATCGTCGAGGGCAGATCGGCGGCGGCGAGCAGCGCGGCCGCCGCGGCGGCGCGGGTGCGGACCATGGGGCGGCCGTCACGGGCGAGCTGTCTGAGCCATTCGACCAGTGCGGGGCGGGCCGAGGGATGGCTGGTCCACACCTCGCCGAGCAGCACGCGGGGGGTGCGCTCGTCGCGGAAGGCGGCCATGAACTGCGGTACCGGCCCCCAGTCGGTCTGTTCCTGCCGGACCTCCCCGTCGGCCCGCGCCAGCGCGAGACGGTCCTCGGCGGCCGGTCCGAACACCGGGATGACCGGCGGTCTCTCGGGGTGCTGCAACCGCTCGAAGTGCACGAACAGCTTGTCGGCCAGCTCGGCGGCGAGGACGTAGGGCGCCTGGTCGAAGACGGCGAGTGCGATGAGGAAGGCCTTGTCGCGCAGTCCGGTCCCCGGATCGCCGAGCCAGTCCCGGCACTGCTTCTCCACGGCGGCCTGCCCGAAGTCCGCGAGCCGGGCCAGCGCCTGCGCAGTGCCGTCGTACTCCGCCAGCGCCTCGGCGAACGCGGCGGCCTCGGCCGGATGACGGTCGGCGCCGGCGAGGAAGCCGGCCACGGGCTGCAGCGCGAGCAGGGTGTCGGCCTCACCCGGCCGGTGCCGGGCGAGCAGGGCCCGTACGACGTCCTCGGCGGACGGCGGGCTCCACGCGCACGGTGTCACGCCGGGCAGGTGGGGCGAGTTCTCGACGGTGACGACGAGGTGGCCGCCGGTCTTGACGAGCTGGTCGCGGGCCGCGAAGAGGTGGGTGTCGCGTAACGGCCGGTTGCGGCTGAGCGGGAGGTCCCGCAGGACGTATCCGGCGGGCCGGGTGAGGTGGCCGCTCAGCGCGGCGGGCGGAGTCTCGGGGCTCAGCGCGTGGACGGCGGGCACGCCCAGCCGGTGCACCAGCATCAGCGCGGCGGCGTTGCGGCCGGTGGCGTGGGCACCGGCGAGCACCAGCACGCGCTCCTCGCGCAGCCGTTCCAGCGCGGCGGTGAAGGCGGGACCCTCGGCGAAGACGCCCGCCAGCTCCTCCACGTACGCCCGGGGCACCTCGCCGGAGGCGTCAGGGGCGGTGCCCGGGGTGCCGTGGTGATGGATCTCGGTACGGCCGCCCATGTAGACGTCGCCGCCGACCTGTCCGCCGGACACGCCGTGCTGGGAGCCGCCGACCGCGCTGCCGCCGAAGCGGGCGTCGTCGCCGAGGAAGAACCCCGGGGTGTGCGCGAACAGCTCGCGCTGGGCCGCCCGGGCCTCCTGGGTGCCCTCCGTCTCCGGCTCCAGGTCGCCGTAGGGCAGCGCGTCCTCGTCGGACGCGGGCTGTCCCGGCGGTGCCTGTCCGGAGGGCGCCTGTGCCGGCGGCGGCTGCTTCGGCGGGGCGGCGCCGGGCGGACCGCCCTCGGCGCGGGCCGCGGCCGCGGCGGACGCCGTCACGACTCCTCACCCACCGTTCCGCCCAGGTGCACGTCCCCGGTGACCTGTCCGCCGGACACGCCGTGCTGGTCACCGGCCACGAGGCTGCCGCCGAAGCGGGGCGCACCGCTGCCGAAGTGGAACACGACCCCGGCGCCGGGCGCGGACGCCCCCTGCGCCGGCGCCTGCTCGCCTCGCGGCGACGCCACCTCACGGCCCTGCCCGTCCTGCGCGGGCGCCTGCGGCGCGGAGGCCGCCTGGGCCTGTGCTCCTGACGTCGGCGCCCCCGACGACGCTGCTCCTGATGCCGGCGCTCCCGACAGTGCTGTCTTTGCGGTCGGCGCTCCCGACGGTGCTGTCTCTGCGGTCGGCGCCTCCGACGGTGCTGTTGCGGTCGGTGCCCCCGGTGCCGGGACGTCCCCCGACGTGCCCGGCACCGGGGGTTCCCCCGCCCCCGTGTCACCGTGGTTCGTGGTGCCGTGCGGCACCGGACCGTGGAGCCAGGCGCGCAGCGGCCCGTTCTTGCTGGTCAGGGTGACCTCGTGGAAGTCGGCGGCGCGGATGCCGTGGTGGTCGTGGCGTACGACCCCCGTGTGCACGCCCTCGGACACGCACAGGGCGAATCCGTCGGCCCGTTCCCGCAGGGCGGCGCGCAGGAGCGGGGCGTCGAGCAGCCGGCAGGCGTGGTTCAGGTCGGAGCCGACCCAGCCGCCGTGTTCGTCGACGGCGACGTACCCGGTGGCGACCACGCCCCGCAGCCGGATCTGGGCGGAACTCGACGCGAGCCGGTTGTATCCGTGCAGCTCGGCCGGCACCTCGGTGAGCAGGGCCCGCAGCAGCGCGGGCACGGAGGCGTTGGCGTCGATCAGTTCCATGACGCTGTCGCCCCGGTCGGCCCGCAGCCGCACGGTCTCGTCGATGCCGGCGCGTTCCAGGGCCCGGTCGGCGATGTTGTACAGAACGCGCCGCAGATACGTCTGCTCGACATCGTCCCGGTCGCTGTACCTCTCGATGTCGAGCAGGAGCATCGTCCGGCTCACGGGTTCGTTCATGATCACCTTTCGGTGGTTGCCGCTGGGTGGTTGCCGCTGGGTGGCTGCCGTTCGCGCTGCCGTTCGGGGTCGCCGTTCCCGACTCGGCCGCGCCGCCGTCAGAAGGGTGGCGCGGGGGACCGGAGGGACGTGAGGACGGATGACCCGCTCGGACTGTGACCGTGTGCACAGAAGGCCCCTCGGCCCACGGCAGGCGCCCGGAGGCACAGGAGGCCGGGGCCGGCCCGCACGGCATCCCGGTCCTGCCGGCTCACTCGCAGCCCTCCGCCCGCGCGATCCTGCGCAGTACGTCCGGCCGTACGATCACCAGCGCCCTGCGGCCGGTGCGGACCACGTCCCGCTCGCGCAGGTCCTTCAGCAGCCGTTGCACCGCCTCCCGCGAGGCGCCCACGGAGCCGGCCAGCTCCTGTTTGCTCAGCGGCACGGACAGCTCGACTCCTGCCGCGGTGCGGTGGCCGTGGGTGCGGGCGAGGTCGAGCAGCAGGGTCGCGAACCGTTCCCGGACGGTCAGGGAGGCGAACTCCAGGCGGCGCCGGTCGGCGGCGCGGGTGCGGTCCGAGGTGAGGCCGAGCAGGGCGAAGGAGACGGCGGGGGACTCCGCCAGGAAGCCGGTGAAGCGCTCGTTCTGGACGGCCACGGCCCGGACCTCCTCCAGCGCGGTCACGGTGGCCGACCGGGTCCGGCCGGTCAGCGCGGCGGACTCGCCGATGATGTCGCCGGGCCCGCGCAGGGCCAGCAGTGCCTCGTAGCCGTTGGCGGCCGCGGCCGTGACCTTGGTCCAGCCCTCGACGACGAACAGCACGTGCGAGGAGGGCTCCCGCTGGCGCAGGAGCACGTCACGGGGCGCGAAGTCCAGCTCGTGCCCCAGCCCGAGCAGCGCGGCCCGGTCCGCCTTCTCCAGCCGGGCCAGGAACGGCACCCGGTCGTCGAGCCCGTCGTCCCCCGGTGCCTCGTCGGGCCTGCGCCGCGGTAACGCGTGCGGTATGTCCCCCGTCATCGAACCTCGTCCCCCAAGCGAGCAGCGATCGCTCAACGTACAGAAGCGTCGGGCCGCGCGATGACGGAACGGCCGGGATTCATGCGTAAGCGGCTCGAAGCCGGGGCAGGGAACCAGGACAAGTCCGGCGTGTCGGTGCGCGCGGGGTGCGAGCTTCATTTGTTTTGACCGAAGTCCGTGCGGTAGGTACGCTCAGACCTTGTGCCTGGGGTGTGCCCTGGCTCCTGTGCGTGCCTGCAAACCGCATGGCGAGCCACCAGCGGCCACCGTAATCTGCGCCCTTTTCGCCTCGCGGCGAAAGCTCGGCGGATTCGACACACCCGACCGCGTGGGTCGGCGACGTTCCAGGTTAGCTGTACTGATCGGCACACAGAAACCGGAGAAGTAGTGCCTACGATCCAGCAGCTGGTCCGTAAGGGCCGGCAGGACAAGGTCGAGAAGAACAAGACGCCCGCACTCGAGGGTTCCCCTCAGCGCCGTGGCGTCTGCACGCGTGTGTTCACGACCACCCCGAAGAAGCCGAACTCGGCCCTGCGTAAGGTCGCGCGTGTGCGTCTGACCAGCGGCATCGAGGTCACCGCTTACATTCCGGGTGAGGGACACAACCTGCAGGAGCACTCCATCGTGCTCGTGCGCGGCGGCCGTGTGAAGGACCTGCCGGGTGTTCGCTACAAGATCATCCGTGGCTCCCTCGACACCCAGGGTGTCAAGAACCGCAAGCAGGCCCGTTCCCGCTACGGCGCCAAGAAGGAGAAGTAAGAATGCCTCGTAAGGGCCCCGCCCCGAAGCGCCCGGTCATCATCGACCCGGTCTACGGTTCTCCTCTGGTCACGTCGCTCATCAACAAGGTGCTGCTGAACGGCAAGCGCTCCACCGCCGAGCGCATCGTCTACGGCGCCATGGAGGGCCTGCGCGAGAAGACCGGCAACGACCCGGTCATCACGCTCAAGCGCGCTCTCGAGAACATCAAGCCGACCATCGAGGTCAAGTCCCGCCGTGTCGGTGGCGCCACCTACCAGGTCCCGATCGAGGTCAAGCCCGGTCGTGCCAACACCCTGGCGCTGCGCTGGCTCGTCGGTTACTCCCGCGCCCGCCGCGAGAAGACCATGACCGAGCGTCTGCTGAACGAGCTCCTCGACGCCAGCAACGGCCTGGGCGCCGCTGTGAAGAAGCGCGAGGACACCCACAAGATGGCCGAGTCCAACAAGGCCTTCGCGCACTACCGCTGGTAGTCGCTACCCACATCGAGACCGAGAGAAGACTGAAGCCTTATGGCTACCACTTCACTTGACCTGGCCAAGGTGCGCAACATCGGCATCATGGCCCACATCGACGCGGGCAAGACGACCACCACCGAGCGGATCCTGTTCTACACCGGTGTGTCGTACAAGATCGGTGAGGTCCACGACGGCGCTGCCACCATGGACTGGATGGAGCAGGAGCAGGAGCGTGGCATCACGATCACCTCTGCTGCCACCACCTGTCACTGGCCGCTGGAGAACGTCGACCACACCATCAACATCATCGACACCCCGGGTCACGTCGACTTCACCGTCGAGGTGGAGCGCTCCCTGCGCGTGCTCGACGGTGCCGTGACGGTGTTCGACGGCGTCGCCGGCGTTGAGCCGCAGTCCGAGACGGTGTGGCGTCAGGCGGACCGCTACGGCGTGCCGCGTATCTGCTTCGTCAACAAGCTCGACCGGACCGGTGCCGAGTTCCACCGCTGCGTCGACATGATCTCTGACCGCCTGGGCGCTCAGCCGATCGTCATGCAGCTCCCGATCGGTGCCGAGGCCGACTTCAAGGGCGTCGTGGACCTGGTCCGCATGAAGGCGCTCGTGTGGTCCGCCGAGGCCACCAAGGGCGAGATGTACGACGTCGTCGACATCCCGGACACGCACACCGAGGCTGCCGAGGAGTACCGCGGCAAGCTGCTCGAGGCCGTGGCCGAGAACGACGAAGAGATCATGGAGCTGTACCTGGAGGGCGAGGAGCCTTCCGAGGAGCAGCTGTACGCCGCGATCCGTCGTATCACCATCGCGTCCGGCAAGGGCACCGGCACCACCGTCACTCCGGTGTTCTGCGGTACCGCGTTCAAGAACAAGGGTGTCCAGCCCCTGCTCGACGCGGTCGTCCGCTACCTGCCGTCCCCGGTCGACATCGAGGCCATCGAGGGCCACGACGTCAAGGACCCCGAGGTCGTCGTCAAGCGCAAGCCGTCCGACGAGGAGCCCCTCTCGGCGCTGGCGTTCAAGATCATGAGCGACCCGCACCTCGGCAAGCTCACCTTCGTCCGGGTCTACTCGGGCCGCCTGGAGTCCGGCTCTTCGGTGCTGAACTCCGTCAAGGGCAAGAAGGAGCGCATCGGCAAGATCTACCGTATGCACGCCAACAAGCGTGAGGAGATCGAGTCGGTGGGCGCCGGCGACATCGTCGCCGTCATGGGCCTGAAGCAGACCACCACCGGTGAGACGCTGGCCGACGACAAGAACCCGGTCATCCTGGAGTCCATGGACTTCCCGGCGCCGGTCATCCAGGTCGCCATCGAGCCCAAGTCGAAGGGCGACCAGGAGAAGCTCGGCGTCGCGATCCAGCGCCTGGCCGAGGAGGACCCGTCCTTCCAGGTCCACTCGGACGAGGAGACCGGCCAGACCATCATCGGCGGCATGGGCGAGCTGCACCTCGAGGTGCTGGTCGACCGTATGCGCCGTGAGTTCAAGGTCGAGGCCAACGTCGGCAAGCCGCAGGTGGCCTACCGCGAGACGATCCGCAAGGCCGTCGAGCGCGTCGACTACACCCACAAGAAGCAGACCGGTGGTACCGGTCAGTTCGCGAAGGTGCAGATCGGCATCGAGCCGCTCGAGGGTGGCGACACCTCGTACGAGTTCGTGAACAAGGTGACCGGTGGCCGTATCCCGAAGGAGTACATCCCTTCGGTCGACGCCGGTGCGCAGGAGGCCATGCAGTTCGGCATCCTCGCCGGTTACGAGATGACCGGTGTCCGCGTGATCCTGCACGACGGCGCCTACCACGAGGTCGACTCCTCCGAGCTCGCCTTCAAGATCGCCGGTTCGCAGGCCTTCAAGGAGGCCGCGCGCAAGGCCAGCCCCGTGCTGCTCGAGCCGATGATGGCCGTCGAGGTCACCACGCCCGAGGACTACATGGGTGATGTCATCGGCGACATCAACTCCCGCCGTGGCCAGATCCAGGCCATGGAGGAGCGGGCCGGTGCCCGCGTCGTGAAGGGCCTCGTGCCCCTCTCGGAGATGTTCGGTTACGTCGGCGACCTGCGTAGCAAGACGTCCGGCCGCGCCAGCTACTCCATGCAGTTCGACTCCTACGCCGAGGTTCCGCGGAACGTCGCCGAGGAGATCATCGCGAAGGCCAAGGGCGAGTAACGCACCGCGTTTAACGCACCGCGATTCAACGCCTTAGGCTTGACTCCGGAGCCTCGTGGGGCAAACACCCGCAAACACGGATGTTTGCCCCCGGTTCCGGGCTTTAACAGCAAAGATCACCTGGCGCCGATGAAGTAAGGCGTACAGAACCACTCCACAGGAGGACCCCAGTGGCGAAGGCGAAGTTCGAGCGGACTAAGCCGCACGTCAACATCGGCACCATCGGTCACATCGACCACGGTAAGACGACCCTCACGGCCGCCATTACCAAGGTGCTGCACGACGCGTACCCGGACCTGAACGAGGCCACCCCGTTCGACAACATCGACAAGGCTCCTGAGGAGCGTCAGCGCGGTATCACCATCTCCATCGCGCACGTCGAGTACCAGACCGAGGCGCGTCACTACGCCCACGTCGACTGCCCGGGTCACGCGGACTACATCAAGAACATGATCACCGGTGCCGCCCAGATGGACGGCGCGATCCTGGTGGTCGCCGCGACCGACGGCCCGATGCCGCAGACCAAGGAGCACGTGCTCCTGGCCCGCCAGGTCGGCGTTCCGTACATCGTCGTCGCCCTGAACAAGGCCGACATGGTGGACGACGAGGAGATCCTGGAGCTCGTCGAGCTCGAGGTCCGTGAGCTCCTCTCCGAGTACGAGTTCCCGGGCGACGACGTTCCGGTCGTCAAGGTCTCCGCCCTGAAGGCCCTCGAGGGCGAGAAGGAGTGGGTGGACTCCGTCCTCAGCCTGATGAACGCTGTCGACGAGGCCATCCCGCAGCCGGAGCGCGAGGTCGACAAGCCGTTCCTGATGCCGATCGAGGACGTCTTCACGATCACCGGTCGTGGCACCGTCGTCACCGGTCGTATCGAGCGTGGTCTGCTCAAGGTGAACGAAGAAGTCGAGATCATCGGCATCAAGGAAGAGAAGACCAAGACCACGGTTACGGGCATCGAGATGTTCCGTAAGCTGCTGGACGAGGGTCAGGCCGGTGAGAACGTCGGTCTGCTTCTCCGCGGTATCAAGCGCGAGGACGTCGAGCGCGGCCAGGTCATCATCAAGCCGAACACGGTGACCCCGCACACCGACTTCGAGGCTCAGGCCTACATCCTGTCCAAGGACGAGGGTGGCCGCCACACGCCGTTCTTCAACAACTACCGTCCGCAGTTCTACTTCCGTACCACGGACGTGACCGGCGTCGTGACCCTCCCCGAGGGCACCGAGATGGTCATGCCGGGCGACAACACCGAGATGACCGTTGCGCTCATCCAGCCCGTCGCCATGGAAGAGGGCCTGAAGTTCGCCATCCGTGAGGGTGGCCGCACCGTGGGCGCCGGCCAGGTCACCAAGATCGTCAAGTAAGTTCCGCTTGCTTGAAGGTCACCACCTGACCTGAGAGGAGGCCCGTACGACTTCGGTCGTACGGGCCTCTTCCGCATTTCCGGGGGTTCCCCTCCCCGGAAGATCGCGGCGTCAACGCGACGACGACGAACACACCGTGACGTAGATCGGCGTAGACCGGTTGAGGTTCTGTCGGTGGTTGCGGCGGTCGAGGAGCGGTGATGGACGGCATGTCGGGCGGCCACGGGCCGAAAAATCTGGTGTCCGCCCCGGCCCGCAAGCGAGCGGCGGCCCGGGCACTGGAGGACCACATCGAACCGGGCACACGCACGGCCGGCGAGTGGGCCGACGACGAGACCGCCGCGGCGGTGAAGGCGCTCGGCGCGCGGGACGGGGACGGCTGGGCGGCCGCCGGGGCGTTGCGCACGGCCCACGACACCTGGTCCGGCCAGGTGAAGACCCTCCTGGACCGGCTGGGTGGCGAGAAGGACGCGCTGCGGGCCACGAACATGGTCCTGACCGGCGCGGACCTCGGTACCGGCGCCGCCCTGCGGAAGCTGTCCGCCCTGGACCGGTACTGAGGGGCCGGCCGGACATGCCGACGTATCACGAGATCATGGCCGCCGACCTCGGCACGCTCACCACCGCGGCGGACCGCTGGGACGGCATGGCGGAAAAGTTCGCCAGGCAGCAGAAGACGTACCGGCGGGATGTCCACGACGTGTCGGCGGCCCCCGTGGCCTGGGCGGGCATGAGCGCGGAGGCCGCGCACGGGCGCTTCGCGGTCACGCTGCAGGAGTTCGGCTCCGCACAGACGGAGGCGAAAGCGATCGCCTCCCTGCTGCGGGACGCACACGCCCAGTTCGTGGAACTGAGGGGCCGGCTGAAGGCGGTGCGCCGGGAGGCACTGGCGGCGGACATGCGGGTGTCCGACCGTGGTGTGGTGTCGGCGGAGGAGGGCGCCGACGAGAGGGCCGTACAGGGCTGGCAGGACCGGATCGACAAGGCGGTCCGGGACGTCACGGACGCGGACGAGGGCGTCAGAACCGCGCTGGCCGCGGTGGTCGTCGACGCCGACCCGTTGGCCGGAGGGCGAGGCTTCAACGGCAGGGCGGTGGGGGACGTCGAGACGTACGAGGCGCTGGCCGCGGAGAAGACCCTGGAGAGGCTGAGCCGGGGCGGACACCTGTCGGGGAAGGAACTCGCGGAACTGGAGCGGGCGTTCCGCGACAACGCCGACGACGAGGTGTTCTCCCGCACCCTCCTGGACGACCTGGGCCCGGAGGGCACCCTGGCACTCACCAACCGGCTGAACGACCTCCTCCACGTGCGGGGCGGGCAGAGCGGGCCGGTCCTGCGGTCGTACTCGGTGATCGAGTCCGGCCTCGCGGACACGCTGGCCACGGCGACCCGGGACACGGACTCGGACTGGTACCGGCAGTGGCGGGCGGACATGCGGGACGCCGGCGTCGAGCGGTACGCCACGGACGCGCAGGGGGCACGGCTGGGCCAGGCGGTGGGCTACCAGTCACTGGTCACCCTGATGCGGGCCGGACACGGATACGCGCCCGCGATGCTGGAGGATCTGACCGACGACATGATCGCGGCGGAGAAGCGGCAGCCGGGGATCTGGCAGCTGAAGGGCGAGTACGCCGGCCGGCACGACGGCTGGTTCGCCAACGACCCGGTGGACGGAGCGCTGGGTCTCATGAGCCGGGACCCCGGGACGGCGGCGCACTATCTCTCCTCGGATGCGCACATGCGGTACCTGATGAGGGAGAGGGACTGGAACGTCAGCCTCCATGAGCAGGACGTGCCGAAGGCGGCCAGATACACGGCGGGGCCCGACGCGGACGACCGGGCGGGGTTCGGGGCGGCGCTCCAGGCGGCGGCGACCGGGATCGACCCTTCGGACAAGCACGCGCACTACGTTGCGCACGGCACTCGGAACAACGCGGTCCTCCGGTCGGCCCTGCGGCACCTGGCGGAACAGGGCGACGATTTCCCGCCGTCGCTCCGTCGGCCGATGGCCAACGTGCTCGTCAATCACGGCGCCACGGTCCACGCGTCCATGAGCGAGATCGACATCGCACACTCCCCGCTGAAACAGGACCAGCTCTTCGAGGTGGCCAAGCAGATCTCCAAGGACAAGGAGGCGTACGGCACCCTGAACGGGGGGCTGAACCAGGCAATGGTCTCGTCGATCCACGGCGACCACTCCCACTCGAACGAGTCCCTGCTCCGCGCGGGCCGCACGGTCGGCTTCCTGGAGGAGGCCCGAGTCCAGGCACAGGGCGACCCGAAAACAGCCGAATTCGAGGCCAAGCCCCTCTTCGACAAGGCGATCAGCTTGATTCCGGTGGCGGGTGAAGACGTCCAGGAGGGGTTCGATTACGTCACGGAGCAGTGGTTGGAGGATGAGCAGAAGAGGTTGGATGACAAGCGGGCCGACGAAAACTTCCAGGCTTATGCCAGGAGGAACGGCCAGCTGATGGCCCTTGCCGGCGAGTGGCGGAAGACGCATACCGTGAGGGACTCCGTGTATTTCGACCCGAAGGGCGAGATCAGTGAGTCTGCGGGTGCCGGAATCGATCATGCCCGTGGCGTATCCGGAGAGCAGTCGTGACGAAGAAGAGCCGCCTCATGGTTCTACTGGGCCTGACAGCGCTGGCGCAGTGCTTGCTGGTCTCCTGTACCAAGGAGCAGGAGGTCCCGGAGAAGATCTGCGGCACGTCCATCACTCGTAGGCTTACCGCTCCGCTCGTGACGCCCGTGGAAGACCTGCATGAGTTCAATCGGGTCGATCGGGCTGCGGCCGTCACTGCTCCGTGCATGCTCCTGTCAGGCAATCGCGCGGTGCTCGGGTTTCGGTTCTCATGGGACGAAAACCCGACGGACCTCACGTACTTGGCCACGAACACCGGCACGGTGTCGCACGTCACCGATCCGCACCCTGTGGAGTTCCGCTACAAGACCCTCGTCGGCAGCGATGGCGCCATCTCACAGGCCCCATGCAAAACCAAACGCGGAAACTACTTCACCCTCACCCTCCAGCTCCCCCGGATCAGCCTCGCTGATCAGTCTCACCGCAAGGACATCGAGAAGTTCATGCGGGTCTACTTTCCCGCCACCGTCAGAACCCTGGGGTGTTCCTGAGGCTGCAACGCGGAGCTGTGTCGCCGTGGGGATGGTGTGCGCGTCGGTGTGAGGTGAGGACGCGTGCTCCTTCAACCGCATGGCGACGATCTGTGGACGGCGTGTCTCCGAAGCCGACCCTCAAGCGCTCCGCGTCGGCGCCGCTCGGCCCGTGTCTCGCCGACGATCACAGCCGCCTGCACCCGCTCGCCGGGCGCCGTGACCACCCCGGATGCCGCTTCGGCGTGGCGGCGGCCCCGTGCCCGCCGGTGAGCGGAGCCGTCCGCGCCGCGGTTTGACCTACGTCACCTTCGGGGTAATCTCTTCGGCTCGATTGGCGGAGGCCCTGCCCCATATGGCAGACTGTCGGAGTTGCTCGGTCGAGTGTTGATGCTGCGCGCCTCCCGCCGGGAGGACCGGAAGCGAGTCCCACAGTACTCGTCGTCCTAACTGCCCACGGGCAGCACTGGGGCGGACGTACGGGAATCTTCCGGGAAGTGTGAGCGCGGCACCGGCCAGGCGCCCGGTGGGCCTTCCGCCCCCGGCTTGCGGTTCCGGAAGGGCCGTGTGCATTCCCCGCAGGGATGTTCGAACAAGGGACATCCGTGTCAGCGGGAGCGCGACACGCCCGACCGCGTGGGTCGGAGGAACGAAGGCAGCAGAAGGAATCCGCCGGGTTCCGGAGCGTAAGAGAGACAGGACTACTGAGTAGCCATGGCGGGACAGAAGATCCGCATCCGGCTCAAGGCCTACGACCACGAGGTCATCGACTCCTCGGCGAAGAAGATCGTCGAGACGGTGACCCGCACTGGTGCGTCGGTCGCGGGCCCGGTGCCGCTGCCCACTGAGAAGAACGTGTACTGCGTCATCAAGTCGCCGCACAAGTACAAGGACTCGCGCGAGCACTTCGAGATGCGCACGCACAAGCGCCTGATCGACATTCTCGACCCCACCCCCAAGACCGTTGACTCTCTGATGCGACTCGACCTCCCGGCCGGTGTCGACATCGAGATCAAGCTCTGAGGGTCGGTGAGCTGAGAATGGCTAAGCAGATCAAGGGCATCCTGGGCGAGAAGCTCGGCATGACGCAGGTGTGGGACGAGAACAACCGCGTTGTTCCGGTCACCGTCGTCAAGGCCGGCCCCAACGTCGTCACCCAGGTTCGTACGAACGATGTCGACGGCTACGAGTCGGTCCAGATCGCCTTCGGCGAGATCGACCCGCGCAAGGTGAACAAGCCCCTCAAGGGCCACTTCGCCAAGGCCGACGTCACCCCGCGCCGCCACCTCGTCGAGATCCGTACCGCTGACGCCAGCGAGTACACCCTCGGCCAGGAGATCACCGCCGAGGTGTTCGAGGCCGGCATCAAGGTCGACGTCACCGGCAAGAGCAAGGGCAAGGGCTTCGCCGGTGTCATGAAGCGCCACAACTTCCGTGGCCTCGGCGCCGGACACGGCACCCAGCGCAAGCACCGCTCGCCCGGTTCCATCGGTGGCTGCGCCACCCCGGGCCGCGTGTTCAAGGGCCTCCGCATGGCGGGTCGCATGGGCAACGAGCGGGTCACCACCCAGAACCTGACCGTCCACGCCGTTGACGCGGAGAAGGGTCTGCTGCTCATCAAGGGCGCGGTTCCCGGTCCGAACGGCGGCCTCGTCCTGGTCCGCACCGCGGCCAAGGGGGCCTGAGGTAACCGATGAGCACTGTTGACATCCTTTCGCCGGCGGGCGAGAAGGCCGGTTCCGTCGAGCTCCCCGCGGAGATCTTCGACGCCAAGGTCAGCGTTCCGCTGATCCACCAGGTCGTCGTCGCGCAGCTGGCCGCTGCCCGTCAGGGCACGCACAAGACCAAGACCCGTGGCGAGGTCCGTGGTGGTGGCAAGAAGCCTTACCGCCAGAAGGGCACCGGTCGCGCCCGTCAGGGTTCGACCCGCGCGCCGCAGTTCGCCGGTGGTGGCGTCGTGCACGGTCCCGTGCCGCGTGACTACTCGCAGCGCACCCCGAAGAAGATGAAGGCCGCCGCCCTGCGCGGTGCCCTCACCGACCGGGCGCGTCACAACCGCATCCACGTCGTCTCCGGCGTGGTCGAGGGCGGGACCCCCAGCACCAAGGCCGCCAAGTCGCTGTTCGGCAAGATCTCGGAGCGCAAGAACCTGCTCCTGATCGTCGACCGCGCCGACGAGGCCGCGTGGCTGTCCGCCCGCAACCTGCCCCAGGTCCACATCCTGGAGCCGGGCCAGCTGAACACGTACGACGTTCTCGTCTCGGACGACGTGGTCTTCACCCAGGCCGCTTTCGAGTCCTTCGTCGCCGGCCCGAAGGCCAACGACACCGAAGGGAGCGAGGTCTGATGGCCATCCGTCACCCCGCTATCGCCTCGAAGGCCGCCAAGGCCGCCAAGGCCGCGCGCGTCGCCAAGGCGCGTCGCCACGCCACCGAGGGCAAGAACACCGTCGAGACCCCGCTGAGCAAGTCGTACACGGACCCCCGTGACGTCCTGCTGAAGCCGGTCGTCTCCGAGAAGAGCTACGCGCTCCTCGACGAGAACAAGTACACGTTCATCGTCGACCCGAACGCCAACAAGACCCAGATCAAGCAGGCCGTCCAGGCGGTCTTCTCGGTCAAGGTCACCGGGGTCAACACGATCAACCGCCAGGGCAAGCGCAAGCGCACGAAGACCGGTTTCGGTCAGCGTGCCGGCAGCAAGCGCGCGATCGTGACCCTCGCCGAGGGCGACCGTATCGACATCTTCGGCGGTCCGACCGCCTGAGGGCGGTCCGGATCGTCCGATATCGGACGAGGACTGAGAAATGGGAATCCGCAAGTACAAGCCGACTACGCCGGGCCGTCGTGGCGCCAGCGTCGCCGACTTCGTCGAGGTCACGCGGTCCACGCCGGAGAAGTCGCTGGTCCGTCCCCTGCACAGCAAGGGCGGCCGTAACAACACCGGTCGTGTGACCGTTCGCCACCAGGGTGGCGGACACAAGCGCGCCTACCGCGTGATCGACTTCCGTCGTCACGACAAGGACGGCGTGCCGGCGAAGGTCGCGCACATCGAGTACGACCCCAACCGCACCGCGCGCATCGCGCTGCTGCACTACGCCGACGGCGAGAAGCGCTACATCCTCGCCCCGCGCAACCTGCAGCAGGGCGACACCGTGGAGAACGGCCCCGGGGCCGACATCAAGCCGGGCAACAACCTGGCCATCCGCAACATCCCGGTCGGTACCACGATCCACGCGATCGAGCTCCGTCCCGGTGGCGGTGCCAAGTTCGCCCGTTCCGCCGGTGCCTCCGTGCAGCTGCTCGCGAAGGAGGGCGCCTACGCCCACCTGCGCATGCCGTCCGGCGAGATCCGCCTGGTCGACGTCCGCTGCCGCGCCACCGTCGGTGAGGTCGGCAACGCCGAGCAGAGCAACATCAACTGGGGTAAGGCCGGCCGTAAGCGGTGGCTGGGCGTTCGCCCGACCGTCCGTGGTGTCGTGATGAACCCGGTTGACCACCCGCACGGTGGTGGTGAGGGCCGGACCTCCGGTGGTCGTCACCCCGTGTCCCCGTGGGGCAAGAAGGAAGGCCGTACTCGTTCGCCCAAGAAGGCGTCGAACAAGTACATCGTCCGCCGCCGCAAGACGAACAAGAAGCGCTAAGGACGGGTTGAGATGCCTCGTAGCCTGAAGAAGGGGCCCTTCGTCGACGACCACCTGATCAAGAAGGTGGACGCCCAGAACGAAGCCGGCACCAAGAACGTCATCAAGACCTGGTCCCGCCGCTCGATGATCGTCCCGGCCATGCTCGGCCACACGCTGGCGGTGCACAACGGCAAGACCCACATCCCGGTGTTCGTCACCGAGTCGATGGTCGGCCACAAGCTCGGCGAGTTCTCGCCGACGCGCACCTTCCGGGGCCACGTCAAGGAAGACCGGAAGTCGAAGCGCCGCTAGTAGCGGATCGCATTCAGACACGTAAGTAACTCTGAAGGGACAACCATGGAAGCCAGGGCCCAGGCGCGGTACATCCGCGTCACGCCCATGAAGGCCCGCCGTGTGGTGGACCTCATCCGTGGCATGGATGCCACGGAGGCCCAGGCTGTTCTGCGATTCGCTCCGCAGGCAGCCTCCGTGCCGGTCGGCAAGGTGCTCGACAGCGCCATCGCCAACGCCGCGCACAACTACGACCACACCGACGCCGACAGCCTCTACATCTCCGAGGCCTACGTCGACGAAGGCCCGACCCTGAAGCGGTTCCGTCCGCGTGCCCAGGGCCGTGCCTACCGGATCCGCAAGCGGACCAGCCACATCACCGTGGTCGTCAGCAGCAAGGAAGGAACCCGGTAATGGGCCAGAAGGTAAACCCGCACGGGTTCCGGCTCGGTGTCACGACCGACTTCAAGTCGCGTTGGTACGCCGACAAGCTGTACAAGGACTACGTCAAGGAAGACGTCGCCATCCGTCGGATGATGACGTCCGGCATGGAGCGCGCCGGCATCTCGAAGGTTGAGATCGAGCGCACCCGTGACCGCGTGCGTGTGGACATCCACACCGCTCGTCCGGGCATCGTCATCGGCCGCCGTGGCGCCGAGGCCGACCGCATCCGCGGTGACCTCGAGAAGCTCACGGGCAAGCAGGTCCAGCTGAACATCCTCGAGGTCAAGAACCCCGAGACCGACGCTCAGCTGGTTGCCCAGGCCGTCGCCGAGCAGCTCTCCTCCCGCGTCTCCTTCCGTCGGGCCATGCGCAAGAGCATGCAGTCCGCCATGAAGGCCGGCGCCAAGGGCATCAAGATCCAGTGCGGTGGCCGCCTCGGCGGCGCCGAGATGTCCCGCTCGGAGTTCTACCGCGAGGGCCGCGTGCCCCTGCACACGCTCCGTGCGAACGTGGACTACGGCTTCTTCGAGGCCAAGACGACCTTCGGCCGCATCGGTGTGAAGGTCTGGATCTACAAGGGCGACGTGAAGAACATCGCCGAGGTCCGCGCCGAGAACGCTGCGGCCCGTGCGGGTAACCGCCCGGCCCGTGGCGGTGCCGACCGCCCGGCCCGTGGTGGCCGTGGTGGCGAGCGGCGCGGTCGCAAGCCGCAGCAGGCTGCCGGCGCCGAGGCCCCCAAGGCCGAGGCTCCCGCGTCCGCTCCGGCTGAGAGCACCGGAACGGAGGCCTGACCGAAATGCTGATCCCCCGTAGGGTCAAGCACCGCAAGCAGCACCACCCGAAGCGCAACGGTATGTCCAAGGGTGGGACGCAGGTTGCGTTCGGCGAGTACGGCATCCAGGCGCTGACCCCGGCCTACGTCACGAACCGCCAGATCGAGGCGGCCCGTATCGCGATGACCCGTCACATCAAGCGTGGCGGCAAGGTCTGGATCAACATCTACCCGGACCGTCCCCTCACCAAGAAGCCGGCCGAGACCCGCATGGGTTCCGGTAAGGGTTCTCCGGAGTGGTGGATCGCGAACGTCAAGCCCGGACGTGTGATGTTCGAGCTGTCGTACCCCAACGAGAAGATCGCCCGTGAGGCGCTGACTCGTGCGGCCCACAAGCTGCCGATGAAGTGCCGGATCGTCAAGCGCGAGGCAGGTGAAGCGTGATGTCGGCCGGTACCAAGGCGTCCGAGCTGCGCGAGCTGGGCAACGAGGAGCTTCTGGCGAAGCTCCGCGAGGCCAAGGAAGAGCTGTTCAACCTCCGCTTCCAGGCGGCGACCGGTCAGCTCGAGAACCACGGCCGTCTGAAGGCGGTCCGCAAGGACATCGCCCGGATCTACACCCTCATGCGTGAGCGTGAGCTCGGCATCGAGACGGTGGAGAACGCCTGATGAGCGAGAAGAACGTGACTGAGAACACTGAGGCGCGCGGTTTCCGCAAGACCCGTGAGGGCCTCGTCGTCAGCGACAAGATGGACAAGACCGTCGTCGTCGCCGTCGAGGACCGCGTCAAGCACGCGCTGTACGGCAAGGTCATCCGCCGTACCAACAAGCTCAAGGCACACGACGAGCAGAACGCCGCGGGTGTCGGCGACCGCGTCCTCCTCATGGAGACCCGGCCGCTGTCCGCGACGAAGCGCTGGCGCGTCGTCGAGATCCTCGAGAAGGCCAAGTAGGTAATTCGCGCAAGCGAATTCCAGCAGATATGCCTGCGGGCCAACCCGCAGGTCAGTTCCGCCAGGCTCCGGGGGCCGTTGAGAGACGGCCCCCGGGGAACCGGCAGACGATCAGGAGATAGACGTGATCCAGCAGGAGTCGCGACTGCGCGTCGCCGACAACACTGGTGCGAAGGAGATCCTTTGCATCCGTGTGCTCGGTGGCTCCGGTCGCCGCTACGCGGGCATCGGTGACGTCATCGTCGCCACCGTCAAGGACGCGATCCCCGGTGGCAACGTGAAGAAGGGTGACGTCGTCAAGGCGGTCATCGTTCGCACCGTCAAGGAGCGCCGCCGTCCGGACGGCTCGTACATCCGCTTCGACGAGAACGCCGCCGTCATTCTGAAGAACGACGGCGACCCTCGCGGCACCCGCATCTTCGGCCCGGTCGGCCGTGAGCTGCGCGAGAAGAAGTTCATGAAGATCATCTCGCTCGCGCCGGAGGTGCTGTAAGCATGAAGATCAAGAAGGGCGACCTGGTCCAGGTCATCACCGGTAAGGACAAGGGCAAGCAGGGCAAGGTCATCGCGGCCTACCCCCGCGAGGACCGCGTCCTGGTCGAGGGTGTCAACCGGGTCAAGAAGCACACCAAGGCCGGACCGACCGCTCGCGGTTCCCAGGCCGGCGGCATCGTGACCACCGAGGCCCCGATCCACGTGAGCAACGTTCAGCTCGTCGTGGAGAAGGACGGCCAGAAGGTCGTCACGCGCGTCGGTTACCGCTTCGACGACGAAGGCAACAAGATCCGCGTTGCCAAGCGGACGGGTGAGGACATCTGATGGCTACCACCACCACTCCGCGTCTGAAGCAGAAGTACCGCGAGGAGATCGCGGGCAAGCTGCGTGACGAGTTCAAGTACGAGAACGTCATGCAGATCCCCGGCCTCGTCAAGATCGTGGTCAACATGGGTGTGGGCGACGCCGCCCGCGACTCCAAGCTGATCGAGGGCGCCATCCGCGACCTCACCACGATCACCGGCCAGAAGCCGCAGGTCACCAAGGCCCGCAAGTCCATCGCGCAGTTCAAGCTGCGTGAGGGCCAGCCGATCGGTGCCCACGTCACGCTCCGTGGCGACCGCATGTGGGAGTTCCTGGACCGCACCCTGTCGCTCGCGCTCCCGCGCATCCGCGACTTCCGCGGCCTGTCCCCCAAGCAGTTCGACGGCCGTGGCAACTACACCTTCGGTCTCACGGAGCAGGTCATGTTCCACGAGATCGACCAGGACAAGATCGACCGCGTCCGGGGTATGGACATCACCGTGGTCACCACGGCGACCAACGACGCTGAGGGCCGCGCGCTCCTTCGTCACCTCGGCTTCCCGTTCAAGGAGGCGTGAGCGAGATGGCGAAGAAGGCTCTGATCGCTAAGGCTGCTCGCAAGCCCAAGTTCGGTGTGCGTGGCTACACCCGCTGCCAGCGCTGCGGCCGTCCGCACTCCGTGTACCGCAAGTTCGGCCTGTGCCGCGTGTGCCTTCGTGAGATGGCTCACCGTGGCGAGCTGCCGGGCGTGACCAAGAGCTCCTGGTAATCCCTGTAATAGGGGATTCCTGAAGCTCTCGGTAAGCATCTGGGTCGGCAGGGGCCCTTCACCACATGCCGTAGGCTTGTGGGGTTGGGCGCCTGCCGCGCCCGTACGACTTACTACGCCGTAGGTCCACCGCGCCGCACCCGTCCCGTCTCGGATCGGGGAGAGGGATGGCGCAACAGGAAACCCCGGCGAGAGAGGCCGAAGGCCAATTCATGACCATGACTGATCCGATCGCAGACATGCTTACGCGTCTGCGGAACGCGAACTCGGCATACCACGACTCCGTGACGATGCCGGCATCGAAGATCAAGTCGCACATCGCGGAGATCCTCCAGCAGGAGGGCTTCATCACGGGCTGGAAGATCGAGGACGCCGAGGTCGGCAAGAACCTCGTTCTCGAGCTGAAGTTCGGCCCGAACCGTGAGCGCTCCATCGCGGGCATCAAGCGGATCTCGAAGCCCGGTCTCCGGGTGTACGCGAAGTCCACCAACCTGCCGAAGGTGCTCGGCGGCCTCGGCGTGGCGATCATCTCCACGTCCCACGGGCTCCTCACCGACAAGCAGGCCGGCAAGAAGGGCGTGGGTGGGGAAGTCCTCGCCTACGTCTGGTAACGGAAGGGAACGGAGGAAACAGCTATGTCGCGTATTGGCAAGCTCCCCATCACGGTTCCCGCCGGCGTGGACGTCACCATCGACGGCCGTACGGTCTCGGTCAAGGGCCCCAAGGGCTCGCTGACCCACACCGTCGTCGCGCCGATCGACATCGCTAAGGGCGAGGACGGCACCCTGCAGGTGACGCGCCCGAACGACGAGCGTCAGAACAAGGCCCTGCACGGCCTGTCCCGCACGCTGGTGGCGAACATGATCACCGGCGTGACCCAGGGTTACGTGAAGAAGCTCGAGATCAGCGGTGTCGGTTACCGCGTCACGGCCAAGGGTTCGAACCTCGAGTTCGCTCTCGGCTACAGCCACCCGATCGTCGTCGAGGCGCCCGAGGGCATCACCTTCAAGGTGGAGACCCCGACCCGCTTCCAGGTCGAGGGCATCGACAAGCAGAAGGTCGGCGAGGTTGCGGCCAACATCCGCAAGCTGCGCAAGCCCGACCCGTACAAGGCCAAGGGCGTCAAGTACGAGGGCGAAGTCATCCGCCGCAAGGTCGGAAAGGCGGGTAAGTAAGCCATGGCATACGGGCAGAAGATCCTCAAGGGCGACGCCTACAAGCGCGCCGCGATCAAGCGCCGTCACATCCGGATCCGCAAGCGGATCGCCGGTACGGCGGAGCGCCCCCGTCTGGTCGTGACCCGCTCCAACCGCCACATCGTGGCGCAGGTGATCGACGACCTCAAGGGCCACACCCTGGCGTCCGCGTCCACCCTGGACGCGTCCGTGCGCGGTGGCGAGGGCGACAAGTCCGCGCAGGCCAAGCAGGTCGGCGCCCTGGTCGCCGAGCGTGCCAAGGCCGCCGGTGTCGAGGCTGTCGTGTTCGACCGTGGTGGCAACCAGTACGCCGGGCGCATCGCCGCCCTGGCGGACGCCGCCCGCGAAGCCGGGCTCAAGTTCTGAGCCTGCCGTAGCTAGCGGAAACAGAGAGAGGTAATTCCAATGGCTGGACCCCAGCGCCGCGGTGGCGGTGCCGGTGGCGGCGAGCGGCGGGACCGGAAGGGCCGTGACGGCGGCGCTGCTGCCGCCGAGAAGACCGCGTACGTCGAGCGCGTCGTCGCGATCAACCGAGTCGCCAAGGTTGTGAAGGGTGGTCGTCGCTTCAGCTTCACCGCGCTGGTCGTGGTGGGCGACGGTGACGGCACCGTGGGTGTCGGTTACGGCAAGGCCAAGGAGGTGCCGGCCGCCATCGCCAAGGGTGTTGAGGAGGCCAAGAAGCACTTCTTCAAGGTCCCCCGTATCCAGGGCACCATCCCGCACCCGATCACGGGTGAGAAGGCTGCCGGCGTCGTCCTGCTCAAGCCCGCGTCCCCCGGTACCGGCGTTATCGCCGGTGGCCCGGTGCGCGCCGTGCTCGAGTGCGCCGGTATCCACGACGTGCTGTCGAAGTCGCTCGGCTCGTCGAACGCGATCAACATCGTGCACGCGACCGTGGAGGCCCTCAAGGGCCTGCAGCGTCCCGAGGAGATCGCGGCCCGCCGTGGTCTGCCGCTCGAGGACGTCGCCCCCGCGGCTCTGCTGCGCGCGCGTGCCGGGGCTGGTGCTGCGTAATGGCTCAGCTCAAGATCACGCAGGTCAAGTCCTACATCGGCAGCAAGCAGAACCACCGCGACACCCTGCGCTCCCTTGGTCTCAAGGGCATCAACACGCAGGTCGTCAAGGAGGACCGCCCCGAGTTCCGCGGCATGGTGCACACCGTCCGCCACCTCGTGACGGTCGAGGAGGTCGACTGATCATGGCGGAGCAGAACCCGCTTAAGATCCACAACCTCCGTCCCGCCCCGGGCGCCAAGACCGCCAAGACCCGTGTGGGTCGTGGTGAGGCGTCGAAGGGTAAGACGGCCGGTCGTGGTACCAAGGGCACCAAGGCCCGCTACCAGGTTCCGGAGCGCTTCGAGGGTGGCCAGATGCCGCTGCACATGCGCCTCCCGAAGCTGAAGGGCTTCAAGAACCCGTTCAAGACCGAGTACCAGGTCGTGAACCTCGACAAGCTGGCCGCGCTCTACCCCGAGGGTGGCGAGGTCACGGTCGAGGGTCTGGTGGCCAAGGGTGCCGTGCGCAAGAACAGCCTCGTCAAGGTCCTCGGCCAGGGCGAGATCTCCGTGGCGCTGCAGGTGACGGTCGACGCCGTCTCCGGCTCCGCCAAGGAGAAGATCACCGCCGCCGGCGGTACGGTCACCGAGCTCGTCTGAGTCCCTCAGGCGACGCGTCGATGACGTAGACGATCCCGACCGGGGATGCCTCACAATGGGGTATCCCCGGTTGGTCGTTCCTAGGGGGCAGTGTCGCCGGTAAGGTGGCCTGCACTGTTCTTTTTCGTATTCGTCGAACCTCAAGACCGTCACCCTTGACGCAGTTGCGCGGGGGTCGCAGGAGGCACCGTGCTCACCGCGTTCGCCCGGGCGTTCAAGACGCCCGACCTGCGCAAGAAGCTGCTGTTCACGCTGGCCATCGTCGTGGTGTACCGGGTCGGCACACACATCCCGATCCCGGGCGTCAACTACAAGAACGTCCAGCAGTGTGTCCGCGAGGCCTCCGGTAACCAGGGTCTCTTCGGGCTGGTCAACATGTTCAGCGGTGGTGCGCTGCTGCAGATTACGATCTTCGCGCTCGGGATCATGCCGTACATCACGGCCAGCATCATCCTGCAGCTGCTGACGGTCGTGATCCCGCGTCTGGAAGCGCTCAAGAAGGAAGGACAGGCCGGTACTGCCAAGATCACGCAGTACACCCGCTACCTGACCGTGGCGCTGGCCATCCTTCAGGGCACCGGCCTGGTGGCCACCGCCCGCAGCGGTGCGCTGTTCGGTACGTGCTCGGTGGCGAACCAGATCGTCCCCGACCAGGCGATCTTCACCACCATCACCATGGTCATCTGCATGACCGCGGGTACCGCCGTCGTCATGTGGCTCGGTGAGCTGATCACCGACCGCGGTATCGGCAACGGCATGTCGATCCTGATGTTCATCTCGATCGCCGCGACCTTCCCGTCCGCGCTGTGGGCGATCAAGAAGCAGGGCACCCTGGGCGGCGGCTGGATCGAGTTCGGCACCGTCATCGCCGTGGGCCTGGTCATGGTCGCGCTCGTCGTCTTCGTCGAGCAGGCGCAGCGCCGCATCCCGGTGCAGTACGCGAAGCGGATGATCGGCCGGCGTTCCTACGGCGGTACGTCCACGTACATCCCGCTCAAGGTGAATCAGGCAGGTGTGATTCCTGTCATCTTCGCCTCCTCGCTGCTCTACATTCCGGCGCTCGTGGCGCAGTTCTCGGGGAGCAAGTCGGGCTGGAAGACCTGGGTCGAGCAGAATCTGACCAAGGGCGACCACCCGATTTACATCACTTCGTACTTCTTGCTCATCGTTTTCTTCGCGTTCTTCTACGTCGCTATCTCCTTCAACCCCGAGGAAGTAGCCGACAACATGAAGAAGTATGGTGGCTTCATCCCGGGCATCCGGGCTGGCCGACCGACCGCTGAGTACCTCAGCTATGTGCTCAACCGGATCACCTGGCCGGGTTCGCTGTATCTGGGTCTGATCGCTCTCGTGCCGACAATGGCGTTGGTGGGCTTTGGGGCAAGCCAGAACTTCCCGTTCGGCGGGACCAGCATCCTGATCATCGTGGGTGTCGGCCTCGAGACGGTGAAGCAGATCGAGAGCCAGCTCCAGCAGCGCAATTACGAAGGGTTCCTCCGCTGATGCGTATCGTCCTCGTCGGGCCGCCGGGTGCCGGTAAGGGAACGCAAGCCGTCCGACTCGCTGAGAAGCTGGCCGTTCCGCACATCTCCACAGGCGATCTGTTCCGGGCCAACATCAGCCAGCAGACCGAGCTGGGCAGGCTCGCGAAGTCCTACATGGACGCCGGCAACCTCGTCCCCGACGAGGTGACCATCGCCATGGCCAAGGACCGCATGGAGCAGCCGGACGCGGCCAACGGCTTCCTGCTGGACGGCTTCCCGCGCAACGTCTCGCAGGCCGAGGCGCTGGACGAGCTGCTGCAGACCGAGGGCATCACGCTGGACGCGGTCCTGGACCTGGAGGTCCCCGAGGACGAGGTCGTCAAGCGGATCGCCGGCCGGCGCATCTGCCGCAACGACTCCTCGCACGTCTTCCACGTGACGTACAGCCCGGCGAAGCAGGAGGGCGTCTGCGACGTCTGCGGCGGCGAGCTGTACCAGCGCGACGACGACTCCGAGGAGACCGTCCGCAAGCGGCTGGAGGTCTACCACACGCAGACCGAGCCGATCATCGACTACTACAAGGCGCAGGGCCTGGTCGTGACGATCTCCTCCCTGGGCCCGGTGGACGAGATCACGCAGCGGGCCATGGAGGCCCTCAAGCGCGAGAAGGCCGACAAGTAGATCCCGGCCCTTCCGGCCGCGGTGCCCTCCCCCCGGACCTCGTCCGGGGGGACTGCCAGGGCGTCGCGGCCGTACTGTTGTGTACGTAACCCAGTCGACGTGAGTGACGGAGAGCGCAGGCCCCCATGGTGCAGATCAAGACCCCCGAGCAGATCGCGAAGATGCGGGCGGCGGGCCTGGTCGTAGCCGCCATTCACGCGGCCACGCGTGAGGCCGCGGTGCCGGGTGCCTCCACCAAGGACCTGGACGAGGTGGCCCGCAAGGTCCTCGCCGAGCACGGCGCCAAGTCGAACTTCCTGGGTTACGGCGGCTTCCCCGCCACCATCTGCACCTCAGTGAACGACGTGGTCGTCCACGGCATCCCCTCCGACGAGGTCGTCCTCAAGGACGGCGACGTCATCTCCATCGACTGCGGCGCGATCGTGGACGGCTGGCACGGTGACGCGGCCTACACGGCCTTCGTCGGCTCGGGTCACGCCCCGGAGCTGGTCGAGCTGTCCCGGGTGACGGAAGAGTCGATGTGGGCCGGCATCGCGGCCATGAAGCAGGGCAACCGCCTGGTCGACGTCTCGCGTGCCATCGAGACGTACATCCGGCGCCAGCCCAAGCCGGGCGGCGGCAAGTACGGGATCATCGAGGACTACGGCGGCCACGGCATCGGCACCGAGATGCACATGGACCCGCACCTGCTGAACTACGTCGACCGGCGCCGCGGCAAGGGCCCCAAGCTGGTCCCCGGCTTCTGCCTGGCGATCGAGCCGATGGTCTCGCTCGGCACCCCCCGCACCGAGGTTCTCGAGGACGACTGGACCGTCATCACGACGGACGGCACCTGGTCCTCCCACTGGGAGCACTCGGTCGCCCTCACGGAGCAGGGCCCGCTGGTGCTGACGGCGCCCGACGGCGGCAAGGCGAAGCTGGCCGAGTACGGCGTCACGGCAGCGCCCGACCCCCTCGCCTGAGACCTCGCGGCCTCCTCCGAGTCAGCCCCCTGCCTCCGCCGGCGTGAGCCTCCCGCTCCTCCGGCATGAGCCTCCGGCCCTCCTCCGGCATGAGCCTCCGGCCCTCCTCCGGCATGAGCCTCCGGCCCTCCTCCGGCATGAGCCTCCCGGCCCCTGGCATGACCACAACGGGCACGGGGCAGACTTCCCTCGATTCGCCTTTCCGGGTGCGCCGACGTAGACTGACTCGTCGGCTCTCGTGCACCCGCATGTCCGCATGCTCCCGCAAGGGAATCCCAGGGAACTTGCTGAGAGTCGATCAAGGTAGTCGATTCGAAGGGCGAAGCGTGGCCAAGAAGCAAGGTGCCATCGAGATCGAGGGCACTGTCGTCGAGTCTCTTCCGAACGCCATGTTCAAGGTCGAGCTCCAGAACGGCCACCAGGTCCTGGCACACATCAGCGGCAAGATGCGTATGCACTACATCCGCATCCTCCCTGACGACCGGGTCGTGGTGGAGCTGTCTCCGTACGACCTGACGCGTGGCCGGATCGTCTACCGCTACAAGTAGATCTTGCCCGCATCCCGCTGACGGCGGGGTGGTGGCACTGACCCGGAGAACCTCAATCCCATGAAGGTCAAGCCGAGCGTCAAGAAGATCTGCGACAAGTGCAGGGTGATCCGCCGTCACGGTCGGGTCATGGTCATCTGCGAGAACCCGCGCCACAAGCAGCGCCAGGGCTGACGCACGACCTGAACCCTCTGCACCTCTATCGCAGAGATTCGCGCGACGCGAGCTGAATATGTTCATACGCAGAGCCCGAGCCACCCAGCTCGACACCCCCGGTTCGGAGGCCGGGGACCCGGTTCGTACCTCGTACGGCGGCCGGGAGCCGGTTCTGCGGAAGACCTCCGAAGATCACCAGGAGCCATTGAATGGCACGCGTTTCCGGTGTTGACATCCCGCGCGAAAAGCGCGTGGAGGTCGCCCTCACCTACGTGTTCGGCATCGGCCGGACCCTCTCGCAGGAGACGCTGGCTGCGACCGGCGTCGACCCGAACACCCGCGTCCGTGACCTGACCGAAGAGCAGCTGGTCGCGATCCGCGAGTACGTCGACAACAACATCAAGACCGAGGGTGACCTCCGTCGCGAGATCCAGGCCGACATCCGCCGCAAGGTCGAGATCGGTTGCTACCAGGGTCTCCGTCACCGTCGCGGTCTGCCCGTCCGCGGTCAGCGCACCAGCACCAACGCCCGCACCCGCAAGGGCCCGCGTCGCGCCATCGCCGGCAAGAAGAAGCCGGGCAAGAAGTAGTCCGCAGCGGACATCTGTCCACGGTCTTCGCTGTAGGACCGACCACCTCCCGTAGGAGTTAGTAGATGCCCCCCAAGGGACGTCAGGGCGCAGTCAAGAAGGTGCGCCGCAAGGAAAAGAAGAACGTCGCTCACGGCCACGCCTACATCAAGAGCACGTTCAACAACACGATCGTCTCGATCACGGACCCGTCGGGCAACGTGATCTCCTGGGCCTCCGCCGGCCACGTCGGCTTCAAGGGTTCCCGGAAGTCCACGCCGTTCGCCGCGCAGATGGCCGCCGAGTCGGCCGCCCGTCGTGCCCAGGAGCACGGCATGCGCCGCGTCGACGTGTTCGTCAAGGGCCCGGGCGCCGGTCGTGAGACCGCGATCCGCTCCCTGCAGGCCACGGGCCTCGAGGTCGGCTCCATCCAGGACGTCACCCCGACCCCGCACAACGGCTGCCGCCCGCCGAAGCGCCGCCGCGTCTGACGCACGGCCGCTTTTACCGGCTTCGGGTTCCGGGCGGTACGGCTCCGTAGGGGCCGTACCGCCCGTACCCTTGCAGTACCCGCACTTTTCACAGGTGCGGTTTCCGTCGGACGTCAAATAGCGGGCGTCCACGAATGAAGGATCTGATCCACACATGCTGATCGCTCAGCGTCCCTCGTTGACCGAAGAGGTCGTCGACGAGTTCCGCTCCCGGTTCGTGATCGAGCCGCTGGAGCCGGGCTTCGGCTACACCCTCGGCAACTCCCTCCGCCGCACCCTCCTGTCCTCGATCCCCGGCGCTGCTGTCACCAGCATCCGGATCGACGGCGTGCTGCACGAGTTCACCACCGTGCCGGGCGTCAAGGAGGACGTCACCGACCTGATCCTCAACATCAAGCAGCTGGTCGTCTCCTCGGAGCACGACGAGCCGGTCGTGATGTACCTGCGCAAGCAGGGCCCGGGTCTGGTCACCGCCGCCGACATCGCGCCCCCGGCCGGTGTCGAGGTGCACAACCCCGACCTGGTCCTCGCCACGCTCAACGGCAAGGGCAAGCTGGAGATGGAGCTGACCGTCGAGCGCGGTCGCGGCTACGTCTCCGCCGTGCAGAACAAGCAGGTGGGCCAGGAGATCGGCCGTATCCCGGTCGACTCCATCTACTCGCCGGTGCTCAAGGTCACGTACAAGGTCGAGGCCACGCGTGTCGAGCAGCGCACCGACTTCGACAAGCTGATCGTCGACGTCGAGACCAAGCAGGCGATGCGTCCCCGTGACGCCATGGCCTCCGCGGGCAAGACGCTGGTCGAGCTGTTCGGTCTCGCCCGCGAGCTGAACATCGACGCCGAGGGCATCGACATGGGTCCGTCCCCGACGGACGCCGCGCTCGCGGCCGACCTCGCGCTGCCGATCGAGGAGCTGGAGCTCACGGTCCGCTCCTACAACTGCCTCAAGCGTGAGGGCATCCACTCCGTGGGTGAGCTCGTCGCCCGCTCCGAGGCCGACCTCCTGGACATCCGCAACTTCGGTGCGAAGTCCATCGACGAGGTCAAGGCGAAGCTGGCCGGCATGGGCCTGGCCCTGAAGGACAGCCCGCCCGGATTCGACCCCACCGCTGCGGCGGACGCGTTCGGCGCGGACGACGACGCGGACGCGGGCTTCGTCGAGACCGAGCAGTACTGAGGGCTCGGGACCGACGGTCCGTACCCGGGTGCGGGTGCGCTGTGCTGATCGCGCAGTTCCCCGCGCCCCCTCCGGGGCGCCCCTTCGGGGACGCCCCGGATCTCCGACAGACAACCGTCTGCTCGGATACTGACTCCGGTACCTGACACGGCCGGAGCAGACACACAGGAGAAGAACCATGCCGAAGCCCACCAAGGGTGCCCGTCTGGGCGGCAGCGCCGCGCACGAGAAGCTGCTCCTCGCGAACCTCGCGAAGTCGCTGTTCGAGCACGGCCGTATCACCACCACCGAGGCGAAGGCCCGCCGCCTGCGCCCGTACGCCGAGCGTCTGATCACCAAGGCGAAGAAGGGCGACCTTCACAACCGCCGTCAGGTGCTCCAGGTCATCACGGACAAGAGCATCGTCCACACGCTCTTCACCGAGATCGGCCCGCGTTACGAGAACCGTCCGGGTGGTTACACCCGCATCACCAAGATCGGTAACCGCCGTGGCGACAACGCGCCCATGGCCGTCATCGAGCTGGTCGAGGCGCTGACGGTGCAGCAGAAGGCCGTGGGTGAGGCCGAGGCCGCCACCAAGCGTGCGGTCAAGGAGACCGACGAGGCCAAGGCTGCGGAGACCACCGAGGCGCCGGCCGAGGAGGCCGCTGCCGAGGAGTCGAAGGACGCGTAAGCGTTCTGCCGGGGGCTGTGCACCGGCGGCCGCGGCACAGTCGTGGCCGCTCGCGCGGTTCCCGCGTCCCATGAGGGCGTTGCGGGCCCGTTCCTTCACAGGAGCGGGCCCGCTTTCGTGTACCTGAGAGGATCTCCCTGTGAGTGATGAAGTACAGCCCGGACACGTCCGTGTCCGCCTCGACGTCTCCTACGACGGCACCGACTTCCACGGGTGGGCCAAGCAGGCCGGCGGCAGGCGGACCGTGCAGGGAGAGATCGAGGACGCCCTGCGCACGGTGACGCGGTCCCGGGAGACGTACGAGCTGACCGTCGCGGGGCGGACCGACGCCGGGGTGCACGCGCGCGGTCAGGTGGCGCATGTCGACCTGCCCGAGGACGTCTGGCGCGAGCACAACCAGAAACTGCTGAAGCGGCTCGCAGGGCGGTTGCCGAAGGACGTGCGGGTCTGGGCCCTCAGGCCGGCACCGCACGGCTTCAACGCCCGTTTCTCCGCGGTCTGGCGCCGGTACGCCTACCGGGTCACCGACAACCCCGGTGGCGTCGACCCCATCCTCCGCAACCACGTCCTGTGGCACGACTGGCCGTTGGACGTGGACGCGATGAACCGGGCCGCCGAGGCGCTGCTCGGGGAGCACGACTTCGCCGCCTACTGCAAGAAGCGCGAGGGGGCCACGACGATCCGGACCCTCCAGGAGCTGAGCCTGGTGCGGGGCGAGGACGGGATCATCACCGCCACCGTCCGCGCCGACGCCTTCTGCCACAACATGGTGCGGTCGCTCATCGGCGCGCTGCTGTTCGTCGGCGACGGGCACCGCGGGCCGGAGTGGCCGGGGAAGGTGCTGGCCGCGGGCGTGCGGGACTCGGCCGTGCATGTCGTACGGCCGCACGGGCTGACGCTGGAGGAGGTCGGCTATCCCGCCGACGAGCTGCTGGCGGCCCGGAACAAGGAGGCGCGGCGGAAGCGGTCGCTTCCCGGGGCGGCGGGCTGCGAAACCTGTTAGTTACGTTGCATTTCGCGGCGCTTATGCCCCATGTCTGTACTTACCGGGCGTAACCCGTCTTACCAACCCTTACGCGGTTCATACCTCTCGGTTATGGTTGCGCCGCCCGGCCGGAAGTTCGACAGGGGTGGCTGGGATTGGCTGGGGGGTCGACGGGTCGCTACGTCCCGGGGTTGGACAACGGAATGAGTTCAGTGGGTCCCGTGCGGACCGGGGGGCGTCGTGCTGCGCGCCAGACCGGTGGCCGGCGACGGGCCGTGCGCGGCGGAAACGCCGCGCTGGGTCTGCTGCCCCTGCCGCCGACGGACAGGGAGAAGTACTCCTACGCGCGCCGGCATCTGTGGATTCTGACGATCAGCTCGCTGATCAGCTTCTGCTGCCTGGTGGTGAGCCAGTTCAAGCTGGCGCAGTCCACGCCGGTGCTGTGGATCTACACACCGCTGCTGGTGTTCACGGTCGTCTACTACCTGGTGTCGCTGCGGGTGAACGGTTTCACCCGGGACTTCGACATCGCGCACCACCGGCGGCTGGTGCAGAACTGGCGGCCCGAGGTCCACCCGACCGTCGACGTGTTCCTGCCGGTGTGCGGCGAGCCCATCGAGGTGCTGCACAACACCTGGCGGCACGTGCGGATGATGGCCGACCGGTATCCCGGGGTCTGCGTGCCGTTCGTCCTGGACGACGGCGCGAGCCCGGAGCTGGAGGCGATGGCCCGGGACTTCGGGTTCCGCTACGGCACCCGGGAGAACCGGGGCTGGTTCAAGAAGGCCGGCAACCTGCACTTCGGCTTCGGCCGGTCGGACGGCGAGTTCGTCCTGATCCTGGACGCCGACTTCACCCCGCGCGCCGACCTGCTGGAGGAGCTGCTGCCCTACATGGACGACGATCCGCGGATCGGCATCGTCCAGTCCCCGCAGTACTTCCGCGTCCTCGACTCGCAGAACTGGATCGAGCGCGGGGCGGGTGCGGTGCAGGAGCTGTTCTACCGTTCCGTGCAGGTGTCCCGGCAGGGCAGCGACGGCGCGATCTGCGTCGGTTCCTGCGCGGTCTACCGGCGGGCGGCCCTGGAGACCAACGGCGGCACCACGCTGATCGAGCACTCCGAGGACGTGCACACCGGCTTCGACCTGCGCGGGCTCGGCTGGGACCTGCGGTACGTCCCGGTCGCGGTGTCCACCGGTGTGTGCCCGGACACTGCGGGCGCCTTCTTCAACCAGCAGTACCGCTGGTGCTCGGGCTCGATGAGCCTGCTCGGCAGCCGCAAGTTCTGGCAGCGCAAGATCAAGCTCTCCAGTCGCCTGTGCTACATGTCCGGGTTCTTCTACTACATCCACACCGCGCTGTTCACCTTCGCGGCGCCTGTCATCCCGATCGTGCTGCTGCTGATGATGCCGGAGAAGCTCAGGGTCGAGCATCTGCTCCTGGTGCTGCCCAGCATCCTCTACACGACGATCATCTTCCCGATGTGGCACAAGGCGCCGTACCGCCTGGAGGCCTGGGCGGCCCGCATGATGTACGGCTGGGCGCATGTCTTCGCCATCTGGGACATCCTGCGCAAGAACCGCATGGGCTGGCAGCCGACCGGCTCCTCCGGTGCCAAGAAGAACAAGACCCGGCGCTTCTGGATCGGCATGTGGGCCTGGAGCGGCGGCACGGCGCTGGTCTGGGTCACCGCGGCGGTGTACCGGACGTTCACCATGAACGCCCCCGACTTCGCCCTGATCCTGTCCTCGGGGCTGTTCTACGCGCTGGTCGTGGGCCGGGTCCTGGTCCAGCCGCGCTCGGGGACGGAGGCCTTCTGATGCGGCCGAAGGAACGTTTCCGCACGGTGCGTGCCGTCCTGACCTGCGGGCTGGTCGGCGTCCTCGCGCTCAGCGGCTGCTCGCTGCTCGGCGACGACTCCGGCGGCTCGTCGGCCTCCGGCACCGGCCCGTCGGCTCCGCGCTCCCGGGCGAGCGCCGACCCGGCCGTCCCCTACGACGTCACACCGCTGCTGAGCCCGGCGAAGAAGTACTTCGGCGCGGCCGTGGCGGGCGCCCCGAACTCCATGAAGAGCGTCGACGCGTACACGAAGAGGGTCGGCAAGCGGCCGAACCTCGTCGAGTACTACGCCGGCTGGGGCGACGGCTTCGACGCCACCGGGGTGCGCAACGCCTGGGCCGAGGGCGCCCTGACGCTGATGTCCTGGGAGCCCTTCGACACCCCGGTGGCCGACATCGCGGCGGGCAGGTCGGACGCGTACATCAGGGAGTACGCGGCCGCGGTCCGCAAGCTGAACCTGCCCGTGGTGATCGACTTCGCGGACGAGTTCAACGGCCACTGGGAGAAGTGGGGCACGAACGACGTGACCCCGGCCCAGTACGTGGCCGCCTGGCGGCACATCCACCGGATCTTCGTCGACACCGGCGCCACCAACGTCATCTGGGCCTGGTCGCCCAACGTCATCAACCCGGTCAGGAACGTGCGGCTCGAGCCGTACTACCCGGGCGACGCCTATGTCGACTGGATCGGCCTGATCGGCTACTTCACCGCAGGCGAGGACAACGCCTTCGACAGCGTCTTCGGGCCGACCCGCGACCAGATCCGCACCTTCACCAAGAAGCCCATGCTGCTGCTGGAGACCGCCGCCGTGCCCGGCGAGCGGCGGCGCGCCGACATCCGCAACCTGTTCGCGGGCGTCGAGGCGGACGACGGCATGCTCGGCTTCATCTGGTTCGACCACAAGAAGCGCGCCGACTGGCGGCTGGAGGCGAGCCCGCTGGCGCTGAAGGAGTTCAAGCGCCTGGCCGCCGACGACCGTTTCGGCTTCGACGTACGGAAGCCGTCATGACCTCTCGACCCGAGTACTACATCCCGCAGCCGTACGACCCCTACGCCGAGGACGAGCCCCAGGGCGCCTGGTTCAACTCCGACGGCTACGTCCCGCGCCGGCCGCAGGCCTACGACGTCCCCGAGCCCTACGACATCCCCGAGGCCTACGAGATCCCCGAGGGGTACGACTACGACCCCCGGACCTACCCGTACCAGCAGCTGGACGACCAGCCGACCTACGCCCTGCGCACGGTGCCGGAGGCGGAGACGCCTGCCGTGGCGGGGTACCAGGTGCCGGAGACACCGGCCGAACCGGGGTACCACGTGCCGGAGACACCGGACGCGGGCTGGGACGACACCCCGAGCCGCCGCCGGGCCTGGGTCAGCCGGGGCGTCCTGGCGGTGCTGCTGCTGATCCAGACGGTGCTGTCGCTGCGGCTGTCCAACACGGCCTTCCAGGACGAGGCGCTGTACCTGGCCGCCGGTCACAACATCATCGAACACTGGGCGAACGGCACCCCGCTGCACAGCGGCTACGAGTCGTACTTCTCCGGCTCACCGATGCTGTACCCGGTGCTGGCCGCCTTCGTGGACGGACTCGCCGGCCTGTCCGGGGCCCGGGCGCTCAGCCTCCTGTGCCTCCTCGGGTCCACCGTGCTGCTGTACTCCTTCACCCGGCGGCTGTTCAACGAGCGGGTGGCGCTGGTGGCGGCCGCTCTGTTCGCGGTGACCCAGCCGACGATCGTGCTCGGCTGGTTCGCCACCTACGACGCGCCGGCGATCTTCTTGCTGGCGCTGTCCGCGTGGATCATCGTCCGTACCGGCCGCGCTCCCGTCGTCGCCGTACTGCTCGCCGCGCCGGTCATGGTGCTGGCGGTGGCGGTGAAGTACGCGTCCGCGCTGTACGTACCCACGCTGGTCGCTCTCGCGGCGCTCACCGCCTGGCACCACCGGGGCTGGAGGTGTCTGCCGCGTGCGTTCTTGCTGGCCCTCGGCACCGCCGTGCTGGCCGGGATCGGCCTGATGTACACCGATGTGCTCGCCGGTGTGCGGCAGACCACCACCAACCGGGCCCACGGCACCGACACGACGTCCGCGCTGCTGGAGAAGTCGCTGGAGTGGGGTGGCCTGATGTTCGCCATCGCGGTCGCCGGTACCGTCGCGTACGCGCTGCGCGGCCGGATGAACGAGTCACCGCGGTCCTACGGGCTGCACGGACCCGGCTGGCGCTGGCGCACCCTGCTCGGCATCACGCTGACCGGCACCGCGCTGCTGGCCCCGGCGTACCAGATCCACCTGCACACCTCGGTCTCGCTCTACAAGCACCTCGACTTCGGTCTGCTGTTCGCCGCGCCGATGGCGGGCATCGGCGTGATCCGTCTGGTCGGCAAGCACTTCCGCTATCCGCAGCTCGGCATCATGCTCTGGGTCGCCGCGCTGTGTCTCGGTGTCTCGCAGTCGGAGTGGCGCTACGGGCTGTGGCCCGACTCCTCGGCGATGGTGAAGGCGATCGAGCCGCACATGAAGCCGAAGGGCCACTACCTCGGCGAGACGTACGAGGTGCCCGTCTACTACCTCCGGGACAGGACCGACCACTCGCAGTGGACCTCCACCTACGGCATCGGCTACGCCGACCGGAAGGGCGTCGTCCATCACGGCAGGGAGGGCTACCGCCTCGCCCTGAAGGACGGTTGGTTCGACCTGGTCGTCCTGGACGGTGTCGGCACACCGGACCTGGACGCCTACCTCGAGCGCCAGGTCACCGCCAGCGGTCATTACCGGATGGTCGGCAGCATTCCGTTCCGGCTCAGCTCCGGCGGCACCGGCGCGTACCGGATCTGGGTCAAGACCTCCTGAAGCCGACGACATCCGCGACATCACCGCCGGCTTCAACCTCTGGTCGGCATCGACCCTGCGGGACGTGGACCTGTCGTCCCTGGACAGCGCGGGCTACAGCTTCCAGGTGGAGCTGAAGTACAAGGCCGTGGGGGCCGGGCACCGGGCCGTCGAGATCCCGATCCGCTTCGCCGAGCGCACGGAGGGTGTCTCGAAGATGACGCTGCGCACCCAGCTGGAGTCGGCGGTGGTGCCGCTGCGGCTGCGGCTGAAGCGGCGCCAGCCCGGTTACCGGTTCGCCGCGGCCGACGCCTGGGCCTGGCCGCGGCGGTGGATCTGGTTGACGGCGAACTGGGCGAGGTCGTTGCCGGCGCGGAAGACCGGAGTGTCCTTGTTGGTGACGTCCTTGCCGTTGGTGAAGCCGGCGACCGTGAAGTAGGCGTAGCGGCCGTAGGCGTTTCGCGTCGAGCGGCAGAACGCCCCGTCGCAGAAGGGCTTGACGCCCTTGCCGGACAGGGAGCGCACGATGCTCCGGTCGTCGGTCTGCGCCTTGGCCTTCGTGGCCTGGGCCGCGGTGTCGAAGACGGCGACGCCGACCGTGATCGCGATGCCGTCGCCCTTGGTGTAGGTGGCGCGCAGCAGGCGGGTGCAGCCGTTGGCGGTGAGCACCTTCGGCAGGCTGCCGCCGGCGGCGGTCGCGCAGCTCTCGGTGTCGGCCGTGGCGCCCTTCTTGTACACCGTGCCCCCCACGGTCAGCCGGGTGCCCGGGAACAAGGTGCCGGGGCTCAGCGGGGCGGTGTCCTTCTTGGCGCTGGAGATGAAGTCCTTGGGGTCCAGCGGCGGCGGCGCGCTGGTGGGCGCGAAGGACGGGGTCGCGGTGCCGGAGCCCGGCAGCGAGGCGCTGGCGGGCAGGTTGCTGGGGCCCGCCTCGGGGTCGCCGCCGTCCGCGGAGACGACCGCCATGGCGACCGCGGTGCCTATCGCGATCGTGGCGAGCGCGCCGCCGGCTATGAACAGCAGTCTGCGGCGCTTGTTCCGCGTCTCCGAGGCCTCGGCGAGCGCGGCCCAGTCCGGGGTCCCGTCGTCGGACCCGCCGTTCCACGGCTGCTGGGAATTCGGTTTCCAGGGATCCCACTGAGACTGGGGTCCCCCCTGCCCGTAACTCATGGGGCGCATCTTAGACGGGGGACAGGTGATGCGGAGTCCATCGGTCGGCCCGCCTCGTTTTGACCCGGTCGGGGGCCGCCCGGTAACCTACTTCTTCGTTGTGTATTGGCTTGCTCATTCTCACGGGACGGGCCCTTACACCGGTCCACCGGGCCGATGACCAGCGATCCCACGTACGCGGTATGCGTCGCCGCCGTGGGTCAAGGGCTGTCGTGATCGTTTCGGTGACCTGTTCAGGACCATTCACTCGAAGCGAAGGCTACGAACCGTGCGTACGTACAGCCCCAAGCCCGGCGATGTGACGCGCCAGTGGCACGTCATCGACGCTCAGGACGTCGTCCTGGGTCGTCTCGCCACCACTGCAGCGACCCTCCTCCGGGGCAAGCACAAGCCGATCTACGCGCCGCACGTCGACGCTGGTGACTTCGTCATCATCATCAACGCCGACAAGGTGCACCTGTCCGGCAACAAGCGGACCCAGAAGATGGCGTACCGCCACTCCGGTTACCCGGGTGGTCTGCGCTCCGTCCGCTACGACGAGCTGCTGGACAAGAACCCCGAGAAGGCCATCGAGAAGGCCGTCAAGGGCATGCTCCCCAAGAACTCCCTGGGCCGTCAGATGCTCTCGAAGCTGAAGGTCTACAAGGGTGACCAGCACCCGCACGCTGCCCAGCAGCCGGTGCCGTTCGAGATCACCCAGGTCGCGCAGTAAGTCCGGCCACCCCCTAAGACCGAAGAGAATCTGAGGAGAACCGTGGCCGAGACCACTGCCGAGCAGCCGCTCGAAGAGCTTGACATCGACAGCTACACCACCGAGTCCGAGGTCCCCGTCGAGGGCGAGTACACCTCGGAGTCCCTGGCCTCCCGCTTCGGCGAGCCCCAGCCGGCCGCCGGCCTGGGCCGCCGCAAGAACGCCATCGCCCGCGTCCGGATCGTTCCGGGCACCGGCAAGTGGAAGATCAACGGCCGCACCCTCGAGGACTACTTCCCGAACAAGGTGCACCAGCAGGAAGTCAACGAGCCCTTCAAGGTGCTCGAGCTCGAGGGCCGTTACGACGTCATCGCCCGCATCGCGGGTGGCGGTGTCTCCGGTCAGGCCGGTGCGCTCCGTCTGGGTGTCGCCCGTGCGCTGAACGAGGCCGACGTCGACAACAACCGCGGCCCGCTCAAGAAGGCCGGCTTCCTCAAGCGCGACGACCGTGCGGTCGAGCGCAAGAAGGCCGGTCTGAAGAAGGCCCGCAAGGCTCCGCAGTACAGCAAGCGCTAAGCTTCGCTGCCTGCTCGTACGTGGTACGGGCTTCGGCCCCACGTACTCCGAACGCCCCGGCGGCACGCCACATGTGCCCCCGGGGCGTTCGCTTATCCCAGCCAAGGGCGTATAACGACACAAGACGCTCAAAGGCTTGTGTGATCGGATACCGGAGCGCCTGCCACCCGACGCAGCGCCCCTCCGCTTCCGACACCGACGCTTCCTCAGGAGGACAAGTGGGACGACTCTTCGGCACGGACGGCGTGCGCGGTGTCGCCAATGCGGATCTGACGGCCGAGATGGCGCTCGGCCTCTCCGTCGCCGCGGCGCACGTGCTGGCCGAGGCGGGCACCTTCGAGGGCCACAAGCCGACGGCGGTGGTCGGACGGGACCCGCGCGCGTCGGGGGAGTTCCTGGAAGCAGCGGTGGTGGCCGGGCTGGCCAGCGCGGGCGTCGACGTCCTGCGGGTCGGCGTGCTGCCGACGCCCGCGGTGGCGCACCTCACCGGCGCACTCGGCGCCGACCTCGGCGTGATGCTCTCCGCCAGCCACAACGCCATGCCGGACAACGGCATCAAGTTCTTCGCCCGCGGCGGCCACAAACTCGCCGACGAGCTGGAGGACCAGATCGAGGCGGTCTACGAGTCGCACCGCCACGGTGAGCCCTGGGAGCGGCCGACGGGTGCCGGCGTCGGGCGGGTGCGCTCCTACGACGAGGGCTTCGAGCAGTACGTGGGCCATCTGCTGTCGGTGCTCCCCAACCGGCTCGACGGGCTGAAGATCGTCCTGGACGAAGCGCACGGCGCGGCCTCGGGGGTCTCACCGGAGGCTTTCTCCCGGGCGGGTGCAGAGGTCGTCACGATCGGTGCCGAGCCGGACGGGCTCAACATCAACGACGGCTGCGGCTCGACCCACTTGGACAAGCTCAAGGCCGCGGTCGTCGCGCACGGCGCGGACCTCGGCATCGCGCACGACGGCGACGCCGACCGCTGCCTGGCCGTGGACCACACCGGCGACGAGATCGACGGCGACCAGGTCCTCGCCGTGCTCGCGCTGGCCATGCGGGAGCGCTCCGAGCTGCGATCCGGGACCGTGGTCGCCACGGTGATGTCCAACCTCGGCTTCAAGCTGGCCATGGAGCGCGAGGGCATCCGGCTCGTGCAGACCGCCGTCGGTGACCGGTACGTCCTGGAGGAGATGAAGGCGCACGGCTTCGCCCTCGGTGGCGAGCAGTCCGGGCACGTCATCATCCTCGACCACGCGACCACCGGTGACGGCACCCTGACCGGCCTGCTGCTGGCGGCACGGGTCGCGCAGACCGGCCGTACGCTGCGGGAGCTGGCGTCCGTCATGGAGCGGCTGCCGCAGGTCCTGATCAACGTTCCTGACGTGGACAGGTCCCGGGTGAAGACGTCGGCCGACCTCGCCGCCGCGGTGGCCGAGGCCGAGCGGGAGCTGGGGGAGACCGGACGGGTGCTGCTGCGGCCTTCCGGCACCGAGCCGCTGGTGCGGGTCATGGTCGAGGCCGCGGACATCGAGCAGGCGCGGACGGTGGCCGGACGGCTGGCCGACGCGGTCAAGTCCGCGCTGGGATAGCGGCGGGTCCGGGGGCGGGGGCTGTGCCTCACGGCCGCGGGTCGTAGGTGGTTGATCGCGCCTGCGCGGCGGAGCCGTTCATGGAGACAGTCCCGCGCCTCTTGAGGCCGGCCGCGCCGCCCTAGGACAGACGCTCCTTCTGCTTCGTCCAGAACCACTTCTGCGCCAGCAGGGTGAGGGAGCCCGCCAGGACGATGCCCAAGAGGTTCAGCAGGAGTTGGTTCGTCGAGCCGATCGTCTGGGGGGTGTCGCCGTAGGCCAGGGCCACGGCGGCGTTCGCGGCAGCCGGGACCGTGGTCACCGAGATGGCCACGCCCACCAGTGCGCCCGACTTCGCCGAGGTCAGGGACAGGGTGCCGGCGATGCCGGCCAGCACGGCCACGATGAGCGAGAAGGCGTCCGGCGTGTACACGAACGCCGTGTTGGGCCGCTCGCCGTCCAGCTGGGACCGGTGGAACAGCCCGATGGCGTCCATGAACAGGCTGAAGCCGACCGTCACCGCCATCGCCACCGCGAAGCCCACCAGCAGGGCGATCAGCGAGCGCCATGCCAGGCGTGGGTGGCGCCGTACGAGGGCCGTGCAGATGCCGGCCAGCGGTCCGAACTCCGGGCCCACCGCCATCGCGCCCACGATCAGGATCGCGTTGTCCAGGACGACGCCGCAGGCGGCGATCATCGTGGCCAGCGTGATGAAGGCGAGGTAGGTGACCGTCAGCGTCGACTCCTCGTGAGTGGCCTCGGTGAGACCCTCCCACAGCACCGCGTCCGCGCCCTCGCCCGGCGCCTCCTCCTCGGCCTTGTCGGCCCGCCGGGACAGTGAGAGGTCGATGTCCTCCACGGCGATCGAGCCGGTCTCGTCCAGGCCCAACCGGCGCAGCCCGCCGATCAGTTCGTTACCCGCCTCACGCGCCACGTCGCACAGCACGACGTCCCCGACGGGGTTGCGTGCGGCGCCCGGGAGCACCACCAGGTGGGCCGTACCGACCGTCTTCTCGATCAGGCGGACGGCGTCGTCGGTCGTGTCCGCCGGTGTGATCAGGCGCAGATGCAGCATGGCGCCTTTCTAACAGGCGCGCCTACAGCTTGCGGAGCCTGAGGCGCTGCACCTTGTGGTCCGGGCCCTTGCGCAGGATGAGCGTGGCCCGGCCGCGGGTCGGGGCGATGTTCTCGACCAGGTTGGGCTTGTTGATCGTCCGCCACAGGGTGCGGGCGTAGTCCAGGGCCTCGTCCTCGGAGACCTGCGTGTACTTGCGGAAGTACGAGTTCGGGTTCTGGAAGGCCGTCTGGCGCAGCTTCTTGAAGCGGTTGAGGTACCAGCGCTCGATGTCCTCGCCGCTCGCGTCGACGTACACGCTGAAGTCGAAGTAGTCGGCGAGACCGACCCGGGTGCGGCCGTCCTTGCCCGGGAGGGCGGGCTGGAGCACGTTCAGGCCCTCGACGATCAGGATGTCGGGACGGCGGACGGTGAGCCGCTCGTCCGGCACGATGTCGTAGATGAGGTGGGAGTAGACGGGGGCCGTCACCTCGCCCTTGCCGGCCTTGATGTCGGCGACGAAGCGGGTGAGGGCCCGGCGGTCGTAGGACTCGGGGAATCCTTTGCGCGACATCAGGCCGCGCGCCTCCAACTCCCGGGTCGGCAGCAGGAATCCGTCGGTGGTCACCAGCTCGACGCGCGGGTGTTCGGGCCAGCGGGAGAGCAGGGCCTGCAGGAGGCGGGCGACCGTGGACTTGCCGACGGCGACCGAGCCGGCGACCCCTATGACGAACGGGGTGCCGGACTGGGAGCCCTGTTCGCCCAGGAAGGTGTTCAGCGCGCCTCTGAGGCCGTCCGTGGCGCCGACGTAGAGGTTGAGGAGCCGGGAGAGCGGGAGGTAGATGTCCCGCACCTCGTCCAGGTCGATGACGTCGCCGAGACCGCGGAGCTTCTCCACCTCCTCGGCGGTGAGCGGCAGCGGTGTCTTGTCCCGCAGCGCACTCCACTCGGCGCGGGTGAGATCGACGTAGGGAGTCGCCTCCGGCCTTTGCCGGTGGGCGCTCCGGGGCATCGAGGAGACCGGTGAGATCACAGTCCATTGTTAACGGAGTTTGAACGCGACGGCGGGTGGGGTCCGTCACGCGTGCGGGCCGGCCCGCCGCGGGGGGAGCTTCGTACGGCGGTGGGAATTTCCGATTTCGGGCACAGGGAGGCCGTTTTCGGTCGGCGCCTGCCCGTAGGCTGCCGCCCATGTGCGGAATCGTGGGATACGTAGGGTCGCAGTCGGCGCTCGATGTCGTGATGGCCGGGCTGAAGAGGCTGGAGTACCGGGGTTACGACTCGGCGGGCGTCGCCGTGCCGGCGGACGGCGGGCTGGCCGCCGCGAAGCGGGCCGGGAAGCTGGTGAACCTGGAGAAGGAGCTGGTCGACCGGCCGCTCCCGGCGGGCTCGACCGGCATCGGCCACACCCGCTGGGCCACGCACGGTGGCCCCACGGACGCCAACGCGCACCCGCACCTGGACAACGCGGGCCGGGTCGCGGTGGTCCACAACGGCATCATCGAGAACTTCGCGGTGCTGCGCGCGGAGCTGGCCGAGCGGGGGCATGAGCTGACCTCCGAGACGGACACCGAGGTCGTCGCGCATCTGCTGGCCGAGGAGTTCTCGGTGACCGCCGACCTCGCGGAGGCGATGCGGCTGGTGTGCCGGCGGCTGGAGGGTGCGTTCACCCTGGTCGCGGTGCACGCCGACGAGCCGGACGTGGTGGTCGGTGCCCGGCGCAACTCGCCGCTGGTGGTGGGTGTCGGCGAGGGCGAGGCGTTCCTGGCCTCCGACGTCGCCGCGTTCATCGAGCACACGCGCTCCGCGATCGAGCTGGGCCAGGACCAGGTGGTGGAGCTGCGCCGCGACGGCGTCACGGTGACCGGCTTCGACGGCCGCCCGGCCGAGGTCCGCTCGTACCACGTGGACTGGGACGCGTCGGCGGCCGAGAAGGGCGGCTACGACTACTTCATGCTCAAGGAGATCGCCGAGCAGCCCAAGGCGGTCGCCGACACCCTCCTCGGGCGCATCGACCCGTCCGGCTCGCTGACCCTGGACGAGGTGCGGATCAGCCCCTCCGAGCTGCGTGAGATCGACAAGGTCGTCATCGTCGCCTGCGGTACGGCCTTCCACGCCGGTCTGATCGCCAAGTACGCCATCGAGCACTGGACGCGGATCCCGTGCGAGGTGGAGCTGGCGAGCGAGTTCCGGTACCGGGACCCGATCCTGGACGGCCGCTCCCTGGTGATCGCCATCTCCCAGTCCGGCGAGACCATGGACACCCTGATGGCGCTGCGGCACGCCCGCGAGCAGGGCTCCAAGGTGCTGGCGATCTGCAACACCAACGGCTCGACGATCCCCCGCGAGTCGGACGCGGTGCTGTACACGCACGCGGGCCCCGAGGTCGCCGTCGCCTCCACGAAGGCGTTCCTGACCCAGCTGGTGGCGTGCTACCTGGTGGCCCTGTACCTGGGCCAGGTGCGCGGCACCAAGTGGGGCGACGAGATCCAGGCGGTCATCAAGGACCTGTCCCGCATCTCGGTCGAGGTCGAGCGGGTCCTGGAGACCATGGAGCCGGTGCGGGCACTGGCGCGGACGCTGGCGTCCAAGGACACGGTGCTGTTCCTCGGCCGGCACGTGGGCTACCCGGTCGCCCTCGAAGGCGCCCTGAAGCTGAAGGAACTGGCCTACATGCACGCCGAGGGCTTCGCCGCGGGCGAGCTGAAGCACGGGCCGATCGCGCTGATCGAGGACGACGTGCCGGTGGTCGTCGTCGTACCGTCCGCGCGCGGCCGGTCGGTCCTGCACGACAAGATCGTCTCCAACATCCAGGAGATCCGCGCCCGGGGCGCGCGCACCATCGTGATCGCCGAGGAGGGCGACGAGACGGTCGTGCCGTACGCCGACCATCTGATCCGGATCCCGGCCACGCCGACGCTGCTGCAGCCGCTGGTGGCCACGGTGCCGCTCCAGGTCTTCGCCTGCGAGCTGGCGACGGCACGGGGCAACGAGGTGGACCAGCCCCGGAACCTGGCCAAGTCGGTGACGGTGGAATGAGACCGAGGGGCGAACGGCCGGATGCCGTTCGCCCCTCGGTCACCGGTCAGACGGTCAGACGGTCACCAGTTGATGCAGGTCTTCGGGACCCAGCCCATCTTCTTGTCGCCGCCGTAGTACCACAGGTTGCTCTTCTTGCCGCAGGCCTTGTACGAGCCGCCCTTGTAGGCCTTGCCGTCGTTGCAGACCGTGCCCTTCTTGCCCTTGCCCCAGATGCCGACCGCCGTGGCCGTCGTCTTCGGCGAGGTGCGCACGTTGACGGTTTCCTTGGCCGGAACGTTGACGAGCGCCTTGCTGCAGTCGTGCGGCAGGGACGCCGCGGCGGCGGTGCCGGCCGTGGCGACGGCTCCGGTGAGGGCCGTACCGATCAGGGCCGCGGTGGTGAGCGCAGTACCCAGAGACCTGAACTTCAAAGCTGTGTCCTCCCGTTGTGTGCGATGGCGACCGTTGCGCAATGGTCGCCGGTCGTCAGGAAGACTACTGCGAACGGGAGTTCGCCTTGATCTCGGGTTGCCGCAGCGAAAGGTGTTCAGTGGACGGAGAAGCCGCCGTCCACATGGATCGACTGGCCCGTGACGTAGCCGGAGGCGCGGCTCGCCAGGAACACCGCCGCGCCCGCGAAGTCCTCGGCCAGACCGTTGCGGCCGGTCATCGTGCGCGCGGCCAGGGCCGCCACCCGCTCGGGGTCGGACGACAGCCGTGCGTTGAGCGGGGTCATCACGAAACCCGGCACGAGCGTGTTGCAGGTGACGCCGTACGGTGACCAGGCCTCGGCCTGGGAGCGGGCCAGGGACTCCAGCGCCCCCTTCGAGACGCCGTACGCGCCGCTCTGCACGAACGCCCGGTGCGCCTGCTGGGAGGTGATGTGGATGATCCGGCCGAAGCCCCGCTCGGCCATGCCCGGTCCGAACCGCTGCCCCAGAAGGAAGGGCGCCTCCAGGTTCACCGCCATGGTGGTGTCCCACACGTCCTCGCCCAACTCGGTGAGCGGCGGCCGGAGGTTGACCCCGGCGGAGTTGACGAGGATGTCGGGCTCCCCGAAGACGGCCGCGGCCTCCTCGGCCGCCGTGCGCACCCCCGCACGGCTGCTCAGGTCCCCGCTCACCCAGGCCGCCCGGCACCCGTCGGCTGTCAACTCCGCGACTGTCTCCGCCAGTTCCTCCTTCCTCCGCGCCACGACCACGACGCTCGCCCCGGCCCGCGCCAGCGCGCCCGCCACGGCCCGCCCGATACCGGAACTTCCACCGGTCACCAGGGCGACCCGGTCGTCGAGGGAGAACAGGCCGGAGAGGTAGGTACCCGAAGAGGTCATGCCGGAAGCGTAGGCGACGTGGTGTCGCCTGATCCCTGCTCGGTGCCGGTCGTAGGGTGCTCGGCATGAGCATCATCGGGGTGGGCATCGACGTCGCCGAGATCGACCGGTTCCGCGAGTCCCTGGAGCGGACGCCCGGACTGGCCGACCGGCTCTTCCTGGAGAGCGAGCTGCTGCTGCCCAGCGGGGACCGGCGGGGCATCGCCTCGCTGGCGGTCCGGTTCGCCGCGAAGGAGGCGCTGGCGAAGGCCCTGGGGGCACCGCCGGGGCTGTACTGGACCGATGCCGAGGTGTACGTGGAGGACAGCGGGCAGCCACGGCTGCGGGTGACCGGGACCGTGGCCGCGCGCGCCTCGGAACTGGGCGTGCGGTCCTGGCATGTGTCGCTGAGTCATGACGCGGGTGTCGCCTCGGCCGTGGTGATCGCCGAGGGCTGACCGGCCCGCCGGCGGCCCGGGTGTGGGCGGTGGGGGTTCCGGGGCAGACTCGGTGCCATGCGTACTGCGTACAGCGTGGAGACAGTAAGGGCGGCCGAGCGGGCGCTGATGGCGCGGCTGCCGGAGGGCGCGCTGATGCAGCGGGCCGCCGCCGGGCTGGCCGCCGCCTGTGCCGAACTGCTCGGCCGGGTGTACGGCAGCCGGGTGGTGCTGCTCGTCGGCAGCGGGGACAACGGCGGGGACGCCCTGTATGCGGGCGCGCGGCTGGCCCGGCGGGGGGCCGGCGTGACGGCCGTCCTCCTGACGCCGGAACGGGCCCATGCCGGGGGCCTGCGGGCGCTGCGCCGGGCGGGCGGCACGGCAGCGGCCACGGACCGCGCCGAGGCCCTGATCGAGCGGGCCGACCTGGTGGTCGACGGCATCGTGGGCATCGGAGGCAAAGGCGGCCTGCGCCCCGGTGCCGAACGGCTCGCCGGGACGGTGGAGGCTTCCCGGGCCGCGGTCGTGGCCGTCGACCTCCCCAGCGGCGTCGACGCGGACACCGGCGAGGTGCGGGGTGCGGCGCTGCGGGCCGACCTGACCGTCACCTTCGGCACGTACAAACCGGGGCTGCTGGTCGATCCCGCACGGGAGTACGCCGGGGTCGTACGGCTCGTCGACATCGGCCTGGAGCCGCCCGCCGGGACCGCCGAACTGGAGGCGCTGCAACACGCGGACGTGGCCCGGCTGTTGCCGGTGCCGGCGGCGGAGAGCGACAAGTACCGGCGGGGGGTCGTCGGGATCGCCGCCGGGTCGGCACGGTATCCGGGGGCCGCCGTGCTGGCGGTGTCCGGGGCGCTGCGGGGCGGAGCGGGGGCCGTGCGGTACGTCGGGCCGGCCGCGCAGGCCGTCGTCGCGCGCTTCCCGGAGACCCTGGTCTCCGACGCCGGACCTGCCGGGGCCGGGCGCGTGCAGGCCTGGGTGGCCGGGCCGGGGGCCGGGGACGACGCGGCGACCGTGGCGGAGGTGCTCGGGACGGACGTGCCGGTGCTGCTGGACGCGGACGGGCTGCGGCTGGCGTCACGGGACGCGGTCCGGGGGCGTACGGCGCCGACACTGATGACCCCGCACGCGGGTGAGGCCGCTGCGCTGCTGGGCGTGCGGCGCGAGGAGGTCGAGGAAGCCCGGCTGGCCGCGGTGCGGGAGCTGGCGGCGGTGTACCGGGCGACGGTGCTGCTGAAGGGCTCGACGACGCTGGTCGCCGGCTTCGAGGGCGGGGCGGTGCGGGTGAACGCCACGGGGACGCCGTGGCTGGCGACGGCCGGGAGCGGGGACGTGCTGTCCGGGCTGGCGGGGTCGTTGCTGGCGGCGGGGCTGAGTGCGGTGGACGCGGGGAGCGTGGGCGCGTATCTGCACGGCCTGGCGGGCCGGTTCGCCGCGGCGGGCTCGCCGGCGGGCGCGCATGACGTGGCGGCACGGATTCCCGAGGCCTGGAGGGACACGCGGGGGTGAGGGGGCCGACGGGCCTCGCGTCCCGCCGTTGGCGGCACGGCCGTGGCCCGGGTGCGGGTCGGCGGTGGCTGGTCGCGCGGTTCCCCGCGCCCCTGGGGGATTGCCGTGGTGTGGGCTGTGGGGGGCTGTGTCTCGTGTCGGCTGTGATCCGGGTGCGGGTCGGCGGTGGCTGGTCGCGCGGTTCCCCGCGCCCCTGGGGGTTGCTGTGATGTGGGCTGTGTGGGGGCCGGGGCTGTGGGGTGGTTCGCCGTGACGGCTCCGCCCTGGCCCATCCCCTCCACCCCATGGGTGACCCATCCCGCGCGCCACCCCGTTTCCGCATACCCCCCGCGTTTGGCTGATCGCATGATCAGCAGAGTTGTTGCTCGCCGGAGCCTCGCGGTGGTGCTCGCCGCGGTGACCGTCTTTCCGGTGGGCGGTGTCGCCGCAGCTGCCGCCGGAGCCGCGACGCCCGCCCCCAGGGACCCGGCTCCCGGGACCCCCGATTCCCCGGTGTCTCCCGTCCCCCTCTCCGATCTCGTCCCCGGAGTGCCCCCCGGCCCGGCCCAGCCCTGGCAGATCGACACCCCGGACCAGGCGCTGCCGCCCGAGGTGTACACACCCGGCAAGGCGGAGGACGCCGTTGAGCCCAGGGACGCGCCGCCGGGGACGTACGACCTCATCGAGTACGTGCCGTTGGCGGACGCCGTCGCCAAGGTGACGTGCAGCAAGCTGACCGGCCCCTACCAGAGCCAGGTGGAACGGTGGCTGAAGCTGACGGTGGACGGGAAGCAGTCCGCCTCCGACTGCAAGGCGATCCGGGCGTTCCAGGTCAAGTACAAGATCAAGCCCGCCTCCGGCTTCGCGGGCCCCGTCACCTGGTCGACCATGATGCTGCTGTCCGCCAGGAAGAATCCGAACGCGGCCGGGAAGTGCCCGGTGAAGTCGTACCGGGTCGCCTGCGTCGATCTCGGCCGGCAGCTCACCTGGGTGCAGAAGGGCGGCAAGGTGGTGTTCGGGCCCGTCGCGATGCGCAGCGGACGGAAGGGGTACGTCACCAGGAAGGGCTGGCACACCGTCTACTGGCGGCACAAGAACCACTGGTCGACGCTGTACAACCAGCCCATGCCGTACGCCCAGTTCTTCGACGGCGGCCAGGCCTTCCACGCCGTCTACGGCAGCATCCACACCACCGTCGGCTCCATGGGCTGCGTCAACCTCAAGCTCGGTGACGCACGCAAGCTCTGGAGCGTGCTGAAGAAAGGCGACAAGGTGTACGTATGGGGGCGCCGGCCGGGCACCTGAGGGAGTGCAGGGGGCGGCGCCGGAGGGCTGTCGGCGGCCTCTGAGAGACTGGGGGCGCGATGAGTGAGACTGCAGCTGTGCCGAACGCCGCCCTGCGCGCCCGCGCCGAGATCGACCTCGGTGCCCTGCGTGCCAACGTGCGGACCCTGCGCGCCCGGGCGAAGGGTGCCGCCGTGATGGCCGTCGTCAAGTCCGACGCGTACGGCCACGGGGCGGTGCCGTGTGCTCGCGCCGCGCTCGAGGCCGGCGCGAGCTGGCTCGGCACGGCCACGCCCGACGAGGCCCTCGCGCTGCGTGCGGCCGGGCTGCCCGGGCCCATGCTGTGCTGGCTCTGGGTGCCGGGCGGCCCCTGGCGGCAGGCGATCGAGGCCGGCATCGACGTGTCACTGAGCGGGATGTGGGCCCTGCGGGAGGTCACCGCGGCCGCCCGCGAGGCCGGCCGGGTCGCCCGTGTGCAGCTCAAGGCGGACACCGGTCTGGGCCGCAACGGCTGCCAGCCCGGCGCGGACTGGGCCGAGCTGGTCGGCGAGGCCCTGCGCGCCGAGGCCGAGGGGCTGGTCCGGGTCACCGGCCTGTGGTCGCACTTCGCGTGCGCCGACGAGCCGGGGCACCCGTCCATCACCGCCCAGCTCGACCGGTTCCGCGAGATGGTGGCGTACGCCGAGGAGCGGGGTGCCCGGCCCGAGGTGCGGCACATCGCCAACTCGCCGGCCACCCTCACCCTGCCGGAGACGTACTTCGACCTGGTCCGCCCTGGCATCGCCGTGTACGGCATCTCGCCGAGCCCGGAGGTCGGCACCCCGGCGGACTTCGGGCTGCGCCCGGTGATGACGCTCAGTGCCTCGCTGGCCCTGGTCAAGCACGTCCCCGGCGGGCACGGCGTCAGCTACGGCCATCACTACGTCACCCCCGGCGAGACCACCCTCGGCCTGATCCCGGTCGGCTACGCGGACGGCATCCCGAGGCACGCCTCCGGCACCGGCCCGGTGCTGGTCGACGGCAAGTGGCGGACGGTCGCCGGCCGGGTCGCCATGGACCAGTTCGTGGTGGACCTGGGCGGCGACGAGCCCCCGGTGGGCACCGAGGCGGTGCTGTTCGGACCCGGTGACCGGGGTGAGCCCACCGCCGAGGACTGGGCGCAGGCCTCCGGCACGATCGCGTACGAAATCGTCACGCGCATCGGAACGCGCGTTCCTCGCGTCTATGTGAACGGGAAAGAACTCGGATAAGCCGTTCGAGAACGGCAACCCGGATCACCTGTCACATCCGTCACGCAACAGCACAGCGGCACCATGCGTTTCACCCACCAGGCGAACTGCAGTACGGCGAAGAGGAGCGGTACGTGAGCGAGAGCAGCGCGGAGGCCGTGGCGGACGTCGTCGCCTCGGCGGCCGCCGTCTCCGCTGCGGGGGCGGCCGGGAGCTGGCGCAGGGCGACCGGCATCGCCGGTGCCGCGATAGGCGTGCTCGCCGCGGGCGCGGCGGCCGGCGTCGCCGTCGAGCGGATGACGGTGGGGCGGGGCATGCGCCGCAGGGCCCGGCTGGCGCTGGACTCGGCAGGGCCGTACGGCACCCTGCGCGGCACCCCCGGCAAGGCCTGCGCCGACGACGGCACCGAGCTGTACTACGAGGTCGACGAGGCCGAGCCCGATCCGGGGCCGAACCTCTCGCCGCGCCGGCGCCGGCTCTTCGGCCGCAAGGCGCCCGCCCCGGTGACCGTCGTCTTCTGCCACGGCTACTGCCTCAGCCAGGACTCCTGGCACTTCCAGCGGGCGGCCCTGCGCGGGGTCGTGCGGACCGTGCACTGGGACCAGCGCAGCCACGGCCGGTCCGGGCGGGGCGTGGCGCAGACCCGGGACCGGGTGCCCCTCGCCATCGACCAGCTCGGCCGCGATCTGAAGGCCGTGCTCGACGCCGCCGTACCGGACGGGCCGATCGTGCTGGTGGGCCACTCGATGGGCGGGATGACCGTGATGGCGCTCGCCGCCGAGTTCCCCGAGCTGATCCGGGACCGGGTCGTCGCCACCGCGTTCGTGGGGACGTCGTCCGGGCGGCTCGGCGAGGTGAACTTCGGCCTTCCGGTGGCCGGCGTCAACGCGGTGCGCCGGATCCTCCCCGGAGTGCTGAAGGCGCTCGGGCAGCAGGCGGAGCTGGTGGAGAAGGGGCGCCGGGCCACCGCCGACCTGTTCGCCGGGATCATCAAGCGGTACTCGTTCGCGGGGCGGGACGTCGACCCGGCGGTGGAGCGGTTCGCCGAGCGGATGATCGAGTCGACACCGATCGACGTGGTCGCCGAGTTCTACCCGGCCTTCACCGACCACGACAAGACCGAGGCGCTCTCCTGCTTCCGCGACATGCCCGTGCTCGTGCTGGCCGGCGTACGGGACCTGGTCACGCCCAGCGAGCACAGTGAGGCCATCGCCGACCTGCTGCCCGACGCCGAGCTGGTGCTCGTGCCGGACGCCGGGCACCTGGTGATGCTGGAACATCCGGAAGTGGTCACCGACCGCCTCGCCGACCTGCTCACCCGCGCGGGTGCGGTGCCCGCAGGGGCTACCGTAAGTGGCTATGGAACGACCAGCAGCACCCGCAGCAGTGCACCACCCCGCTGACACCCGGCTGACGATCACCTCGCCCGAGCAGATGCGCGAGCTGGGCCGCCGGCTGGCGAAGCTGCTCCGCGCAGGAGACCTGGTGATGCTCAGCGGGGAACTCGGCGCGGGCAAGACCACGCTGACCCGCGGGCTCGGCGAGGGCCTGGGCGTGCGCGGCGCGGTCACCTCGCCCACCTTCGTGATCGCCCGCGTGCACCCCTCGCTCGGCGACGGGCCGCCCCTGGTCCACGTGGACGCCTACCGGCTCTCCGGCGGCCTGGACGAGATGGAGGACCTGGACCTCGACGTCTCGCTGCCCGACTCGGTGATCGTCGTGGAGTGGGGCGAGGGCAAGGTCGAGGAGCTGACCGAGGAGCGGCTCCAGGTCGTCATCCACCGTGCCGTCGGCGACACCACGGACGAGGTGCGGCACGTGACCGTGACCGGGCTGGGCGAGCGCTGGTCCGACGCGGCCCTGGAGACGCTGGCCGGCTGAGCGCCGGTACTTTCCGACAAGCCGTCGGCAACATATTGCGCAGGACGTCCCGGGCGTGGTGACATGGGTACCCAGCCCGTAGTTAGGCATGCCTAACTACGCCCGCCCCCGCAGCTCAGGAGGCGTCCATGACCGCTGCCCGCCCCACGGACCGGCCCGGGCCCGCCAAGCCCGCCGGGGTGTCCGTGCGTGATCTGCTGGCGTCGTGCGCGGCGGCCGACGCCGTCTCCCGGCCCCCGCGGGTCCCGGAAGCCGCGAGCCGGCGCCCGGAAGGGGCGCGCGCGAACGCGTAGCGGGGCGTTCAGCGGATCACGACCACCGGCACGCCGATCGTCGCGAACTGCCACGTCGCGTTCCCGTCCGTGCGGGTCTCCCGGATGCCGCCCGTCTTCACACTTGGGTCGGCCATCGTGCCCGTGCCGTCGCCCACCGCCGCGCTGAACCCGATCGCCACCCCCTCGATGCTGGTGAAGCGCACCACGTGCTCGACGGGGATGCCGTCGGTCCCGGTGGCCGTGTTCGACCGCGAGGTGACCCAGTACAGGCCGAGCGGCGGATCCACGGATCCCGGGTGCACCGTGAAGGTGCGCTGCACCCGGTTTCCCGCGGAGACCAGCCACACCCGGTCGTCGTCCACCGAGTACACGACCCGTTCACCCGTACCGGAACCCGCCGGCAGCGCGGTCGGGTGGCGCCGGTCCCGGGGTGCCTTCTTCGCTGCCGCCGAGGCGGAGGCGCTCGCCGAGGGCCGGCCGCCCAGACCCGCCGGAACGGTCGCCTGTGCCTGGTAGGCGAGGAAACCGACCGCTCCGAGGGCCGCCGTGGTGAGGCCGGCCACGATTCCCGAGCTGGTCCCTGCCACCTGCGCCCACCTCTGCTCCGGGGGATATGTCGTACTTCGTACAGACCGTAGCAGTCGGTGACCGTCGGACCCGGACGGCCGTGCGCGAGCCGCGGGCGCCGTAGGCTGTTCGCGTGCTCTTGCTCGCTCTGGATACCGCAACACCCGCCGTCACCGTCGCCCTGCACGACGGCACGGACGTCATCGCCTCGTCGAGCCAGGTGGACGCGCGCCGGCACGGAGAGCTGCTGCTGCCGGCCGTCGACCGGGTCCTGGCCGAGGCCGGCCTGAAGCTGGCGGCGGTCACCGGCATCGTCGTCGGCACCGGCCCCGGCCCCTACACCGGCCTGCGCGTCGGCCTGATGACGGCCGACACCTTCGGCCTCGCGCTCGGCGTCCCCGTGCACGGCGTGTGCACGCTGGACGGCCTCGCCTACGCCGCCGACATCGAGAAGGGCCCCTTCGTCGTGGCGACCGACGCCCGGCGCAAGGAGGTCTACTGGGCGACGTACGCCGACTCCCGCACCCGGCTCACCAACCCGGCCGTCGACCGTCCCGCCGACATCGCCGAGCGGGTGGCAGGGCTCCCGGCGGTCGGCGCGGGCGCGCTGCTCTACCCCGACACGTTCCCGGGCGCCCACGAGCCCGAGCACGTGTCCGCAGCCGCCCTCGCCTCGCTCGCCGCCGGGAAACTGGCCGCGGGTGAGGAACTCCCGGCGCCCCGGCCGCAGTACCTGCGCCGGCCGGACGCCCAGGTCCCCAAGAACTACAAGGTGGTCACCCCCAAGTGACACAGCCGGCAACCCCCCGAATGCGCGAGATGCGCTGGTGGGACATCGACCCGGTCCTGGAGCTGGAGAAGGACCTGTTCCCCGAGGACGCCTGGTCCCGGGGCATGTTCTGGTCCGAACTCGCCCACGCCCGGGGTCCCGGGGCCACCCGGCGCTATCTGGTGGCCGAGTCCGACGGCCGGATCGTCGGTTATGCGGGCCTCGCCTCCTCCGGCGAGCTGGCCGACGTGCAGACGATCGCCGTGGCCCGCGCCCACCAGGGCACCGGTCTCGGCGCCCGTCTGCTGACCGAGCTGCTGCGGGCCGCCACCGCGTTCGAGTGCCACGAGGTGATGCTCGAATGCCGGGTCGACAACATCCGCGCCCAGAAGCTCTACGAGCGTTTCGGCTTCGCCCCCATCGGATTCAGGCGCGGCTACTACCAGCCGGGCAACGTGGACGCCCTGGTGATGCGCCTGACCGTCGCATCCGACAGCGGATCCGCACCGGGTGCCTCATCAGTACAAGGAACCGAGAGCAATGACTGACTCACGCGACGAGCCTCTCGTACTCGGCATCGAGACCTCCTGCGACGAGACCGGCGTCGGCATCGTCCGCGGCACCACCCTGCTGGCCGACGCCGTCGCCTCCAGCGTCGACGAGCACGCCCGCTTCGGCGGCGTCGTGCCGGAGGTGGCGTCCCGGGCGCACCTGGAGGCGATGGTCCCGACCATCGACCGCGCGCTGAAGGAGGCGGGGATCAGCGCCAAGGACCTGGACGGCATCGCGGTGACCGCCGGTCCCGGCCTCGCGGGCGCCCTGCTCGTCGGCGTCTCGGCGGCCAAGGCGTACGCCTACGCCCTCGGCAAGCCCCTGTACGGCGTCAACCACCTCGCCTCCCACATCTGCGTCGACCAGCTGGAGCACGGCCCGCTGCCCGAGCCGACGATGGCCCTGCTGGTCTCCGGCGGCCACTCGTCCCTGCTGCTGTCGGAGGACATCACCTCCGACGTCCGCCCGATGGGTTCGACCATCGACGACGCGGCCGGCGAGGCCTTCGACAAGATCGCCCGCGTGCTGAACCTGGGCTTCCCCGGCGGCCCGGTCATCGACCGGTACGCGCGGGAGGGCGACCGGGAGGCGATCGCCTTCCCGCGCGGCCTGACCGGCCCCCGCGACCCGGTGTACGACTTCTCCTTCTCCGGTCTGAAGACCGCCGTGGCCCGCTGGATCGAGGCCAGGCGCGCGGCCGGTGAGGAGGTCCCGGTCCGTGACGTGGCCGCTTCCTTCCAGGAGGCCGTCGTCGACGTGCTCACCCGCAAGGCCGTCCGTGCCTGCAAGGACGAGGGCGTGGACCACCTGATGATCGGCGGCGGGGTGGCCGCCAACTCCCGGCTGCGGGCCCTCGCCCAGGAGCGCTGCGAGGCCGCCGGCATCCGGCTGCGGGTGCCCCGCCCCAAGCTGTGCACGGACAACGGCGCGATGGTCGCGGCCCTCGGCGCCGAGATGGTCGCCCGTAACCGGGCCGCCTCCAGCTGGGACCTGTCCGCCGACTCCTCCCTGCCGGTGACGGACCCTCATGTCCCCGGGCACGACCACGACCATGTGCACGAGGTCAGCAAGGAGAACCTCTACTCGTGACCGTCGCCCTGATGTGGGAGGCCCGGGCGGCCGAGGGCCGGGGCGGGGAACTGCTGGCCTGGGCCCGCCGGCAGCCGCTCGGCCCCGAGCCGTTGCGGCGCGAGACCTTCCGCGCGCCGCAGGACCGGGTGCTGGTCATCACGTGGTGGGACGCGCCGTACGACGCCGAACTGCCCGAACTGCCCGAGCCGGACACGGAGTTGGTGACACGGGCCGTCCACCGGTGGCGGTTCGAGGCGGTGCCCGGCCACTGAGCTTGCGGAAACACCCCCTGTCTGCGCTATGATCATCACACAGCGAACGGCCGGAACCCCGGCCCGGACGCAGTGCGTTGGTGGTCCAAGGAAAGACGTCCCGCTTCCTGCGGGGAGATGCAGGTGCAAGGCCTGCCCGGCGCTCCGTTTCGACACCCCGCCCCCGGGTTTCCGGAGGCGGGGTGTTCGCGTTGAGGCACCCGGTCTCGGCCGGAGGCCGAAGGGCCTGGCCGTGGACCGGGTGAAGACCGTGACCATGCCGGTCGTCACGACACCCTCCGCCCCCGACCGGGTGAACGCCCAGGAACCGGAGGCGCGCGCACTCCGGGCGTCCCCTGCGCTGATCCGTACAACCTTCCGGGTGATCCGCCGGTCTGCTGCGGTGACCGATTCGCTGTACACCAGGGGGTATTCCGTTGTTCCGCTCGCGTTCGCACGTCCGTTGGCCGCTCCCGCTGGCTCTGGGCCTGACCGCTCTCGGCCTGGCCGTCCCGGCCGCGTCCGCCACCCCGCCGAAGAGCGCACCCGTCCATGACGACTTCAACGGCGACGGCTACGCCGACCTGGCCGTCGGGGCCCCGAACGGCACGGTCGGCGGCCAGGCCAGGGCGGGCTACGTCACCGTGATGTACGGCGGCCCGCACGGACTGTCCACCGGCCACCGCACGACCCTCAGCCGGGCCACCACCGGCATCCCCGGCTCCCCCGACAGGGGGCAGGCCTTCGGGCTGCAGATCTCGAAGGGCGACCTGGACGGGGACGGTTACGCGGACCTCGTCGTCGGCAGCGCGTCGGCGCGGGCCGGCGGGGTCGTGGTCTGGGGCGGCCCGCGCGGGCTGGCCGGCGGTACGCCGGTCCCGGCCACCGACACCCAGACAGCCGACTTCGACGGCGACGGGCGGCTCGACCTCGCCCTGTTCGACGCCGGCTTCGGCGGGGGCGACGATCCGGCCGGCACCACCGCCACCATGTGGAAGGGCCCGCTGAAGCGCACCGGCACCCCGGCCGCGCGGACCCCGTTCGACCCCGACCATCTCCAGTACATCGACATCCGCGACGGCGACACCGGCGACATCAACCGTGACGGCCGCGCCGACCTGGTGCTGACCGGCTACTGCGGCGACGGCAACGACTGCAGCGTCCTCTACCTGAGCGGCCCCGCCGGCCTGACCCGCGTCAACGACTACCACCCGGGCGGCGACGGCGCGGCGGCGATCGGCGACCTCAACGGCGACGGGTACGACGATCTCGTCACCGGGTACCAGGACGACAACTCGGTCTGGGTGATGTACGGCCGCGCCACCGGGCTGGGCGGCCAGGACACCTGGAAGCAGGTCACGCAGGACACGCCCGGCGTCCCCGGCAGCAGGGAGGGAACCGACAAGTTCGGCCAGTCGGTCGCGGTCGGGGACATCACCGGCGACGGCATCGACGACCTGGCGGTCGGTGCGCCCGACGAGAACGGCGAGGGCGTGGTCGACGTGCTGCGCGGCAGCCGCTCCGGGCTGACCGGCACCGGCGCCCAGGCGTTCGGCCAGAACACCAGGGGCGTACCCGGCACCGCGGAGCAGTACGACTCCTTCGGGTACGTCGTCCGGCTGCTCGACATCAACGGCAACGGCCACGCCGACCTGGTCGCCGACGCTCCCGGCGAGGACGGCGGCAACGGCGCCGTGTGGGTGCTGCGCGGACGCCCGTCGGGCCTGACCACGGACGCGGCCCTGACCTTCGGCGGGAAGGCGGTGCAGGCGCCGTACGCGAAGGCGTCGTTCGGCTTCGAGCTGAGGTAGCGGGGGCGCCGGCGAGGGCCGGAAAAAAGTCCCGGAGATTTTTCCGCGGACGTGTCGATCCGTGCCCTCGCCGTTCGACGTAGGGGTGAGCGGCGGGGGAACGGTCCCGCCGCCCTTCCGAAGGAGTCACCATGCCCCGCTATCTGTCGCTCGTGCGCATCGACGAGTCCGCCGCCCCCGCCGAGGGTCCCAGCGCGGAGCTGATGCAACGGATGGGTGAGCTGATCGAGGAGATGACCAAGGCCGGCGTCCTGCTCGACACCGCCGGGCTGACCCCGTCCGCCGAGGCCGCCCGGGTGAACTGGGACGGCGAGAAGACCTCCGTCACCGACGGGCCGTTCACCGAGTCCAAGGAGGTCATCGGCGGCTACGCACTCATGCAGTGCAAGGACAGGGCCGAGGCGCTGGAGTGGACCCAGCGCTTCTTGAAGATCCACGGCCCGGAGTGGCACGTCGCCTGTGAGCTGCGGGAGATCGTGGAGGGCTGAGTCGCCTTGGCGTAGCCACGCGCGGGGTGTTGCATGTGGGCTGTGGAACCGCAGCCCATGCCACCGCAGCCCACGGCAGCACACGCGATCGAGACCGTTTTCCGCCTGGAGTCGCCCCGCGTGATCGCCGGCGTCACCCGGATCGTCCGGGACGTCGGCATCGCCGAGGAACTGGCGCAGGACGCCCTGGTCGCCGCCCTGGAGCGGTGGCCCCGCGACGGCGTGCCCGACAACCCCGGCGCCTGGCTCATGGCCACCGCCCGGCACCGGGCCGTCGACCTGATCCGGCGCCGCGAGACCTACGCCCGCAAACTCGCCGAGATCGGCCGCGACCTGGAGACGACGGCCCCGCCGGAGGAGCCCGCCGACCCGGACGACATCGACGACGACCTGCTCAGGCTCGTCTTCACCACCTGCCATCCGGTGCTGTCCGCCGAGGCCCGCACCGCACTCACCCTGCGCCTGCTCGGCGGTCTGACCACGGCCGAGATCGCCCGCGCCCACCTGGTGCCGGAGCCGACGATCGCCCAGCGCATCGTCCGCGCCAAACGCACCCTGGCGACGAAGAACATCGCCTTCGAGGTGCCGCACGGGCCCGACCGCCAAGCCCGCCTCGGCTCCGTCCTGGACGTCATCTACCTGATCTTCAACGAGGGGTACGCGGCGACCGCGGGCGACGACTGGCTGCGCCCCGGCCTGTGCGAGGACGCCCTGCGGCTGGCCCGCGTGCTGTCCGCGCTGATGCCGCAGGAGCCCGAGGTGCACGGCCTGACCGCGCTGCTGGAGTTCCAGGCCTCCCGCATCGCCGCCCGCACCGGCCCCGACGGCTCACCGGTGCTGCTGCAGGACCAGGACCGGCGCCGCTGGAACCGCATGCTCATCGCGCGCGGAGTCCGCGCGCTCGACCGCGCCGGGGCCGCCTCCGCCAAGCCCTCGGCCTCGCCCGGTCGTGGGGGATCCCCGTCCGGTCCGCCGGGCCCGTACGTCCTCCAGGCGGCCATCGCCGGCTGCCACGCGCGCGCGTACACGTACGAGGAGACGGACTGGCGCGCCATCGCCACGCTGTACGGCCTGCTGGCGCTCCGTGCGCCGTCGCCGGTGGTCGAGCTGAACCGTGCGGTCGCCGTCTCGATGGCCGACGGCCCGGAGGAGGGCCTGAAGCTGGTGGACGCCGTGGCCGGTGCTCCGGCCCTGCGCGACTACCACCTGCTGCCCAGCGTCCGCGGCGATCTGCTGGCCCGGCTCGGGCGGACCGCCGAGGCCCGCGCGGAGTTCCTCCGGGCGGCCGCACTGGCGCGCAACGACAAGGAGCGGGAACTGCTGCTCAGCAGAGCGCAGACGCTCCGGCCGGAGCCTGCACCGGGCCCCCGATGAGCATCGTCGGGGCCCCGGCCACCCGGGTGAGGAACACGGTGGCCGCGTTCGGGCCCTGCGGCTTGACCTTCCGGCGCAGCTCCTCCGGCTCGACCGCCGACCCGCGCTTCTTCACGGTCAGGATGCCGACCTCGCGCTCCCGCAGCAGGGCCCTGAGCTTCTTGACGTTGAAGGGAAGCCGGTCGGTGATCTCGTAGGCCGTGGCGTACGGCGTGGGCCGCAGCTCGTCGGCGGTGACGTACGCGATGGTCGGGTCCAGGAGCCCGCCGCCGACCTCCTCGGCCACCTCCGCGACCAGGTGCGCGCGGATCACGGCTCCGTCCGGCTCGTACAAGTACCGTCCCACCGGTCGCACCGCGGGGTCGGGCAGCCCGCGGCCGGGCAGCGTGCGCGGGCCGGGCAGCAGCGTGGCCCGCACGGCACCCGGCGTCCCGGTCCCGAACCACAGCACCGCCTCCTTCACATCACCGCCGTCGGAGATCCACTCGGCCTCGGCCTCGGCCGGGACCGTCTCGTGCGGGATGCCCGGGGCGATCTTCAGGGCGGCGTGGGGTGCCCCGAGAGCCGTTGCGACCGCCCAGGACAGCGGCGGCGAGTAGGCCTCCGGATCGAAGATGCGCCCGCTCGTCGTCCGACCGCCACCCCTCACCGACGCGCTTCGCGCGGACCCCCCTGACCGTCCGCCCCGGCGCGCCGGGTCCACGAACACGGCGTCATAGCCGGTGACGTCGACGTCCATGACGTCCGCCTCCCGCACCTCGATCAGACCGGCCAGCCCCAGAGCCTCGGCGTTCGCCCGCGCCGTCGCCGCCGTCAGCGGGTCCCGGTCCACGGCCAGCACCCGGATCCCGGCCCGCGCGAGCGCGATCGCGTCCCCGCCGATCCCGCAGCACAGGTCGGCGACGGAGGCAACGCCCAGCTCGCGGAACCGCCGTGCCCGGTACGCGGCCACGCCGGCCCGCGTGGACTGCTCGACCCCGTTCGGCGTGAAGAACATCCGTCCCGCGTCCTCGTCCCCGAACTTCGCCGCCGCCCGCTGCCGCAGCCGGGCCTGGCCGAGTGCGGCCGACACCAGCTCGGCCGGGTGGTCGCGGCGCAGCCGGGTGGCGACGGCGAGTTCGTCGGCCGGGGCCGTGCCGCGCACCTCGTCGAGGAGGGCACGGCCTTCGGGGGTGAGGAGCAGGGCGAGGTCGTTCACCGGGCCATTGTGGGCCAGTCGGTGGATGGTGCGCCTCCGGCGGCGGTGTCGGCCCGGGATGCGGGCCGGGGCCTGGGAGGATCCGGCACCATGCGAGCAGTAGTACAAAATGACAAAAAGCGGGCGCGGATCGCGAAGGCGGTCGCGGGCTCCGCAGCCCTCGCGCTGGCCGCTTCCACCCTGCTCTCCGGCTGCTCCGGCGGCACCGGCCCGGCCGCCGGCCAGGGCGGCCCCGACCGCCCCCTGGACCCGCAGGCCCGCCGGGCCGCCGAACACGCCCGGCTGGTCGCCGCCGCCCGGCGCTGGGGCCTGGACGGCGTCCCGCTCACACCTCCGGCCCCGCCGGCGAAGAAGCCGGTGATCACCCCCCGGGACGGCTTCGAGGTCGACGGCCAGGAGGAGGAAGACCTCCCGCCGGTCTTCACCACCGTCCCCACCAGGAAGAAGGTCGTCTTCCTCACCATCGACGACGGCGCCGAGAAGGACCCGGCGTTCCTGCGCATGATGAACGAGCTGAAGATCCCGTACTCGGCCTTCCTCAGCAACTACCTGGTCAAGGACGACTACGACTACTTCCGCAGGATGCAGGCGCAGGGCGTCACCCTGAACAACCACACCATGACCCATCCCTACCTGCCCGGCCTGTCCTACGAGGAGCAGAAGGACGAGATCTGCGGCATGCAGGCCGTCATGAAGGAGCAGTTCGGCAAGGCGCCCACCGTCTTCCGGCCGCCGTACGGCAACTACAACGGCGACACCCTGCGCGCCGCCAAGGCCTGCGGGATCACATACGCGCCGATCTGGGACGAGGAGGTCTTCGTCGACCACTGGGAGTACCGCGACTGGGACCGCAAACTGCACCCCGGGGACATCGTCCTCACCCACTTCCGCGGCCGGGACGACTGGGACGGCACGATGGTGGACGACATGCGGCGCTTCCTGGACAAGGTCACGCGCGAGGGCTACGCCGTGGCCCGCCTGGAGGACTACCTGTGAGGCGCGTGCGGGGCACGGCCGTGGTACTCGCCTCGGCCCTGCTCCTCACGGGCTGCGCCCAGTCCGTCGACCCCATCGAACGCCTCGGCAAGAAGGCCGCCGAAGGGGTACGCCCACAGCACCCTGCCCGCGACCGCAGCTACCGCCACTGGGGCCTGACCGAACCGCTCGCCCGCTCCCCGCTGCACCCCGCCCGGCCGCTCGCCGTGCATCCGGGAGCCCACGGCCTGCCCCCGGTGGTCGACCGCGTCCCCACCCGCGACCGGGTCGTCTTCCTCACCTACGACGACGGCGCCGAACGCGACCCCCGCTTCGTCGACATGGTCCGCGAACTCCGCCTGCCCGTCACCCTGTTCCTCGCCGACAGCGTCGCCGGCCCCGGCCACGGCCACTTCGCCCGCCTGCGCGCCCTCGGCGCCGGCATCCAGAACCACACCGTCGGCCACCGGGCGCCGGCCGGACTGCCGTACACCGGGCAGCGCGCCGGGATCTGCGGCCAGCAGGACCGCCTCCGGGGCCGCCTCGGCGCCCGCCCCCGCCTCTTCCGCCCGCCGTACGGCTCGTACGACCGCACCACCCTGCGCGCGGCGGCCGACTGCGGCATCACGGCGGTCGTCCTCTGGCGCGCGGCCCTCACCCCCGACGGCCTCACCTACCGCCACGGCCCCCACCACCTCCGCCCCGGCGACATCGTCCTGGTGGGCCCCGACGAGTCGCCGGGCCTGCCGCTGCGGGAGCGCACGGTACGGGTGCTGAGAACCACGCAGGAGCAGGGCCTGACGGTGGGACGGCTCGAGGACTACCTGTAGGGCGCCTCTTTCAGGGCCCGAACCGGGCCGGTACGGGCGACGCGCCGCACGGCATTGGCACTCCGCTTGACCGAGTGCTAATCGCGGTCATAGTCTCGGCACTGGCACTCCCCCCTGGAGAGTGCCAGACAAACGCGACGGGCAGGTCCGGCACCCGCGACGACGGATCGACCTGGTCGCCACCTCAGACAGTTAACCCCGTGAGATCTCCGAAGGGGGAGGTCGGATCGTGACGACCACCAGCTCCAAGGTTGCCATCAAGCCGCTCGAGGACCGCATTGTGGTCCAGCCGCTCGACGCCGAGCAGACCACCGCTTCTGGCCTGGTCATCCCGGACACCGCGAAGGAGAAGCCCCAGGAGGGCGCCGTCCTCGCCGTGGGCCCGGGCCGCTTCGAGAACGGCGAGCGTCTGCCGCTCGACGTCAAGGTCGGCGACGTCGTGCTGTACAGCAAGTACGGCGGCACCGAGGTGAAGTACAACGGCGAGGAGTTCCTCGTCCTCTCGGCTCGCGACGTCCTCGCGATCATCGAGAAGTAGTCACCTCCAGCAACCCAGTTGCTTCCAGCTGCGCCCCTGGCCCCCGCGATCACCTGAGAAGCCGGGCGCCCGGGGCGCAGTTCTTTTTCACCCACAGATTTCGAGAGGGCTCCCGCTGTCATGGCGAAGATCCTGAAGTTCGACGAGGACGCCCGTCGCGCCCTCGAGCGCGGCGTCAACAAGCTGGCCGACACGGTGAAGGTGACGATCGGCCCCCGGGGCCGCAACGTCGTCATCGACAAGAAGTTCGGCGCCCCCACCATCACCAACGACGGTGTCACGATCGCCCGCGAGGTCGAGATCGAGGACCCGTACGAGAACCTCGGCGCCCAGCTGGTGAAGGAGGTGGCGACCAAGACCAACGACATCGCTGGTGACGGCACCACCACCGCCACGGTCCTGGCTCAGGCGCTCGTCCGCGAGGGTCTGAAGAACGTCGCCGCCGGCGCCTCCCCGGCCGCCCTGAAGAAGGGCATCGACGCCGCGGTCAAGGCCGTCTCCGACGAGCTGCTGGCCTCGGCCCGCCCGATCGACGAGAAGTCCGACATCGCCGCCGTCGCCGCGCTGTCCGCCCAGGACCAGCAGGTCGGCGAGCTGATCGCCGAGGCGATGGACAAGGTCGGCAAGGACGGTGTCATCACCGTCGAGGAGTCCAACACCTTCGGTCTGGAGCTGGACTTCACCGAGGGCATGGCCTTCGACAAGGGCTACCTGTCGCCGTACTTCGTGACGGACCAGGAGCGCATGGAGGCCGTCCTCGAGGACCCGTACATCCTCATCAACCAGGGCAAGATCTCCGCCATCACGGACCTGCTGCCGCTGCTGGAGAAGGTCATCCAGGCCGGCGCCTCCAAGCCGCTGCTGATCATCGCCGAGGACGTCGACGGCGAGGCCCTGTCGACCCTGGTCGTCAACAAGATCCGCGGCACCTTCAACGCCGTCGCGGTGAAGGCCCCGGGCTTCGGCGACCGCCGCAAGGCGATGCTGCAGGACATGGCCGTCCTCACCGGCGCCACCGTCATCTCCGAGGAGGTCGGCCTCAAGCTCGACCAGGTCGGCATCGACGTGCTCGGCTCCGCCCGCCGCATCACCGTCACCAAGGACGACACCACGATCGTCGACGGCGCCGGCAAGTCCGAGGACGTCCACGGCCGCATCGCGCAGATCAAGGCCGAGATCGAGAACACCGACTCCGACTGGGACCGCGAGAAGCTCCAGGAGCGCCTCGCGAAGCTGGCCGGCGGCGTGTGCGTGATCAAGGTCGGCGCCGCCACCGAGGTGGAGCTGAAGGAGAAGAAGCACCGTCTGGAGGACGCCATCTCCGCGACCCGCGCCGCGGTCGAGGAGGGCATCGTCTCCGGTGGTGGCTCCGCCCTGGTCCACGCCTCCAAGATCCTCGAGGGCAACCTCGACAAGGCCGGCGACGAGGCCACCGGTGTCTCCGTGGTCCGCAACGCCGCGGTCGAGCCGCTGCGCTGGATCGGCGAGAACGCCGGCCAGGAGGGCTACGTCATCGTGTCCAAGGTCAAGGACCTGGACAAGGGGCAGGGCTACAACGCCGCCACCGGCGAGTACGGCGACCTGATCAAGGCCGGCGTCATCGACCCGGTCAAGGTCACCCGCTCCGCCCTGGAGAACGCCGCCTCCATCGCCTCCCTGCTGCTCACGACCGAGACCCTGGTCGTCGAGAAGAAGGAAGAGGAGCCGGAGGCCGCGGGCCACGGCCACGGCCACGGCCACGCCCACTGAGGCGACCGCCTTCGAGTGAAGGCCCGGCACCCTTCGGGGGCCGGGCCTTCGCCCTGTCTACTGCTCCAGCTCGTCCAGGGCGCCCAGCTGCTGCATAAGACCCAGCTGGTCGTGCTGCCACCACAGCTCGGCGATCTTGCCGCTGCCGGCGAAACGGAACAGCGTCATCCCGGTCATCGTGACCCGCCTGCCCGTGGACCCGATCCCCAGGAAGTCGCCTTTGTGCGTGGCGTTCCAGCTCCACCGCGCGCAGGCCCGCTCGCCCTGGCAGAGCACGTCCTCGATCGTGAACGTGAAGTCGAAGGCGCGGCGCCACATCCGGAACTCGGCGCGCGCGTTGTCCAGCCCGATGGTGTCCTGCGGGTTCACCGGATCACGGCTGTGGATGTCCTCGTCGAGCAGATCGTTCAGCGGCGGCAGTTCGCCCGGGGTCGCGAGCGCGGCGAAGAACCTGCGCACGGTTTCTTCGGCCAGCCGCTCGTCCCGTACGACGTCCAGATCGGTGAACGTCGGCATCTCGTCGCACAGCGCGACCATGTCCCGGAAGATCCGGTCGGTCTCCGGGAGATTCGAGTTCCGCACCGCCTCCTCGTAGGACGGGAACTCCACCAGCTCGACGATGTGCGAAGCGTCCGAGCGGTCCTTGCCGACCACCGCGTGCGTCGCCGTCCGCTTCCCCTTGGTCTGCCGCACCCAGTCGTCGATGAGCCGGTTCATCTCGTCCAGCCGGCTGGTCCTGCACTCGATGAGCTGTACGAAGGTCATGACACCGCCTCCGGCGCCCCCCTTGGCCCGGTTACCGTCCCGCCCATTTTCCCACCGGGACGGCAGCGGCACCCGCCGCGCTACCGAGGCCCGTACTTGCGGCCCGTCCGGGTGCTGATCCCGCCCAGCAGCCCGCGCGGCGTCACCTTCACCAGGCCCATCAGCGCCTTGTAGCGGGGATCCGGGATGGACAGCGACTTGCCGCGCGCGAGGTCGGCCAGGGCCGCCGCGACCAGCTTGTCGGCGTCGAGCCACATCCAGCCGGGGATGTTGTCCGTGCCCATCCCGGCCCGCTGGTGGAACTCGGTGCGCACGAAGCCCGGGCACAGCGCCATCAGCCGCACCCCGCTGCCCGCCAGGTCCCTGGCCGCACCCTGGGTGAACTGCACGACCCACGCCTTGGACGCGCCGTACGTGCCGCGCGGGACGAAGGCGGCCACCGAGGCGACGTTCACCACGCCGCCCCGGCCGCGCTCGCGCATCGCCTCGGCCGCCGCCGAGGTCAGCCGGAGCACCGCCTCGCAGTGCACCTTGAGCATCTTCAGTTCGTCCGCCATCGCTACGTCCAGATAGCGGCCCTTGTTGCCGAAGCCGGCGTTGTTGACGAGCAGGTCGACCGGATTCCTGCGGTCGCCGAGCCGGTCTGCCACCGCCTCGATGCCCTTGTCCCCGGAGAGGTCGGCGGTCAGCACCTCCACCTCGATGCCGTGCCGGTCGTGGAGTTCCGTGGCCTGCTCGCGCAGCCTCTTGGTGTCCCGTGCCACCAGCACGAGGTCGTGCCCGTCAGCCGCCAGCCGCCGCGCGAACGCGGCGCCGATTCCCGCGGTCGATCCCGTAATCAGAGCCGTTGTCATGGCCCAAGGGTAGTGACCCGGACCGCCGGCCTCCGCTGCCCGTGGCGACCTGACCGGCCATCAGTCTGACAAGCACTCAGCCCCCGTGTTCGGCGGCGTACTTGTGTGCCGCCGCCAGCGTCCGGGCGTGCAGCGCGTCGCCCGCCACGAGCAGCCGGGGCAGCAGTTCCCGTTCGGTGGTGGTCGCGCGGAACTCCATGGCCGCCGTCACGCCGTGGTCCGGCCGGTGCACGATCTCGACCGGGTCGCCCGCCCGTATCCCGCCCGGCTCGATCACCCGGAGGTAGGCACCGGTTGCGCCCTTCTGTGTGAACCTCTTGACCCAGCCGCGCTCGCCCAGATGGCCCTGGAAAGTACGGCACGGAATGCGCCCCGAGGTCACCTCCAGGACCACCTCCGAACCGATCCGCCAGCGCTCGCCGATCAGTGCGCCCGACACGTCCAGCCCGTTCGTCGTGAGGTTCTCTCCGAAGCAACCGTTGGCCAACGATCGGCCCAGCTCGCGCTCCCAGACGTCGAGGTCCTCGCGCGCGTAGGCGTACACCGCCTGGTCGTCACCGCCGTGATGGCGCAGATCGCACACCGCGTCACCGGCCAGCCCGCTGCCGGCGGTCCCCGCGGGCCCGGGGGCCGCCACCCGCACCGTCCCGTCGGCAGGCCGCTTGTCGATACCCGTCACGCCCTGCGGCTGGTCCGTGTACGGCACCGGCAGCGAACGACCCAGATTGACCGAGAGAAGCTTCATGGCCGGCACGGTACGGGACCGCCCTCAAAGCGTCGAGCCAATATTCTGCACCATACCCAAGCTGCCCTTATGCTCAGAGGGTGATCGAGGCCCGTCATCTCCGCGTCCTGCGCGCCGTCGCCACCACCGGATCCTTCTCGGCGGCGGGGCGCCAGCTGGGCTGCACCCAGCCCGCCGTCAGCCAGCAGATGAAGGCTCTGGAGGCCTCGGTAGGCACCCCGCTGCTGGTCCGCACCGGGCGCGAGATGCGCCTCACCCAGGCCGGCGAGGCCCTCGTCCGGCACGCCTCCGGCATCCTCGCCGGGCTCACCGCGGCCGAGGAGGAGGTCGCCGCCATCGCCGGACTGCGTGCGGGCCGGGTCCGGCTGGTCTCCTTCCCCAGCGGCAGCTCCACCCTCGTCCCCACCGCCCTCGCCGCCCTGCGCGCCGCCCACCCCGGCACCCGCGTCTCCCTGGTGGAGGCCGAACCCCCGAGGTCGGTCGAACTGCTGCGCGAAGGCGACTGCGACCTGGCCCTGGCCTTCCGCTACGAGGGGGCCGCGGTCGCCGAGGACTGGGACGATCTCGTGGTGCGCCCGCTGCTGACGGACCGTCTGGTCGCCCTGGTGCCCGAGCGGCACCGGCTCGCGCGCGCGGAGACCGTCGCCATCGGAGAACTGGCCCAGGAGCCCTGGATCGCGGGCTGCCCGCGCTGCCGCGGTCAGCTGGTCGAGGTCTGCGAGGGGGCCGGCTTCGCCCCCCGGATCGACTTCGCCACGGACGACTATCCGGCGGTGGTCGGCCTGGTCGGGGCGGGCCTCGGCGTCGCGGTCCTGCCCCAGCTGGCGGTGGAGTCGGTACGGCCGAGGGGCGCGCGGACGGTACGGCTGGAACCGGCGGTACGGCGGGAGATCGTCGCCCTCACCCTGCCCGACCTGGCACAGGTGCCGGCAGTGGCGGCGACGCTGGAGCAACTGGCCCGGGCGGCCGGGCGCGGCTAGCGGGGTACGGCAGAGTCATGGGCACGCGGGCGCGTGCCCAAGAGGGAAATACATGTGCACACCCGGTCGTCCGTGGGTGCAGAAACGTTCCTTCATTGGTTGGAGGCGGTGTCCCCGCTGGTGGTCGAGGTCGCCACCAGGCGGTTGCGCGCCCGCCCCATCAACTCCTCACGCTCGTCCTCGGTCAGGCCACCCCAGACGCCGTACGGTTCGCGCACCGCCAGCGCGTGTGCCGCGCACTCCGCACGGACCGGGCACCTCATGCAGACCTCCTTGGCCGAGTTCTCGCGAGCGCTCCGAGCCGCCCCGCGCTCGCCCTCCGGGTGGAAGAAGAGCGAGCTGTCCACGCCGCGGCAGGCAGCCAGCAGCTGCCAGTCCCACAGGTCCGCGTTCGGTCCGGGAAGGCGGGAGAAATCTGCCATTACGTGACCCCTTGTAGCCGTTCTGGGCGGATACGGTGCCAACGACCGTACATCTCCGGTCTAAGGAGATGAAAATATGACTCATTGCGAATCTAGCCCCGGACACTACAAAACGGGAAGAAAATGGGCTGAATGGGGCATAGGTTGTGATGAAAAGTTGAGGGTCCGTTGGGCATGTCTGCACCGTGTCGGCCCCCTCACGTAGAGTGCCGAAGACGGCAGGCAGCCCCGTAACTCTTTCGAGTGACCGTCGTTGAGAGTGCGGAGGCGGTTGAAAACACAAGCGCTCGGGCAGGCGTCCGAGACGGTCGACCGCACAGGTGACGATTCCGTACCAGCCTGGAGGCTCAAGGTGACGCGCATCAGCTGCGGAGGGCGGTCATGACATCCGTCCTCGTCTGCGACGACTCCCCGCTTGCCCGAGAAGCGCTCCGCCGCGCGGTCGCGACCGTGCCCGGTGTCGAGCGCGTGACGACGGCGGCCAACGGCGAGGAAGTCCTCCGCCGCTGGGGCGCCGACCGCTCCGACCTCATTCTGATGGACGTGCGCATGCCCGGTCTGGGCGGCGTCGAGACCGTGCGCCGGCTGCTGTCGGCCGACCCGGGCGCGCGCATCATCATGCTCACCGTCGCCGAGGACCTCGACGGTGTGGCCCTCGCGGTGGCCGCGGGCGCGCGGGGATACCTGCACAAGGACGCGTCCCGCGCGGAACTGCGGGCCACCGTCACGCAGGCCCTCGCCGACCCGACCTGGCGCCTGGCCCCGCGCCGTCTGCGCTCGGCCGAGATGGGTGCCGCACCGACCCTCACGGCGCGCGAGATCCAGGTTCTGGAGGGCATGAGCCACGGCCGCTCCAACGCCGAGATCGGCCGCGAGCTGTTCCTCTCCGAGGACACCGTGAAGACCCACGCCCGGCGCCTGTTCAAGAAACTCGGGGCCTCGGACCGGGCCCACGCGGTGGCCCTCGGCTTCCGCTGGGGACTGGTCCGCTAACGGCCGCGGGCCCTGCCGGGCCGAACGGCACGGGGCCATCCGGCTCCGCTCCACCCCCCGGCCCCTTTGCGGCAGACCGGCCGGCTCGATGGCACGGAGGTTGCCCGGGGGCGGTCGGGGCCTGTGGGGCGCCGGTGACGGTGCCGGTGACGGTGTGGGCGCTGCGTGCTCGTCTCGGCACCGGGATGTCCGCGGTGGGCTCGCGCACCGAGGTGTCCTGGCGGCCGCTCGCCGGGAAGCGGGCGCGCGCCGGCCGGCCGGCACGACTCGGGTCCACCCCCGGCCATGGCTGTTCCGGCGGGCCGGCGGTCGTCCCGAGTGGCGTCCTGGTGGTCCGCGTCGGCCCGCGGCCGCCCCGGGCGGTGTCCTCGTGGCCGTCGTCGGCCGGCGGTCGTGCCGAGTGGCGTCTTCGCCGTCCGCGTCGGCCCGCGGCCGCTCCGGGCGGTGTCCTCGTGGCCGTCGTCGGCCCGCGGCCGTTCGGAGCGGTGTCCTTGTGACCGTCGGCGGCCGGCGACCGCTTTTCCGAGCGCGCCACACTGTTGGACGCACCGCAGGCCGCGGTCCCGGGTGTGTGACCCATGTCGTAGGCGCCGGCCGTCGGCCGTCCCTGCAGGCGCCGTCGTCGTACCTGCCGGCGGACGGCCGCGTGCCCGCCGTGCGACTCCGCCGGACGCACGGGCAGGCGACCGTTCCGGACGTGCCACCTGGCCGTACACCCGGGCGGACGAGTCCGCGCCCCGGCCGTGCGGGCCGGCAGATGACCGCCCCGGCGGACCCCTCCGCCCCCTGCGCCGGCAGGGCATTCGCAGCCCGGTGCACCATCCCGCCGGACCCCCGGAGGGGCATGCGCAAGGCGGCCCGCCGGACGGGCGCTGCTCGTTTCGGCGCGGATGCCGCATCCTTGAGATGTGGAGTCTCTCGGGGACGAGTCGGTCGAGCGGAAGGGGAGGGCGCAGGGGATGAGTGCCGGCGCACCTGCTCATAACGCTTCGGTGCACAACCACGACCACAGTGCGACGGACCGGACAGCCGCAAGGCACCATGGACCGATGCGCGACGACGAGGCGGGCACGGCCCACGGGGCGATCGGTGCCCTCGTGCATCGTGCCGTCGACGGGGACGAGCAGGCCACGCACGATCTGCTCGCCCATGTCCACCCGCTGGCGCTGCGCTACTGCCGTACCCGGCTGTCCCGGCTGCCCGGCGACGCGCGCCACTTCGTGGAAGACCTCGCCCAGGAGGTCTGCGTGGCGGTCCTGCTCGCCCTGCCCCGCTACCGCGACACCGGCCGGCCCTTCGAGGCCTTCGTCTTCGCCATCGCGTCCCACAAGGTCGCCGACCTGCAGCGCGCGGCCATGCGGCACCCGGGTTCGACCGCCGTGCCGTCCGACGAGATGCCCGAGCGGCCCGACGACTCCCTCGGCCCCGAGGAGCGCGCCCTGCTCAGCAGCGACGCCGCGTGGGCCAAGAAGCTGCTGGCCAACCTCCCCGAGAACCAGCGCGAGCTGCTCCTGCTGCGTATCGCCGTGGGCTTGACCGCGGAGGAGACGGGGCAGATGTTGGGAATGTCACCCGGGGCGGTCCGTGTGGCCCAGCACCGGGCGCTGAGCCGTCTGCGGGCGCTCGCCGAGCAGTGATCCCCTGTGAGGGAGCCGCCGTAGCGCCTGCGCTGAACAGGTGCGGCGCCGTTTCCGTACGAACATACGAAGCCTGAAGCGACCCCGTACCGTGGAATTTGCTAGCGACGCTTCCCGTTAGCATGGACATCCGCACCGATCAAGGCCATTTGGGGAAGGTGTCATGACTGCCAACGTCGACGGAGTGCCCGGAAAATTCGCGACACTCGGGCTGACCTACGACGACGTGCTGCTGCTGCCGGGTGCATCCGAGGTGCTCCCCAACGCGGTCGACACCTCGTCCCGCATCTCCCGCAATGTCCGGGTCAACATCCCGCTGCTGTCGGCGGCGATGGACAAGGTGACCGAGTCCCGCATGGCGATCGCGATGGCCCGCCTGGGCGGCGTCGGCGTGCTGCACCGCAACCTCTCCGTCGAGGACCAGGTCAACCAGGTCGACCTGGTGAAGCGGTCCGAGTCCGGCATGGTCACCGACCCGATCACGGTGCACCCGGAGGCCACGCTCGCCGAGGCGGACGCCCTGTGCGCCAAGTTCCGCATCAGCGGTGTCCCGGTCACCGACCCGGCCGGCAAGCTGCTGGGCATCGTGACCAACCGCGACATGGCCTTCGAGAGCGACCGCACGCGCCAGGTGCGCGAGGTCATGACCCCGATGCCGCTGGTCACCGGCAAGGTCGGCATCTCCGGGCCCGAGGCCATGGAGCTGCTGCGCAAGCACAAGATCGAGAAGCTTCCGCTGGTCGACGACGAGGGCGTCCTCAAGGGCCTGATCACGGTCAAGGACTTCGTCAAGGCCGAGAAGTACCCGAACGCCGCCAAGGACGCCGAGGGCCGCCTGCTCGTCGGTGCCGCCGTCGGCGCCAGCCCCGAGGCGCTGGAGCGCGCCCAGGCGCTCTCCGAGGCCGGTGTGGACTTCCTGGTCGTGGACACCTCGCACGGCCACAACAGCAACGCGCTCAGCTGGATGTCGAAGATCAAGTCCAGCGTGGACGTCGACGTGATCGGCGGCAACGTCGCCACGCGCGACGGCGCCCAGGCGCTGATCGACGCCGGTGTGGACGGCATCAAGGTGGGCGTCGGCCCGGGTTCCATCTGCACCACCCGCGTGGTCGCCGGCATCGGTGTCCCCCAGGTCACCGCCATCTACGAGGCGTCCCTCGCGGCCCGCCCCGCCGGTATTCCGCTGATCGGTGACGGTGGCCTCCAGTACTCCGGCGACATCGGCAAGGCGCTGGCCGCCGGCGCCGACACGGTGATGCTGGGCAGCCTCCTCGCCGGCTGCGAGGAGTCCCCGGGCGAGCTGCTGTTCATCAACGGCAAGCAGTTCAAGTCGTACCGCGGCATGGGCTCGCTGGGCGCCATGCAGTCCCGCGGCCAGGGCAGGTCGTACTCGAAGGACCGCTACTTCCAGGCCGAGGTGGCGTCCGACGACAAGCTCGTGCCCGAGGGCGTCGAGGGCCAGGTGCCCTACCGCGGTCCGCTCTCCAACGTGCTGCACCAGCTCGTCGGCGGCCTGCGCCAGACCATGGGCTATGTCGGCGCCGCCACCATCGAGGAGATGGAGTCCAAGGGCCGCTTCGTGCGGATCACCTCGGCGGGTCTGAAGGAGAGCCACCCGCACGACATCCAGATGACGGTCGAGGCGCCGAACTACAGCAGGAAGTGACGTACGCGCACGCGTGACGGCAGTGCAAGGGCGGCCCCGGGGCATCCGGGGCCGCCCTTGTCGTACCTGTGGAGAGCTTGCGTCCCACCCGTCGGCGATACTGGAAGGCGCTGCAACGCATAGGGAAAGGCCACCAACGTGACTGAGATCGAGATCGGGCGCGGCAAGCGCGGCCGCCGGGCGTACGCCTTCGACGACATCGCCGTCGTCCCCAGCCGCCGTACGCGGGACCCGAAGGAGGTCTCGATCGCCTGGCAGATCGACGCCTACCGCTTCGAGCTGCCCTTCCTGGCCGCCCCGATGGACTCCGTGGTCTCCCCGGCCACCGCGATCCGCATCGGCGAGCTGGGCGGCCTCGGCGTGCTCAACCTCGAGGGCCTCTGGACGCGGTACGAGGACCCGCAGCCGCTGCTGGACGAGATCGCGGAGCTGCCGGCCGAGCAGGCGACCCGCCGCCTCCAGGAGATCTACGCGGCGCCGATCAAGGAGGAGCTGATCGGCGCCCGCATCAAGGAGGTGCGCGACTCCGGCGTCGTCACCGCCGCCGCGCTCTCCCCGCAGCGCACCGCCCAGTTCTCCAAGGCGGTCGTGGACGCGGGCGTGGACATCTTCGTCATCCGCGGTACGACGGTCTCGGCGGAGCACGTGTCGTCCTCGCACGAGCCGCTGAACCTGAAGCAGTTCATCTACGAGCTGGACGTCCCGGTGATCGTCGGCGGCTGCGCCACCTACACCGCCGCGCTGCACCTGATGCGCAGCGGCGCGGCCGGCGTCCTGGTCGGCTTCGGCGGCGGCGCCGCGCACACCACGCGCAACGTTCTCGGCATCCAGGTCCCGATGGCCACGGCCGTCGCCGACGTGGCGGCGGCCCGCCGCGACTACATGGACGAGTCCGGCGGCCGGTACGTGCACGTGATCGCGGACGGCGGCGTGGGCTGGTCCGGCGACCTGCCCAAGGCGATCGCCTGCGGCGCCGACGCGGTGATGATGGGATCCCCGCTGGCCCGCGCCACGGACGTGCCCGGCAAGGGCCACCACTGGGGCATGGAGGCGGTCAACGAGGAGCTGCCCCGCGGCCAGAAGGTCGACCTCGGCACGGTCGGCACGATCGAGGAGGTCCTCACCGGCCCGTCCCACACCCCGGACGGCTCGATGAACTTCTTCGGCGCCCTGCGCCGCGCCATGGCCACCACCGGCTACAGCGAGCTGAAGGAGTTCCAGCGGGTCGAGGTGACGGTGGCGGACAGCCAGCACCGCCGCTGACCCGTCCGACGCGAAGGGGCCCGGCCACCGCACGGTGACCGGGCCCCTTCGCGTGCGGGCGAGCCTTACGCGGCCGCCTTCTTGGCGCCGGAGAACGCGGCGAACGCCGCGATGCCGAAGAAGACGAAGGTCAGCGGGTCGGCGTCTTCCTTCCAGATCTTCTGGACCGAGTCGAGGTGCTCGAAGAAGACCTCGCTGAAGCCCAGGTGGGAGTAGTCGGCGATCAGCATCGCCTCACCGACCAGCTGTCCGAGGTAGACCGAGCCGAGCGCCAGGACGGCGCCGATGACCGGGAGGGCGGGGTTGCGGCCGCCGGCCTTGCCGGCCACGAGGCCGACGACGAAGCCGACACCGACGGCCGCCCAGCCGATCTCGTGCTCGGTGGCGCCGATGATGACGCCGTAGAGGGCGCCGACGACGACGGCGGCGGCGACCGCGGCCACCAGGCCGAGCACCAGGTTGTTCCTGACCGGCGCCGCCGGTGCCGCCGGTGCGGCGAAGGCGCCCGGCTGCGGCGGGTACGGCGCACCGGGGGCGGGGGCCGGGGCCTGCTGGGCGTACGGGTTGCCGTCCGCCGGACCGGGCTGCGGCGGCTGAGGCGGTGGCGTTGACTGGCTCATGACAGAAATCCCCCCGAGTGTGGAGCATCGACCGATGACAGGAACGGGTGACCCGCCGGCACGCCTGTGCGGTGAGTCCGGGGGACAGTAACAGCCGGGAACGACAACGCCCCGGCTGTTTTCCGTCCGTGACCGCTTTTACCGTGCGACCGTTTCCCGTTCGTGATCGTTCCCCGCGCGTGACGCCCTCAGAGCCGGTGCGCCGCCCCCGTCGGCGTGGCCCCGCGGGTGTCCAGCAGCAGCTGCGCCTTCACCGAAAGCCCCTGCAGGTCGTACGTCCGGTGCTGCTGGAGCAGGATCGTGAGGTCGGCCTCGGCCGCCGCCTCGTACAGGGAGTCCGCGCGCGGGACCGGGCGGTCCAGGACGCTCCAGGCCGGCACGTAGGGGTCGTGGTAGCTCACGGCCGCGCCCAGCTCCATCAGCCGTACGGCGATCTCCTGGGCCGGGGTGCCCTGCTGGTCGGCGAGGTCGGGCTTGTAGGTGACGCCGAGCAGCAGAACGCGGGCCCCGCGCGCGGACTTGCCGTGTTCGTTGAGGAGCGTGGCGGCGCGCTGCACGACGTACCGGGGCATCCGGCTGTTGACCTGCTGGGCCAGCTCGACCAGGCGCAGGGTGCGGGTCGCGTGCCCGGTCAGGTCCTGCGGGACCCCGTGCCCGCCGACACCCGGCCCCGGCCGGAACGCATGGAAGCCGAAGGGCTTGGTCTCCGCGCAGCGGATGACGTCCCACAGGTCCACGCCCAGCTCGTGGCAGAGGACGGCCATCTCGTTGACCAGCGCGATGTTGACGTGCCGGTAGTTGGTCTCCAGCAGCTGGACGGCCTCCGCCTCGCGCAGCCCACGCGCGCGTACCACCTTGTCGGTCAGCCGGCCGTAGAACGCGGCGGCCGATTCGGTGCAGGCCGAGGTGAGGCCGCCGATGACCTTCGGGGTGCTGGCGGGCGTGTGGTCGCGGTTGCCGGGGTCGACCCGGCTGGGGGAGTAGGCCAGGTGGAAGTCGCGGCCGGCCCGCAGCCCCGAGCCCTTCTCCAGCAGCGGGCGCAGGAACTTCTCCGTCGTCCCGGGCAGCACCGGTGACTCCAGGATGACCGTGGTGTGCGGCCGGAGGCGCTCGGCGAGGGTGCGGGCGGCGGCCTCCACCTGGCCGAGGTCGAGTCCGCCGTCGGCACCGCGCGGGGTGGGCGCGCAGATCACCGCCGTACGGACGCGGCCGAGCTGGGCCGGGTCGGTGCCGGGCCGGAAGCCGGCCGCGTGCATCCGGCGCAGCTCGGCGGGGCTGAGCGAGCCCGCCTCGGGGCCGGTGGCGTAGCCGACGGTGGGGATGCCGGCGGCGACGGCGGCCTGGGCGAGCGGCAAGCCGTAGGGGCCGAGTCCGATGACTGCGAGGTCTGCGGGCATGGCGTGGGCCGTCCTTCCCAGTGGCCGAAGCGGCACAGTATGCAACCGCTGTGGACAGGATGAGCGAGTGCACTGTCAGACTAGGTACCTATATGACCGTTAGGTGTGATTGTGTTCGTGTGTCTTCCAGCGGTTGTGCGCAAGTTGTCCACAGGTTCGCGGCCCGTAGTGGCTGGAGTCGGGCAAGCCGGTCAGAATTTGGGCATGAGGAGGGGATGAACCGGGCTTCGCCCACCGGGTGCGGCCGACGCGAGCCAGACAGCGACAGCGGGAGGCAGCGGTGAGGACAGCGACTCTTGGGCCGGCGCAGCGCGCCGAGGCACTGGCGGCGATGGCGGAGCGCGAGCTGGACGTGCTGGTGGTCGGTGCCGGAGTGGTCGGTGCGGGCACCGCGCTGGACGCGGTCACCCGCGGCCTGTCCACCGGCCTGGTCGAGGCCCGGGACTGGGCGTCCGGTACCTCGAGCCGGTCCAGCAAGCTGATCCACGGTGGCCTGCGCTATCTGGAGATGCTCGACTTCGCCCTCGTCCGAGAGGCCCTCAAGGAGCGCGGCCTGCTGCTGGAGCGCCTCGCCCCGCACCTGGTCAAACCGGTGCCGTTCCTCTACCCGTTGCAGCACAAGGGCTGGGAGCGGTTGTACGCGGGCTCGGGCGTCGCGCTGTACGACGCGATGTCGATGGCCCGCGGCCACGGCCGGGGCCTGCCCCTGCACCGCCACCTGTCCCGCCGCAACGCCCTGCGCGTGGCCCCCTGCCTGCGCAAGGACGCCCTCGTCGGCGCCCTGCAGTACTACGACGCCCAGATGGACGACGCACGCTTCGTGGCCACCCTGGTGCGCACGGCGGCGTCCTACGGCGCGAAGGTGGCCAACCGCGCGCGCGTGACCGGGTTCCTGCGCGAGGGCGAGCGGGTCGTCGGCGCCCGGGTGCAGGACGTGGAGGCCGGCGGGGAGTACGAGATCCGGGCCAAGCAGATCGTCAACGCCACCGGCGTGTGGACCGACGACACGCAGGCCATGGTGGGCGAGCGCGGCCAGTTCCACGTCCGCGCCTCCAAGGGCATCCACCTGGTCGTGCCCAAGGACCGCATTCACTCCACCACCGGTCTGATCCTGCGCACCGAGAAGTCCGTCCTGTTCGTCATCCCCTGGGGCCGGCACTGGATCGTCGGCACCACCGACACCGACTGGGACCTCGACAAGGCCCACCCCGCGGCCTCCAGCGCCGACATCGACTACCTGCTGGAACACGTCAACTCGGTGCTGGCCGTGCCGCTCGGCCGGGACGACGTGCAGGGCGTGTACGCCGGGCTGCGCCCGCTGCTGGCCGGCGAGTCCGACGCCACCAGCAAACTGTCCCGCGAGCACACGGTCGCCCACCCGGCGCCGGGGCTGGTGGTCGTGGCGGGCGGCAAGTACACCACCTACCGGGTGATGGCCAAGGACGCCGTCGACGAGGCCGTGCACGGTCTCGACATGCGCGTCGCCGACTGCGTCACGGAGGAGACCCCGCTGCTGGGCGCGGAGGGGTACCGGGCGATGTGGAACGCGCGGGCACGGATCGCCGCCCGTACCGGAATCCATGTGGCCCGGGTGGAACACCTGCTGAATCGGTACGGTTCGATGGCCGAGGAGATCCTGGACCTCATCGCCGCCGACCCCGCGCTCGGTGAGCCGCTGCACGCCGCCGACGACTACCTGCGCGCCGAGGTGGTGTACGCCGCCTCGCACGAGGGCGCCCGTCATCTGGACGACGTCCTCACCCGGCGTACCCGCATCTCCATCGAGACCTTCGACCGGGGCACCCGCAGCGCCCGTGAGGCGGCCGAGCTGATGGCGCCGGTGCTCGGCTGGGACAAGGACCAGATCGAGCGCGAGGTCGAGCACTACGAGAAGCGGGTGGAGGCCGAGCGCGAGTCCCAGCTGCAGCCGGACGACCAGACGGCGGACGCGGCGCGGCTGGGGGCACCGGACATCGTGCCGCGGTAGCACTGGCCCGGCGCTGGTCCGGTGCGCTGTTCCGGCGCCACGCCGGACTTCACCCGAAGGAGTGGCCTCGGCCGGGATCTTTGCCCGAGGCCCGGCCGTTCTACCGGGTGCGAGGGCAGAACTCGGCGGAGAGCAGGGCCGGTTCGAAGCGGGCGTCTGCGATCGCGTCCGTGTTCACCCGGAAGCTGAGGACACGGCGGCCGTCGGCGGTGGCTGCGCTGCGCACGTAGCTCCCGGATATCCGGCCGTTGTGCCCCCACACCGTGGTGCCGCACGGCAGCTTCACCGGAAACAGCCCCATGCCGTACGAGCCGTGTGCGGCACGGGTGTCGAGCATCTCGCGCAGCCAGCGCGGGGGCAGCAGCCGGCCGCCGAGCAGTGCCGCGTAGAAGCGGTCGAGGTCGGCCAGCGTGCTCACCAGCTCACCAGCTCACCCGCCGCGCCGGCCACGCGCGGGTCGAGCCGGGTGACGTCGGAGCCGTCGGCGGCGTAGGCGCGGCCGTGCGGCGCGGGCAGTGACCTGCGGGACCCGGGAAAGGAGGTGCCCGTCAGACCCAGCGGAGCGATGATGCGGCGCTCGGCCTCCGCCCCGCAGGAGCGACCGGTGACCTGGCGGACGACCAGGCCGAGCAGGACGCGGGAGGCGTCCTGGGATGCGGCCGGGGTGAGCAGCAGCGCCAGGGACACCGGTATGGACAGGAGTGTCCGAAGCGTCGGCATCCCGTTCCTCCCTTCTTACGACCCATCATCCCGGTAAGCGGAACGCCCGCTTCAGGGGGGCGTCCGTGCCGTGGAGGGCGGGCTGCGGCCACGGGCACCCTGGGCGTCGGCCACTTGTCGGGTGAGAGACAATGGAGGCTCTGTCAGGGCGGGTTGTATGAGGGGACGCATGTCGGAGGCGGAGCGGGCGGGTACATCTCGTCAGGACACTCGTCGGGACAAGAACGAGCGGCGTCTCCTCGCCGGGCGGTACCGGCTGGGAGACGTGCTGGGCCGCGGCGGTATGGGCACGGTCTGGCGCGCCGAGGACGAGACTCTGGGCCGGACGGTCGCCGTCAAGGAGCTGCGGTTCCCGTCGAACATCGACGAGGAGGAGAAGCGGCGCCTGATCACGCGCACCCTGCGTGAGGCCAAGGCGATCGCCCGGATCCGCAACAACAGCGCGGTGACGGTCTTCGACGTGGTCGAGGAGGACGACCGGCCCTGGATCGTCATGGAGTTGGTCGAGGGCAAGTCCCTGGCCGAGGTCATCCGTGAGGACGGCGTGCTGGAGCCGAGGCGCGCCGCCGAGGTCGGGCTCGCCATCCTCGACGTGCTGCGTTCCGCGCACCGGGAGGGCATCCTGCACCGGGACGTGAAGCCGTCCAACGTGCTCATCGCCGAGGACGGCCGGGTGGTGCTCACCGACTTCGGCATCGCGCAGGTCGAGGGCGACCCGTCCATCACCTCCACCGGCATGCTCGTCGGCGCCCCGTCCTACATCTCCCCGGAGCGCGCCCGCGGGCACAAGCCGGGACCTGCGGCCGACCTGTGGTCGCTCGGCGGTCTGCTGTACGCGGCCGTCGAGGGGGTGCCGCCCTACGACAAGGGTTCGGCGATCGCCACGCTCACCGCGGTGATGACCGAGCCGCTGGAGGAGCCGAAGAACGCCGGACCGCTGAGGGACGTCATCTACGGCCTGCTGACCAAGGATCCGGTCAAGCGGCTCGACGACGCCGGGGCCCGGGCGATGTTCCGCCAGGTGATCCACGCGCCCGAGCCGGAGCCGATGGACGCCACACGGGTGGTGCCGCTGCCGGTGCAGCCGGGTGCGTCCGGCGGCAAGCGGGGCGAGGAGGCCGGCGAGAAGCTGCGCGGGGCGCTGCGTTCGGTGCGCAAGGCGGCCGGGGCTGCGACGACCGCGGCGACGGTGCGGACGAAGAGCGGCGGCGAGACGGCCAAACCGGGTACGGACGGGGTCACGGGTGCCGGTGCCGGTGCCGGTGCCGGTGGCGCGGTCGCGGGCGGGGCGCGGGCCGGCTCGCCCGGGGGGCCGGGCGCCGGATCGGTGCCGCGGCCCGGGATTCCCGCGCCGGGAGCGACGGGCGGGGCGAACGCCGGTGGCAGGACGAGTTCGGGCTGGCCCGTGGTGCCGCCGCCGGACCTGGACCTGCCGCCGCGGCCGGTGCCGAGGGCGCCGCTGACGGACGTGGTGCCCAAGCGCACCCTGGTGATCATCGCCGTGGTGGTGGTGCTCGCGGTGCTCGGGACCGTACTGGCCTTCGCCCTGAGCGGCGACGACAAGGGCGGCAAGAGCGGCGGGGCCAAGTCCGCGTCCAGTGCCGGTGCGTCCACCAAGCAGGACAAGCCGGCCGGCGCCGGCAAGGAGACCGGGAAGCGGACGGACGCCGGGAGTTCGGCCGCCGCCGGTTCCGGCCAGGGTGCGGGCTCCGCGGGGGACGCCGGCGACGGCGAGTCCACGGACGACTCCGAGACGTCCGGCTCGTCCGGCTCGTCGGATGCGAAGGACGACGGGAGCGCGCCCGTGGTCTCGACCCGCCAGGGGAGCCAGGGCTACTCGATCGGGCTGCCGAAGGGGTGGAAGTACCGGTCCGGCGGGGCGACCGGGGACCGTTACACCGGCCCCGCCGGCCAGAAGCTGCTCGTCGCCTGGACCAGCACGCCCAAGAGCGACCCGGTGGCGGACTGGAAGAACCAGGAGCACTACATGGTGCGCTCCGGGTACCGGAAGATACGCATCGAGAAGGTGGACTACCGCGGCTGGAACACCGCCGACTGGGAGTTCACCTACGTCGAGGGCGGCACCGGGTACCGCACGATCGACCGTGGCTTCGTGGTGAACGACCACCAGGGTTACGCCCTGATGTACACCGCGAAGGCCGCCGACTGGAGCGGCGAGCTGCGCAAGGACACCTGGAAGACGCTGACGAAGGCCTTCGAACCCAAGTCATAGGCGGCGCATGCCGGTTTGCTGCGTGAGAATCCGTCATCCTCTCATTGCGGGTTGCCTGCGGCACGTATCGTGAATGGTTGCGGATCGTACGCAGCCGCATGTGTGTGCGAAACGGGTCGTGAGGCGAACGGATGTGACCAACCGGGCGGCCGGGGGAGGCAAAGTGGACGACTACGCGGGTCGGGTGCTCGCCGACCGCTACCGCCTGCCACTGCCGCCGTCCGACGAGTACGAACTCACCGAGTCCCGCGCCTTCGACACCTACAGCGGTCAGGAAGTCCTCGTCCGCCAGGTGCCGTTGCCGGAGGTCGTCGAGGCCGAGGTGCTCGACGCGGAGGGGCTGCCCGAGGGGTTCACCGCGCGGGAGCGCGGGTCCCGCCGGGCACCGGACGCCAGGACGGCCACCCGGAAGCCCGCCGATCCGGCGGTGCGGCGCGCCGTCGAGGCCGCGCAGGCGGCGGCCCGTATCCCCGACCATCCGCGCCTGGACCAGGTGTTCGACGTGTTCGCCGAGGGCGGGTCGCTGTGGATCGTCAGCGAGCTGGTGGCCGCCCGTCCGCTGGCCGCCCTGCTCGCCGAGCAGCCGCTGACGCCGTACCGGGCGGCCGAGGTCGCCTCCGACGTGCTCATGGCGCTGCGGGTGCTGCACGCCCACGGCTGGGTGCACCGCAACATCACCGCCCGCACGGTCCTCGTCTGCGACGACGGCCGGGTGATGCTGACCGGTCTCGCGGTCGGCGCGGCGGAGGAGGCGCTGTGCGGGTACGACCCGGTGCCGGCCGCGGAGGGCGAGGCACCGGGCGCCGAGCCCGGTTTTCCCGGCGGGCCGGCGGGTCCGGGAGCCGCCGGGGCCGCCGCCGGTTCCGGTGACCGCGCGGGTGGTGGGGCCGGCGGGCCGGCCGCGGGCGTCGATCCCGAGGTGGCGCGCCGGGCGGCGATCCAGGCGCGGGCGGCCGGCGGGCTGCCGGCGCCGACGGCCGACGGAATGTCCGCAGCGTCCGGCCGGACGGGACCCCGGGCCCTGGAGAGCGGGGCGGACGTCCGTGCCGCACGGGCCGGGGCCATCGCCGCGTACCGCGCGGGCGCCCGGGCCGCCGCCCGGGTGCACGAGGCCCAGCAGAACGGGCGCGCCGCCCTGCCCGGGGCCCGGCCGCCCGCCGAGGCCGACACCGGTGCCGGCCCGGCCGAGGGCACGGCAGCGTCGGCGTACTCCTCGGAGCACGCCGCAGAAGCGGGCAGCGCGCAGCCGCCCGGTCGGATAGCCGACCCGTACGGGGTGCGCGGCACCCCGTGGCACGGCGCCGCACCGCGCTCCGGACCCGGCGGCACGCCCCAGGCACTGGGCGGGGCCGGGCAGCGGCCCGGGCTGCCCTCGGGGGAGGCGCGTGGCGGGCAGGTGTCCGTGCCGGGGCAGGGGTACGGACCGGAGCGGACACCGGGCGGCGGGTACGGCCACGAGGCCCGGCCGGCCCCGGCTTCCGGCCTCCAGGGCGCCGGCCCTGCCCCTGGCGAACGCGTCCCGGCGCAGCCGGCGACCCGCTGGGACGAGCAGGGTCCCGTACGGCGGGGGCCGGGTACCGCGCTGGCCGCCGAGCGGGCGCGGCAGGTGCGGATGACCGTCGTGGGACCGGTGACCGAGCGATGGGCACCGGAGCAGGCCGGGTCCGTGCACGAGAACTGGCAGCTGGCGGCGCCGATCGGTCCGGCCACCGACCTGTGGGCGCTCGGCGCGCTGCTGTTCCGGGCCGTACAGGGCCATGCGCCCTACCCGGAGGAGTCGACGGCCGAGCTGGTGCAGCTGGTGTGCGCCGAGCCACCCGCCTTCGCCGAGGAGTGCGGTCCGCTGCGCCCGGTGGTCGAGTCACTGCTGCGTCAGGACCCCACCGACCGGCTGGACTTCGAGGAGTTGGGCGGCTGGCTGCGCTCGCTGGTGCGTTCCGCGCCCGAGCCGGACGCAGGGACCCATGTCATCCCCGTGCCGCCCGCCGCCCCGAGCCGGCTGCCGATCGTCCGGCGCCGCGGCGAGCTGGTGCGCCGGCGGCGTGCCCTGCTGCCCGCGGCCCATCCGCACGGCCGGCACAAGCGGGCCCGGGAGGCCGCCGGTTCACCGCGCAGCCTCGGCCGGACCCTGCTCCTGCTGATCCTGCTCCTGCTGGCCGGCGCGATCGCGTACGCGATGCTGTTCATGCCGAAGCAGGGCGAGAGCGGTGCGGCGGGCAGCGGCCGTACCGGCACCACAGGGCAGGCGAGCCCCGCGCCCTCGCACACCCGGCAGCCCTCCGCCGCGCAGAGCGCGCCGGGTGGCGGCGCCTCCGCCACCGGGCCCGCGACCGAGACGCAGACCGGCGGGGATCCCTCCGTCGCCGACGGGTTCGTCCTCCGCAAGGATCCGGACGGCTTCCGGGTCGCCGTCGCCGAGGGCTGGGAGCGCACCCCGAAGAACGGCAGCGGCCAGGTGGTCTACGGTCACGGGAACTTCGAGCTGATCGTCGTACCGGGCCGGGACGGCGCGTCCGGGTACGGCAGCGATCCGATGGCTTACCAGCGGGACAAGGAGCGCGAGCTCCAGCCGTACCGGAACTCCAGCTGGGCCACGGCCACCGGCCTGCGGACCATCGAGGTGGGCGGACGGACCATGGCCGAGGGGCAGTTCACCTGGACCGACGGGCAGGGGCGGGACCTGTTCGTGCGGAACATGGCGCTGCTGCTGAACGGTCGCTACCACGTCATCCAGGTACGTGGCCCGGAGACCGAGCGGGACCAGGTCACGCGGCTGTACGAGCAGGCTGCTGCGACGTACCGCTACACCGGTTGAGCACGGTGTACACCGCGGCGGACCGAGCAGGCCCGGTTCCCGTTCTCGCGCGGAAATGACCATCGTCACAGTGCGGTTTCCTTGGCACCCCGCGTGTTCCCAGTTGGAGGGCCGGTCCTTACGCTGACCCTGTCAAGAGCATTGCGGGGCAACGTGAATCAGATGCAGGGCCTGCTGATAGCGGGCCGCTACCGGCTTGCCGATTCCATCGGCAGCGGCGGCATGGGCCGGGTGTGGCGCGCCCACGACGAGGTGCTGCACCGGAAGGTCGCCATCAAGGAGTTGACCGCGGCGCTCTACGTCTCCGACAGCGATCAGGCCATCCTCCTCGCCCGCACCAGGGCCGAGGCGCGGGCCGCCGCCCGCATCAACCACTCCGCCGTCGTCACCGTGCACGACGTGCTCGAACACGACGGACGTCCGTGGATCGTGATGGAGCTGGTCGAGGGCAGCTCGCTCGCCGACGCGGTCAAGGAACACGGGCGCATCGAGCCGGCCGAGGCCGCGCGGATCGGACTGTGGGTGCTGCGGGCGCTGCGCGCCGCGCACTCCGCGGGTGTGCTGCACCGGGACGTCAAGCCCGGCAACGTCCTCCTCGGCGCGGACGGGAGGGTGCTGCTCACCGACTTCGGCATCGCCCAGATCGAGGGCGACACCACCATCACCCGGACCGGAGAGGTCGTCGGCTCGGTCGACTACCTGGCCCCCGAGCGGGTCCGCGGCCACGACCCGGGACCCTCCTCCGACCTGTGGGCGCTCGGCGCCACGCTGTACACGGCCGTCGAAGGCCGCTCGCCGTTCCGGCGCACCTCGCCGCTGAGCACCATGCAGGCGGTCGTCGAGGAGGACGCCGACGAGCCGCGCCACGCCGGGCCCCTGGGACCGGTCATCTCCGCGCTGCTGCGCAAGGACCCCGCTCAGCGGCCGGACGCGGCGGAGGCGGAGCAGATGCTCGCCGAGGCGGCGGAGGGCCGTCGGCCCAGCGCGGCTCAGGCCTTCGTGGCGACCCGGAGTTCCGCCGTACTCACGAACGGGACGAGCAACTCCGCACACGGAACGGGCAATCACCCGTCCGGTGGGACCGTCCCCGGAGTGCCGGCGAGTGCGGGCCGTTCCGGGACCGGACCGACGGCCGTGGCACCCGCGCCCCCGGGCCCGGCGGGCGGCGGGACCCCGGCACGGCCCCGGCGCCGGCTCCGCACCCTCGCCCTCGTCGTCGCCGTGGCGGCGGTGCTGGGCGGCGGTGCCGCGGTGGCCGTCCAGAAGTGGGACGACATGGTGCGGAGCACCGGGTCCGGCGGCAGCGCCAACCCGGCCACGACGTCACCCTCCGAGAGCGGCAGCGCGTCACCGAACGCCGCCGGAGCGGTCCCCGCTTCGTGGAAGCGGTACGACGACGAATGGGGCTTCAGCATCTACCTGCCCGAGGGCTGGTCGCGGAAGGTCGTCGGCGTGCCCGGCGAGATCAAGCAGGTCGACTACACGCCCGACGGCGGTGAGCACTTCGTCCGCATCGCCCTCGACTCCGCACCGGACTTCCCGGACGCCAACGCGCACCAGCTCGACCTGGACGACCAGCTCCGCCGGCGCCTGGTCGACTACCACCGGGTCCGGCTGGAGAAGAACCTCTACCGCGACCTCGACGGCTCCGTCTGGGAGTACACCTGGACGGCACAGGCGAAGGACACGCCGTTCCCGGGCCCGCGGCGCGCCATGGAGGAGACGTACGTGTCCCGGGACGGCACCGAGTACGCGATCTACATCTCGTCGCCCGCCGCGGACTGGGCGCGGACGAGCAAGCAGTTCACTGCGGTCCTGCGGGGGTGGCAGCAGCCGCAGTAGCAGGGTGACGACCGGATTTCGAGGACGCGGACGCCCGCTGGGGCATGATGGGGCGCATGGGGACCGAGGGAGCCGGCGTTCGGCTGATCGCGGGCCGTTATCGCCTGGAGGAACGCATCGGGCGCGGCGGCATGGGCGTCGTGTGGCGGGCGAGCGACCAGGTGTTGGGCCGTCAGGTGGCGGTCAAGGAACTCCTTCCGGACGATTCGCTCTCGGACGACGACGCGCGCCGTCGCCGTGACCGGAGCTTCCGCGAGGCCCGCGCGGTCTGCCAGTTGCGGCACCCGCACATCATCGTCGTGCACGATGTGGTGGAGCAGGACGAACGGCCGTACCTGGTCATGGAGTTGATCGACGGCGGTTCGCTCGCCGACCGGATCGCCCGGCGGGGCCCGGTCGACGCCGCCGAGGTCGCCCGGATCGGCATCGCCCTGCTGAGCGCGCTGCGCACCGCGCACGAAGCGGGAGTGCTGCACCGGGACATCAAGCCCGCGAACGTCCTGATCGAGTCCGGTACCGACCGGGTCGTGCTCACCGACTTCGGTATCGCGCAGGTCGCGGGCGCCACCACGCTCACCGAAACCGGCTCCTTCGTCGGCTCGCCCGAGTACACCGCGCCGGAGCGCATGTCCGGGCTGCGCACCGGGCCGGAGTCCGACCTGTGGTCGCTGGGCGCGCTGCTGTGCACGGCGCTCAGCGGCGAGTCGCCGTTCCGGCGCGACTCGCTCGGCGGCATCCTGCACGCCGTCGTCGCCGACGAGATCCGTCCGCCGGCCGAGGCCGAACCGCTGCTGCCCGTCGTCCGCGGGCTGCTGGAGCGCGACCCCGACCGACGGCTGGGCACGGCCGACGCCGAGCAGATGCTGCAGACGTACCTGGAGACCGGCCGGACACCTGCCGCGCCGGGCGCCCCGGGCGCTACGGCCGGCGGGCACGGCAGCGGGCGCATCCACCGGATCGGCGGGAACCGGGCACCGAAGGCTTCGGCGCCGGGAAGCGCGGCGCCCTACACGCCGACCCAGCGGGACGTCCCGCACGGCGGACTGCTGCCGGCCGGCCCGGCGGAGCCGTCCCGGGCCCGCTCCTCCCCGCGCGGGGTACTGATCGCGGCGCTGCTCGTCGCCGCGCTGGCGGGTGCGGGCGTGTCGGCCGCGGCCCTGCTGGCGCACCGGGACGGGGGCGGGGGCGGCACCCCGGGCGGCACGGCGACGAGCCCGGCGACCCGCACGGGCACCGGCGGCAAGGACAGCACCGGGGGTACCGGTCCGGCCCCTACGGCGACCGGGACCCGGCCGGCACCGACGCCGTCGCCGACGTCCACGTCCGGTGCGCCGCGCGCGACCGTCACCGGCTCGCACACCGCGCCCTCCGGCTACCGCACGGTCCGGGAGCCGGCCGGCTTCTCGCTCGCGGTGCCGGAGGACTTCACCCGCACTCCGCAGGGCGAGCGCGTCTTCTTCCTCTCGCCGGGGGAGACCTTCCGCCTCGGCATCAAGGTCGGCGTGCCCCAACCGGGCGGCCCCGAAGCGGTGATGCACCGGTCGGCCGCCAACGGCGCCACCACGAACCCGGGTTACCACGACGGCCGGGTCGTGCGGACCACCCACGCCGGACGCCCCGCCGCGCTCTGGGAGTTCACCTGGGACGGTTTCAACGCGGCGGAGGGCCCGCGCCACACCTTCGACCTGTGCTGGGAGGAGGGCGGCCTGCTGTACGACGTGTGGGTGTCGGCGCCGGTGGGGAAGGTGCGCGAGGCCCGGGAGTACTTCGACGTCGCGGTCGACACGTTCTCCGTCACGGGTGTGTGACCGGTTCGGCCTCCCTGTGGCTGCGGGCAGCGGGGCACGGTAGAGATGACGCATGAGCAGTGACGGGGGAGCCGGCCACCGGGCCGACGACACGACGAGTTTTGTGCTGCAACCGCCGAGACCGCGGCCGGCGCCGGACACCGCGGTCCACTCGGCGACGGACGGCGTTGCAGGGCCGGTGCCGGACACCGCGGTCCACTCGGCGACGGACGGCGTTGCAGGGCCGGTGCCGGACACGGCGGCCCACTCGGCGACGGACGGCCTGCCCCACCCGGTGCCGGACGGCGCGCCCCACCCGGGCCCGGAGGCCGGCCGGCTCGTCGCCGGCCGTTACCGGCTGCTCGGCAAACTGGGGCACGGCGGCATGGGCACCGTATGGCGGGCCAAGGACGAGACGGTGGACCGCGAGGTCGCCGTCAAGGAACCCCGCATACCGGACCACCTTCCCGAGCGGGAACGGACCAACGCCTTCGAGCGGATGCGCCGCGAGGCCCGCGCGGCTGCCAGGCTGGACCACCCCGCGGTGGTGAACGTCCATGACGTCGCCGTCGTCGGCGGCCGGCCGTGGATCGTGATGGAGCTGGTGCACGGCCACACCCTCGGCAGCGTGCTGCGCGACGGCACGCTGGATGCGCGGGAGGCTGCCCGGATCGGCCTGCAGGTGCTCGGCGCGCTGGAGGCGGCGCACGCGGCCGGCGTCCTGCACCGGGACGTCAAGCCGGACAACATCCTGCTGGGCCGGCACGACCGCGTGGTCCTGACGGACTTCGGGATCGCCTGGATCGAGGGCGACACGAGGCTGACGGACACCGGCGGCTTCGTCGGCTCGCCCGAGTACATCGCACCGGAACGGGTGCTCGGGCAGTTGCCAGGGCCGGCGAGCGACCTGTGGTCCCTGGGCGTGGTGCTGTACACGGCCACGGAGGGCGTGTCGCCGTTCCGCCGCAGCAATACGCCCGCCACCCTCCAGTCCGTTCTCAACGCCACGCCCGCACCGCCCGCATCGGCCGCGGGCCCGCTGGCCGAGGTCATCAACGGGCTCCTCCACAAGGATCCCGCGCACCGGCCGACGGCGGACCGGGTCCGCGCCCTGCTCCAGGAGGCTGCGAACCCCCCGGCGCCCCCGGCACCGCCGCCCCCCGTCCCCTCGGCGCCGCACGTCGTCCCGCCCGTACCCCGTTCGCGTCGCCGGAGCCGCGTCGCCTGGCTCGGTGCCGGTGCGGCGGCGGTCGCGGCGGCCGTCACGGCGTACTTCGTGCTCGCCGAGCCCTTCGCGGGCCCGCTGCCCGACGGCTGGGTGAAGCGGCCCGAGGCCAGGCTCGGTGTCACCCTCGCCGTCCCCGCGGGCTACCAGGCCACCCGGCCGGAGAAGGACGACAGCGACAAGAACTGGGTGACGTACTGGGACTGGTCCGGCAGCCTCTGGATCCGCCTGCACCTCGTGCGCGGATCGGAGGACTCCCTGGGCCGGATCAAGTCCAGCGCCCGGGCCCAGATGTACGACGACAACGAGAAGTTCAAGAGCAACGGCGACTACGAACTCCGGATGGGCAAGGCCACCAGGACGGTCCCGGACACGGACGCCACCTACCGTGGGCGGCAGGCCGCCGAGAACACTGTCACCTGTCCGTCCGACGGCGTGGACGACCGCCCCCGCGAACTCCGGATCTTCTACTACCGCACCAAGTCCGGCGACATGTACGAACTGGCCGTGGCCTACCCCTCCAAGGGCGACTTCACCGCCCGTGGCAGGGAGGTGGCGAAGGAGGCGATCGCCAACCTGGACATCACGAAGCCCTGATACGGACTGCCCGCTTCGACAACGGCGCGGTGCGCACGGTACTCATGTGACATGACGCATGACGGCGAACTCCCGCCCGGCGGACGTCTGATCGGCGGCCGCTACCGGCTGACCGGACGCATCGGCTCCGGGCCGACCGGAACCGTGTGGCGCGGCTGGGACGAACGGGCAGCGGGTCCGGAGCGCGGGGAGCGCCCGGAGCCCGAAGTGCGCCCGGAACAGGGGAAGCCCGGGGAGCAGGGGAAGCCTGGGCAACAGGCGGAACAGGGGAAGCCCGGGCAACAGAGCGAGCACCGGGAGCAGGGGGAGCACGGAGAACGCCTGGCACGCGGAGAACGCCTGGCGCGCGGAGAGGGCCTGGTCGCCGTCAAGGAGCCGCTGCTGCCCGGCGATCCCGCCGCCGACGAGGCGAGCCGGCGCATCGCCCGCCGGCTCCACCACGAGGCCCGGGCCGCCACCCGGGTCCGGCACCCTTCCGCCGTGACGGTGTACGACGTCGTCACCGAGGACGGAATCCCCTGGATCGTCATGGAACTGGTGGAGGGCGAGTCCCTGGGCGAGGTCCTGCGGCGTGGACCGCTGCCGCCCGCCGAGGCCGCCCGCATCGGGCTCGCGGTGCTCGGCGCGCTGCGTGCCGCCCACGCCGTCGGCATCGTGCACCGGGACGTGAAACCGGCCAATGTGCTGCTGGAGTCCGGCACCGGACGGGTCGTCCTGACCGACTTCGGCATCGGCGACGGACACGCGGACGAGTCGCCCGCCGGATTCGTCGCCCCCGAGCGGGCGGCAGGGCCCGGCGCCGGCCCGGCCTCCGACCTGTGGTCGCTGGGCGCACTGCTCCGTGCCGCCGTGGGGAACACCGAGGCCGCCTCGCAGGGCCCGCTGGGCGCCCTGCTGGACCGGCTGCAGGCCGACGAGCCGGCGGCGCGGCCGCACGCCGAGGAGGTCGCCGCCGTACTCCGCGACCACCTGGGGCTCACCCCCGTACCTGAGCCGGCGCCGGAGCCCCTGCCCGAGCCGCCTCCGGCACCCCGCCCCCCGACCGCCGGTCCCGCGTCTGCCCCGGCGCCCGCGCCCCGTCGCACCCCCCTGGCCGCCCTGGGCCTGCTCCTCGCGAGAAAACCCGAGACGGACTGATCGTCACCCCGTCAACGCCCTGATCAGCGCATTCGCTGCCAGTGATCACTGGCAGTGTGTGAGCATGCCGTGAATCCGCGTTACCGACGGGTACACAAAGGCTCCGCTGCGGCATACCCTGCGCGTCATGACCGACACGCAGGCCCCGGACACCGCCGGTACCAACCCGCTCGCGCCCGCGCCCGAAGGCGCACGCACCGCCGCCGACGTGGTCACCCCCGAGTTGGTGGCCCAGCTCACCAAGGGCGTCGTCGGCTCCGGCCGGACCGTCAACCACACCCCGTTCACCGGCGAGAAGCTGGCCGACCTGCCCGAGTCCACGCCGGAGGACGTCCTCAAGGCCTTCGAGGCGGCCCGTGCCGCCCAGGCCGTGTGGGCGAAGACCCCGGTACGGCAGCGGGCCGCCGTCCTGCTCCGCTTCCACGACCTGGTGCTGGAGCGGCAGGCCGAGGTCCTCGACCTCATCCAGCTGGAGACCGGCAAGGCCCGCCTGCACGCGCACGAGGAGGTGCAGGCCGTCGCCGTCGCGGCCCGCCACTACGGCCGCCGGGCCGCCGCCTACCTGCGCCCCAAGCGGCACGCGGGTGCCATGCCGACCCTGACGAAGGTCACCGAACTCCGGCACCCCCGCGGGGTCGTGGGCCAGATCGCCCCCTGGAACTACCCGCTGGAACTGTCCGTCGGCGACGCCCTGCCCGCCTTCGCCGCCGGCAACGCCGTGGTCATGAAGCCGGACACCGAGACCTGCCTGACCGCCCTGTGGGCGCGGGACCTGCTCATCGAGGCCGGGCTGCCCGACGGGGTCTTCCAGGTCGTACTCGGCGAGGGCCCGGTCATCGGCCCGGAGCTGGTCAAGCACGCCGACTACGTCTCCTTCACCGGCTCCACCCGCACCGGCCGCGAGGTCGCCGTCGGCGCCGCCTCCCGCCTGGTCGGCGTCTCCCTCGAACTCGGCGGCAAGAACGCCATGCTGGTGCTGGACGACGCCGACATCGAGAAGGCCGCCGCCGGAGCCGTCCGCGCCTGCTTCTCCTCCGCCGGCCAGCTGTGCATCTCCATCGAGCGGCTGTTCGTCCACGAGTCGGTCGCCGACGTGTTCCTGGAGCGTTTCGCCGCCCGCACCAGGGCCATGCGGCTCGGCAACTCCCTCGCCTACGGCGCCGACATGGGCTCGCTGGTCGGCGAGCGCCAGCTGAAGACCGTGGAACGGCATGTGGAGGAGGCCGTCGCCAAGGGGGCGAAGGTGATCGCGGGCGGTGTGGCCCGTCCTGAGGTAGGCCCGTACTTCTTCGAGCCCACCATCCTCGACGGCGTCGAGAACTCCATGTCCGTGTGCGAGGAGGAGACCTTCGGCCCGGTCGTCTCGGTCTACCGCTTCACGTCCGACGACGAGGCGGTCGAACGCGCCAACTCCACGCCGTACGGCCTCAACGCCTCCGTCTGGACCCGCAGTGCCCGCCGCGGCGCCGAGATCGCCTCGCGCCTGCGCACCGGCACGGTCAACGTCAACGAGGGCTACGCGCCCGCCTACGGCAGCGTCCAGTCCCCGATGGGCGGCATGAAGGACTCCGGCCTGGGCCGCCGGCACGGCTCCGAGGGCATCCTCAAGTACACGGAGGCCCAGACGGTGGCCCAGCAACGGCTGCTGCCGATGGCGCCCTCGCTGGGGATGACCGACGAGAAGTACGCGGCCTTCATGAGCACCAGTCTCCGGGTCATGAAGGCATTCCGGTTCAGGTGACCGACCCGAGGGCGCGGGGCCGCACGGGCCTGCGGCCCCGCCGCTCGAGCGTGACCGACACAGACGGCCCGCAGCCGAAACTCAAAGAGGAGTACACGTGCCGCAAGACGCCTACGACTACGACGTCCTGATCGTCGGCTCCGGCTTCGGCGGCTCCGTGTCCGCCTTGCGTCTCACCGAGAAGGGATACAAGGTCGGTGTCCTGGAGGCCGGCCGCCGCTTCACCCGCGCGACCCTGCCGCGCAACTCCTGGGACCTGAAGAACTACCTGTGGGCTCCCAGGCTGGGCATGTACGGCATCCAGCGCATCCACCTGCTCGGCAACGTCATGGTGCTGGCCGGTGCGGGTGTCGGCGGCGGCTCGCTCAACTACGCCAACACCCTCTACGTACCGCCGAAGGCCTTCTTCGACGACCCCCAGTGGCGGGCCATCACCGACTGGCAGGAGGAGTTGAAGCCGTACTACGACCAGGCCCAGCGCATGCTCGGCGTCCGGCTCAACCCCACCATGACCCCCTCCGACGTGCACCTGAAGGCCGCGGCCCAGCGGATGGGCGTCGGCGACACCTTCCACCTCGCACCGGTGGGCGTGTTCTTCGGCGACGGCAAGGACGCCGACGGGAAGGCGAAGGCCGGGCCCGGCGAGCAGGTGAACGACCCGTACTTCGGCGGTGCCGGCCCCGACCGGAAGGCCTGCACCGAGTGCGGCGAGTGCATGACCGGCTGCCGGCACGGCGCGAAGAACACCCTCAACGAGAACTACCTGTACCTCGCCGAGAAGGCGGGCGCGGTCGTCCATCCCATGACGACGGTCGTGTCCGTCACGGACGACTCGCGGGGCGGCTACGCGGTCGCGACCCTGCCGACGGACCGGAAGAAGAAGGACAAGGGCCGGATCTTCACCGCCCGCAGGGTCGTCGTCGCGGCCGGCACCTACGGCACCCAGACGCTGCTGCACCGCATGAAGGCCGACGGCCGGCTCCCGTACCTGTCCGCCCGGCTCGGCGATCTGACCCGCACCAACTCCGAGGCGCTGGTGGGCGCGCAGACCGACGACCGCCGCTACCGCAGGGCGACCGGCTCGCCCAAGGCGGACTTCACCCGCGGTGTCGCCATCACGTCCTCCATCCACCCCGACGAGAACACCCACATCGAGCCGGTCCGCTACGGCAAGGGCTCCAACTCGATGGGCGGCCTGTCGATCCTCCAGGTGCCCTACGCCGAGGGCTCCTCCCGGGTGCTCGCCTGGCTGGCGAACGCGGCCCGGCACCCGGTGCTGGTCGCCCGCTCCCTGTCCAACCGGCGCTGGTCGGAGCGGACCATCATCGGTCTGGTCATGCAGTCGCTGGACAACTCGCTGACCACGTATCTGAAGGCCGGCGGCGTCGGCAAGGGCCTGCTGACCGCCCGGCAGGGACACGGTTCGCCGAACCCCAAGCAGATCAGGGCCGCGACCGAGGCGGCCTCCGCGCTGGCCGCCGAGATCAACGGCTTCGCCGGCAGCAACGTCGGCGAGCTGATGGGCACCCCGCTCACCGCGCACTTCCTCGGCGGATGCCCCATCGGCGACTCCCCGGAGACGGGCGTGATCGACCCGTACCACCGCCTGTACGGCCACCCCGGCATCTCGGTCGTGGACGGCGCCGCGGTCTCGGCGAACCTGGGCGTGAACCCGTCGCTGACGATCACCGCGCAGGCCGAGCGGGCCATGTCGTTCTGGCCGAACAAGGGCGAGGAGGACCCGCGGCCGGCGCCGGGAGCGGCGTACGAGCGGCTGAAGCCGGTGGAACCGAAGGCGCCGGTGGTCCCGGCCGAGGCGTTCGGCGCGCTGCGGCTGCCGTTCCTGGGGATGCCGGCGGTACCGCCGAAGAAGTGACCGGAACGGCACGCGGGTGACGGCATGGGGGTGACGCACGAGGGTGACGGCGCGAAGTGGGCGCGTGGAAGTGGCGTCCCCGTGTGAGCGCGCGGAAGTGACGGCACCCCGGCGGGACGGCGCAGAGGGACCTGCATCCCCCTCCGAAGGCAGGTCCCTCGCACCGCTTACTTGATCCGGCAGGTTTGATCAGCGAAAAGCGCGAAGGGTTGCTCCGGTTGCCCGGGGTTTTTGATATGACGTGAGTCACGTCGGTGTGGGTGCCGCTGGTCGCGGGCATGACGAAGGGCCCCGCGGGACGGAGATACCGCGGGGCCCTTCGTTCGGTCAGCACCGGCGTCAGGGCGGCGCCGGTGCCAGGGAGCGGCGCCGGGGGTTGCGCCGCTTGTTCGTGTGCCCTGTGCTGGATGGTCTCGACCTGGTGCGGTTTCCGCCGGCCGGCCCCGGGCGTCCCCGGAGCCGGCCGTTCTCTTGGGTGACCGGGCTGCTGTCCCCTGCCGTCCGGTCACTTTCCTGGAGCGAGGTCCCACGACGTACGGCACGACCCGTACGTCTCATCGCCCCAGCGAGCCACGCGTGGTTCTGTCGGGCCCGCCCCTGGCTGGCACGGACATCCCCCTCAACGAAGCGGTGCGCGGGCCGGTCACGCGCCGTACGGGTGAGAGCGGGTCCGAACTCAGATGCGACCTCGGCACAGCTCCAGCAGGGTCATGGCGAGGCCGGTGCCGGGCTTGCCGAGGGCGTCCCGGTAGCGGCCGAGGATCTCCATCTCGCGGGACAGGTGCACCCGCCGTCCCCCGGAGGCGAGACGCGTCTGCTGGACGACGGCGGAGACGGCCATCCGCTCCTGGATGAGACCGATGATCCGGTCGTCCAGCGCGTCGATGCGCTCCCGGGCGCCGGCGATGGTCCGTTCCGGGGAGGCCGTCTGCTCCGGGGCAGCGCCGTGTTGCGGATCAGTGCTCTGTTGCGGGGCAGTGCTCTGTTCTGCGGCAGGGCTCTGTGCCGGTGCGGTGGCCTGCTCGTGGGTGGCGGTGGCCTGTTCCGGTGCGGTGGCCTGCTCGCGTGCCGCTGCGGTCTGCTCCGGTGCGGTGGTGCTCATGTGGGCTCCTCGGACGGGACGGTGGATGCCCTGGAACGACAGAACCCGGAAAACGACAGGCGCCCCGGGCCTTGTCGGCCCGGGGCGCCTGGGAAGTCGCTTGGCGTTCGCTCAAGCAGCACGACCATGGCAGCCGGCGGGCCGGGTGCCATAGGTAAAGACGAAGGTCGAGTGCGTGAGCATGGCGCCAGTATGCCACGGCGAACTTCAGAGGAAGCCCTCCCGCCCGCACCGTTAGACTCGGTAGCACAGACCCCCGCCCGACCACCAGAAGGCACCCCGTGTCATCAGCGACTTCCACTGCCGCCACCCCGGACACCGTCCTGGTCGTCGACTTCGGCGCGCAGTACGCCCAGCTCATCGCCCGTCGCGTCCGCGAGGCGCGGGTCTACAGCGAGATCGTGCCGAGCACCATGCCGGTCCAGGAGATGCTCGCCAAGAACCCCGCGGCGATCATCCTCTCCGGCGGCCCCTCGTCGGTGTACGAGACGGGTGCCCCCACCCTCGACCGCGAGATCTTCGAGGCCGGCGTCCCGGTCTTCGGCATGTGCTACGGCTTCCAGCTGATGGCGCAGTCCCTCGGCGGCACCGTCGACAACACCGGCTCCCGCGAGTACGGCCGTACCGACCTGCACGTTTCCCGGAGCTCCTCCACCCTCTTCGAGGGCACCCCGGACGAGCAGCACGTGTGGATGTCGCACGGTGACGCCTGCTCCGCCGCCCCCGAGGGCTTCACGGTCACCGCGTCCACGGACGTCGTCCCGGTCGCCGCGTTCGAGAACGACGAGAAGAAGCTCTACGGCGTCCAGTACCACCCCGAGGTCATGCACTCCACGCACGGCCAGCAGGTGCTGGAGCACTTCCTGTACCGCGGTGCGGGTCTCGAGCCGAGCTGGACCACCGGCAACGTGATCGAGGAGCAGGTCGAGGCCATCCGCGAGCTGGTCGGCGACAAGCGCGCGATCTGCGGCCTGTCCGGTGGCGTGGACTCCGCCGTGGCCGCCGCCCTCGTCCAGAAGGCCATCGGCTCCCAGCTGACCTGCGTGTACGTCGACCACGGCCTGATGCGCAAGGGCGAGACCGAGCAGGTCGAGAAGGACTTCGTCGCGGCCACCGGCGTCCAGCTGAAGGTCGTCGACGCCGAGGAGCGCTTCCTGAACGCCCTCAAGGGTGTCTCGGACCCCGAGGAGAAGCGGAAGATCATCGGCCGCGAGTTCATCCGCGTCTTCGAGCAGGCACAGGCCGAGATCATCGCCGACGCGGGTCCGGCCGTGGAGTTCCTGGTCCAGGGCACCCTGTACCCGGACGTCGTCGAGTCCGGCGGCGGCACCGGCACCGCCAACATCAAGTCGCACCACAACGTCGGCGGCCTGCCCGAGGACCTCGAGTTCAAGCTGATCGAGCCGCTGCGCAAGCTGTTCAAGGACGAGGTCCGCATGGTCGGCCAGGAGCTGGGCCTGCCGGACGAGATCGTCCAGCGCCAGCCCTTCCCGGGCCCGGGCCTCGGCATCCGCATCGTCGGCGAGGTCACCAAGGAGCGCCTGGACCTGCTGCGCGAGGCCGACGCCATCGCCCGCGAGGAGCTGACCGCGGCCGGCCTCGACCGCGACATCTGGCAGTGCCCGGTGGTCCTGCTCGCCGACGTCCGCAGCGTGGGCGTCCAGGGCGACGGCCGCACCTACGGCCACCCGGTCGTCCTGCGCCCGGTGTCCTCCGAGGACGCCATGACCGCCGACTGGTCCCGGCTGCCGTACGACGTCCTCGCCCGCATCTCCACCCGGATCACCAACGAGGTCCGCGACGTCAACCGCGTCGTCCTCGACGTGACCTCGAAGCCGCCGGGCACGATCGAGTGGGAGTAGTCCCCAGGGGGTGTCGTTCGGATCAGGTCGGACCCGGGCTGATCCGAACGACACCCCCTAGGTCCGCCTGAGAGTGCGCACCGGCTCTCCGGGCTTCCAGACCTGGACGACGAGGTACCTGTCGTCCTCGACGCAGGTCCGTACGACCTCCGTCAGCTCGGTGCGGAAGAGGTGGAACGGCTGCGGCGGTTCCACCTCTTTCACGTACGCGGCCCTCGCCGCCCCGCCCTCGACCTCGTACGCCCGCCCGGCGATCCGCACGTCCCCGCCGGACATCGCCGTGCCCTCGCCGGGGTTCGCCTGCAGTGTGAAGCGCGGGTCGCGGCGCAGATCCAGGGCCTTGAGGGAACCCGGCATCATGCCGAGCCACAGCTCGCCGCCCAGGAAGCGGACCTCGAGGCCGGAGGTGCGCGGGGAGCCGTCCCTGCGCAGGGTGGCGAGGACGTGGTGACGGAACGCGCCGAAGCGCTCCTCGGTGATCTGTGCCAGTTCGGGTGCGGCGGAGGTGAAGGCTGCCCAGTTCATACCAGCCAGTCTCACCGGGAATCCCGACAGCTTCTGTCGGGTATTCGCAGCGAACGTCATCTTTACGGAACAGCTCTGCCTTTTTGCGCTGACCGGCGGTAACTTCCGCCCCGTACCACCATCCCCACGCTGGAGGACCTATGCACGGGCCCACCCCGCCCCTGCCGCTGTCGACCGACCAGCTGCAGTTCGCCATGCCGCCGATGCACGACTCGGTCGAGGACGAACGCCGGCACCGCAAGGAGCGGCTCGCGGGCGCACTGCGGGTGTTCGGCCGGGCCGGGTTCGAGGACGGCGTGTCCGGGCACATCACGGCCCGGGACCCGGAGTTCACCGACTGCTTCTGGGTCAACCCGTTCGGGATGCCGTTCAGGCACGTCACCGTCGGCGACCTCGTCCTCGCCAACCAGGACGGACAGGTCGTCGAGGGCCGCTACCACGTCAACCAGGCCGCGTTCACCGTGCACGCCCAGGTCCACGCCGCCCGCCCCGACGTCGTCGCCGTCGCCCACTGCCACTCCGTGCACGGCCGCGCCCTCGCCGCCCTAGGCGACCTCATCGACCCGATCACCCAGGAGAGCTGCGCCTTCTACGAGGACCTGGCTCTGTACGACGCCTACACCGGCGTCACCGTCGACGCGACGGAGGGTCGCCGGATCGCCACCGCCCTGGGCTCCCGCAAGGCACTCGTGCTGCGCAACCACGGTCTGCTCACCGTCGGCGACTCGGTGGACGCCGCGGCCTGGTGGTTCCTCTCCCTGGAACGCTCCTGCCAGGTGCAGCTGCTGGCCAAGGCAGCGGGCCGGCCGGTGCTCATCGACCACAAGCAGGCCGTCGCCACCCGCGAACAGCTCGGCGGCGACCTGGTGGCCTGGATCAACTACCAGCCGCTCTGGCAGGACATCAGCCGCAGCGAACCGGACCTCCTCAGCTGAACTCCCTGAGCACCACCGCCTTCGTCACCGCGAACTCCTCGTCCGTGAGCACACCGTCCCGGTACAGCTCTCCCAGTTCCCGCAGCCGGCGCAGCAGTACGTCGTGACGGTGGGCCTGCGCCGGCACGAGGGGCGCGGCCCGGTCCCGGCCGTAGTACGTGCCTCCCCCGCGGGTGGAGGGATGCGGCAGCCGGGCGGTGACGGCCGCCGCGACCAGCGCGGTCAGCAGATCGCGCCGCACACTGCCCCACAGGTCCAGGGTGTAGGGGTCCCGCTCGGGCGGCAGCTTGGAGAACACCGTCTCCCGGGTCACGAACCGCAGAAAGCCGTCCTCGAACCCCGAGTTGGGCAGCCACTCCACCTGCACCAGGTCCCCGAGCGCCATGATCCGTGGGCCGGTCGAGCGCTTGACCCGGTCGGAGGTGTCGGCCCAGTCGATCCGCACCTGGCTGCCGTCGAAGGACACCGTGCCGTCCGAGGACCGCACTGACACCGGCACCGGCGGCCCCGGCAGCAGATACCCGGCCGTCGGCTCCTTGGGCACCTGGTCCAGGAGCAGCGCATGCCGGATCTCCTCGGCGACGTACTCCGCGACCCCCGAACGGTCCGCGTCCACCGCCAGCCGGTACGGGTCGGCCGCGTCCGGCAGCCGGCCTCCGGTGGCCTGCAACAACGGGTCGGCGCCCTCGCGCAGCCGCAACCGCAGCCGGCCCCGCTTGCGCTCCGGCTCGTGGACGACACCCGAGACCGCCTCCAGCGGTACGGCGATCTCCCCGTACGTCTGACGGAACAGCGGCACGGAGCGGTGCAGTCCAGGGGTGATCCGGATCGTGCTGCCGTCGAAGGCCCAGGTCCCGTCCCGCTGGATGATCTCGGCCATACGGGAATTCTCGCAGCCGGGTCAACACGGCGGACCTCGCTTCACCCGAACAGCCCCGGCCCTGCCGCCCCCTGGTCCCTGATGTAGGGCACAATTCGCTGTCATCACCGGGGAGTTGTCTGGCCGTCGTGCGCGCTGCGGACGCCGGCGGTCCGATCGGCAGGCGTGCGGAAGGCGGGCGGCGGGCGTGGCGGTGCAGGAGGCGAGAGGGCACGCGGGTGCCGCGGGTGTCCACGAGGGCGGCTGCACCTGCGGGGACTGCCCGCACGGCGCCCGGGAAGGGCACCGGCGGGCCGTGGCCGCGTTCCTGCGCCGGCGCGACGAGTTCGCGGCCGGACAGGGGCTTCCGACGGCCGTGGCACATTCGGCCTCGGCGTCCCGCCAGTGGGTCTCCGAGGAACTGACCCAGCGGGCCGAGACCGTCGCCGAGCGCGGCCGGGCCGAGGGTGCGGCCTGGCTCACCCGGCTGTGGCTGCGGACGGTGTGCGCGGTGTGGGCCGTGGTCGTCGCGCTGCTGCTCGCCGAGGCGCTCACCGCGATCGGCGCGGGCTGGACCGGTGCCCGCACCGCGGCCCTGCTCGCCGCGTTCGCCGTCGCCGCCGTCCTGACCGCCGCGTGCTTCTTCCACCGGACGCGCGGTGGAGCGCTCGCGCCGGTGATCGGCGAGGACAATCGCATGTCCACCTCCCGTACCGTGGCCGCCTGCTGGGTGCTCTTCGTCGGTTATGCCGTCCTGCTGCTGGCCGGCCGCCTGGCCGCCGCCTCCGACCCCGCCGAACGCGACGTCCTGATCTCGGGCCTCGACCTCGCGCGCGGCGCGGGCGTGGTGACCGTCCTTGCCGTGGTGTGCGGCATCGCCGTCCTGGTCCGCCGGGTGGTGGGCCTGCGCGTCCTCGCCCAGCGGCTGCAGAAGGTGCCGGCCCACCGGCCGCGCGCCGCCGACCTGCTCACCGACGACTCCGGCCGGGGCGCCTTCGCCGACATCCAGTACGTCGCCGTCACCGCCGTCGCCCTGCTGTTCGCCGCCGTACGGCTGGCCCGCCGCCCCGACCAACTCCCCGATCTGCCCTGGGGTCTGGCCGTGGTCACGCTGATCTCCGCCGCGACCTACCTGGCCGGCAAGTACGCCGAGGGCGGCCGGCCGGTGATCCTTTCCGTGGTCCGCGCCCGTGAACCCGGCGACCTGGACGGCCCCATCCGCACCGGCGACGACATCGAGATCCGCGGCACCGCCTTCGTCCCGCCCGGCGCCCAGACCGCCGACCACCTCTCCCGCATGGTCGTCCGTATCGGCACGGTCGACGTGCACGTCCCCCTGGTCCCCGTCACCGGCGGCTTCCGCAACCCCACGGACACCACCCTGACCGTCCCCGTACCCGCCGACGTCGAGCCCGGCGCGGTGGAGGTCCAGGTGGTGACCGCGGCCGGGGTGGCGACCAACCGGTACACGGTCCAGGTGACGGAGTGAAACCCACTGGCAGGGCAGGGGCAACGGCACCGAGTCCGGGGCAGACCGAGTCCGGGGCAGGGTTCGGGGCAGGCAGGCAGGCAGGTTGGGGCCGGGGGACGGAGGGGCGGTGAGGCGGGACGCGGAGCCGGGAGACGGAGAGCGGGTGAGACGGACCCGGAGCCGTGGGACGGAGAGCGGCGGATAGGCGGACCGGAGCCGGGCGCCGCAGCCGGGCACCGTTCCGATTGCGCCGCCGCCACCGCCACCGTCCGCTGATGCCACCGCTACCGTCTGCCACTGCCACTGCCACTGCCACCGCCACCGGCGCCTCTCCACGGGACCCCTGACCGCAGATCCTGGACTTCATCGCACTCACCCCCTTCGTTCGTACTGCGACCCGAAATCCGGAAAATCGGCCAGGAGAGGATTGAACTGGCCCGCTACGTCATACGTATCGTCAAGCGAGGGCGGCACGGCGGGCGAGAGGTGGCTGGCAGCGATGACTCATGGCATGCGGACGGATGTGCACACCCCTCGGCTGGACGGCCCCCGCACCTGGCGGGATGCCGCGACCCACTACGCCCTGCTCCCGCTGCGCGTCTTCCTCGGCGTCACCTTCATCTACGCCGGCCTGGACAAGCTCACCGACAGCGCGTTCATGCAGTCCGGCGGCGCCGGATCGATCGGCGACACCATGCGCGCGGCCCGCGACTCCGCCGCCATCCCCGCCCTGGTCGACCTGGCCCTGAAGAATCCGGTCGGCTTCGGCTATGCCGTCGCCCTCGGTGAGCTGGCCGTCGGCATCGGTACCCTGCTCGGTCTGCTGGGCCGGCTGGCCGCGCTCGGCGGCGCCCTGATCTCGCTCAGCCTCTGGCTGACGATGAGCTGGGCGACCGCCCCCTACTACTACGGCAACGACCTCGCCTACCTCATGGCCTGGCTCCCCCTCGTCCTCGCCGGCGCCCCCTATCTCTCCCTCGACGCGGCCTGGCGGGCGCGGCGGCAGCCGGACGACGGCTACCACTAGCCGCCCTCGGCGCCGCCCCGTCTGCGTATCCCCCGAGTGAGGGCCGCCGTGACACCGGCCAGGCAGAGCCCGCCCACGACCAACGGGACGACCGCGAACCACGGCGTGTCCCACAGACCGCCCGCGTCCCCCGCGTAGAGGGCACCGGTGGCGGTGAGGAAGAGCCCGGCGACCAGCTTCCCCGGCTGGAACTCATGACGCAGCACGGCTGACCTCCACCTGTCCCACTCCCACGCCGAGCGTGAGATCCAGCGTCCCCGAGTCCCTGGCGCCCTTGACCGGTGCCAGCGTCACGTCCTTGTGCCTGCCGGGCTCCACGTCCACGTCCTTTCCGGTGTCACCGGGCAACCGGATGTCGCCCACCCCCACATCGATGCTCATCCGCACGGTCACGTCCGCCGGCACGATCACCTTCAGCTGTCCCGCACCCACCCGGGCGTCCGTGGCGGCCTTCTGCCCTTTGGCCGGGTGCACCTGGGTCAGGTCCAGCGTGCCCCGCCCCGTGCCCAGGTCGTACCCGGACCGCAGCTGGGTCGTCGCGGCCGGCTTCCAGGACATTTTCCGCCAGTGACTGGTGATGTCTCTCGGGAGGGCCGCCGCACCCGCCAGGAGGCCCGCCGTGACGAGCGCCAGGAACACCGTCCCCGCCCCCGTCCGGCCGAGGAACGCGCTGAGCGTGATGCCCAGGCCGAACACCGCCAGCGCGCACGCCAGACCGGTCTGCAGACTGGTGCCCAGCGGCTGGGTGTCCCAGCTGAGCCCGGTGCCCAGGCCGCCTGCCAGCAGGGCGAGCAGGAACACCCAGCCGCCGATCCAGCGCGGGCCGCGCGGTCTCGGGGGCGCGGTGTGCGGGGGCGGTTCGGACCCGGGGTGCGTCCAAGGGTTGGCGACGCCGACGTCCACGACCGAGGTGAGGTCGCGGTCCTGGGCGTCGCCGGGTCCCCACAGGTAGCCCGTGCCGCCGACATGGGTGCCGTCCTTGACGATCGGGTCCCGCCACCAGGAGGGGTAGTAGGTGGTGACGACCGGCGGCGCCTGGGCCTCCGGCGGGGCGTCGGCGGCGGCCTGTGCGGCCAGGGGGTCGGGGTCGGGGGCGCCACGGCGCCGCGACCAGTATCCGGCGCCGGCGAGCAGCAGCGACAGCACCACGGCGAACGCCAGCACTCCGCCGTTCCGCAGCATCGTCAGGAAGATCCCGCAGCCGACCAGCGCGAACAGCACGGCGGCCAGCGCCTGGCCGTCGACCCGGCCCGTGAACAGCTTGCGGAGTTCGTTCTCCTCCTCGTCCTCGTACGGCACCAGGAGCCAGGCGAAGCCGTAGAAGATGAGCCCGAGGCCGCCGGTCGCGGACAGCACGGCCAGCGTGATCCGGAAGATCACCGGGTCCATGTCCGTCTGCCGTCCGAGACCCGCGCACACGCCCGCGATCATCTTGTACCGGCGGTCGCGGCGGAACCGGTCGGGGGCAGCGGTGGCGTCCTGGCGCTGCTCCTGTGCGTCCGGCTCGGGGCCGGAGCCGGCAGAGGGGTCGGTGCGGGTGTGATGGTGGGTGCCGGGGCCGGCCGCTTCTGCCCTTCCCGTCGCGGCGGGCGCGGCATCCGTCGGCCCGGTGCCCGGTGCCGGGCGCGGGCCGGGGCCGGGTCCCGGACCCGTCGCGGCGTGCTCGTGATCCGTCATGCGTCCATGGTGACGGCCCGGCCGCCGCGGCGGCAGTCGGGACGACCCTGGGCCAACCCTGAAATCGGCCCTGAGACGGGGCGGGGAAGCGTTCGACCGGCACGGATCGCCGGATGGTCCGCCCACCCGGACCCGTCCCTGGGAAGATCAGGGGCGTCTCGGGGGCCGACCCTGATGCTCTGCCTCGCCCGCCGTGTGACCATCGTTGCCATGCCGGAAGCCGCAAGCCTGCCACTCGACGACCCGCGGCCACCGCGCAAGCTCTACCGCAGCAGCGACGGACGCTGGCTCGGCGGAGTGGCGCGGGGCCTCGCGGGACATCTCGGGCTGCCCGTCATCTGGGTGCGGCTCGCATTCGTCGGCCTGCTCATGGCCGACGGACTCGGCGCACTGCTGTACGCGGCATTCTGGTTCTTCGTCCCGCTCGGCGTCGGCGGCGTCGGCGACCAGAAGCCGTCGCTGGTGGGCACGGAAACCTCGCCGGACGGCCGCCGCAAACTCGTGGCCCGCAAGCCGGACCGGGGACAGATCGTCGCACTGCTCCTCATGGTCATCGTGTCCATGGTCTTCGTGGGCAGCGTCAACCTGGGCAGTGCCGCCAAGGCGTATCTGCTGCCCGCCGTGCTCGTCGCGGCCGGTGTCGCCCTCGTCTGGCGCCAGGCGGACAACGCCCGCCGGGCCCGCTGGGTCGAGGTCGGCCGCCGGCGCCGCACCCTCAGCCTGCTGCGCGCGGCCGGCGGCGTCCTGCTCGTCACGGCCGGTGTCTCCGCCGTCTTCGTCCTGCAGGGCTCGACCGCCCACCTCGGCGCGGTCCTGCAGGCCGCGCTCGCGGTCCTCGTCGGCATCACCCTGCTCGCCGGTCCCTACCTGGTCCGCATGACCCAGGACCTCTCCGAGGAACGCCTGATGCGCATCCGCGCCCAGGAGCGTGCCGAGGTCGCCGCTCACGTCCACGACTCCGTGCTGCACACCCTCACCCTGATCCAGCGCAACGCCGACAACGCGGGCGAGGTGCGCCGTCTCGCCCGCGCCCAGGAGCGCGACCTGCGCACCTGGCTGTACAAGCCGGAGGGCACCGGCAAGGACGAGGAGGACGAGCCGGACACGGTCGCCGAGGCGGTGCGGCGCAGTGCCGCCGAGGTGGAGGACAAGCACGGAGTGCCCATCGACGTCGTCGTCGTCGGCGACTGCCCGCTGGACGATAGGACCGGTGCGCAGATGCAGGCCGCGCGCGAGGCGATGGTGAACGCGGCCAAGTACGGTGGCGAGGGTGGTGCCGTACAGGTCTACGCCGAAGTCGAGGGAAAAACGGTCTTCGTGTCCGTCCGCGACCGCGGCCCAGGCTTCGATCTCGACTCGATACCCCCCGACCGCATGGGCGTTAGAGAATCGATCATCGGCCGCATGGAGCGCAACGGCGGCACGGCCCGGCTGCGGGCGGTGCCGGGCGGCGGCACCGAGGTCGAGCTGGAGATGGAGAGGGCGGAGAAGACGTCATGAGCGACGCGACCGAGGCGAACGGCACGGCGGGGACGGCGGAGGCGGCCGGGGCCGGCCGGGCCGACGACGGCGGCGCCGGCGCCGGCGGACGGCACGTACGGGTGGTGCTCGTGGACGACCACCGGATGTTCCGCACCGGCGTGCAGGCCGAGATCGGCCGGACCGCCGAGACCGGCGTCGAGGTGGTCGGCGAGGCCGCGGACGTCGACCAGGCGGTCACGGTCATCACCGCGACCCGGCCCGAGGTGGTTCTCCTCGACGTCCATCTGCCGGGCGGCGGTGGTGTCGAAGTGCTGCGCCGCTGCGCGCCGTTGATGGCGGACGCCGAGCGCCCTGTCCGTTTCCTCGCGCTGTCCGTGTCGGACGCGGCGGAGGACGTGATCGGGGTGATCCGCGGTGGCGCCCGCGGCTATGTCACCAAGACCATCACCGGCGCCGACCTGGTCGACTCGATCTTCCGTGTCCAGGAGGGCGACGCGGTCTTCTCGCCACGGCTGGCCGGGTTCGTGCTGGACGCCTTCGCCTCCACCGACGCCCCGCCGGTGGACGAGGACCTGGACCGCCTCACCCAGCGCGAACGCGAGGTGCTCCGGCTGATCGCCCGTGGCTACGCCTACAAGGAGATTGCCAAGCAGCTGTTCATCTCGGTGAAGACGGTCGAGTCCCATGTCTCGGCGGTCCTGCGCAAGCTCCAGCTGTCCAACCGTCACGAACTGACCCGCTGGGCGACCGCCCGACGGCTGGTCTGATCTGCTCGCAACCGCCGCTCGCGTCGTCGCGTCGTCTCCTGTCGCGGCAGATCCGGCCAGTCCTGCCCGGCAGGCCTGGCCCTGCATCGGCAGACCTGGCCCTGCCCTGGCAGACCGGGCTCTGCCTCAGCAGACCGGCAGCCGGGCCTCACGTCGGCCCTGACCCAGCCTCCACCCGACCCCACCCCTGCCTTCAGGCCGACCCTCATCCGGCCCCCGTCGCATCCGGCCCCGGTCGCATCCGGCCCCCGGACCGGCCGCACCCTGACCTCAGGCCACCCTCGTCGCCCCCGCGAACGGCATCTGGTCGATCGGAGCAATCCGGACCGGGGCCGACGGGCTGGGGGCGTGGATCATCTGGCCGTTGCCCACGTAGATGCCGACGTGGCTGATCCCGGAGTAGAAGAACACCAGGTCGCCGGGCTGGAGTTCGGAGCGGGAGACCCGGCGGCCCGCGTTGATCTGGGCGTAGGTGGTGCGGGGCAGGGAGATGCCGGCGGAGCGGTAGGCGGCCTGGGCCAGGCCCGAGCAGTCGAAGGCGTTCGGCCCGGTCGCGCCCCACACGTACGGGCTGCCGAGCTTGGCGTAGGCGTAGGAGACGGCCGCGGCGGCGCGGGCAGTGGGGGCCGGGGCGGACCCGGGCTGCGGCAACGGTTCCCGCGGGGCGGCGGCCGAGCGAGAGGAATGTCCGACCGTGCTGCCGGACGCGGTCGCCACGGTGCGCCGGCGCGGAGGCAGCTGTGCCAGCAGTCGGCGGGCCTCGTCCAGCTTGCCGGTGACCGTCTTCTTCTGCCGTCCCAGCTCCGCCTGCCGTGCCCGCAGCGACTTCAGCTCGATGCGTGCGGCCCCGCGCAACCGCTCGATCTCGCGCAGTTGTTCGCGAACCCGTGATACGGCGGCGGCCTGCCGGTCACCGGCCCGCTCCGCGAACGCGGCGCCGTCCAGGTACCGGTCGGGGTCGCTGGAGAGGGCCAGTTGCCACGCCGGGTCGATGCCTCCGTCCCGGTACTGGGCCGCGGCGATCGAACCCAGGGCGTCCCGGGCGGAGTTGAGCTTCTCCTGCTTGCGGGCGGTCTCGTCCTGCAGCCCGGTCAGTCGCCGCTGGGCCGCGCCCGCTTCCTCCTTCGCCCCGTTGTACTTCTCGGTGGCGGCCTCGGCCTCCCGGTACAAGCTGTCCACCTTGGCTTTCACCTGCGCCTGTGTCAGCTGGGGTTCAGCGTGTCCCGTGCCGTCGAAGCCCGTCGCCGTGGCCGCGCCCGCCAGGGCGAGTGTGGCGGCCGTCCGGGCCGTATGGCCGCTGAGCGAGCGATGCGGGGGCTTGCGGTGCGCTGCCACCTGGACCGTCACGTCCTTCCGTAGGACTCGTACGACCGAGGGTCAGTACGCCCCGCGGCGGCCCGCACAGGGGGAGTGGGCCGCCGCCGGGCTTTCTCGGCGGTGGTGGCCGGCGGCCGCCCGAGGGCCGGGCGGCGGTGGGGAGCCGGTCACCTGGGGGAGGACGCTAGGCCGGACGGTGACGGGTTGGTAACGCGCTGTCCGAAATTGGTTACGACAGGTCATGGTGTGACCGTAAGTGATCCCTCCGTAGGGCCCGAGTCGTCTTCTTCACGCAGCGTGATGATCGAGCCGCGGAAAGCGGACCAGGCGGGGGTGATCGGGTGCTATGGAGCGCATATATGCAAGGTCTGCCGAGCGTTTTCGCGCCGCCGCCGCCCCTGAGGGCGGGCCCGGTGCGGGGAGCCGTGGCGCCCCCTGGCTAGGCTCCGGCCCCATGGACGTACTCATCCATCTCTTCGTCGGCCTGCACATCGTCGGTATCGCCGCGCTGCTCGGCGGCTTCCTCACCCAGATGAAGGCGATGGGCCAGGGCACGGCCCGGTTCGTGCCCGGGATGCTGCACGGCGCGCTGACCATGCTGGTCACCGGCGTGGCGCTCGTCGGCCTCAATCAGGCCGACGACCACCACGTCAACAACATCAAGATCGGCGTGAAGCTGGCTCTGCTGATCGTGATCCTCGCGCTGGTCTACGTGAAGCGCGACGAGGAGCGGATCGACAAGGGCCTCTTCGGGCTCGTCGGCCTGCTGACCACGGCGAACATCTTCATCGCCGTCCTCTGGACCTGATCTCCGGCCGGACCTGATCTCCGGTCGAACCTGATCTCCCGGGCGGGCGATCTCGGGGCGGCGGGATCAGCCCGGCCGCACCACGCAGCGCACGGCCGACCCGTCGGTGCGGGAGACCGGTTCCTCACGCACGTACGCGCCCGGCCTGGGAGCGTGGATCATCATGCCGTCGCCCGTGCACAGCCCTACATGGTCTGCGTCGTCGTGGAAGAACACGAGGTCGCCGGGGCGCGCCTCGGCAGGCGGGACCGTGGTTCCTGCTTCGGCCTGATCGCGGGCGCTGCGCGGAAGGGTGACACCGGCCGACTTCCAGGCGGCCTGGGTCAGCCCCGAGCAGTCGTAGGAACCGGGGCCGGCGGCGCCCCACACGCACGGCTTGCCGAGCTGCTCCCGGGCGAAGGCGACGGCTTTCCGGGCCTTGGTCGTCGTGTCCGTGCCGGATGTGACCGTCGCAACGGACGCGATCGACGCGGATGTGACCGGAGCGGACGTGATCGACGGGGATGTGACCGACGCGACGGACGTCACCGGTGCGGTGGATGTGACTGAGGCGCCATACATGTCAGGTGCGACAGGTGCGACAGGTGCGACAGACGCGCTAGGTGCGGCAGGCGTGACGGACTGCGCGGCGCTCTGCGCGGTCCGCTGCGACAGCAGCACGCGCGCGTGGGCGAGCTTTTTCTGCACCGCCGCCTTGGCGGTCTTCGGGTCCCTCGCGGCGGCCTCCGGCACGCTGTCCGCGGGCGGGACGACGGCCCTCTCCTGGGCGGACGGCAGGAGGGACGCGTTCCGGACGGACGCGGCGACGGCCGCCTTCCGCGCGGACGGTACCGCCTCCATGCCTCGTGCGGGCGTTACGGCGCCCCTGCCCTGTGCGGGCGTTACGGCGTCCCTGCCTCGTGCGGGCGGTACGGCATCCACACTCCGTCTCGGGGGTGCGACGCTCGTGCCCCGGGCGGGCGTCGCCGCGGCTGTGTCCCGGGCCCCCTCGGGGCCGCGCTGGGCCGGAACGGCGCGGGGCTGGGCCGCGGCGCGGCGGGCCACCTCGTCCCGGAGCCGCTGAAGACTGTCGCCGTGTCGCCGGGGTGCGTCCGCGGGACGCTCCTCGGCCCCGGCGGCGGACCGCTCCCTGCTTGCGGCGGCGGAACGCTCCCTGGCGGTGCCGGCGAAACGCTCCCTGGTCGTGCCGGACGTCTCGGTCGCCGATTCCGCCCGGCGGTACAGATCGTCGATCTTCCGCTCGATCTCCTCCGGGCTCGGCCTGCCGTGACCGGTTTCGGGAGCGGCCTGCGCGGACTGGGAGAGGACGGCCACGGAGGTGAGGGCGGCGGTGGCGAGAGCGGGGGTGCGAATGCCCGTCCCCGGGGTTCCGCCGGGGCGCGGCTTGCGGTGCGACGCCAAGGGAGGCGACTCCTTCCTTGCTGCCGCCTACCGGGTTAGCTGTCGGGTTCGGGCGGACGGAAGGGTTGCCCTACGGCGTCGTCCCGGGCGGGAGTCGGCCGATTCACCCCAGGATCGGTGGGTCCCCGGCTCCGGGCACCACGCAGAGGGCGCACCGGACTCGGCGGAGGCCGCGCGGCCCGGCGACGTTCGCCGGAGAGGGGTCGTGCGGCCTGACGGCAACCTAGCCAACTGGTGTGTCTTCTGTGAAGGTTGGTGTGCGGTTTGTCCGATACATTTCCGTGACCTGATGGCTGGTTCACGCCCGCGTGACCAGGCGCTTCCGTTGTGTGAGCGGTCGGCGGACGCTTTCGACGCGAAGAGCGACCGCTCACCACGCGGGCCATGTTCCGGGGACGGCAACCGGTTGTCGGTGGGGCGGCCTAGACTCGTAGAGCGATGAGCAGCCTCTTTGACGACAGCTTCCTGGCGGACCTCCAGCCCCCTCGCGGGCACGAGGAGGAGCAGCCGCCACCCGAGGACGATCACGCTCCGGAGCCGCTTCCGGACGATCTGTTCGGCGGGAAGTTCGATGTGCCGCCGGACCGTGACGCGTACTACCGCGACGGCGCCCCGCGCCCCGTGATCGACGCGGCGGCGCTCCTGGAGGGACTGAACGACAACCAGCGCGCCGCGGTCGTGCACGCCGGTTCGCCGCTGCTCATCGTCGCCGGCGCCGGCTCCGGCAAGACCCGTGTGCTCACCCACCGCATCGCCCACCTACTCGCCGAGCGGAACGTGCACCCGGGCCAGATCCTCGCGATCACCTTCACCAACAAGGCCGCGGGCGAGATGAAGGAGCGCGTGGAGCAGCTCGTCGGCCCGCGCGCGAACGCGATGTGGGTGATGACCTTCCACAGCGCGTGCGTGCGGATCCTGCGCCGCGAGTCGAAGAAGCTGGGCTTCACGTCGTCGTTCTCGATCTACGACGCCGCCGACAGCAAGCGCCTGATGGCCCTCGTCTGCCGCGACCTGGACCTGGATCCCAAGCGCTTCCCGCCCAAGTCCTTCAGCGCCAAGATCAGCAACCTCAAGAACGAGCTGATCGACGAGGAGGACTTCGCCGCGCAGGCCACCGACGGCTTCGAGAAGACGCTGGCGCAGGCCTACGCCCTGTACCAGTCGCGGTTGCGCGAGGCGAACGCGCTGGACTTCGACGACCTGATCATGACGACGGTCAACCTGCTGCGCGCCTTCCCGGACGTCGCCGAGCACTACCGGCGCCGCTTCCGGCACGTCCTGGTCGACGAGTACCAGGACACCAACCACGCCCAGTACGCCCTCGTCCGCGAGCTGGTCGGGACGGGCGAGCGCGCCGGCGAGGCCGACACCCCGCCCGGCGAGTACGACGTCCCGCCCGCCGAACTGTGCGTGGTCGGTGACGCGGACCAGTCGATCTACGCCTTCCGGGGCGCGACGATCCGCAACATCCTCCAGTTCGAGGAGGACTACCCGAACGCGACGACGATCCTGCTGGAGCAGAACTACCGCTCCACGCAGACCATCCTGTCCGCCGCCAACGCGGTCATCGAGCGCAACGAGTCCCGCCGCCCGAAGAACCTGTGGACCAACGCCGGGCAGGGCGCACGGATCACCGGTTACGTCGCCGACACCGAGCACGACGAGGCCCAGTTCGTCGCCGACGAGATAGACCGCCTCACGGACGCGCGCGAGGCGAAGGCCGGGGACGTCGCCGTCTTCTACCGCACCAACGCCCAGTCCCGTGTCTTCGAAGAGGTCTTCATCCGCGTCGGCCTGCCCTACAAGGTCGTCGGCGGCGTCCGCTTCTACGAGCGCAAAGAGGTCCGGGACGTCCTGGCCTATCTGCGCGTCCTCGCCAACCCCGAGGACTCGGTGCCGCTGCGCCGCATCCTCAACGTGCCCAAGCGGGGCATCGGCGAGCGCGCGGAGGCGATGATCGATGCCCTCGCCCAGCGCGAGAAGATCAGCTTCCCGCAGGCTCTGAAGCGCGTGGACGAGGCGTACGGCATGGCCGCGCGCTCCACCAACGCGGTCAAGCGGTTCAACACGCTGATGGAGGACCTGCGCACGATCGTGGAGTCCGGCGCCGGCCCCGCGACCGTCCTGGAGGCGATCCTCGAGCGCACGGGCTATCTGGCCGAGCTGCAGGCCTCCACCGACCCGCAGGACGAGACCCGCATCGAGAACCTCCAGGAACTCGCCGCCGTGGCTCTGGAGTTCGAGCAGGAGCGCGGTGAGGGAGCCGGGACACCGGGGGCTGCCGCCCCGGGCGGCACGCTTGCCGACTTCCTGGAGCAGGTCGCCCTGGTCGCCGACTCCGACCAGATCCCGGACGAGGAGGACGGCGACGGCGTCATCACGCTGATGACCCTCCACACCGCCAAGGGCCTGGAGTTCCCGGTGGTGTTCCTGACCGGCATGGAGGACGGCGTCTTCCCGCACATGCGCGCCCTCGGCCAGACCAAGGAGCTGGAGGAGGAGCGGCGCCTGGCCTACGTCGGCATCACGCGCGCGCGGGAGCGGCTGTACCTGACGCGGTCGGCGATGCGCAGCGCCTGGGGCCAGCCCTCGTACAACCCGCCCTCCCGCTTCCTGGAGGAGATTCCGCCCACCCACATGGAGTGGAAGCGGACGGGAGCGGCGGCGCCCGTGTCCTCCGGCCCGGCGTCCGGGATCACGGCCTCGCTGTCCTCGACGCGTTCGCGCTCCTCGGCATCGGGCGCATCCGGGTTCGCCACGCGGCGTACGGCGGAGAAGCCGGTGGTCGCGCTGGCCGTCGGCGACCGGGTCACCCACGACCAGTTCGGGCTCGGCACGGTCGTCGCGGTGAAGGGCACGGGCGCGAACGCGGAGGCGACGGTCGACTTCGGGGACACCAAGCCGAAGCGGCTGCTGCTGCGGTACGCACCGGTGGAGAAGCTGTAGCCGCTGGAGTCCGGGGGCGAAAGCCCCCACTCCTGCGCGGGGTCGAGCCCGCTTCCCTGCGGGGTCGGGTTCCGGTCCTACGTGGGCTCGGGTTGCGGTCCTACGTGGGCTCGGGGTGCGGTCCTACGTGGGGTCGAGACCGTGGCTGCGCAGCCACGGCAGCGGGTCTATGGCCGACCCGCCCGCCGGTCGCACCTCGAAATGCAGGTGCGGACCGGTGGAGTTCCCGGAGTTGCCGGAGTAGGCGATCGGCTGGCCGGCCTTCACCGCCGCACCGGAGACGACACGGTAGCTGGAGAGGTGGCAGTACCAGGTCTCCGTGCCGTCCTTCGCCGTCACGATCATCATGTTGCCGTAGGCGCTGTTCCACTTGGTGGAGACGACGCCGTCGGTGGCGGCCATGACCGTGGTGCCGTAGGAGACCGGGAAGTCGATGCCCGTGTGCACCGACATCCAGTTGACGCCCGCCTGGCCGTAGTAGGCGCTCAGCCCGCGCTGCGCGACCGGCACCGCGAACTTGGGGCGCAGCCGCTCCTTGAGCGCGGCCTCCGCCGCGGCCTTCTTCTTCTCCAGCTCCTGCTGCGCCTTGAGGTCGATCCGTTCCTGTGTACGGCTCGCCCGGTCGGCGAAGTCGGTGGCGCCGGCCGAGAGGGTCTTGAGCTGGGTGTCCAGCTTGCTGTTGGCGACCGACGGCTTGACCACCTGAGCGTCCGGGGCGGCGGCGGTGGTGTCCTTGGAGTCGTCGGCGAGTGCGCCGACCGAGGCGGCGGCGATCCCGGCCACCCCCATCACACAGGCCGAGGGGACGGCGACGGTCAGCAGTGCGGAGCGCTTGGCGGGCGTACGGCGCCGGGAGCGCGCCGCGGTGCGCGAGCCCGCGCGGGTCGCCGTTGCCGGGGTGATCTCTTCCTGCTCGTCCAGCAAGCCGGTCACGTCGGGCAGTTCGCCGGTGGAGTCCGGCTCGCCCTCGCCCGAGGGCCGGCCGTCATAGCCGGCGTCCTCGTACGACACCTGCTCGAAGGCCGCGGTCGCCTGCGGGTCACCGGCCTGCTCGAACGAAGTCTGCGGGTCGCCGACCGCCTCGAACGTCGCGGTGCCCTGCTGATCGAACGGTTCGGCACCCTGCTCGGGCTCCGCCATCACGGCCTCACCGGCGGCGTTCCACTGCGTGGCGTCGTACGCGCCCGTGTCGAAGGTCTGGGTGCCCCACTCCCACTGCTGGGTGGGCTCGGCGCCGCCGGTCCGGTCGGGCTGCAGCCAGGCGCCCGCGTCCCACTGACCGCTGACATCGTTCCTGGTGGCCTGAGCGGGGACTGTCCAGGCGGTGCTGTCGTAGACGCCGGAGTCGTAGGCGGCATGGTGCTGAGCCGCGTACGGGTCGTAGGCCAGGTTCTGGCCGGTACCCGTCTGCCACTGGGTGGTGTCGTACGTGCCGGTGGACTGCTCGCTGCCCGGGAGGCTGCCGAAGAGCGGATCGGTGTCGAAGGCCGTGGTGGCTCCGGAATCACCCGTAAAACCGGTGGCGTCATAGCTGCCGTACGTGGTGAGGTCGCCGTAAGGAGCTTCCTGTGCCCCGTACGGCGCGTAGTGCGCGGTGGAGGCGTCGGAAGCCGGGGCCGGGGTGGTCATGCTCCCCGACGGGTGACGGTCGTTCACCAACTTCTCTTTCGCCTCGACAACAGGGGCTGCCAGAGCAGTGCGGCGACTGTACCCGGCAGTACCTGGGCGCGACAATCTTCGGCTTGTTTCGAGTGGGCCGTAAACGGGCATTCGGCCGTGTTTCGGGGGACGACGGACCCGTTGTTGGCCTTGTGTTCGAAGAATGTTCGATCTCGAGTGACCGTGTGTCAGGTGTGCGCGGCCTGTGTCCCGCCCGCGAGGGGGTGGCTCAGGCCACCGTGAGGTCGTCGGTCGTCCGGTCCCCGGTGCGGGGCGCGTCGAGCACCTCCCGTATCCCCGCAGCCACGGCGGGGTGCACGGGCAGCGCGAGGTGGCCGATGCCGGTCACCCGGATGTTCTGCGCGTCCAGATCGGGGTGTTCCAGGCACGCCGTCTCCAGTGGATCCATCAACGAGTCCAGATCGCTCCAGAAGCTCGCGAACCGGGTACGGCAGCCGGGCGCGGGCCGGGCCAGCTCCTCGATCACTGCTGACCCGGGCCGCATCTGCCGCACGATCGGATGCGCGTCGGCCAGGGGTGCCACCCGGGTCCCGGAGTGGGGCGTACCGAGCGTGACGAGCGTGCGCACCCGCAGGTCGCCGCCGAGGCACTGTACGTAGTAGCGGGCTATCAGGCCGCCGAGGCTGTGCCCGACGATATCGACCCGGGCGCTGCCGGTGCGCTCGCAGATTTCCTCGATGTGCCGGCCGAGCAGTTCGGCTGCGGTACGTATGTCGCAGGTCAGCGGAGAGTAGTTGAGGGACTCCACCCGCAGCCTGCCGTCCTGGGCGAGGGCGCGGCGCAGCAGGACGAACACCGAGCGGTTGTCGATGAAGCCGTGCAGCAGGACGACCGGCATACCCGGACGCACCGGCAGCCGGGCGGCACCGCCCGCCGCGGGCAGGGCCGCGTAGCGGCGTTCCTGGAAGAGGCCGGTCGGATACAGCAGAAGATGGCCGGCGAGGATGGCTGCCTCCAGGGCGGTCGCCTTCAGCAGCACGATGGACAGTCCGGCCAGTCTGCCGGGCCACAGGCGGCGGCAGAGCGGGAGGAAGAGTGGCAGTACCCCGGTGACCTTCATGGCCGACCTCCTGTCGGCACGCCGGAGGACGGCTAGGTCCCCCGTGTGCCCTCATGTCCCACCATGTGATTTCCCCCTCGCTGCGCACCGTAAAACTGCCGGTTGCGGGATGCTGGAGATAACGTTCGTTCACTTCGCGACGGGTGGCGGAACGCGCCAAAAGTGCGGTACTTGTCGGTACGGACGGAAGCGATCGCTTCCGTGGTCGCTTGATGGAGGCAGTGATGGGTGTGGCAGCCGGTCCGATCCGCGTGGTGGTCGCCAAGCCGGGGCTCGACGGCCACGATCGCGGGGCCAAGGTGATCGCGCGCGCCCTGCGCGACGCCGGTATGGAGGTCATCTACACCGGCCTCCACCAGACGCCGGAACAGATCGTCGGCACCGCCATCCAGGAGGACGCCGACGCGATCGGCCTGTCCATCCTCTCCGGCGCCCACAACACGCTGTTCGCCGCGGTCATCGACCTGCTCAAGGAGCGGGACGCCGAGGACATCCTCGTCTTCGGCGGCGGCATCATCCCGGAAGAGGACATCCCGCCGCTGAAGGACAAGGGCGTCGCCGCGATCTTCACGCCGGGCGCGACGACCACGTCGATCGTGGAGTGGGTCCGCGAGAACGTGCGCCAGCCGGCGGCGTCCGGGGGCTGAGGGGCTGCATCCGGTGGTTGAGCAGCCACCCTCCGGTGGTTGAGCGGGCGCCTTGTGGTGGTTGAGCGGCAACCTTCCGGTGGTTGAGCGGGCGCCTTTCAGTGGTTGGGCGGGCGCTCGCTGATGAGCGCGTGTGCCCGGCACAGCGGGAGCGGGGGCCTGCGGCCGTCGAGTGGCCGCCGCCGGCGTTTGAGCCGGCGCCCTGGGGCCGCGCGCCGGCGTTGTGGAGCGGCCTGAGCGGCCCCCTCAGTCGCCGGACGGGCCGCTCGGCCCCGTCGGTGCCAGTTCCTGCGTCATCGCCGCACGCAGCCGCAGCGTGGTGACCAGTCGCTGGAACGCCTCCGCCCAGTAGCCGCCGGCCCCCGGCGCGGCGTCCTCCCGTTCGTCGGGCACCGCCAGCAGCGCCTCCAGCCTTACGGTCTCCGCCGGGTCCAGACAGCGCTCCGCCAGCCCCATCACCCCGCTGAAGCTCCACGGGTAACTGCCGGCGTCCCGCGCGATGTTGAGGGCGTCCACGACCGCCCGGCCCAGCGGTGGAGCCCATGGGACCGCGCACACTCCGAGCAGCTGGAACGCCTCCGACAGGCCATGTGTCGCGATGAACCCGGCCACCCACTCGGCCCGTTCCGCCGGTTCCAGCGCGGCCAGCAGCTTCGCCCGCTCCGCCAGGGACACCGCGCCCGGACCGCCGGCCTCCGGCGCGGACGGCGAGCCGAGCAGCGCCCGCGACCATTCCGTGTCCCGCTGCCGCACCGCTGCTCGGCACCAGGCCGCGTGCAGCTCGCCCTGCCACCCGTCCGCCACCGGCAGCGCCACGATCTCCTGGGCCGTCCGCCCGCCGAACCGCTCCGTCCAGGTGCCGAGCGGCGCGGCCTCCACCAACTGCGCCAGCCACCATGAGCGTTCCCCTCTTCCCGCGGGCGGTGCGGCCACCACACCGTCCCGCTCCATCCCGGAGTCGCACTCGTGCGGCGCTTCCACCGCGATCGCCGGCGCGTCCCCCGTACGGTCCGGGGCCACACAGGCCGCGGCCCGCACCGCCATGCGCGCTGCGAGTGCCGAACCCGGCAGTGCGGACAGCAGCTCTGCCGCCGTCGCCCGGACATTGCGGCTGCGGTCGCCCAACGCCTGCTCCAGGAACGGCTCGTCCGCCTCCGACAGACCGGTGCGCAGCGAGTCGAGGAACATCAGCCGGTCCTCCGCCCGCTCCGTCGCCCACGTCGATGCCAGCAGCTCGCGCGCCGACGCGGGCGTACGGGCGCGCAGCGTCCCCAGCAGCGCCGCCCGCTCGGCGAACAGCCCCTCCTGCCACAGCCGGTGCACCGCCTCGGCGTCCTCGGGGCCGGGCAGCGCCGCGCCGCCGCCGGGGGCCGCTCGCAGGGCGAAGCGCCAGTCCGGGTTCAGCCGGGCCAGCCACAGTGCACGCGGGCCGGCGAACGCCAGCGCCGCAGGGCGCAGGTCCGTACGGCCCCGGGCCGCGTCCAGCAGCGCGGGCAGGGCCTGCGGTGGCGCCGCGTACCCCTGCGCGTTGGCAGCCGCCAGCCACTGGGGGAGCAGCTCCATGAGGTCCGGGGTGCTGCCCCGCCGGCCGCCGGACGTGCCGCCGGACCGGTCGGCCAGCAGGGTGGCGAGTCTGCGGGCCGCCGCCGCGGGCAGTGCCGGGCGCGGGTCCGCGGGTGTCCGGTCCGGGCGACGCGCCGCCGGTGCGGGCCGCAGTCCGGCCCGCCGCCGTACGGTCGCCACGGCCGCCGCGTCGAGCAGCGCGAGCGGTGCCGGGCGGCCGGGCGTGCCGTGTGCCGGTGCCCGCCGGTCGGTGCCGAGGAGCGCGGTGGTGACCAGGTCCTCCCAGGAGCTGGCCGGGGTGGCGGTGTCCCCGCCGGTCGGCGTCCCGTGCATCACGTTCCCTTCCCTTCGCCTGCCGGGGTGTCCCTGCGTCCTGTACGCCCTGTCAGCACAGCGCCACCGCCTCGCCCGCCCCCTCCGGCCAGGCGGTGAGCGGGGTGAAGCCGCGGTGGCCGCACTCGCCGAAGACCGTGACGGGGGCGCCGCCGGACAGGGCCACCAGCCGCCACAGTCCGGGCCGGGAGCGGGCGGCCCGGGTCAGTGGCAGGGCCGCGTCCGCACCGGCGTCGGCCAGCTGCCAGCGGTCGTCGTCCGGTACCGGTATCACCCGGTCCAGGGTCACCGGGACCGACTCCAGCCAGGGGTCCTCGCGCAGCGCCTCGCCGTACCGGACCGCCGCCTCGGCCGTGCTCACGCCCGGCGGGCGGAACGCGGCCGGCGCGGGCGGGGCGAACCGGTCGCCGAGGGCGGCCCGGCACCGGCCGGCGCCCGGGTAGGCGGACAGCTCGGCCTCCACGGCCAGCCCGACCGGCAGCGACAGCTCCGGTGCCCGGCCCGCGGCGCCGTAGGACAGCAGCAGCCGGGTCTCACCCGACTCGGCACCGTGCAGCCAGATCCGGCGCGTCGTCAGTTTGGCGTCCGCCGTGTCGTACTGGGCGAGGACCAGCCAGCGGTCGCGCACCGGCGGACCGTCCGGCGTGGCGGGCAGGCCCAGGCGGGAACGGACCGTCGCCGCGAGAGCGTCCGGCAGCCGGTCGCGGCGCAGCCAGCCCTGGTCGAGCAGATGCAGCAGCGCGCACTCCTCCAGCAGCCGTGCCGGCCAGCCTGCACCCGATGCCGGTATCGCCCCCAATTCCCGCACGCGGGCGGCCAGTCCGGGTGCCTGCGCGTCGACCATGCGGGCCGCCGTCTCGTCCCACAGGCCGTACCCCGCCTGCTCGGCCGCGGCCAAGCCGCCGCGCAGCAGGTCCGCCAGACGCTGCTCCAGCTCCGTCGCGCCCGCCGTGACCCGCTCGGCCCGGCGCTCGGCCCGCCGCCGGGCAGCCTCCGGATCGGCGGGTCCGGCCGCCGAACTCCCCTCGGCCTGTGTCCTTCTGGTCCCGGCCCGGCTGCGCCGTGCCGCCAGCCACTGCTCCGCCCAGTCCGGCGGCTGAGCGGACACCGGCACCGCGTCCTCGTCACCCACCCAGAGAAGCAGCAGCCCGAGCGCGTGCTTGCACGGGAACTTACGGCTCGGACAACTGCACTTGTACGCCGGCCCGGCCGCGTCGGCCAGGTCCACCACCGTCTGGTACGGCTTGCTGCCGCTGCCCTTGCACTGCCCCCACACCGTCCCCTCTGCACACCCCGCCCCGGACCACGGCCCGGCCGCACCGAGCCTGCTTCCCGCCTTGCGTGACGCGGCGTCAGGCGCCAGTGCCAGCACGTGTTCCGCGGTCCAGCGCACCCCCTGCTCAGTCATGCCACCGACGGTAGGTCCCGCCACTGACAATCGGCCCGGCAAGCACGTTTGTGCAGGTCAGGGCGATTGTCAGTGGTGTGGTGCACGGTTGGTGACAGATCCGAACCGGCCGAGCTGGAGGGGGCCTCAGCCATGTCTGTGTCCGTGGAACCGACGACCGCCGCACCCGACCGCGACGAGTCCGCGCAGGTGCTGCGCCCGCACGCCGAGCACGCCTTCGCGGCCGAACTCGCCGCGCTCGCCGCGCAGGACGACCGCCCGCGCCCGGCCCGCTGGAAGCTGTCGCCGTGGGCGGTGGCGACGTATCTGCTCGGCGGCACCCTGCGGGACGGCACGGTGATCACACCCAAGTACGTGGGCCCGCGCCGCATCGTCGAGGTCGCCGTCACCACGCTCGCCACCGACCGCGCCCTGCTCCTGCTCGGTGTGCCCGGCACCGCCAAGACCTGGGTGTCGGAGCACCTGGCCGCCGCCGTGAGCGGCGATTCGACACTGCTGGTGCAGGGCACGGCCGGCACTCCGGAAGAGGCGATCCGGTACGGCTGGAACTACGCACAGCTCCTCGCGCACGGCCCGAGCCGGGACGCCCTCGTGCCCAGCCCCGTCATGCGCGCCATGGCCGAGGGCATGACGGCCCGCGTGGAGGAGCTGACGCGAATCCCGGCCGACGTGCAGGACACGCTGATCACCATCCTGTCCGAGAAGACCCTCCCCATCCCCGAGCTGGGCGGGGAGGTCCAGGCGGTCCGCGGCTTCAACCTCATCGCCACCGCCAACGACCGCGACCGCGGGGTCAACGACCTCTCCAGCGCGCTGCGCCGCCGCTTCAACACCGTGGTGCTGCCGCTGCCGGAGAGCGCCGACGCCGAGGTCGACATCGTCACCCGCCGGGTCGAGCAGCTCGGCCGCTCCCTCGACCTGCCGGCCGCACCCGACGGCATCGAGGAGATCCGCCGGGTCGTCACCGTCTTCCGCGAGCTGCGCGACGGCATCACCGCCGACGGCCGCACGAAGGTGAAGTCGCCGAGCGGCACACTGTCCACCGCGGAGGCGATCTCCGTCGTCACCAACGGCCTCGCGCTCGCCGCCCACTTCGGCGACGGCGTGCTGCGCCCGGGTGACGTGGCCGCCGGCATCCTGGGTGCCGTCGTCCGCGACCCGGCCGCCGACCGGGTCGTCTGGCAGGAGTACCTGGAGACGGTCGTCCGTGAGCGTGAGGGCTGGACGGACTTCTACCGCGCCTGCCGGGAGGTGAGCGCATGACCGGCACCAGCCGGCGCGAGACGTACGACTCCGGGCCGCTGCTGCTCGGCGTACGGCACCACGGGCCGGGTTCCGCGCGTGCGGTACGCGCTGCCCTGGACGCCGCCCGGCCCGGTGCCGTCCTGATCGAGGGCCCGCCCGAGGCCGACGCGCTGATCCCGCTGGCCGCCGACCCCGGGCTGCGGCCCCCGGTCGCCCTGCTCGCCCACGCCGTCGACGAGCCCGGACGCTCGGCGTTCTGGCCGTTCGCCGAGTTCAGCCCCGAATGGGTGGCCATCCGATGGGCCGTGGAACACGGCGTCCCGGCCTGCTTCATCGATGTGCCGGCGACACACACCCTCGCTTGGGAGGAGGGCTCTGCCGGGACGGTGCCTGAGCCGGGTCCCGGGGCCGAGCCCGGGTCCGCCGGGTCCGGCGCCGAACGCGAGCCAGAGTCCGCTGCCAAGGCCAAGGCCAAGGCGAATACCAAGGCCGATTCCGGGTCCGGTGCCGGTGCCGGCCCCGAAGCCGGGGCGGCCGGGGCCGGCGCCGGGCGCGATGACGGGTCCGGGTTCCGGTCCGATGGTGATCCGGCCGTCGCCGCTGCCGACGAACAGGTCCGCGTCGACCCGCTCGCCGTGCTCGCCGAGGCCGCCGGATACGACGACCCCGAGCGCTGGTGGGAGGACGTCGTGGAGCACCGGGGACCGGGCGAGCGGGACCCCTTCGCGCCGTTCGCCGCGGTGGCGGAGGCCATGGGCGCGCTGCGTGAGCGGTACGGCGCCGGCGGGCGGTCCCGGGACCTCGTCCGCGAGGCGTACATGCGGCTGCGGCTGCGCGAGGCGCGCAAGGAGTTCGGCGACGCCGTGGCCGTGGTGTGCGGGGCCTGGCACGTGCCCGCGCTGCGTGAGAAGAGCACAGTCACCGCCGACCGGGCGCTGCTGAAGGGCCTGCCGAAGGTCAAGACGGACCTGACCTGGGTGCCGTGGACGCACCGCAGGCTGGCCCGGACCGGCGGATACGGCGCGGGCATCGACTCGCCCGGCTGGTACGGGCATCTGTTCCACGCGCCCGACCGGCCGGTCGAGCGATGGCTGACCAAGGTGGCGGGCCTGCTGCGCGAGGAGGACCGGATCGTCTCCTCGGCGCACGTCATCGAGGCCGTGCGCCTCGCGGAGACCCTGGCGGCGATGCGGGGCCGCCCGCTGCCCGGCCTGGGCGAGACCACCGATGCGGTCCGCGCGGTCATGTGCGACGGCTCGGACGTGCCGCTGGCCCTGGTGCACGACCGGCTGGTCGTCGGGGACGTCCTGGGCGAGGTCCCCGACACGGCCCCCGCGGTGCCGCTGCAGCGCGACCTGGCCCGGCAGCAGCGCTCCCTACGGCTCAAGCCGGAGGCGCTCGAGCGCGAGCTGGAGCTGGACCTGCGCGGGGACACCGACGCCGGCCGCAGCAGGCTGCTGCACCGGCTGCGGCTGCTCGGTGTCGACTGGGGCGAGCCGGCCCGGTCGCGGGGGAGTACGGGCACCTTCCGGGAGACCTGGCGGCTGCGCTGGGAGCCCGAGCTGTCGGTGCGGGTCGCCGAGGCGGGCGTGTGGGGGACGACCGTACTCGCCGCCGCACAGGCCAAGGCCGAGTCGGACGCGACCGCCGCGCGAAGCCTCGCCGAGGTCACCGCGCTCGCCGAGCAGTGCCTGCTGGCCGGGCTGTCGGAGGCGCTGCCCGTGGTCATGCGGGTGCTCGCCGACCGAGCGGCCCTCGACGCCGACGTCGGCCACCTGGCCCAGGCCCTGCCCGCCCTGGTCCGCTCGCTGCGCTACGGCGACGTACGCGGCACCGACACCGGCGCGCTGGCCGGGGTGGCCGCGGGCCTCGCCGAGCGCATCTTCGTCGGCCTGCCACCGGCGTGCGCCGCGCTCGACGCGGACGCGGCGGAGGAGATGCGGGGACACGTGGACGCCGTGCACACGGCCGTGGGGCTGCTGGCGGAGAGCCTTGACGAAGGGGGCGAAGGGGCCGAAGGGGGCGACGGGGACGGCGCGGGCGTCGGGGATGACACGGGCAACGCGGACGCCGGGGACAACGCGGCCGACGGCGGCCGCTGCGACTTCGGCGACCGCCGCGACGAGGCGGAAGCGGCCGGCCTCGGAGGGCAGGCCGGCTTCGGGGGGCAGGCCAGCGTCGGTCCCGAGGTGTGCCCGGCCCCCCTCGGGAATCACGCGGGCCTCGGAGACCAGGGCGACGCAGCCGGCCCAGAGGGTCATGCCGGCGTCGGTGAGGAGGGGGACCCGGCCGGTCCAGAGGGTCGCGCGGGCCTCGGGGGCGAAGGGGACCCGGGCGGACTCGGGCATCGCCCGGGCCTCGGGGACGAGGAGGACCCGGCCGCCCACAGCCGGCACACCTTCCCCGGAGGCGAGCCCGTGGGGCACCGCCGGTTGCGTGATCGCTGGCGGGCCGTGTTGCGGGCGTTGTCTCTGCGGGACACCGCGCCCGGTGTCGTCCGGGGGCGGGCCGTGCGGCTGTTGCTGGACGACGGCGTGCTGCCGGCCGGGGAAGCGGCCCGGTGGATGGGGCTCGTGTTGTCGCCGGGCACGCCCCCTGCCGTCGCCGCCGCCTGGGTCGAGGGGTTCGCCGGCGGTGGGGGCGGGCTGCTGTTGGTGCACGACGAGCGGCTGCTCGGCCTGCTGGACACCTGGCTGACCGGGGTGCCCGATGAGGCCTTCACGGATGTGCTGCCGCTGCTGCGGCGCACCTTCGCGGCGTACGAGCCGGGTGTACGCAGAACGCTCGGCGAACTGGTCCGGCGCGGTCCGGGTGACCGTCCCGGCGGGACCGCCGCACAGGGAGCCGCGATCCCCGGTTTCGCCACCGAACCGGACACCGGCCGGGCCGACGCCGTGCTGCCGGTGCTGCGGCTGCTGCTCGGCCTGGACGCGGACCGCGACACGACGCACGACAACAGGCCTGCGGGGGTGGGGGCATGACGAACCGGACGACCGGACCGGCACCGGCCGAGGTGCGCGACCCGGCGCGGGAGCGGCTGCGGCGCTGGCGGCTGGTGCTCGGCGGGGACCCGGCCGACGGCACCGGATGCACACTGTCCGGCCGGGACGCGGCGGTGGACGGCACACTGGCCGCGCTCTACGGCAGGGGTGACAAGCCGCAGACCGGCCGGGACCGCTCGGCGGGGCTCGGCGCGTCGGCGCCGTCCGTGGCCCGCTGGCTCGGGGACATCCGGACCTACTTCCCGTCCTCCGTCGTCCAGGTCATGCAGCGCGACGCCATCGACCGGCTCGGTCTCGCCTCGCTGCTGCTGGAGCCCGAGATGCTGGAGGCGGTGGAGGCCGACGTGCACCTGGTCGGCACGCTGCTCTCGCTGAACAAGGCGATGCCGGAGACGACCCGGGAGACGGCCCGCGCGGTCGTGCGCAAGGTGGTCGAGGACCTGGAGAAGCGGCTCGCGAACCGTACTCGCGCCACCCTCACCGGCGCGCTGGACCGCAGCGCGCGCGTCCACCGCCCGCGCCACCACGACATCGACTGGAACCGGACCATCGCGGCCAACCTCAAGCACTACCTGCCCGAGCACCGCACGGTCGTACCGGAACGGCTCGTCGGCTACGGGCGTGCGGCACGGTCGGTGAAGAAGGAGGTCGTGCTCTGCATCGACCAGTCAGGGTCGATGGCGGCGTCCGTGGTCTACGCGTCCGTGTTCGGGGCGGTCCTCGCCTCCATGCGGTCGGTCAGCACCCGGCTGGTCGTGTTCGACACGGCGGTCGTCGACCTCACCGACCAGCTGGACGACCCGGTCGACGTGCTCTTCGGCACCCAGCTCGGCGGCGGTACGGACATCAACCGGGCGCTCGCCTACTGCCAGTCGCAGATCACCCGGCCGGCCGAGACCGTGGTCGTGCTGATCAGCGATCTCTACGAGGGCGGCATCCGCGACGAGATGCTCAAGCGGGTCGCCGCGATGAAGGCGTCCGGGGTGCAGTTCGTGGCGCTGCTCGCGCTGTCGGACGAGGGAGCGCCGGCGTACGACCGCGAGCACGCGGCGGCGCTCGCCGCGCTCGGCGCGCCGGCCTTCGCCTGCACGCCCGATCTGTTTCCCGAGGTGATGGCCGCCGCCCTGGAGAAGCGGCCGCTGCCGATACCGGACACGGTGTGACGCCGGACCGGAAACGGCCAGGAAGAGGACATGCCTACCAATCGGTAACACGGGGCTTGCGCAGCCTCGGGCGGGCGGCGAGGATCAGCGCCCTGTTCCTTCGAGCTGAGGGGCTGCCGGGCGCGCAGCGGCCGTACCGCCCGTACCGCTCGTGCGACACCGGCGGCGTACCAGGGAGCCCGGCAGAATCCGGCACTCGGTACCCGGTGCCCGGCACCTGGTGCCCGGTACGCGGCACCCGACGCCCGGCACGCAGGGCCCGGCAGGCACGGCCCTGCACCCGGCGCCCGGGCACGCACCGCAGCGCCGCCGTGGTTCGCGGTGCCGCCCGCGGCGTCACGGTGCCCGCGGCGTACCCGGCGTGTCGCGGGGCACCCGGTGCGCGGGGTGGGTGTCCTGGACAGCTCCCGACAGCTCCGGGAGGTGACCGCACCCGGGCGGCCGAATGCCGTCGGCCCGTCCGGGCGGGGCCTCGCGGAGGGGGCGGGTGGTCCCCATTGGGGTGGGGATCAAGCGCTCCGGCCCCGGTCGCCCGGGGCCGCTCGGGGGCCTCACCGGGTCAACCCCAGCCCGGTGAGGCCTCGCGGCGAGGGCCGGCAGACCACCCGTTCCGCACCCTGTGGCGGCACGGCGTGCCAAGAAAAACGGCATCATGTGACAGGTATCACCGCTCGGGTGTGACCCGCGATTTAGAGGCCTCCCGGAAGCAGCGATAACCTGCGAGACGGACATGCCGCGCGCTCGGACACCGTGTGCGCCCCCCTAGTGACAAGCGGACGTCACGTTGCCCTTCGCGGCACGCCCACGCATCCAACGAACCGCGAGATCACTGATAGGGACGGAAGCGCGTGGACCTGTTCGAGTACCAGGCGAGGGACCTCTTCGCCAAGCACGATGTACCGGTGCTGGCCGGTGAAGTCATCGACACGCCTGAGGCGGCGCGCGAGATCACCGAGCGGCTGGGCGGCAAGTCCGTCGTCAAGGCCCAGGTGAAGGTCGGTGGTCGTGGCAAGGCCGGCGGCGTCAAGCTGGCCGCCTCCGCGGACGAGGCCGTCGCCCGTGCGACGGACATCCTCGGCATGGACATCAAGGGCCACACGGTCCACAAGGTGATGATCGCCGAGACCGCTCCGGAGATCATCGAGGAGTACTACGTCTCCTTCCTCCTCGACCGTGCCAACCGCACCTTCCTCTCCATCGCCTCCGTCGAGGGCGGCATGGAGATCGAGGAGGTGGCGGCCACCCGTCCGGAGGCCGTTGCCAAGATCGCGATCGACGCCATCGACGGCGTGGACGAGGCCAAGGCCCGCGAGATCGTCGAGGCCGCCAAGTTCCCGGCCGAGGTCGCGGACAAGGTCGTCAACGTCCTGATCAAGCTGTGGGACACCTTCATCAAGTCGGACGCCCTCCTCGTCGAGGTCAACCCGCTCGCGAAGGTCGCCTCCGGTGAGGTCATCGCTCTCGACGGCAAGGTGTCGCTCGACGAGAACGCCGAGTTCCGCCACCCCGAGTACGAGGAGCTCCACGACAAGGCCGCGGCCAACCCGCTCGAGGCCGCCGCCAAGGAGAAGAACCTCAACTACGTCAAGCTCGACGGCGAGGTCGGCATCATCGGCAACGGCGCCGGTCTCGTCATGAGCACCCTGGACGTCGTCGCGTACGCCGGTGAGAACCACGGTGGCGTCAAGCCCGCCAACTTCCTGGACATCGGCGGTGGCGCCTCCGCCCAGGTCATGGCGAACGGCCTGGAGATCATCCTGGGCGACCCGGACGTCAAGTCCGTCTTCGTGAACGTCTTCGGTGGCATCACCGCCTGTGACGAGGTCGCCAACGGCATCGTGCAGGCCCTGAAGCTCCTCGAGGACCGTGGCGAGAACGTCACCAAGCCGCTCGTCGTCCGCCTCGACGGCAACAACGCCGAGCTGGGCCGGCAGATCCTCACCGACGCCAACCACCCGCTGGTGCAGCGCGTCGACACCATGGACGGCGCGGCCGACAAGGCCGCCGAGCTGGCCCACGCCGCCAAGTAAGCACTCAGGACGAGGACACCAAACAGCATGACTATCTGGCTCAACAAGGACAGCAAGGTCATCGTCCAGGGCATGACCGGTGCCACCGGCATGAAGCACACCAAGCTCATGCTCGGTGACGGCACCAACGTCGTGGGCGGCGTGAACCCGCGCAAGGCGGGTCAGACCGTGGACTTCGACGGCACCGAGGTACCCGTCTTCGGCACCGTCAAGGAGGCCATCGAGAAGACCGGCGCCAACGTCTCCGTCATCTTCGTGCCGGAGAAGTTCACCAAGGACGCGGTCGTCGAGGCCATCGACGCCGAGATCCCGCTGGCCGTCGTGATCACCGAGGGCATCGCCGTGCACGACACGGCCGCCTTCTGGGCGTACGCCGGCAAGAAGGGCAACAAGACCCGCATCATCGGCCCGAACTGCCCCGGCATCATCACCCCGGGCCAGTCGAACGTCGGCATCATCCCGGGCGACATCACGAAGCCGGGCCGCATCGGCCTGGTCTCGAAGTCCGGCACGCTGACCTACCAGATGATGTACGAGCTGCGGGACATCGGCTTCTCGACCGCCGTCGGCATCGGTGGTGACCCGATCATCGGCACCACGCACATCGACGCGCTGGCCGCGTTCCAGGACGACCCGGACACCGAACTGATCGTGATGATCGGTGAGATCGGTGGCGACGCGGAGGAGCGTGCCGCGGCGTTCATCAAGGAGAACGTGACCAAGCCGGTCGTCGGCTACGTCGCGGGCTTCACCGCGCCCGAGGGCAAGACCATGGGCCACGCGGGTGCCATCGTCTCCGGTTCCTCCGGCACCGCCCAGGCCAAGAAGGAGGCCCTGGAGGCCGCCGGCGTCAAGGTCGGCAAGACCCCGACCGAGACGGCGAAGCTGGCGCGCGAGATCCTGAGCGCCTGACCTTCTGGCTGTACAGCGGTAGGCCCGTCCCATTTCCCGGGGCGGGCCTACCGCTGTTTCTGCTGCTCACGCCGGTGGGTGCCGCTGCGCTCACCTCGTTTCCGGTGACAGCCGCTCCGGGCCGCTGGACGCGGAGCGCCGAAGCTTCGCCCGCAGGGCTTGTTCCTCGTGGGACAGGGGGCCCATGGCCGCCGGTGGGGGGACTCCCTGTACCGCCTGGGCCGGGGCCACGGGGGCCTCGTAGCGCCTCGGCGCCGTCCGCAGCGTGAGCGCCGTCGCGCCGATGATCGTCACGGTGAAGGCGATGGCCGCCCGGGTCCAGAAGACGTTCCGGCGTTCGCCGACGGTGCGGACCACCGTCGGCTTGCCCGCGCGCACATGCTCCGTCGAGGCAAGTTCGAGCAGCCGGCGATGGAGCCGGGCGGGATCGGCCAGTTCGGGCAAGTGGGCGACCAGCGCCTCGCGCGCGTGGGTCAGCCTGCTGGCCGCGGCCGGTGTGCTCGCCTCCGTCTCCGCCGCCGTCTCCGGCAGATCGAGGCCGACACCGTCGTAGAGGACGAGTGTGCGCCGGTACGTCGGCGGCAGCCGGAGCAGGGCGTGCAGCAGCTCGCGGTCGGCGGGGTCGGCCGGCGGAGGTTCCGGGTGCCGGTAGCGGGGGCGGAAACGGTGCCACGGGGAGAGCGCGCAGTCGTACGCCACCGCACGCACCCAGCCGGCCGGGTCCCGGTCCCGGGCCACCTCGGGCCAGCGCTGCCAGGCCAGCTGGAAGGCGCGCTCCACGGCCTCGCGGGCCAGTTCCCGGCGGCCGGTGAGCAGATAGGTCTGGCGTACGAGGGCGGGGGAGCAGAAGGCGTAGAGCGCGTCGAAAGTCTGAGCGGGCGTCAGCGGCTGGGGTTCGGGCGTGAGGGGCGGTGCGTCGTTCTTCTGCTGGGTCACTTTTCCGGAAGCCTCCCGTGCCGCAGCCGGCTGACCCGGCGTCAGCGACCTGGAGCGGCGCAGGCGTCGGCGTTCGTTCGGCGGTGGCAGCGGGCTGGCGGGGCTCTGCGTCGTCACCGTGCGCCCTTTCGTGCGAAAAAGAACATAAACATATATTGAGCGACACATCGGGGGTTCGCCTGTTACGACGGGAAAGCGCGTGTCGTTGGGAGCATGGCGTGCGTGATTCGGATGACCGCTAGCCGCTCGTCGTTGTCGCCCCTGCTCTCCCGGATGCGCGACCGCTCGCCCGGCCTGGCCGCGAGCCTGCTGGGCGGCGCTGTCGCGGCCGGACTCGGACTCGGCGCCTTCGCCGTGCTCGTGATGGTGTTGTGGGTCAGCTCGCCCTACCCCGACAGCGGGCCGGGCGGTGCGCTGCACGTCGCCGCCGCTCTGTGGCTGCTGGCACACGGTGTGGAACTGGTCCGTACGGACACGCTCTCCGGCGCACCCCTGCCCCTCGGCGTCACTCCGTTGCTGCTGCTCGCGCTGCCGGTGTGGCGGCTGTACCAGGCGGCGCGAGCGGCCGCCGACGCGTCCGCCGAGCCGGACGGCCCGCCGCCGGTTCCGGCGCACACCGCGTGGACCGGGGTGGTCCTCGGTTACCTGGGCGTCGGCGCCGCCGCGGCGTTGTACTGCTCCGGCGGCGAACTGCGCCCCGAATGGACCTGGGTGACGGTGTGTCTGCCGCTCGTCGCGACGGGCGCGGCGGGTGCCGGGGTCTGGTCGGCGTACGGCCGCCCGCGCGGGCCGGTGCGGAGCGTGCTGGTGGTGTTCCCGGGGCCGGTGCGGCGGACGGTGTTCGGCACGGATGCGCGGGCACGGCTGAGTGCGGCCGCCCGCGCCGCCGGCGCCGCGACGGCGGTGTTCTTCGGGGGCGGGGCGCTCCTGGCCGGAGTCTCGCTGGTCTGGCACGGCGAGGCGGCCCGAGCTTCCTTCCTGCAGCTGACGGAGGGCTGGACGGGCCGGTTCGCGGTGCTGCTGCTCGGCATCGCGCTGATCCCCAACGCGGCGGTGTGGGCCGCGTCCTACGCGGCCGGCCCCGGCTTCGTGCTCGGCACCGGCCACCTGGTCCACCCCCTGCTCTCCGACCCCGCCCCGCTGCTGCCTCCCTTCCCGCTGCTGGCCGCGGTGCCGGATCCGGGCGCCGGGACGCCGCAGAACTGGGCGGCGGGGGTGGTCCCGGCGGTGGCCGGGATGACGGCGGGCTGGTTCGTCGCGCGGTCGGCCGCGAGGCGTCCGGCGGCCGGGGAACCGGCACCGGCCGACTGGTCGGCCGCCCGGACCGCCGGGGTGGTCCTGCTGACGGCGCTGGTGTGCGCGGCGGCCCTCGCCCTGCTCGCCGAAGTGTCGGGTGGCCCCATGGGCGTTGCCGCACTGGCCCGCTTCGGCCCGGTGTGGTGGCAGACCGGGACGGCGGCCGGGGTCTGGACGCTGCTGTTCGCGCTGCCGGTGGCGCTGACCGCGCGGGCGTGGCGACTGCGCGTCCGGCGTACGCGCGGCGGGAGTGTTCCCGTGCAGGGCACGGATGCGGGAGCTACGGCCGCGAAAGGCGGCCCGGGGGCCGGGCAGCCGGCGGGTGCGGTACCGGGCGTCAGGGAGACCGGGCAGCCGTCGGGTGTCGTGCCGGGAGATGCGCGGGCCGGGCAGTCGTTGGGTAGTGCGGTGACAGGCGGCACGGATGCCGGGCAGTCGTCGGGTGCGGGGACGGTGGCCGGTGCGGTGGCTGGTGCGGCGGGGGCCGGGGAGACGGTGAGGGCCGGGGAGGCGGTCTCGGCTCCCGAAGCGGTCGGCGCCGACTCGGCGACGAGGACCGACGGGGTGGCGAAGAGGGAGGGTGTGGCTAGGGCCGACGGGGTGGCTGGGGCCGGCGGGGTGGCGAAGAAGGAGGGTGAGGCAAATACCGAAGGGGTGGCTAAGGCCGACGGGGCGGCGAGGAGCGACGGGGTGGCGAGAATCGACGGAGTGGCGAAAACCGACGGGGTGGTGAAGGCCGGCGGGGCGGCCGAGGCCCGCGCCGTGCGGAAGGCCGACGGTGTGGCCAGGACCGTGGGGGCGCCCGCCATGACCGCCGGGGCCGTGGGCAAGGCGGACGACCCGGCCGGCGAGGGCGCGGGCAGGGCGGGGTTCTGGGGCAGGGCCAAGGGCGGAGGCAAGGAGAGCAAGGAGAGCAAGGGGAAGGGGACGCACCGGGCGAAGGCGTCCGAGCGGGCGCGGGTCACGCCCGGTACGACCGAAGCGGCCGAGGCAGACCTGTACGACTTCGTCCCGGCCGAAGACCCCTTCCCGACCCCGTTCACCGAGCCCTACCCCACGGACTGGCACAACGACGTCGCCCGCGCCTCCCGCTGGGCGGCCCTGAAGAAGGCCGCCGCGGCCCGGAACACGGCCGACGCGGAGACCGGCGGCGACGCCGACGCGGGCCCCGCCCCGTGGCCGCCCGCCGCGCCTCGTCCCGTGGAGCACCGGGAGCCACAGCAGAGCCTGCGGCCGGAGACCACGCGAGAGCTTCCCCCGCGCCCCCGCCCGGACACCCCCGAGTAGGACACGGCGCCGGCGGCAGGCGAAGGCGTTCTGCGGGAAACCGGCGCCGCCCCGGCCTCAGCTGTTCTGTGCGCCCAGTACGCCCCGCAGCTCCTTCGGGAGCAAGGTCTCGCAGGACTGCTTGGCCTCGTGGGTCAGGGCGTCGCCGACACAGGTGTAGTAGTCGCGGTAGACCAGCTGGACGGTGAAGGTCGAGGCCACCAGGACCAGAGCCAGGGAGGCCGTGATCAGGCCGCCGACGGCCGCCGTCGTCTGGGGCCGGCCGGTGGGGGCCACCGGGGCGTCCGGCGACGGATGGCGCGGCTTGGCGCGCAGCGCGCTCACGCCCCAGTACAGGGCCAGCGCGCCCAGCATCAGGGCCACGTAGGGCCAGCTGAAGAGGACGAAGAAGACCGCCCACATGCCGGAGAGCAGGGCGTACCGCGCGTGGCGCTGGGCCGGGTCCGCCGGGTCCCAGCGCATGCCGGGGCCGGCCGGGCCGCCGGGACCCTGGGGTCCGCCACCGGGCCGCTCGCCGAAGCCGCCGGGGGAGCGCCCGGGCTGCCGGTCGCTCCACTGATCACCCCAGGAAGAGCCGCCGCCCTGACCCGGACCGTGCCCCGGCCCGGGACCGTGTCCCGCGCCCGGTCCCTGAGGGCCCTGCCCCGGTCCCCAACCAGGTCCGTAACCCTGGCCGGTGCCCTGTCCTTGACCCGGACCGTGCCCCGGCCCCGGACCGTGCCCCGCGCCCGGTCCCTGGGGCCCCTGCCCCGGTCCCCAACCAGGTCCGTAACCCTGGCCGGTGCCCTGACCCTGACCCTGACCATGCCCCGGACCCGCGCCGTGCCCGGGACCGGTCGCGCCGCCGGGATGACGCGGCTGCCACGGCCGGTCAGGAGTGCCCTCCGGCGGCGGGGCGAACGGATTGTCGTCCTGCCGCTCGCCACCCTGCCCGGAGCCGTCCTGTCCCGGCCCACCGTGCCCGGCACCGCCGTGCTCCGGCCCCCCGTGCCCGGCACCGCCGTGCCCGGAACCACCCTGCCCAGAGCCGCCGTACCCGGATCCCCCCTGCCCAGTGCCACCCGTCCCCGAGTCGCCCGAGCCGCCCGGGCCGTCCTGCGGAGTCTGTGCCGGAGGCGGGGTCGGACGTTCCCGCAGCAGTGCGGAGCCACGCTCGCCTCCCTGTACCGGGTGCTGCGGGAACGTGAGGAGTCGCAGGCTGCGATCGGGCATGAAAAGAGCGTCTTCCCCTAGGTGATCTACGGCAGTCCGACGTGAGCTTCCACCCTCTGAACGCACCGCACGACCACCGCGTTCCCGAGGCTGCTCCTTCGTGACTCCTTGCGAACGCTACCGTCCGCCCCGCGACCCGTCCCGAGGGGCCCTTCCCGAGTGCCGGTATCGTTGCTGGCGGTCGGCCGTTTCGTAGACTTCCCCGTATCCGGGGGTGCGAAGCATTCGTACGACTGTACAAACCGACCGTACAGAGATCGCCACCCGAGAAAGGGCCCCACCGTGGCCGCCACCACCACTGGCCCAGCGGTCAAGCGCCTCGTCGTGCTGGTCTCCGGATCCGGCACCAACCTGCAGGCGCTCCTGGACGAGATCGAGCGCACCGGAGCCGAGTCGTACGGCGCTCGCATCGTCGCCGTCGGGGCCGACCGCACCGGCATCGAGGGGCTCGCCCGTGCCGAGCGGGCCGGGCTGCCGACCTTCGTGTGCAAGGTGAAGGACTTCGGCACCCGCGAGGAGTGGGACGCCGCCCTCGCCGAGGCTGTGTCCGGGTACGAGCCCGACCTCGTCGTCTCCGCCGGCTTCATGAAGATCGTGGGCAAGGAGTTCCTCGCGCGGTTCGGCGGGCGGTTCGTGAACACCCACCCGGCCCTGCTGCCCAGTTTTCCGGGGGCCCACGGCGCACGGGACGCGCTCGCGTACGGCGTCAAGGTCACCGGCTGCACCGTCCACTTCGTCGACGACGGCGTCGACACCGGGCCGATCATCGCTCAGGGCGTGGTCGAGGTCCGGGACGAGGACGACGAGAGCGCGCTGCACGAGCGCATCAAGGAAGTCGAGCGAAGGCTGCTCGTCGAGGTCGTGGGGCGGCTCGCCCGCAACGGCTATCGCATTGAGGGACGAAAGGTAGTTATCCAGTGACCGCCGAGAGCAACAAGCGGGCCATCCGTCGCGCGCTCGTCAGCGTCTACGACAAGACCGGTCTGGAGGAGCTGGCCCGGGGGCTGCACGAGGCCGGTGTGGAGCTGGTCTCCACCGGGTCCACGGCCGGCCGGATCGCCGCCGCCGGTGTCCCCGTGACCAAGGTCGAGGAGCTGACCGGCTTCCCCGAGTGCCTGGACGGCCGGGTCAAGACCCTGCACCCGAGGGTGCACGCAGGCATCCTCGCCGACCTGCGCCTGGACAGCCACCGCGAGCAGCTCGCCGAGCTGGGTGTGGAGCCGTTCGACCTGGTCGTCGTCAACCTCTACCCGTTCCGGGAGACCGTCGCCTCCGGTGCCTCGCCCGACGAGTGCGTGGAGCAGATCGACATCGGCGGCCCCTCGATGGTCCGCGCCGCCGCCAAGAACCACCCGTCCGTGGCCGTGGTCACCAGCCCCGAGCGGTACGCCGACGTCCTCGCCGCGGTGAAGGACGGCGGCTTCGACCTCGCCGCCCGCAAGCGGCTGGCGGCCGAGGCCTTCCGGCACACCGCGGAGTACGACATCGCCGTCTCCTCCTGGTTCGCCTCTTCCTACGCGCCCGTCGACGAGTCCCGCTTCCCCGACTTCACGGCCGCCGCGTACGAGCGCAAGAACACCCTGCGCTACGGCGAGAACCCGCACCAGGACGCCGCCCTCTACGTCGACGGCACCGGTGGCCTCGCCGAGGCGGAACAGCTGCACGGCAAGGAGATGTCGTACAACAACTACACGGACACGGACGCCGCCCGCCGTGCCGCGTACGACCACGACGAGCCCTGTGTCGCGATCATCAAGCACGCCAACCCGTGCGGCATCGCGACCGGCGCGGACGTCGCCGAGGCGCACCGCAAGGCGCACGCCTGCGACCCGGTGTCCGCGTACGGCGGTGTGATCGCCGTGAACCGGCCGGTCAGCAAGGAGATGGCGGAGCAGGTCGCCGAGATCTTCACCGAGGTCATCGTGGCCCCGGACTACGAGGAGGGCGCGCTGGAGGCCCTCACGAAGAAGAAGAACATCCGCGTGCTGCGCTGCCCCGACGGCCCGGCGAACACGGTCGAGGTCAAGCCGATCGACGGCGGCGCGCTGCTCCAGGTCGCCGACCGGCTGCAGGCCGAGGGTGACGACCCCGCCAACTGGACCCTCGCCAGCGGTGAGGCGCTCTCCGCCGAGGAGCTGCGGGAGCTGGCCTTCGCCTGGAAGGCGTGCCGTGCGGTGAAGTCCAACGCGATCCTGCTCGCCAAGGACGGCGCCTCGGTCGGCGTCGGCATGGGCCAGGTCAACCGCGTCGACTCCTGCAAGCTGGCCGTCGAGCGGGCCGGCGAGGAGCGGGCGCGTGGCTCCTACGCGGCCTCGGACGCGTTCTTCCCCTTCCCTGACGGCCCCGAGATCCTCATCGCCGCCGGTGTCCGGGCGATCGTCCAGCCGGGCGGTTCGATCCGGGACGAGCTGGTCGTGGAGGCCGCCACGAAGGCGGGCGTGACCATGTACTTCACGGGTACGCGCCACTTCTTCCACTGAGCGGCCCCGCCGCCTGCGCGTGGTCCCGCCCGTCGGCCGACGGGCGGGACCACGCCTTTGTGTACGGCCGTTGTGCACGGCCTTTGTGTACGGCAGTTCACCGGCACCCCGGCCAAGAGGGGAGTTTCTCCCACCGACTTCGCCGGCCCTGCGCCACCACAATGAGGGACCGAGCCGGAGCACGAACAAGCCGGAGCACGAACAAGGGGGAGCGAGTCGTATGGACGACCGTGTGACGCAATTCGGCGGGCCGCCGTCGTCCGGGGCCGACCGGTGGGGACCATCGGGGCGTCCGGCGACGGACACACCGCCGGACACGATCAGTGGGTTCTCGGTGTCCGCCGGACTGACGGGCCTGCGCCGGACGGTGACGCTGCACGGGATGTCGATGGCGGCCTTCGGCCGATCGCTCGCCGTGTGCGGCGCGATCAGCCTGATGGGCCCGGGCCTCGGCCTGGTGCCGCGGGCCATGCGCGGGGTGCGCGGGCTGGCCGCGCGGCAGCGCGAACTCGCCCGGCGCTGGGCGGGGGTGGAGATCCCGGACCCGCCCGGGCCGCTGCCGCCCGCGCCCGCGGGTGCCTCCGGTACCGTCGCCCGCTACCGCTGGATCATGAGCGACCCGCAGACCCGGCGCGAGTACCTCTGGGTGCTCACCGACCCGGTCGTGGGCGGACTGCTGGCCTTCCTCCCGCTCGCGCTGATCCTCAGCGGTCTCTGGGGTGTTTTCCTCGCCTTCTTCGGCGTCCCCCTGTCCGCCGAGTGGGACGGCCTGTGGTACGGCTTCATCCCGGTCGAGGGCCGGGCCACCGCGGTGCTCGCCGGCGTCCTGGGCCTGCTCCAGCTGCCGCTGGCCCTGTGGGCGGCCCCGCGCACGGTCCGCCGGCACGCCCTGTACACCAGGGCGATGCTGGCGCCGAGCGAGAGCGAGCTGATGACCGGCCGGATCCGGCATCTGGCCGCCACCCGCTCCGCGGCCGTGGACACTCAGATGGCGGAGATCCGCCGGATCGAACGCGATCTGCACGACGGCGCCCAGGCCCGGCTCGTGGCCATGGGCATGACCCTGGACGCGGCCGAACGCCTGCTGGAGACCGACCCCGAGGCCGTGCGCGGCCTGCTGGCCGAGGCCCGGCAGTCGTCCTCGGCGGCGCTGGAGGAACTGCGCGACCTGGTCCGCGGCATCCACCCGCCCGTCCTCGCCGACCGCGGACTCAGCGACGCCGTACGGGCGTTGGCCCTGGTCAGCCCGGTACCCACCGAGGTCAGGACCGAGCTGCCCGGCCGGCCCGAGATGCCCGTCGAGTCCGCCGCCTACTTCGCCGTGTCGGAGATCCTCACCAACGTCGCCAAGCACGCGGGGGCCGACCGGGCCTGGATCGACCTTCGTTACGATCACGGGACCCTCCGGATCAGCGTGACCGACGACGGTGACGGCGGCGCCGACGCCTCCCGCGGCACCGGTCTGCGGGGCATCGAGCGGCGGCTCGCCACCTTCGACGGCGTGCTGGCGGTGAGCAGCCCGGTGGGCGGACCGACGATGGTGACGATGGAGATCCCGTGCGTGTTGTCCTCGCCGAAGACCACTTCCTGTTGAGGGACGGGCTGATCCGGCTGCTCCAGGCCTACGGCCACGAGGTGGTGGCCGCCGTGGACAACGGCGCCGAACTGCTCGAAGCGCTGGGCCGCGAACAGCCGGACGTCGCCGTCGTCGACGTCCGGCTGCCGCCGGACTTCACCGACGAGGGCCTGCGCGCCGTCCTGGCCGCGCGCCGGCGGAACCCGGACCTGCCGGTGCTCCTGCTCTCCCAGTACGTCGAACCCCTCTACGCCCGCGAGTTGCTCACCAGCGGTGGGCGGGGCGTCGGCTACATGCTCAAGGACCGCGTCACCAACGGCGCCCAGTTCCTGGACTCCATCCAACGGGTGGCCGCGGGCGGCACCGCCATGGACCCCGAGGTCGTCTCCCAGCTGCTCACCCGCAAGGAGCGCGACGCCTCCGTCGGCAGCCTCTCCGCACGGGAACGCGAGGTCCTCGAACTCGTCGCCCAGGGCCGCTCCAACGCGGGCATCGCCCAGGCCCTGTTCGTCACCGAGAAGGCCGTGGCCAAGCACATCGGCAACATCTTCACCAAGCTCGGCCTCCTCCCGACAGACGGCGACAACCGCCGCGTGCTGGCGGTGCTGGCCTATCTGGGCCAGTGAGCGGGGGGTGCGCCCGCCGAGACGGACTGCCCGGGTGCTCCGGTCCGGTTCTGGGTGCCGCTGTTCAGCGCTCGGACGGCGCGGAGCAGGCCGCAGAGGATCCGACACGCCCGGAGGAAGGGCTCAGCACCGCTGATACGAGTGACGCGTCGGCGACGAAAAAGCGAACCGGGCTGTGCCCCTCTGCCATGAGAGGGGCACAGCCCGGTAGTGCGCTCGCTGCCGTTTTCAGTAGCGCGGCCGGTTGAACCATGCCGCGCCGGACGGCGCGATCATGGCTGCCGCCATCACGCCGCCGAAGCCGATCCACAGCAGGGCCCACACCAGCGCGGCGCTGGAGCCGGCGTCGGCTGCGCCGATGAGGATCAGGACGCCGAAGAGGGCGCCCAGGAGGCCGTAGATCATCGTGGTGATGCGGATGCCCTGGCCGCCCTTGGAGAACTTCACGCCCAGGGTGATCGACAAAGCGGCGAGGCCGAGGAAGAGCAGCGCGATGACGAAGACGATGCCTGCGCCGTCATGCCCGATGTCGGCGAAGCCGTTGCTGCCGAATGTGTCCTCGCTCGCGTTGGACGCGTCGTTGAGCGTCGCGGCGCCGAGCATGGCGAAAATGCCGATGAGGACCTGGGCGCCCGCGACGATGTAGAGCAGGACCCGCGAGGTGGTCACCAGACCGGGCATCGACTGAGGCAGCATGTTGGCGCTCGGGTAACCGGGGTACGCCGGCTGCTGGGGGTAGCCCGGAGCCTGCGGCGGGACGCCGGGAGGGGTCTGCTGCGGGTAGCCGTACTGCGGCGCGGCGGGCGGCTGCTGCGGCGGTGCGCCGTAGGGGTTGTTCGGGTCGCCAAAGCTCATGGCGGTCTTCCTCCGTCGTTTGCTCAAGTGCGGGGACGACGCGCGGCACGGTTCGGAGGAGAGTTCTACAGATGCGGTCCGTCCCCCCGGCACTGCCCGCGGCACTGTAGTGCTCATCGTTCTTTAACACGCTGTTACTTGTCCAGCCGGAATCCCAAGGTGTTGTGCAAGTGCAACATCGATGATCATGCGGTGACACCCGGATTGGAACCGGGGCCCGGTCATCCGCGAGGATGGACCCATGACCGCCCAGATTCTCGATGGCAAGGCCACCGCAGCCGCGATCAAGTCCGATCTGACCGCCCGCGTGGCGGCGCTGAAGGAGAAGGGCGTCACGCCCGGCCTCGGCACGATCCTGGTCGGGGAGGACCCCGGCAGCCAGAAGTACGTCGCCGGCAAGCACCGCGACTGCGCCCAGGTGGGCATCGCCTCCATCCAGCGTGAGCTGCCGGCCACGGCCACCCAGGAGGAGATCGAGGCGGTCGTCCGCGAGCTGAACGAGGACCCGGCCTGCACCGGCTACATCGTCCAGCTGCCGCTGCCCAAGGGCATCGACGAGAACCGCATCCTGGAGCTGATGGACCCGGCCAAGGACGCCGACGGCCTGCACCCGATGAACCTCGGCCGCCTGGTGCTGAACGAGCCGGCCCCGCTGCCCTGCACCCCCAACGGCATCATCAGCCTGCTGCGCGCCCACGGTGTGGAGATCAAGGGCGCCGAGGTCGTGGTCGTCGGCCGCGGTGTCACCATCGGCCGCCCGATGCCTCTGCTGCTCACCCGGCGCAGCGAGAACGCCACCGTCACCCAGTGCCACACCGGCACCCGCGACCTCTCCGCGCACCTGAAGCGGGCCGACATCGTCATCGCCGCGGCCGGTTCCCCGCACCTGATCAGCGCCGAGGACATCAAGCCGGGCGCGGCCGTGCTGGACGTCGGTGTCTCCCGCAACGCGGAAGGCAAGATCGTCGGTGACGTCCACCCGGACGTGACCGAGGTGGCCGGCTGGATCTCCCCGAACCCCGGCGGTGTCGGCCCGATGACCCGGGCCCAGCTGCTGGTCAACGTGGTCGAGGCGGCGGAGCGCAGTGCCGGCTGACCACACCCGAGGGCAGGCGGAACCCAGCGTGCGCGACGCGATCAGCGCGCCCGACGAGCAGGGGCGCCCGCGCCGCGTCACCCGCCGCTTCCCGCTGTTCACCAAGGACACCGCGCGCCCCGAGGGCGGCGGCCGGGCCGCGCCCGGCGACGCCCCGGCACCCGCCCGCCAGTGGCCCCTGCTCGTCGTGCTGTCGACCGTCGCGCTCGGCCTGCTGCTGACCGCGCTGGACGCGTTCCGCATCGGCACGCTGCTGGTCGGCGCCGCCCTGCTGGCCGGCGCGGTCATACGCTGGGCACTGCCGAGCGTCGGCATGCTCGCGGTCCGCTCCCGCTTCACGGACATCGCCACCTACGGCATCCTCGGACTGGCGATCGCCCTGCTGGCGATGATGGTCCAGCCCGATCCGTGGCTGCGGATCCCGTTCCTGAAGGACTTCCTGCACTTCACGCTCGCCAAGTAGCGCACCGATCGGGGCAGGTGGCCCGCGCCTCCCCGGGGATGCGGGCCAACGCTGTACCCCCTGACGGGGATGCGGGCCAACGCCGTCCCCACCACGAGGATGCGGGCCAACGCCGTCCCCCCCACGGGGATGCGGGCCAACGCCATACCCCGCCCGGGGACGCGGACCAACGCCGTCCCCCCGCCCGGGGGCACCGACGCCATGGCCGCCGGTCACGCACCGCCTCCGCTTCCCGGGTCGAGTCCGGCCCGGGCCGCGGTCGCGCTCCCGGGGCTGCCGGAACTCGCCCCCCCGCGGCCACGCTTTCGTGGCCCTCGCCCACCTCGCCCAGGCGGTCGTGCCGGCGTACGGGACGGACTGGTGCCCCGGGGCGGCTGACCGCCCCGGCGCCGGTGCGGCGTGGATGCTCGCGTGCGTTCCACTCCGGGAACTGGGATCCTTGGTCAGCGCATCCCTGAGGGTGGCCAGGACGGGTACCGGAACGCCGGACCGGGGGGCCGAGCGCGAGATCGACAGCACGACCGGTGGGAAGTGGGGGAAGGCATGCCTCGTTGGAAAGCCTTGCCGGAGGATCTGGACCCGCAGATCAAGGAGTTCACCGGCCGGCTGCGGCGGCTGGTGGACCGCAGCGGCCTGAGTGTCGCGGCCCTGGCCGACCGTACCGGCTACAGCAAGACGTCCTGGGACCGTTACCTCGACGGCCGGCTGCTCGCGCCCAAGGGAGCGGTCATCGCGCTCGCCGAGGCCACCGGCAACCACTCCGTCCACCTGGTCACCTTGTGGGAGTTGGCCGAACGCGCCTGGAGCCGGGCGGAGATGCGGCACGACAGCACCATGGAGGCGATCCGCATCGCCGAGGCACGCGCGGCGCTCGGAGACCTCGGAACGACGACGGAACCCGCTGGGGGAGCGGCCGCGGGTGCGTCCGGCGGCGCCTCCGGAGGGCCGGCCGGGGCAAGGTCCGCGGGAACGGCCGGTGGAGGGGCCGGGGGACGGTCGGGGGCCGGGGGACGGTCCGCCGGGTCGGCCGGTGGAGGGGCCGGGGGACGGTCCGCCGGGTCGGCAGGCGGTGCGTCCGGCCGCAGGGATGCCGGGAAGGGTGCCGGGAGGGGGACGGGTGGCGCCGCGGTGCCGGGGATCGCCGGTCCCGCCGGTGTCTCGCCGACGATCCCCGCGCAGCCGGCACCGCAGGACGCCGAGGCCCGCGAGGACGCTGCACGCGAGGACGCCGCCGGCGATCCGGGGGACGGCGAGGACGCCGCGGCGGTAAAGAACTCCTGGGGGCTCGCCGGGTACCGGGGCCCGTCCAAGGCGAGCGCCCGCCCGGGCACCCGCACCCCGGCCCGCCCGGGCGGCCCCGCAGGCCCCGTGCCCGGCCCCGGCGGGGCGGTGGTCAACCCTGGCGGGGCGGTGGTCAACTCTGGCGGTGCGATGGCCGATCGCGGCCGCGCGGTGGCCGATCCCGGCAGTACCGTGGCCGGCCCCGGAAGCACCATGGCCAATCCCGCCGTCACCCCCACGGGGCCTGCGGGCGCCACGACCGGGCCTGCGGGCACCCCGTCCGGCCCAGGCGCCCCGTCCGGCCACGTCGACACCCCGTCCGGCCACGTCGACACCCCTTCCGGGCGCGCCGACACCCCGTCCGGCCCAGGTACTCCGTACGGGTCCGGATCCGGCACCCCGTCCGGGCCCCACACCCCGAGCCCCCACGGCGCGCACCCCGCGGCCCCGCAGCAGGCTCCGGCGGCCCAGTGGTCCGCACGCCGGCAGCAGGTGACCATGTTCTTCGCGGGCCTGTTCGGCGTGCTCGTCCTCATCGCCGGCGTCTTCTTCTTCACCCACCGCAACGGCGACGGCCGCCACAGCGAGGGCGCCGCCAAGTCGCCCTCCCCGTCGGCCCGCAGCCGGGCGAGCCTGCCCCCGGGCGTCAAGTGCGCGGGCTCCGCCTGCACCGGCAAGGACGCCGAGGCCATGGGATGCAGCGGCGACCTGGTGACCACCGCCAAGTCCGTCACCCTCGGCACCACCGTCCTGGAGGTCCGCTACAGCAGAACCTGCGGCACGGTCTGGGGCCGGATCACCGGTGGCGCTCCCGGGGACACCGTGCAGCTCACCGCGGGCAGGGTTCGCCGGTCCGGCGACATCACCATGGCCGGGGACACCATCGGCTACACCCCGATGGTCGCCGTGAAGAACCCGGCCGCTGCCAGGGCCTGCGCCACGCTCGCCTCGGGGCGGACGGGGTGCACGAGCTAGCGCGGAGACAGGAAGGGGAAATTCCGGCCGGGGACGCATGGCCCGCCGGATCCTGGGCAGGCGCACCGTACCCCCACGGGAGTCCGGTACGCCGGTCCCCCCACCGGCGGCCGTCCCCGTCCATCCTCTCCCGGACGGACGGCCGCCTTTTCGTCCGCCGACCGCCCCTGGCGCGTTCGTCCGCCGCCGCTCCCGGCGCGTTCGTCCGCGAGCAGCCACCGGCGGGTTCGTCCGCCGGCCGCTCCCGGGCGCGTTCGTCCTTGCCGCCCTTGCCGCCCCTGCCGCCCCTGGCGGGTTCATCCACCGGCCTTCCTGGTGCGTTCGTCCGTCGGTCGTCCCCGGCGCGCCCGGTTGATCCCCCTTGTGGGGTGAGCCACAGGGCCCCGCACGTCTCGCATGCCGGATGCGCGATAGCCTGACCGCTGGATCTCTCTTGACGCCAAGAGATCGATCATCCGCCCGGGGCAGGGACGCCCCACCGCCAGCTGTCATACGGAGAACGCCATGACCCGCACTCCCGTGAACGTCACCGTCACCGGCGCGGCCGGCCAGATCGGTTACGCCCTGCTCTTCCGCATCGCCTCCGGCCAGCTGCTCGGCGCGGACGTGCCGGTCAAGCTGCGCCTGCTGGAGATCACCCCGGCGCTCAAGGCCGCCGAGGGCACGGCCATGGAGCTGGACGACTGCGCCTTCCCGCTGCTCCAGGGCATCGACATCAGCGACGACCCGAACGTCGCCTTCGACGGTGCCAACGTGGCCCTCCTCGTCGGTGCCCGCCCGCGCACCAAGGGCATGGAGCGCGGTGACCTGCTGGAGGCCAACGGCGGCATCTTCAAGCCGCAGGGCAAGGCCATCAACGACCACGCCGCGGACGACATCAAGGTCCTCGTCGTCGGCAACCCGGCCAACACCAACGCGCTCATCGCGCAGGCCGCCGCGCCGGACGTCCCGGCCGAGCGCTTCACCGCGATGACCCGCCTGGACCACAACCGCGCGCTGACCCAGCTCGCGAAGAAGACCGGCTCCACGGTCGCCGACATCAAGCGCCTGACCATCTGGGGCAACCACTCCGCCACCCAGTACCCGGACATCTTCCACGCCACGGTCGCCGGCAAGAACGCCGCCGAGGCCGTGGGCGACGAGAAGTGGCTGGCCGAGGACTTCATCCCGACCGTCGCCAAGCGCGGTGCCGCGATCATCGAGGCCCGTGGCGCCTCGTCGGCCGCCTCCGCCGCCAACGCCGCCATCGACCACGTCCACACCTGGGTCAACGGCACCGCCGAGGGTGACTGGGCGTCCATGGGCATCCCGTCGGACGGCTCCTACGGCGTCCCGGAGGGCCTGATCTCCTCCTTCCCGGTCACCTGCAAGGACGGCAAGTACGAGATCGTCCAGGGCCTGGACATCAACGAGTTCTCGCGCGCCCGCATCGACGCCTCCGTCAAGGAGCTCGAGGAGGAGCGCGAGGCGGTGCGCGGCCTCGGCCTCATCTGATCTGACGTGGTGTGACCCGGCGCCGGTGCGCTATAGTTGATCACGCACCGGCCGCCGGGAAACCCCGGCACCAGGTGATGCGTTGGTGGTCCAAGGAAAGACGCCCCGCTTCCTGCGGGGAAATGCAGGTGCAAGGCCTGCCCGGCGCTCCATGAACGAGGTCCTCTCCCGCAGTGTGCGGGAGGGGACCTCGTCGTATCAGGGGTCTTGTCCGAGCCTTCAGGCCACCGGCTCCTCGGCCGCCGCCCGCTCCTCGGCCGCCGTCGCCGTACCCGAAGTCGCCCGGGACGAGCGGCCGGAGCCCCCGTAGCCCAAGACGACCACGGCCGTCGCCACCAGCACCGTCACCCCGACCACCCGCAGCGCCGGCCCCATCCCGCCGGCGAAGTCGCTGTGCCCGGCCAGGGCCGTGCCGGCGACGGCGACCCCGAGGGCCGCGCCGATCTCCCGGGCCGAGGTGCCCAGTCCCGAGCCCAGCCCCGCCTGCTGCGGGGGCAGGGACAGGACCACGCCCAGGGTGAGCGCCGGCATGGACAGGCCGGCGCCCGTCGAGATGACCAGCAGCCAGCAGGCGTACAGCGGGTACGGCGTGTGCGCGTCCGCCGTGGACGCGGCCAGCAGGCCCACGCCGATCAGGGCGAGCCCGGTGCCGACGACCGGGCGCGGACGTGCCGACCAGCGGGCCGCGAACTTCGGGACCAGGGCCATGCCGACGATCAGCGGCACGATCGCGACGCCCGTGACCGCCGGCTCGAAGCCCTTCACCTCCTGCAGGTACTGCGAGTTGACGAAGAACAGCGCGAACAGGCCGAAGAACGCTGTCGCGAGTCCCAGCGTCGTCGCGCGCAGTGAGGCGGCGCGGAAGAGGCGCGGATCGAACAGCGGGGCGCGGGAACGCAGGGCGTGTGCCGTGAAGGCGGCCATCAGCAGAGCGCCCGCCCCGAACGCGCTCAGGATGCGCATGGAGGTCCAGCCGTGGCCGGGCCCCTCGATGATGCCGAACAGCACGGCGACCAATCCCGCCGTGAGCAGCAGCGTGCCGACCGGGTCCGGGCTGGCCGGCGCGGAGCGGTCCGTGCGCGGGGTGGTCACGGCCACCGCGGCGGCGAGTACGGCCGCCAGCGGCACCATCACGGCGAACAGCGCCCGCCAGGACAGGAACTGCGCGGCCAGACCGCCACCGAGGTTGCCCGCCAGGCCGCCCAGTCCGATGGCCAGCGTCCAGGACGCCAGTGCCTGGGCGCGCCGCTCGGGGCCGGCCAGGTGTACGAGGATCGACATCGTCGCCGGGGTGATCAGCGCCGCCCCGGCGCCGGACAGGCCGCGGCCCGCGATCAGCGGGGCCGGGCCGGAGGCCAGCGCGCTGGTCGCGGCGCCCGCGGCGAACAGCGCCAGTCCGGCGAGCAACGCGCCCTTGCGGCCGAGCCGGTCGCCGAGCGCCCCGGCCGGGATCAGCAGGCCCGCGAAGACGATGACGTACGCGTCGACCGTCCACAGCAGCTGCGTGTGCGAGGGGTGCAGAGTGGACGAACTCAGCTGGGGGATCAGCAGGTTGATGGCGGCGACCATGCTCTGCGCGACCAGGACGCAGGCGCACAGGGTCAGCAGGGTCGGGCGTTTCAGGGCGTGCGCGGGCACGGCTCCTCCCGGGAGCTGGTGGTGGTGTGGGATGCGTTCTCACCGTAGGCTCGACCGGTACCTTGACTCCAGTGCAACCTTTGCAAGGGATACCTGCACATGACGCAATCCAGCGGCCTGGATCTCAATCTCCTGGTCGCCCTGGACGTGCTGCTGGAGGAGCAGAGCGTGCAGGGCGCCGCCCAGCGGCTGCATCTGTCCGAGCCGGCCATGAGCCGCACCCTCGGCCGCATCCGCAAGGCGCTCGGCGATCCGGTGCTGGTGCGGGCCGGGCGCCGGATGGTGCCGACCCCGCACGCCCTGGCCGTGCGCGCCGAGGTCGGTGCGGTGGTGGAGCGGGCCCGCGCCCTGTTCGCGCCGGGCCGGGACACCGACCTGCGCACGGTCACCCGCACCTTCACGGTCCTCGGCCACGACGCGATGGCCGCCACACACGCCGCGGCGCTCTTCGCCCGCGCCGCCTGCGAGGCGCCCGGCATCCGGCTGCGCTTCCTGTCCGAGAGCCATGTGGACGCCCCGTTCCTGCGCCAGGGCACCGCCGATCTGGAGGTCGGTGTGATCGACACGACCTCGCCCGAGGTGCACCTGGAGACGGTGTACGAGGACCGCATGCTGGGCGTCGTCCGGGCCGGACATCCGCTTCTCGCAGGGGAGTTGACGGCCGAGCGGTTCGCCGGGGAGGCGGGTCACCTCATCGTCTCGCGGCGCGGCAGGCTGCGGGGGCCGATCGACGACGCCCTCGCCGCACTCGGTCTGGAACGCCGGGTGGTGGGCAGCGTCGGAACCTATCCCGCCTCGCTCTTCGTGCTGCGCGAGACCGACCTGGTCGGACTGATCAGCCAGTGGAGCCGGGCGCTGGCCGAGACGCTCGGCCTGGTCGCCTTCGAGATCCCGCTCCGGCTCCCCGCGGTGCGGGTGGGGTTCGCCTGGCATCCGCGACACGACGCCGACCCGGCCCACGCCTGGCTGCGCGACTGCGTGCGGGAACTGATGCTCCAGGGGCCGGCCGGCGGCTAGGCCGGATCACCGGTTCTGCTGTTCCCGGTCCAGATCCGAGATGTCCACCGACTCGTCGGGGCCGGGGGTGGCGGACGGTACGGGCTCGTCGTAGTCCGAGAGTGCGACGTCTGGTCCGTTCCGTCGCCCTTCTCGACGGACTCGACCGCCAGGTGCGGGGCGTCCGCCGTGATGTACACGGTGGTGGCGACGCCGTCCACCTCACCCCGTACCGGGATCACGGCCACGTCGTCGACCGTGGTCCGGTCCGTCAGCCCAGGCGGAGCGAGTCGGCGTCCTGAGCATTCTGCTGGGCCTCACGGGCGAGTGCCTGGGCGTCCGGATCATCGCCGTCGTCCGCGTGGCCGCCGTGGACAGGGCCGACGAGAGCAGCAGCGCCGCGCTCGCCGCCGTACAGATCAGCGACCTTCCGGCCGTCCCGCACCTCCGTGATCGCCCCAAGCACCCCCTTACAGCGTAGTTTTGTCCGTTTTCGGCCGCATTTTCAGTGACGCGGCGCACTTTCGGCCATCGATTGCGCATGCGACGCAGGGGCTCGGGGCAGGCGTCCGCGGTCCCCGAGCGTGACCTGCTTGTGACACAGGGGCATGGAACAGGAACGGAAGGCAACACCGATCATGGCGGACAGAACGGAACGACATACGCGGGCGACCATCCACGCCGGCGGCGAGTGGCTGGAATCGGTCTCCGGTGCGACCCGGGAGATCCTCGACCCCGCGGACGCCCGCCCCTTCGCCGTGGTCGCGGAGGGTGACGAGAGGGACGCCGACCGTGCGGTGGCCGCCGCCCGGCACGCCTTCGACCACGGCCCCTGGCCGCGCACCCCGGCCGCCGGCCGCGCCGCCCTGCTGCGCCGCGTCGCCGACCTCCTCGTACGCGACCGTGAGACGCTCGGCCTGCTGGAGAGCCGGGACGCGGGCAAGACCGCCGAGGAGGGCCGCGTCGACATCGACTGCGTCGCCGACGCCTTCCGCTACTTCGCCGACCTGGTCGCCGCCGAGGCCCCGGGCCGGGTGGTCGACGCGGGCTCGCCCGACATCCACAGCGTGGTCGTGCACGAGCCGGTCGGCGTCTGCGCGCTGATCACCCCCTGGAACTACCCGCTGCTCCAGGCCAGCTGGAAGATCGCCCCCGCGCTCGCCGCCGGCAACACCTTCGTGATCAAGCCCAGCGAGATCACCCCGATGACCACCGTCGCGCTGCTCGAGCTGCTGGCGGAGGCCGGACTGCCCGCCGGTGTCGCCAACCTCGTCACCGGGCCCGGCCACACCGTCGGCGCCCGGCTCGCCGAGCACTCCGACGTCGACCTGGTCTCCTTCACCGGCGGCCTGGCCAGCGGCACCAAGGTCGCCCAGGCCGCCGCACCCACCGTGAAGAAGGTCGCCCTCGAACTCGGCGGCAAGAACCCCAACGTCGTCTTCGCCGACGCCTGCGCCACCGAGGAGGGCTTCGACACCGCCGTCGACCAGGCCCTCAACGCGGCCTTCATCCACAGTGGCCAGGTCTGCTCCGCGGGCGGCCGGCTCATCGTGGAGGAGTCCGTCAGCGAGCGCTTCGTCGCCGAACTCGCCCGCCGCGCAAGCCTGATCCGCCTCGGCCGCGGCACCGAGGACGGTGTCGAGTGCGGCCCGCTCGTCTCCGAGCAGCAGCGCGCCAAGGTCGAGGCGTACGTCGCCTCCGCGCTGGAGGAGGGCGCGGTGCTGCGCTGCGGCGGCAAGCGCCCCGCACCGTCGCCGGCCCGACCGGAGACGGGTTACTTCTACGAGCCGACCGTCCTCGACGCCTGCCACCGCGAGATGAAGGTCGTCCGAGAGGAGGTCTTCGGACCGGTCCTCACCGTCGAGACCTTCCGCACCGAGGACGAGGCGGTGTTCCTCGCCAACGACACCGAGTACGGGCTCGCGGGCGCCGTCTGGAGCGCGGACACCGCACGGGCCCGCAGGGTCGCGGCCCGCCTGCGCCACGGCACCGTCTGGATCAACGACTTCCACCCCTACCTCCCGCAGGCGGAGTGGGGCGGCTTCGGCCGCAGCGGCACCGGCCGCGAGCTGGGCCCCGCCGGGCTCGCCGAGTACCGCGAGACCAAGCACGTCTACCAGAACCTCGCGCCGCGCCCGGTCCGCTGGTTCGCCGGCTGAGCCCCGCGTCTTCCCACACCCCTGGAGTAGTACCCCCATGTCCGAGACCACCCCCCACCTCTACGACTACGTCGTGATCGGCGGAGGCACGGCCGGCTCCGTCATCGCCTCCCGCCTCACCGAGAACCCCGACGTCACCGTCGCCGTCATCGAGGGCGGCCCGAGCGACGTCGACCGCGACGACGTCCTCACCCTGCGCCGCTGGATGGGCCTCCTCGGCGGCGAACTCGACTACGACTACCCCACGGTGGAGCAGCCCCGCGGCAACTCCCACATCCGGCACAGCCGCGCCCGCGTCCTCGGCGGCTGCTCCTCCCACAACACCCTCATCTCCTTCAAGCCCCTGCCCTCCGACTGGGACGAGTGGGAGGAGGCCGGCGCCAAGGGCTGGGGCGCCGTCCCCATGGAGGCCTACTTCGCCCGTCTGAAGAACAACATCGTCTCCGTCGACGAGAAGGACCGGAACGCCATCGCCCGCGACTTCGTCGACGCCGCCCAGTCGGCACTCGGGGTACCCCGGGTCGAGGGCTTCAACCGCAAGCCGTTCACCGAAGGCGTCGGCTTCTTCGACCTCGCCTACCACCCCGAGAACAACAAGCGCTCCTCCGCCTCCGTGGCCTACCTGCACCCGGTCATGGACGAGCGCCCCAACCTCCACATCCTGCTGGAGACCTGGGCGTACCGGCTGGAGCTGGACGGCACCCGCGCCGAGGGCGTCCACGTGCGCACCAAGGGCGGCGAGGAACTGCTGATACGGGCCCGCAACGAGGTCGTCCTGTGCGCCGGCGCCGTCGACTCCCCGCGGCTGCTGCTGCACTCGGGCATCGGCCCCCGCGAGGACCTCGAGGAACTCGGCATCCCCGTCGTCCACGACCTGCCGGGCGTCGGCGAGAACCTGCTCGACCACCCCGAGTCGGTCATCGTCTGGGAGACGAACGGCCCGATCCCGGAGAACTCCGCCATGGACTCCGACGCCGGCCTGTTCGTGCGCCGCGACCCCGGCCACGCGGGCCCGGACCTGATGTTCCACTTCTACCAGATCCCGTTCACGGACAACCCGGAGCGGCTCGGCTACGAACGCCCGCAGTACGGCGTCTCGATGACCCCCAACATCCCCAAGCCGAAGTCGCGCGGCCGCCTCTACCTCACCAGCGCCGACCCGTCCGTGAAGCCCGCGCTGGACTTCCGGTACTTCACCGACGAGGACGACTACGACGCCCGGACCCTGGTCGACGGCATCCGCATCGCCCGCGAGATCGCGAAGTCCGAGCCGCTGGCCGGCTGGCTCAAGCGCGAGGTGTGCCCCGGACCCGAGGTACTCGGTGACGCCGAGCTGAGCGAGTACGCCCGCAAGGTCGCGCACACCGTCTACCACCCGGCCGGCACCTGCAAGATGGGCGCCGCCGACGACGAACTCGCCGTGGTCGACCCGGAGCTGAAGATCCGCGGTCTCGACGGCATCCGCATCGCCGACGCGTCCGTCTTCCCGACCATGACCGCCGTGAACCCGATGATCGGGGTCCTCATGGTCGGGGAGAAGGCCGTCGACCTTATCGGAGGTGACCTTCGATGACTCTCCCCGTCCCCACCCGCAAGCCCCCCACCACGACCGAGTCCGTCTTCTCGGTGTCCGGCCTGTGGAAGGTCTTCGGCCCCAAGCCCGAGCGCATCCCGGCCGACCCGGAACTCAGCGCGCTCGACCCGGCCGGGCTGCGCGCCCGCACCGGCTGCACGGCCGCCGTCCGGGACGTCTCCTTCGACGTCCGCAAGGGCGAGGTCTTCGTCGTGATGGGCCTGTCCGGCTCCGGCAAGTCCACCCTCGTCCGCTGCCTGACCCGGCTGATCGAGCCGACGGCGGGCACGATCTCCATCGACGGCGAGGACGTCCGCGCGATGGACGGTTCCCGCCTGCGCGAACTGCGCCGGCACCGCGCCGCGATGGTCTTCCAGCACTTCGGTCTGCTCCCGCACCGCACGGTCCTCGACAACGTCGCCTACGGCCTGGAGATCCAGGGCGTCGGCAAGTCCGAACGCCGCGAACGCGCCGCCGAGTTCGTCGCCAAGGTCGGCCTGGAAGGCATGGAGAAGCGCCGGCCCGAACAGCTCTCCGGCGGCCAGCGCCAGCGGGTCGGCCTGGCCCGTGCCCTGGCCGTGGACCCCGAGGTCCTCCTCTTCGACGAACCGTTCAGCGCCCTTGACCCCCTCATCCGCCGCGACATGCAGGACGAGGTGGTCCGCCTGCACCGCGAGGAGGGCCGCACGATGGTCTTCATCACGCACGACCTGAGCGAGGCGCTCAAGCTCGGCGACCGCATCGCCCTGATGCGCGACGGCCGCGTGGTCCAGCTGGGCACCCCCGAGGAGATCGTCGGCGCCCCCGCCGACGACTACGTGCGCGAGTTCGTGCGCGAGGTCCCGCGCGAGCAGGTGATGACGGTACGCACGGCGATGAAGCCGGGCGACTGCGGCGGTCAGGAGCATCCCGGCGCGCTGGCCCCGGACGCCGTGGTGGCCGAGGCGGTCAAGACGGTGGCCGGTCTCGGCGCCCCTGCCTGCGTGGTGGAGGACGGCCGTTGCCTCGGCGTGATCGACCACGAGCGCCTGCTGAACGTGATCGCGGGCACAGGCACCGACACACCCGCGGCCGCCACTGCCCACGCACCCGCGGCCGCCACTGCCCAGGCGCCCGCGGCCGCCACTGCCCAGGCGCCCGCGGCCGGCGCTGCCCACGCACCCGCGGCCGCCACTGCCCACGCATCCGCGGCCGGCCTGGCCGACGACGCCGCGGACGCCGCCCCCACCGCGGCTGCGGGTGACCGTGCCGCCGAGGCGGTGGCGGCCTCGAAGCAGGCCGCGACCGGCAAGCGCCGGCGAACGACCCCACCCGCTCCGCGCACCAGCCCGGAGGGCCCCCGCACCAGCCCGGAGGCCGTCTGATGGCAACGCTCACCGTCCCCACCTCCCGCACGGAAAAACCCCGCGTCCTCAGGAGCCGGGCCGCGGCCAAACTCCTCCTGCTCGCGCTCTTCGCCGCCGTACTGGCCCCGTTCCTCACCCGCTGGGGCAACGGAGCCTGGCCCCACGACCTGACCGTCAGCCTGGACAAGCCCCTCGCGTCGGCCAGTGACTGGGTGATCGACAACCGGGACAGCCACCCGCTGTTCCTGTACTTCTTCGGCTACATCAGCAACGCCGTCGTCATCTCCGTGCGAGCCGTCTACCTCACCCTGCTCGCCGCGGGCTGGACGGGCGTCACGGCCCTCGGCGCCCTGCTCGCCTGGCGCGTGGCCGGCCCCCGCCTGGCCGCCGGTACGGCCGTCGCGTTCCTGACCTGCGGAGCCCTCGGCATGTGGGTCCCGACCATGCAGACCCTCGCCCTGATGGTGGTCGCCGTACTCGCCTCCGTGGCCGTCGGCGCGCTCCTCGGTCTCGCCGCCGGCCTCTCCGACCGGCTCGACCGCGCCCTGCGCCCGGTCCTGGACACCATGCAGGTACTCCCGGCCTTCTCCTACCTCCTCCCCGTCGTCCTGGTCTTCGGCATCGGCGTCCCCGCGGCCGTCCTCGCCACCGTCGTCTACGCCGCCCCGCCGATGGCCCGCCTCACCGCCCTCGGCCTGCGCGGTGCCGACCCCGAAGTCCTGGAGGCCGTGGAGTCCCTCGGCGCCACCTCGCGGCAGCGGCTGCTGACCGCCCGTATCCCGCTGGCCCGTAAGGAACTGCTGCTCGGCCTCAACCAGACGATCATGATGGCGCTGTCCATGGCCGTCATCGCGTCGCTCATCGGCGCCGGCGGCCTCGGTGACCGCGTCTACCAGGCCCTCGCCTCGGTCGACGTCGGCGCGGCCCTCGCGGCCGGCATCCCGATCGTGCTGCTCGCGGTGGTCCTGGACCGGGTCACCGCAGCCGCCGGCGACGGAACCACGCACGCGCGCACCATCGGCTGGCCGTACGCCCTGGCCGTGACCGTGGCCGTCGCGCTCGCCACCCGTCTCCTCGGCGCGCTCGACTGGCCCTCCGGCTGGACGCTGCACATCGCCGAGCCGGTCAACCGCGCCGTCGACTGGATGACGGCCCACCTGTACTCCGGCGTTCCCGTCGTCGGCGGCACCGCCGACTGGGCGGGCCACTTCACCACCTGGGTCCTTGACCCCGTACGCGACGGCCTGCAGTGGCTGCCCTGGTGGTCGGTGCTGTTCACCGTCGCCGCGCTGGCCTGGCTGATCGGCACCTGGCGGACCGCGCTCACCGCCGTGCTCGCCATGGCAGCGATCGGCGTGCTCGGCGTCTGGGAGCCGGCGCTCGACACCCTCTCCCAGGTGCTCGCGGCCGTCGCCGTCACCCTCGTGCTGGGCTTCGCCACCGGCATCGCCGCGGCCCGCAGCGACCGTGTCGAACGCGCGCTGCGCCCGGTCCTGGACGTCTTCCAGACCATGCCGCAGTTCGTGTACCTGATCCCGGTCGTCGCCCTGTTCGGCGTCGGCCGTGCCCCCGCGGTCGCCGCGGCCGTCGTCTACGCCCTCCCGGCCGTGGTCCGGATCACCACGCAGGGCCTGCGCCAGGTCGACCAGGCCGCGCTGGAGTCCGCGCGCTCGCTCGGCGCGACCGGCCGCCAGCAGCTGTGGCAGGTCCAGCTCCCGCTGGCCCGGCGCTCACTGCTGCTCGCCCTCAACCAGGGCGTGGTCCTCGTCCTGGCCGTCGTCATCATCGGCGGCCTGGTCGGCGGCGGTGCCCTCGGCTACGACGTCGCCTTCGGCCTGGCCCAGGGCGACCTGGCGACCGGCCTGGTCGCCGGTGCCGCGATCGTCTGCCTGGGCCTGATGCTGGACCGGGTGACCCAGCCGGCCGAACGCCACGCGAAGAAGGGAGCGTGACATGCGCATCCGTACGACGACCCTCACGGTGGCCGCCGGTGCATCCGCGCTCGCCCTGCTGACCGGCTGCGGCGCCGCCGACATGACCAAGCAGGCCAGCCCGTTCGCGAACGCCCAGGGCTCGAGGACGGTCACCCTGTCCGTGCAGTCCTGGGTGGGCGCGCAGTCCAACGTGGCCGTCGCCCAGTACATCCTGGAGCACAAGCTCGGCTACCGCGTCGACACCGTCCAGGTCGACGAGGTGCCCGCCTGGGACGCGCTCAGCCAGGGCCGGGTCGACGCCCTCCTGGAGGACTGGGGCCACCCGGACCAGGAGAAGCGGTACGTCGACGACAAGAAGACGATCGCCCGCGCCGGCGACCTCGGGGTGACCGGCCACATCGGCTGGTTCGTGCCGACGTACCTGGTCAAGCAGCACCCGGACATCACGGACTGGAAGAACCTGAACAAGTACGCCTCGCTCTTCCGCACCCCGGAGAGCGGCGGCAAGGGCCAGCTGATGGACGGCTCCCCGTCCTACGTCACCAACGACAAGGCCCTGGTGAAGAACCTGAAGCTGGACTACCAGGTCGTCTTCGCCGGTTCCGAGGCGGCGCAGATCACCCAGATCAAGCAGTTCGCCAAGGAGAAGAAGCCGTTCCTGACGTACTGGTACTCGCCGCAGTGGCTGTTCAAGAAGGTCCCCATGACCGAGGTGAAGCTGCCGCCGTACAAGGACGGCTGTGACGCGGACACGGCGAAGGTCGCCTGCGCCTACCCGCACACCCCGCTGCAGAAGTACCTCAACGCCGACTTCGCGAAGTCCGGCGGCAAGGCGGCGGCCTTCCTGAAGAAGTTCAGGTGGACGACGGAGGACCAGAACGAGGTCTCCCTGATGATCGCCGAGCAGAAGCTGAGCCCGCAGGAAGCGGCGAAGAAGTGGGCGGACAGCCACCCCGACGTGTGGAAGAAGTGGCTGTCCTGACCGGCCTCACGGCAGCAGGCCGGCTGCGAACTCCCGCAGCGCGGCCGTGGCCCGCCGCTGGAGCCCCGGCCCGAACGTGACCCGGGTGGCCCCGAGTTCGCCGAGCGCGGCGGGCGAGGGGCCGTCCCCGTCCAGCAGCGCCAGGGCGTTCAGCGGGCCCTCGATCCCGGCCCGCAGCAGCGGCAGCACGGCCGTGGGGGCGAGGATCGGGTACACGCAGTCGGCTCCGGCCGCCCGGTACAACGCGGCCCGCTCGATGACCCGTTCGGGATCTCCGTCGCCGTGGACGAAGACATCGACGCGGGCGTTGACGAACAGCCCGTCGGCGGCAGCCGCCCGTACCTCGGCGAGGAACTCGGCCTGCGCGTGCGGGTCCTTGAGGACACCGCCCTCGGAGTCCTCCAGGTTGCAGCCGACGGCGCCCGCCTCCAGCAGCCGCTCGACCAGTTCCCCGGGCGCGAGCCCGTAGCCGCCCTCGACGTCCGCCGACACCGGCACGTCCACCGCCCGCGTGATCCGGGCGACCGCCGCGAACATCTCGTCGGCCGGGGTGGCCCCGTCCTCGTACCCGAGCGAGGCGGCCACCCCCGCACTCGGTGTGGCGAGCGCCGGGAATCCGGCCGCCACGAACGCCCGCGCACCGGCCGCGTCCCAGGGGCCGGGCAGGACCAGCGGGTCGCCCTGGACGCGTCCCCGGTGCAGCGCGCGGAACTCGTCCACCTTGCTCATGGCCGCAGACCTCCTGGTGGGACGCGACGGCCGGCCATCAGGAGGTTCCAGCCGTTTCGGTACGGCAGTCGTGTGCCGCTCACTTGTGCTGCCCCGGCCGGTAGTGGCCCGGGGTCATCCGTGCGGTCACGCCGAACCGGTTCCACGCGTTGATCACCGTGATCGCGGCGATCAGATGGGTCAGTTCGGCCTCATCGAACAGCTTGGCCGCCTTCTCGTACACCTCGTCCGGCACGAAGCCCTCGGTGAGCACGGTGATCGCCTCGGTCAGCTCGAACGCCGCCAGCTCCTTCGCGGTGTAGAAGTGCCGCGACTCCTCCCACGCGCTGAGCTGCACGATCCGCTCCACGCTCTCGCCGGCCGCGAGGGCGTCCTTGGTGTGCATGTCGAGGCAGAACGCGCAGTGGTTGATCTGCGAGGCGCGGATCTTCACCAGCTCGTACAGCTTGGGGTCCAGCCCCCGCCTGGCGGCGGCGTCCAGACGGATCATCGCCTTGTAGACCTCGGGCGCGTGCTCGGCCCAGCGCAGTCGCGACGGCTGCTCGGGGGCGTACTCGACGGTTTCCTGTGCGGTGTCCTGTGCAGTACTCATGCACTCGACCCTAGGAGCGGGGCAGCCCAGGAGTATGGTCCATTTCCATGGCAGAATCCTGGGCCACTTTGGGCGTCGACCTGCACCTCGAACCGGCCGGCGCGGGCGGCCTGCGCCGCGGTCTGACCGACGCGCTGCGGGACGCGGTGCGCACCGGCCGGCTCGCCCCCGGCACCCGGCTGCCCTCCTCCCGCTCCCTCGCCGCCGACCTCGGCATCGCCCGCAACACCGTCGCCGAGGCCTACGCCGACCTGGTCGCCGAGGGCTGGCTCACCGCCCGCCAGGGTTCCGGCACCCGGGTCGCCGACCGGGCCGTCACCCCGCCCGGGAGCACGGCACCCCGGCGCCGCGAATCCGGCCGTCCCGCCTACGACCTGATCCCCGGCACCCCCGACCTCGCCGCGTTCCCGCGCACCGAATGGCTCAAGGCCGCCCGCCGCGCCCTGGCCACCGCCCCCTTCGACGCCCTCGGCTACGGCGACCCGCGCGGCCGCCCCGAACTCCGCGCCGCCCTCGCCGGCTACCTCGCCCGCGCCCGCGGCGTCCGCACCGACCCCGGCACGATCCTGATCACCGCGGGCTTCTCGCACGCCCTGCGCGTCCTCGGCCCGGTGCTGCGGGCCCGCGGGGCGCGGACGGTGGCGGTGGAGTCGTACGGGCTGGACGTCCACTGGCGGCTGCTGCGTGACGCCGGGCTCACGACACCCGCGCTGCCGTACGACGAACTGGGCACCGACCCGGGGGTGTTGCGGAACGAGGGCGCGGTCCTGCTCACGCCCGCCCACCAGTTCCCGATGGGCACACCCCTGCACCGCGACCGGCGCGCCGCCGTCGTGGAGTGGGCGCGGCGCACCGGCGGGCTGGTCCTGGAGGACGACTACGACGGCGAGTTCCGCTACGACCGCCAGCCGATCGGCGCCCTGCAGGGCCTGGACCCCGACCGCGTGATCTACCTCGGCACCGCCAGCAAGTCCCTGGCCCCCGGACTGCGGCTGGGCTGGATGGTGCTGCCGCCGTTCCTGGTGGAGGAGGCGGCCGCGGCGAAGGGCAGCAGCGACACCTGCGGGGTGCTGGACCAGCTGACCCTGGCCGAGTTCCTCACCTCCGGCGCCTACGACCGCCACGTGCGCTCCGCCCGGCTGCGCTACCGGCGCCGCCGTGACGCCCTCGCCGCCGCCGTCGCCGAACGCGCGCCCGGCGTCCGGGTCACCGGGATCGCCGCCGGGCTGCATGCGATGCTGCGACTGCCGCCAGGCACCGAGCAGTCGGTGATCCAGGCCGCGTCCTGGCAGGGCCTGGCCCTGCACGGCCTGGCCTTCCACCGGCACCCGCAGGCCGTCGCCGAGCCACTGGACGCCCTGGTCGTCGGCTACGGCACACCGCCGGACAGCGCATGGGCGGGAGCGCTGGAGGCACTGTGCCGGGTGCTGCCGTGAGAGCGGCTCCGGTCAGGCGGGGGAGGGCGGCAGCGTGTCGACCACGAAGGTCCCCAGTCCGACTTCGCCCCGCGTCCAGCCCTCTTCCCGTACATGACGCATGGCCTTCGCGGCCGTCGCGTTCACCACGTCGAATTCCTGGGCGATTTCGAGCGTGGACGGCACACGGCTTCCCGGCGGGTACGTGCCGTCCTGGATGCGCCGGATGATCTCCGCCGCGATCTGACGCCAGAGCGGGCGCGTGCGGTCAAGCTCCATGAGGCTCAGCGTGGGTGACCATGGCTTTCTACGCATCCGTGGTTATCCACGGTTATCTGCGCTATGTTGATTCAGTGCACTGAACGGCCCCGACGGGAAGCGGCAACTTCCTCATCGGGGCCTCAGCCGACTGAACAGGAGTCGACCTATGCGCAGCCTACTGGCCGCGATCCTGAGCCTCTTCCGGCGTTCTTGCGAAGCGCACCCGCCACCCCCACTCATCGCCTGCCCGTCGGCTTCCGTACCCCGGCCCGCCCCCGCCCGTCGGATCCGGGCGTCGTATTCGGTGGACGTCATCTGTGCCGACGGCATGCCGCTGGTCCGGCCCTACGTCGTCGCCTGGGAACGCGAGCGGGACGAACGGGAGCGGCACTACTACGCCCCCTGGGAGGCCGCCGTATGAGCGGCCGTCCCCGCAGCCTCGGTGTGGACCCTGCCACCGGCAAGGAGGCGTTCGCGGTCGTACGCCCCGGCGGTCTCCTGGAGGCGCTGGCCGACGCGCGCGCCCTGGAGACCGCCGCCGTCCTGGTGGCGGTCATCGGGGCCGTACTGGAGGCGGGTGAGGCGTCGGACGTCGAACTCGCCGCCTTCGTACGGCCGTTGCACGCGGCGCTGGAGGAGTGCGTCCGGATGCTGGCGGCGGGCTCGGGCGACCCGGCCTGGGACTGATGGCACGGAGGCCGGAGGCCGAACGTGCTGCGGTGACACCCTTGATCGCGTCTCCGAGCCGTTCGGCCGCCCGGCGGGGGCGGGCTTGCCGGTGCGGTGACCGCGCCGACACCGCCCTCCACGTCGGGCAGGCACCATCACGCCGCTTCTCGTGGGACACCTGTGCACTCCGGAACTGGGACCATGTACGGAGCGACCCCTGACCCAGCCAGGTGCGGCCTCAGGCTTCTTCCGCCACCGGCGCCTCCCCGAACCGCGCCAGCGCAAGCGCACCCGCCACCGCCACCGCGAACCCCAGCACCGCCGGCCAGGCCAGCCCCTCCCGGGTGCGGTCGCCGAGCCAGACCACGCCCACCACGGCCGGGCCGATCGTCTCGCCGATCACCAGGCCGGCCGTCGCCGTGGTCACCGAGCCCCGCTGCAGGGCCGAGGTGAGCAGCAGGAACGCGGCACCACCGCCGAGCAGCAGGGCGTACGCCGCCGGATTGGCCAGCAGACCGGCAGGGCGAAGCGAGTCGATCAGCCGTACCGCCACCTCCACCACCCCGAACCCGAACCCCGCGCCGAGCCCCAGCAGCAGCGCCCGGGGCCGTCCGGACAGTCGCCCGCCGACCGCGCCGAGCAGCAGCACGCCGACGGCCGCCGCCACCATCGCGTACTTCAGCCAGTCCGGCCCGCTCCGCTCGCCCTCCGTGCCCGAGGCGAGCCCCAGCATGGCCAGCCCCGCGCACACCACCCCGACGGCGGACCACTCGAGACCGCTCAGCCGGACGTGCAGCAGCCGCGCCGCCACCACCGCGGTCACCGCGAGGCTCGCCGCCAGCGCCGCGCCCACCGCGTAGATCGGCACGGACCGCAGGGCCGCGATCTGCAGCAGGAAACCCAGCCCGTCCAGGGCGAGACCGGCGAGGTAGCGCCACTGGCGCAGCGCCCGCAGCAGCAGTGCCGCGTCCCCTCCGCCTCCCCCTTCGGCGCCCGCCGCCTGTGCGGCCACCGCCTGAAGCACCGTCGCCGTACCGAAGCAGACCGCCGCGCCGAGAGCGCACACCATTCCAAACAGCACGAAGTGACTCTAGGGGGCGGGAGATCGCGGGGGCCGGTGCAGGGCCGCTCGCAGCGGTCTCTAGGCTGACCGCCGGACACGACATCTGACGGGGGAGACACCACCATGGCGCAGACACGAAGGCAGCTCCGCTCCGGCGCGGTCGTCCTCGGCGGTATGGGCCTGCTGGCCGCCGCGCTCACCGCCTGCTCGTCCGAACCGGACAAGCGCTGCGTCGACCGTGACAGCTACGACCTGGACCGGGGCTACAAGGTCGTCTCCGACAAGAGCTGCAAGACCGGCGGCGCGGCCACGGACACGACCGGCAGGAAGAAGCCCGCCAAGAAGGGCGCCAAGCGGCGGGTCGACGCCGCCTGGTACTACGACGGCAAGGAGAGGGACGGCTGGGTCGACGGCGGTTCCTTCACCAAGTCCGGCGGCGGCTCGGGCAGCGGCTCCTCGTACGACGACGATGACGACCACCACAGCGGCGGCGGAGTGCACCGCGGCGGCTTCGGCGGCGGTCACGGCAGCTCCGGCGGCTGAACGGAACCCGACCGTGGAACGCCGTACGATCACCCCACGCCCCGGCTGGCAGCAGACCGTCGAGGAGCAGGGGCTCATCTACCCGCTCACCCGCCAGCCCGACGGGTCGCTGCGCCCCTACTGGGACGAGAGCGCCTACTACGTCTTCTCCCTGGACGAGGTCGAGGCGCTGGAGGAGACCGTCGAGGAACTGCACGCCATGTGTCTCGCGGCGGCCGGGTACATCGTGGCCGAGGACCGGCTCGCCGACCTCGGCATCACCGACCCGCGGGTGGCCGCGGCGGTCACCGAGGCCTGGCACCGCCGGGCGGAACTGCCGTCCCTGTACGGCAGGTTCGACCTCCGCTACGACGGCACGGGACCGGCGAAGCTCCTGGAGTACAACGCCGACACGCCCACCTCCCTGGTCGAGGCCGCCTCCCCGCAGTGGTTCTGGATGGAGGAGCGCTTCCCCGGCGCCGACCAGTGGAACTCCCTGCACGAGCGCCTGGTCGACGCCTGGCGCTCGCAGGCCGCCCTGCTGCCACCGGGCAGCCCGCTGCACTTCGCGCACTCCGCGGCCGACGAACTCGGCGAGGACCTGATGACGGTCGCCTACCTGAAGGAGACCGCCGAGCAGGCCGGCCTCACCACCGGCTGGCTCGCCATGGAGGAGATCGGCTGGGACAGCCTCTCCGGCCGCTTCGTCGACAACCAGCTGCGTTTCATCCGCAGCATCTTCAAGCTCTACCCCTGGGAGTGGCTCACCACCGACGCCTTCGGCGGGCACGTCCTGGACACCCTGGACAACGGCGGCGGCACCGGCAGCACCCTGTGGATCGAGCCCGCGTGGAAGATGCTGCTGAGCAACAAGGCCCTGCTGCCCGTCCTCTGGGAGCTGTACCCGGGCCACCCCAACCTCCTCCCGGCCTACCTGGACGGCCCCCGCGAACTGGCCGGGTCGACCGGCTACGTCGCCAAGCCCCTGCTCGGCCGGGAGGGCGAGGGCGTCACCGTGCACCGGCCGGGCGCACCGGCCGTCCTGCGCGACGAGCCCTGCTGCTACCAGCAACTGGCCCCGCTCCCCGCCTTCGACGGCAACCACGTCGTCCTCGGTGCCTGGGTCGTCCGCGACGAGTCCGCCGGCCTCGGGATCCGCGAGTCCACGGGCCTGATCACGGACGAGTACGCCCGCTTTCTGCCGCATGTGATCCTCTGAGGGGCCGGCCGAAGCATCCCGCGGGGCTCTCGAGCGGCCCGCGTCGCCGTGCAGCGCTCCACGCAGCGCACGTTCCGAGCCCGCTCCGCCAGGGCCGGGTGCGCAACCGGCCGCGTCCGGACGGTGGTCTCGTGTGGTGAGAGTCCCTAGCCGCCCAGCAGCCTTTCCACCGCCACCCGTGCCTGCGCCGCAGCGGCCGGATCCCCGGTGATGCCCGCGGTGACGATGGCTCCCTCGGCCAGCAGGAACACCGGTTCGGCCAACGGGGCCCCGGTGGCCCGTACCCATGCCGCGAGCTGGTCGTGGAAGGCCTGCTTGTGGGACCGGACCTCGGCCAGGACCGGCTCGGAGGACGAGCCCAGCTCGCCGTGGGCGTTGATCCAGGCGCAACCGCGGAAGCCGGGCTGAGCGAACCACTCGCCGAGCCAGTCGAAGACCGCGAGCACCCGTTCACGCGGGTCCTGCACGCTCTCCACGCGGTCGGCCAGGTGGCCGCGCCAGCGCCGGTCGCGGCGCCGGAGCACGGCGACCACGAGGTCCTCCTTGGTCGCGAAGAGCCGGTAGATCCGCTTCAGGGGCAGACCCGACGCCTCGCGGACCCGGTCCATCCCGACCGCCTGGATGCCGTGCGCGTAGAAGAGCGCCTCCGCCGCGTCCAGGAGCGCTTCGCGGTCCAGGCGGTTTCGTTCCTCGGTGATCGGGGCCGGCATGCGGGTCTCCTTGACGCTGAGAACGTGCGTTCTCTACCTTAGCCCCATTGATGGAGAACGTACGTTCTCGATGACCTGAGGAGACCGCCGTGCCCGAAGGACGCCCGCCCTGCCCGCCGTTCACCGAGGAAACCGCCCGTCAGAAAGTCCAGGCGGCCGAGGACGCCTGGAACACGCGCGACCCCCACCGGGTGGCCCTCGCCTACACACCGGACTCCGTCTGGCGCAACCGCGACCGCTTCGTCACCGGCCGGGAGGAGATCGTCGCCTTCCTGACCGAGAAATGGCAGCGCGAACAGGACTACGCCCTGCGCAAGAGCCTCTGGGACTTCCACGGCAACCGCATCGCCGTCCGCTTCCAGTACGAGTGCCACGACGCCGACGGCCAGTGGTGGCGCTCCTACGGCAACGAACTGTGGGAGTTCGACGAGCAGGGCCTGATGCGCCGCCGCGAGGCGAGCATCAACGACGTGCCCATCGGCGAAGCCGACCGGCGCATCTTCGGCCCCCGGCCCGCCGCTCTGCACGGCACCGACATCCCGCTGCGCTGATCACGCCCCGGACAGCACCTCGCACAGCTGTTCCACCCCCCACTCCAGCTCCTCCTCGCCGATCACCAGCGGGGGTGCGAGCCGGATGGTCGACCCGTGGGTGTCCTTGACCAGGACCCCACGGGCCAGCAGCTTCTCGGAGACCTCCCGCCCGGTGCCGGCCGGCCGCGCCACGTCCACGCCGGCCCACAGCCCGCGCCCCCGCACCGCCGTCACCCGGCCCGTGCCGCGCAGCTCGCCCAGCAGCCGGTGCAGCCGCTCGCCCAGCTCGGCAGCCCGCGCCTGGTACTCGCCGGTCCGCAGCATCGCGATCACCTCCAGCGCCACCGCGCAGGCCAGCGGGTTGCCGCCGAACGTCGACCCGTGCTCGCCCGGCCGGAACACCCCGAGCACCGCCGCGCTCGACACCACCGCCGACACCGGCACGATCCCGCCGCCCAGCGCCTTCCCCAGCACGTACATGTCCGGCACCACCCCCTCGTGCTCGCACGCGAAGGTCCGCCCGGTCCGGCCGAGCCCCGACTGCACCTCGTCGGCGACGAACAGCACGTTCCGCTCGCGCGTCAGCTCCCGCACCCCCGGCAGATAGCCGGCGGGCGGCACGATCACCCCGGACTCGCCCTGGATCGGCTCCAGCAGCACGGCCACGGTGTTCTCCGTCAGCGCCGCCCGCATCGCGGTCAGGTCGCCGTACGGCACGATCTCGAACCCCGGGGTGTACGGCCCGAAGTCCGCCCGCGCCTCGGGATCCGTCGAGAAGCTGATCACCGTCGTCGTACGGCCGTGGAAGTTGCCGCCCGCGACCACGACCTTCGCCATCTCCCCGGGCACGCCCTTCACCCGGTACCCCCACTTCCGGGCCGTCTTGACCGCGCTCTCCACCGCCTCCGCGCCCGTGTTCATCGGCAGCACCATCTCCATCCCGCACAGGTCCGCCAGCTCGGCGCAGAAGGCCGCGAACCGGTCGTGGTGGAAGGCGCGGGAGGTCAGCGTCACCCGCTCCAGCTGGGCCCTGGCCGCCGCGACCAGCCGGGGGTGGGTGTGCCCGAAGTTCAGCGCCGAGTAGCCGGCCAGCAGATCCAGGTACCGCCGCCCGTCCACATCCGTCAGCCACGCCCCCTCACCCGCGGCGATCACGACCGGCAGCGGATCGTAGGTGGGCGCGCAGTGCGCGTCGGCGATGGCGATGAGGTCTTCAGCAGTGGTCACGGCCTCTCCCGGATACGACGGTGACTCTCCCGGACACGACGGTGATCCCTTTCCTATCCTCGCTCGCATGGTGGACGCGGGATCTTCCCCGTCCGGCGCGCCCGGTAGGCTGACGAGCGGGCCGTGACTGGCGCGCTAGGGATGGGACGGACCATCAGGGAGCGGCCCGAGCCGGAAAGAGTGCCGTGCGCCTGGGCCGAACGTGAACGCTGTACGCACACCGTCCGGAGGTCCCCGATGCCCGAGAGTTCCGCCCCCCTCTCCACCGAGTCCACGGCCTTCCGCGCCGCCCTCGACGTCATCCGTGCCGTCGAGCCGGGCGTCGCCGACGCCATCGGCCAGGAGGTCGCCGATCAGCGCGAGATGCTCAAGCTGATCGCCTCCGAGAACTACGCCTCCCCGGCCACCCTGCTCGCCATGGGCAACTGGTTCAGCGACAAGTACGCCGAGGGCACCATCGGCCGCCGCTTCTACGCCGGCTGCCGCAACGTCGACACGGTGGAGTCCCTGGCCGCCGAGCACGCCAAGGCGCTCTTCGGCGCCCGGCACGCCTACGTCCAGCCGCACTCCGGCATCGACGCCAACCTCGTCGCCTTCTGGGCCGTGCTCGCCGACCGCGTCGAGGCCCCGTTCCTGGAGAAGACCGGCGCCCGCCAGGTCAACGACCTGTCCGAGGCCGACTGGGCCGAGCTGCGCCAGGCCTTCGGCAACCAGCGCATGCTCGGCATGTCCCTGGACGCCGGCGGCCACCTCACCCACGGCTTCCGCCCGAACATCTCCGGCAAGATGTTCGACCAGCGCTCCTACGGCACCGACCCGGCCACCGGCCTCATCGACTACGAGGCCCTGCGCGCCCAGGCCCGCGAGTTCAAGCCGCTGATCATCGTCGCCGGCTACTCCGCGTACCCCCGTCTGGTGAACTTCCGGATCATGCGCGAGATCGCCGACGAGGTCGGCGCGACCCTCATGGTCGACATGGCGCACTTCGCCGGCCTGGTCGCGGGCAAGGTCCTCACCGGCGACTTCGACCCGGTCCCGCACGCCCAGATCGTCACCACCACCACCCACAAGTCCCTGCGCGGCCCCCGCGGCGGCATGGTCCTGTGCGACGACTCCCTCAAGGACCAGGTCGACCGTGGCTGCCCCATGGTCCTCGGCGGCCCGCTCCCGCACGTCATGGCCGCCAAGGCCGTCGCCCTCGCCGAGGCCCGGCAGCCGGCCTTCCAGGACTACGCCCAGCGCATCGTCGACAACTCCCGGGCGCTGGCCGAGGGCCTGATGCGCCGCGGCGCCACCCTCGTCACCGGCGGCACCGACAACCACCTCAACCTGATCGACGTCGCCACCTCCTACGGCCTCACCGGCCGGCAGGCCGAGACGGCCCTGCTGGACTCCGGCATCGTCACCAACCGCAACGCCATTCCCGCCGACCCGAACGGCGCCTGGTACACCTCCGGCATCCGCGTCGGCACCCCCGCCCTGACCACGCGTGGCCTGGGAACGGCCGAGATGGACGAGGTGGCGGGCCTGATCGACCGCGTCCTCACCACCACCGAGCCGGGCACCACGAAGTCCGGCGCACCGTCCAAGGCGGCCCACGTCCTGGACGAGAAGGTCGCGCAGGAGATCGCCCAGCGGGCCACGGACCTGGTGGCGGGCTTCCCGCTGTACCCGGAAGTCGACCTGGGCTGAAGCACCCCGTCAGGGGCGGCGGGGCCGTATCCGATGATGCGGCTCCGCCGCGTGGGCGCGCTCGGCAACAACGTGCCCGCCGTTCCCCACGCACCGAACCCACCCGTCACTCTGCGACAATGAGGGGTATGGCTTCAGACCGACCTCGCGTGCTCTCCGGTATCCAGCCCACGGCAGGCTCGTTCCACCTGGGCAACTACCTCGGCGCCGTCCGCCAGTGGGTGGCCCTGCAGGAGTCCCACGACGCCTTCTACATGGTCGTCGACCTGCACGCGATCACGGTCCCGCAGGACCCGGAGGAACTGCGGGCCAACACCCGGCTGGCCGCCGCCCAGCTGCTGGCCGCCGGCCTGGACCCGGACCGCTGCACCCTCTTCGTGCAGAGCCACGTCCCCGAGCACGCCCAGCTCGCCTGGGTCATGAACTGCCTCACCGGCTTCGGCGAGGCCAGCCGCATGACCCAGTTCAAGGACAAGTCCGCCAAGCAGGGCGCCGACCGCGCATCCGTCGGCCTGTTCACGTACCCGGTCCTCCAGGTCGCCGACATCCTGCTGTACCAGGCCAACCAGGTGCCCGTCGGTGAGGACCAGCGCCAGCACATCGAGCTGACCCGCGACCTCGCCGAGCGCTTCAACGGCCGGTTCGGCCAGACCTTCACCGTCCCGGCGCCGTACATCCTCAAGGAGACGGCGAAGATCTACGACCTCCAGGACCCGACGGTCAAGATGAGCAAGTCGGCCTCCACACCGAAGGGCCTCATCAACCTGCTCGACGACCCGAAGGCCACGGCCAAGAAGGTCAAGAGCGCGGTCACCGACACCGACACCGTGATCCGCTTCGACGCCGAGAACAAGCCGGGCGTCTCGAACCTCCTCACCATCTACTCCACCCTCACCGGCACGTCGGTCGCCGAGCTGGAGCGGGACTACGAGGGCAAGATGTACGGCGCCCTCAAGACGGACCTCGCCGAGGTGATGGTCGAGTTCGTGACCCCGTTCCGCGAGCGCACCCAGCAGTACCTGGACGACCCCGAGACGCTCGACTCGATCCTGGCCAAGGGCGCGGAGAAGGCGCGCGCCGTCGCCGCGGAGACGCTCTCCCAGGCGTACGACCGCGTGGGTTTCCTGCCGGCCAAGCACTGAGGCGCACCACCGCACGCGGCCCCGGGCGGGCAGAGCGCTGCACATCACTTCCGCTGCGCCTGCCGACAGGACATCCGGGGCCGTACAGTCGATAGCCGACGGCCGGGACGAGACGGCCGAGAAGACGACAGACGTGACGACAGGAGAAGACGTGGGGACCGTAACGATCGGCGTGTCGATCGCGGTCCCGGAGCCTCACGGCAGCCTGCTCCAGGAGCGGCGCGCGGGCTTCGGCGACGCCGCGGCTCACGGTATTCCCACGCACGTCACGCTGTTGCCGCCGACCGAGGTGGCCGAGGCCGACCTGCCGGCCGTCGACGCGCACCTCGGCGAGGTCGCCGCGGCCGGCCGGCCGTTCCCGATGCGGCTCTCCGGCACCGGCACGTTCCGGCCCCTGTCGCCGGTGGTCTACGTCCGCGTGGTCCAGGGCGCCGAGGCCTGCTCCTGGCTGCAGCAGCGGGTCCGGGACGCCTCCGGGCCGATGGCGCGCGAGCTGCAGTTCCCGTACCACCCGCACGTCACCGTCGCCCACGGCATCGACGACGCGGCGATGGACCGGGCCTTCGAGGAACTGGCAGGCTTCGACGCGGAGTGGCCGTGCACCGGCTTCGCGCTGTACGAGCAGGGTGCCGACGGGGTGTGGCGCAAGCTGCGGGAGTACCCGTTCGGGGGATCCGTGGTGCCGCCCCAGGCCGGCCCCGCGGACCTGTACGCTCCGCGCGTCGTGCCGTAACGCGTCGTGCCGTAACGCGTCGTGCCGTAACGGGTCTTGCCGTAACGGGTCGTGCCGTAACGGGTCGTGGTTCGGCTGCGGCGCCGTGGTGGCTGTTCGCGCCGTTCCCCGCGCCCCTTCGGGGCACTACAGCGGAAGCCGCCTGAACAGTGGCCGTGGTGCGTGTCGCAGTACCGACATGAGCAGCCGTAGTCCGCCCGGCACCCAGACAGTCTCCGAGCGCCGGCGCAGGCCCAGTTCGATCGCCGTGGCCACCGCCTCCGGGGTCGTGGCGAGCGGTGGCCGGGCACGACCGGCCGTCCTTCTCGTCCGGACGAACCCGGGGCGTACGACCATGACATGGACGCCGGTGCCGTGGAGGGCGTCGCCGAGGCCCTGGGCGAAGGTGTCGAGGCCGGCCTTGCTGGAGCCGTAGATGAAGTCGGTGCGGCGGGCGCGTTCGGCCGCGGTCGAGGAGAGTACGACGAGGGAGCCGTGGCCCTGGGTCTGCAGCGCGCGGCCCGCGACCAGGCCCGCCGAGACGGCCCCGGTGTAGTTGGTCCGGGCGACCTGCACGGCGCGGACCGGGTCGCGTTCGTCGTGGGCCTGGTCGCCGAGGATGCCGAAGGCGAGCAGCACCAGGTCGATGGTGCCCTCGGCGAAGACCTTGCCGAGTACGGTCTCGTGGGACTCGGGGGCGAGCGCGTCGAAGGCGACGGTGCGCACGTCCGCGCCCAGTCTGCGCAGGCCGTCGGCGGCCTGTTCCAGCGCGGGGGAGGGACGGCCCGCCAGCCACACAGTGCGGGCGCGGCGGGCGATCAGCCGGCGCGCGGTGGCCAGCGCGATCTCGGACGTGCCGCCGAGGACGAGCAGGGACCGGGGCGGTGCGGTGGGCGGTGCGGTGGGATCCTTCATGACAGCTGACCGTATCGCCCGCATATGACCGTTCTGGCGAAGAAACGCGGTGTTGGCGCTCCCGCACAGCGGGCACAGTCGGATCATGGACTGGCTGAAGAGGCTTCCCGGCATCGGGCCGATCGTCACCTTGTTGACGGCCACGCACGCGTGGCGGAGTTACGAGCGCCTGGACCGGGTGAAGTGGACCCGGCTGGCCGCCGCCATGACGTTCGTCAGCTTCGTGGCCCTGTTCCCGCTGCTGACCGTGGCCGCCGCGATCACCGCGGCCACACTCAGCCCCGCCCGCCAGAAGATCGTCGAGCGCCGGATCGCCGACCAGTTCCCGGGCCTCTCCGAACAGCTGGACCTGACCTCCCTGGTGCAGAACGCGGGTACCGTCGGCGTCATCGCGGGCGCCGTGCTGCTGCTCACGGGCATCGGCTGGGTCGGTCAGATGCGGGACTGCCTGCGCGCGGTGTGGGAGCTGCCGGACCACGAGGAGAACCCGGTTCTCGACAAGGCCAAGGACGCCGGCATCCTGCTGGGCCTGGGCGGCGCCCTGCTGGTCACGCTCGCCGCGTCCACCCTCGCCTCGGCCGCCATCGGCTGGCTGTCCCGGCACATCGGCCTGGACGAGCAGAGCTGGGGCAGCCTGCTGCTGCAGATCGCCGCGTTCGCCGTCGCCGTCCTCGCCGACTTCCTGGTCCTGCTCTACGTCCTGACCCTGCTGCCCGGCGTCGAGCCGCAGCGCCGCCGCCTGCTGGTGGCCGCGCTGCTCGGCGCGATCGGCTTCGAACTGCTGAAGCTGCTGCTCAGCGGCTACATCCAGGGCGTCGCCGCGAAGAGCGTGTACGGCGCGTTCGGTGTCCCCGTGGCGCTGCTGCTGTGGATCAATTTCACCGCCAAACTGGTCCTGTTCTGCGCCTCCTGGACGGCGACGCCGAGCAAGGAGGCCGAGGTCACGGACGCGTCCGACGGCGCATCAGATCCGGTAGCGGCCAACGGCGGTTGACCAGGAACGCACCGCCCCCGAGCAGCACCAGCAGTCCGCCCGCGACGGCCAGGGCGATCCCCGCACCGCTGGATCCGGACTCGGCGGTGGCGCCCGCCACCGGCTTGGCACCGGCCCCGGTCCCGGCCGCCTGCTCGGCGGACACGCCGGGGTCCGGCCGGCCGGTGGCCGGCGCGGCACTCTTCGGCGGCACCAGCTCGCCCACGGCGTTGACCTTGCCGACCGCCTGGAAGCCCCAGTCGAACAGCTTGGCGGTCTCCTTGTAGACCTCGTTGTGCTCGCGCTTCTCCGGATTCATCACCGTGACCAGCAGCACCTTGCCGCCCCGCTCGGCGACCCCGGTGAAGGTGGCGCCCGCGTGCGTGGTGTTGCCGTTCTTCACGCCCGCGATGCCCTGGTAGACCGGGACGTCGTGGTCGCCGCTCAGCAGCCGGTTGGTGTTCTGGATCTCCGCCGACCCGAACTTGGCCCGCACGGTCGAGCAGTACTCGCGGAAGTCCTTCTTCTGCAGCCCGGAGCGGGCGAACAGTGTCAGGTCGTACGCCGACGACACCTGCCCCGGCGCGTCGTAGCCGTCGGGCGAGACCACGTGCGTGTCCAGGGCCTGCAGCTCCTCGGCGTGGTCCTGCATGTCCTCGACGGTCTGCTCGACACCGCCGTTCATCGCGGCCAGCACGTGCACGGCGTCGTTGCCCGAGCGCAGGAAGACCCCCAGCCACAGATCGTGGACGGAGTAGGTGCTGCCCTCCTTCGTCCCGACCACGCTGGAGCCGGCGCCCATGCCCGCGAGGTCGGACGGCACCACCTTGTGCGTGGTGCTCTTGGGGAAACGTGGCAGCACGGTGTCGGCGAACAGCATCTTCAGCGTGCTCGCCGGGGGCAACCGCCAGTGCGCGTTGTGCGCGGCGAGCACCTCGCCGGACTCGGCGTCGGAGACGATCCAGGAACGCGCGGTGAGGTCCTTGGGCAGCACCGGGACACCGGGGGCGAGATTGACCTGCGTGCCCGGCTGCCCGAGCCGGGCACCGCCCACGGTCGACATCCGGGCCGGGGGAGTGGCCGACGGGCTCGTCGAAGGGGTCGGCTCGGCGAGGGCGGCGGGCGCGGTGACGGACAGGGAGAGCAGAGTGGCGGAGGTCACCAGCAAGGATCGCCGGCCGGTCTTCTTCGGTGCGGGCACGGTCGAGAACGTACCTGCAGCGGCCCGTGCACTCCCGCTCACCGCCCCACCCCCGACACGGAACGGAGGACGGGACGGCGATACTGGTGCCATGCCGTGCCCGCCCGGGGGGCAACCCCGGGACCCCCGGCCGCCTGCGGGTGCCCGGTGCTGTTCGGAAAGGTCCGTCGCTGTGAAACTCAGCCGCCCGGTCTCCTGGTTCCTGCTCGCCTTCGGGGTGTGGAGCTGGGTCATCTGGGTCACTTTCGTCAAGAACCTCGTCAAGGACAGCAGCGGGCTCGCCTTCGACGACGGTCACCCGACCGCGTACTTCTGGGTGCACCTGCTGCTGGCGGTCGTCTCCTTCGTATTGGGGACGGTCATCGGGGTCATCGGGTTGCGCGGACTGCGTGCACTGCGCCGGACGTCATAGCGGGGACCGGTCGGGGTGGTCATCGTCTTCGCGCTCGTCGCCCTGGCCGTCCTGGCCGCAGTGGTGGGCCTGCACTGGTACGTGTGGCGGCGCCTGGTCCGCGACACCACGCGCGGCCCGGGCCCGGCCCGCCGCGCCGGCACCGCGGTGTTCGCAGCGGGCCCGCTCCTGGCCGTCGGGGCCCTCGTCGCGGAACGCACCGGCGCCCCCTTCTGGCTCCAGCGCGCCCTGGCCTGGCCCGGCTTCCTGTGGCTGGCCCTCTCCCTGTACCTCCTCCTGGCGGTCCTCGCGACAGAGGTGCTACGCCCCGTGCTGCACCGGGCCCTGCGGAGCCCAGCCGTCCCACCCCTCGCCCCACCGGGCGAGAACCCCACGACCCCACCTCCCGCCCGACCGGGCGAGCCCCCCGCCGATTCACCTCTCGACACACCGAGCGGGAACCCCGTGGGTTCGCCTCTCGCCCCATCGGGCGGGAAGCCCGCCGGTTCGCCTCTCGCCCCATCGGGCGGGAAGCCCACCAGTTCCCCTCTCGCCCCATCGAGCGGAAACCCCGTGGGTTCGCCTCTCCACGCACCGAGCGGGAACCCCGTGGGTTCACCTCTCGGCCGACAGGGTCGGGTGGTGGGTGGGCGAGGGACGGGGGTCCAGGGGGCGGAGCCCCCTGGTACGTCAGCGGCGGCACCGGCCGCCCAGGACCCCACCCGCCGCCTCTTCGTCGCCCGCCTCGCCGCCGGCGCCGCAGTGACCGCCGCCGCAGCCACCGTCGGCTACGGCACCCACGCAGTCCTCCGTGGCCCCCGCGTGAAACGCCTCACCGTCCCGCTGGCCAAACTCCCCCGCGCCGCACACGGCTTCCGTATCGCGGTCGTCAGCGACATCCATCTGGGCCCGATCCTGGGCCGTGGCTTCGCCCAGCAGGTCGTCGACACGGTCAACGCCACCCAGCCCGACCTGATCGCGGTCGTCGGCGACCTGGTCGACGGCAGCGTCAAGGACCTGGGCCCCGCCGCCGAACCCCTCGCCGGCCTCCGGGCCCGGCACGGCGCGTACTTCGTCACCGGCAACCACGAGTACTTCTCCGGTGCCGAACAGTGGGTCGAAGAAGTCCGCGGTCTCGGCCTGCACCCGCTCCTGAACGCCCGCACCGAACTGCCGTCCTTCGACCTGGCCGGCGTGAACGACCTGCAGGGCGAGAGCGAGGGGCAGGGCCCGGACTTCGGCAGGGCGCTCGGCGACCGGGACCCGGCACGCGCGTGCGTACTGCTCGCCCACCAGCCGGTGCAGATCCACGAGGCCGTCCGGCACGGCGTCGACCTCCAGCTCTCCGGCCACACCCACGGCGGCCAGCTCTGGCCCGGCAGCCTCCTCGCCGCCGCGGCCAACCCGACGGTCGCCGGCCTGGAACGCTACGGCGACACGCAGTTGTACGTCAGCCGGGGCGCCGGAGCCTGGGGCCCGCCCACGCGCGTGGGCGCGCCGTCGGACGTGACGGTGATCGAACTGGCCGCCACGCGCGCGTGACGGGACCGGTCCCACGGCTGTGAAGGAGCTGTGAAAACCGACCGGAAGCAACGTCTCGGTGAGTTCTTCCCCAACAGGTCAGAAAGCCCTTCCCCCGGGTGAAAGCGGTGTGATTGGGTGAGCCGCGTCACTTTAGGGGAGTGGCCGATTCGTGCTGGGCCAGGGGTAGGGCCTTGACGGGCCTGGGGAGGGCATCACCATGCGATCTGTTCGCATGCGGATTCTCGTGACGTTGCTCGTGCTCGCCGTTGTGGGGATCGGCGGCCGGCAGCTGCTGTCGTCGCAGGGCAACGGGGACAAGACCATCACCGTCGGTACGACGGACGCCGTCACCGCACTCGACCCGGCGGGCGCCTACGACGCCGGTTCCTGGGCGCTGTTCAGCAACGTGTTCCAGTCGCTGCTGACGTTCGAGCCGGGCGGCACCGAGCCGGTCCCGGACGCGGCGCAGGGCTGCGCGTTCGAGGGCAGCGGCCTGAAGACGTACCGGTGCACGCTGCGTTCCGGGATCACCTTCCCGAGCGGGCGCGAGATGACGGCCGAGGACGTGAAGTACTCCTACGAGCGCGTCAAGAAGATCGACTCCGATGTCGGCCCGGCGTCCCTGTTCGGCACGCTCGCCGCGGTGTCCGCCGACGACGAGCACACCGTCACCTTCCATCTGTCGTCCTCGGACGCCACCTTCCCGCTGAAGGTCGCCACCGGCGCCGGCTCGATCGTGGACAAGGACAAGTACCCGGCCCGCAGCCTGCGCGAGGACGCCGCGGTCGACGGCACCGGGCCGTACACGCTGACGGCGTACACCAAGGACCGGAAGGCCGACCTCGCGCCGAACGAGAACTACAAGGGCTGTCTGAGCGGCACCGGCCGCCCGGTCGAGCTGCGCTACTACGCCGACTCCGGGAAGCTGGACCGCGCCTGGAAGGGCCGGCAGGTCGACGTCGCCACCCGTACGCTGCCGCCGAAGGTGCTGTCCGCGCTGAACCCGAGCGATCCCGGGCAGCGGGTCACCGAGTCCGACAGCTCCGAGACCCGCAACCTGTACTTCGACACCCGTTCCGGCTCCCCGCTGCACGATGCACGGGTGCGCCGCGCGATGGCCTGGCTGGTCGATCGCGAGCGGCTGGCCGCGACGGTCTACGAGGGCACCGTCGACCCGCTCTACTCGCTGATCCCGACCGGCATCACCGGGCACACCACGTCGTTCTTCGACACCTACCCGGCGCCGAGCGCCGGGAAGGCGCGCGCGCTGCTCACGGATGCCGGGGTGAGCCTGCCGGTGCGCTTCACCTTCGGCTACGGCATCGGCCGGGGCGCGGGCGCGGAGGAGGCTGCGGAGCTGAAGAGGCAGCTGGAGGCGAGCGGCCTGTTCAAGGTGGACGTCAAGGGCTACGAGTGGACCGACTTCCAAAAGCGCTGGGCCGCCGGGAAGATGGACGCGTGGGCGGTCGGCTGGGTGGCCGACTATCCCGACCCGGACACCTTCGGCGCCCCGCTCGTCGGCACCGGCTCCACGATGAGCACCGGGTACAGCAACAAGCTGGTCGACCACCTCATCCTGGACAGCCGGCAGTTCGCCGACCGCAGCCGGGCCGCGAACGACTTCCGCGACATCGAGACCACCGTGGCCCGGGACGTCCCGCTGCTCCCGCTGTGGCAGCGCAAGGAGTACGTGGTCAGCTCCGAGGACGTGGGCGGCGGCCAGTACCTGACGGACGGCACGGGCGTGTTCCGGCTGTGGCGGCTGAACTGGATCTGATCACTCGCCCCGCCCCCGTCCCGGATCGGGCAGCGCCTTCGTCATCCCCGGCAGGAAGTCCGTGAACAGTTCGTGGACCTCCATGACCAGCGGGCGCAGGACCCGGAAGCGGGCCAGGGAGACGCCCCGGGCGGTGAGCCGGGCTCCGCGCTTGGCCAGCCGGTAGCTGCGCTCACGGTTCTCCGTGCGGTCGAAGACCCAGTACAGGACCAGGCCCATCTGGGAGAGCCACATCAGCTCGGGCAGGATGTCCCGCAGTTCGGGGGCCACCTTGGACTTGGAGCCGGCCAGGACCTCCCGGTGGACGCTGATCGCCTGCTCGCGCGCGTGCTCGCTCTCCGGCGAGAAGGGGCTGAGCGGGCTGTCGGGGTCGGCGGCGTTCTTGAAGAACTGGACCGCGAACTCGTGGTACGGCCGGGCGATGTCCAGCCATGCGGTCAGTACGCCCGCGAGCCGCGCCTCCAGCTCGGTCTCCCGGTCCAGGACCGTCCGGACCGCCGCCTGGTGCTCGGCGGCGATCCGGTCGTAGAAGCCCTGGATCAGGTGTTCCTTGCCCTCGAAGTAGTAGTAGGCGTTGCCGACGGAGACCCCGGCCTCCTTGGCGATGGCCCGCATGGTCGTCTTGTCGTACCCCCGCTCCTGGAACAACCGCATCGCGGTCTCCAGGATCAGCGCACGGGTCTGCTCGGACTTGCTGCTCTGGGGGCCGGCCTCGGGGCCGTCGTTCTTCGCGGGCACGGTAGAAGAGCCTAACCAGTGGTGCAGGCGGGCCCGGAACAGGACGGCGGCTCGAACGTCCAGCCGGTGCCCGGGTGGTAGGACCAGCCGTCGGGCCGCCGGTACGCCTGGCCGCCCCACTGCGTGCCCCGCCACCGCGTCTCGCGCCACTTGGCGGCGGCGAGCACGGCCCCCCGGGCCAGCCTGGCGCCGGCCGGGGTGGCGAGCTTGTGGGCGAGCGGCCGGTGCTCGCGCAGCGCCCAGAGGACGACGATCCAGGCGCGCGGACCCCGGTAGACCTGCCCGGCGTCGCCGACGACGGTGACCTCGTCGAGGGTGGCGGAGTGGTCGAGCCCCGGGAAGCGGGCGCGGGCCCCGGCGGAGCCCGCAGGAACCAGTTCCAGCGGCACCAGCTGCGGCTGCCGGGACAGCCAGTCGCGCAGATGGGTGCACAGGGCGCACTCGGCGTCGTACAGGACGGTCAGCCCCCGGACCGGGGCGCCCGCGGCGTCCCGGTCCTGTGTGCCGGTCGCGGCGGTCATCGCGGTCACGCGCCGGCCGTCGGGGCGATCCACTGCTGCGGGGTGACCGGGGGCCGCTGCTCCCGCTCCATCACCCCGCGCCGGCGGATCTTGTTGAGCACGTACACGTTGCCCAGGTGCATCACGCCGAGCACCAGCAGGACCACCCCCAGCTTGGTCGACAGGGCCTCGAAGATGCCGCGGGTGTCCTCGATCGTCTTGTCGTCGCTCAGGTAGAGGGCCACGAAGCCGAGGTTGACGAGGTAGAACCCGACCACCAGGAGGTGGTTGACGGCGTCCGCGAGCTTCTCGTTGCCGTGCAGGACGTCGGCGAGGAAGATCCGGCCGTTGCGGCTGAGCGTACGGGCCACCCAGATGGTCAGCGCGATGCTGACGACCAGGTAGATGACGTAGGCGATGACGGTGCGGTCCATGCCCCACCCCTTCTTGAACGCGTTCAAAACGCTGACAGGGATGACTGTAGACCTATATTTGAACGTGTTCAACTCAAAGCCGAGGGGCGGGCTCCGGCTGAGGAGCAGGCGCAGTCCCGGCGGCTCGGGGCTCAGTCCCTGCGGCCCAGTTCCGGGCGCTTGGTGTAGTCGGTGAAGCCCAGGATGTTGCCCCAGGGGTCGGCGGCCTCCACGGTCCAGCCGGTGGCGGCCTGGAACACCTCGTCCAGGGGCTCGATGCCCGCGGCGGCCAGCTTCCGCGCCGCCGCCCGCGCGTCCGGCACCTCCACCCAGATGCGCGGCGACGGCCAGGCGGGCGGCCGGTGCCGCAACTCCTCCTCGGTGCGCAGCAGGATGCCCGGCGTCTCCCCGCCGACCTTCAGCAGTGCGATCCCGGCCTCGTCGAACCGGAACGCCACGGTGAACCCGGCCCGCTCGTAGAAGGCGACCGCCTCGCCGAGGTCGCCGACGGGGAGCAGCACGTTGTCGAAGCCGAGCAGTTCGTACGACTCTTCGTCTGACATGTCGTCAGATTAAGAGTCCTTGTGCCCGGATGCGAGGAGCCCCACCGGAGCGACTCCGGTGGGGCTCTGCGGTGGACCCGGCAGCAGTGTCTACTGCGGGAAGTTCGGGTCCAGGTCGGGCTGCGACGCGCCGCTGGTGGTGATGCCGGAGGCGGTCGCGCGCAGCAGCAGGCCGGCGCGGTAGAGGTCGCCGGACGTCAGCAGGTCCGCGTCGCCGTCCCGGTCGAAGTCGCGCAGCCGGACGAACAGACCGACCCGCTCGTCCTCCGTGGCGCTGCCCGGCACGCCCGCCGAGGCCCGGGTGAACCACTGGGAGCCGGTACCGGTCAGGCCGCTCCTGCCGCCCCGCAGGACGTGCACGCCGCCCGCGTTGTGGACCGAGCCGGACTCCTCCTCGGGCACGCCGACCGCGAGGTCCGGGTAGCCGTCGCGGTTGGTGTCGCCGGCGGAGAGGGAGTAGCCGAACCAGTCGTTCGCGGTGGCCGCGGTTGCCACGCCGGAGGTGGACTGGGAGATGCGGTAGGAGGTGGCCGGGCCGCTCGCACCGCCGCGCAGCACCAGCACGGACCCGGCGCCCTTGTTGTACGGCTTGTCGCTGACGGCCAGGTCCCCGTAACCGTTCTTGTCGAAGTCGGCGATCACCCCGGTGGAGGAGAAGTCCGGCTGCGAGGAGTTGTACGTCGTGTACTTGCCGCGCTTGACGGTGGAGCCGCCCTGCACGAACCAGGCGGCCTGCGTCATCTTGCCGTTCTTGTAGCCCTGGCCGATCACATAGAGGTCGGTGGCCTGGTCCTTGTTCACCTTGCCGGCGACGATCGCGGTCGGCTCCAGCACCTCGGCGCCGCTGGGGCTGACCTCCAGCCTGGTGACGCTGCCCGTCGTACCGGACTGCGAGAAGCCGCCCCGGTACACGAAGAGGGTGCCCGTGACGTCGGTGACGGCCAGGTCCGGCTTTCCGTCGCCGTTGAAGTCACCGGAGGCGAGGGCCGCACCGAACGCGGTCGTGGACTTGGCCGGGATGCGCGTGGCCTTCGCGCCGAGGCCCGCCTCGGCACCCCACAGGATGGTGACCGCGCCGGCCCCGGCCTTCGTACCGACCTTCTCGCTGCGGTCGGCGACGGCGAGGTCGGCGTACCCGTCGCGGTTGAAGTCGGCGTTCGCCACCTGGTCGCCGAACCCGTCGGCGTAGCCCCCCGCGTCGCCGGCCTTGCCCGGGATGTTGGGGCTGTCCTGCGTGAACCGGACCGTCTTCGGGCCCGGCCCGGTGGCCGTGCCGTAGGTGACGGTGACCTCACCGCCCCAGCCGGAGGCGTAGTCCCGGTACCCGTCGCCGTTGAAGTCGTCGGCGTACTTGGCGGGCGTGACCGCGGTCGCCGTCCCGGCCGTGAGGGCGACCAGTCCACCGGTGAGCGAGAGCGCCGTGGCCGTCGCCACGGCGAGCTTTCTGTGGGTGCGCATGTGTCTCCTTGATCGCGTGCACACAGAAGACACCCGGCAGCCCCGGACAGTTGTACGGCGTGGGCCCCGCCTCCCGGATCGTCGTTCCGGGAGGCGGGGCCCACGTGCCGCAGGCGTACCGCGGATCAGTAGCGGCGCGTGATCAGCGCGCGCTTCACTTCCTGGATCGCCTTCGTGACCTCGATACCGCGCGGGCAGGCGTCCGTGCAGTTGAAGGTCGTGCGGCAGCGCCACACGCCGTCGCGGTCGTTGAGGATCTCCAGGCGCTGCTCGCCCGCCTCGTCACGCGAGTCGAAGATGAAGCGGTGGGCGTTCACGATCGCGGCCGGACCGAAGTACTGGCCGTCGTTCCAGAACACCGGGCAGGAGGAGGTGCAGGCGGCGCAGAGGATGCACTTCGTCGTGTCGTCGAAGCGCTCGCGGTCCTCGGCGGACTGCAGCCGCTCGCGGGTCGGCTCGTTCGTGTCCTTGGTGACCAGGAACGGCATGACGTCCCGGTAGGCCTGGAAGAACGGCTCCATGTCCACGACCAGGTCCTTCAGGACCGTCAGGCCCTTGATGGGCTCGATCGTGATCGGCTTCTCGGGGTTGATGTCCTTGATCAGCGTCTTGCAGGCAAGGCGGTTCTTGCCGTTGATCCGCATCGCGTCCGAGCCGCAGATGCCGTGCGCGCACGAGCGGCGGAAGGTGAGGGTGCCGTCGATGTCCCACTTGATCTTGTGGAGGCCGTCGAGGACACGCTCCTTGGGGTCGATCTCCAGCTGGAAGTCTTCCCAGGCGGCCTCCGCCGAGACCTCCGGGTTGAACCGGCGGACCCGGAAGGTGACCGTGATGTAGGGGGAGTCGGCGAAGCCGGGCTCGGGCTGGCCGGCCGCGTCCGCCTTGTCCAGAACAGGGGTAGCCATCAGTACTTACGCTCCATCGGCTGGTAGCGGGTCTGGACGACCGGCTTGTAGTCGAGACGGACGGTTTCCGAGCCGTCGGCGCCGACCTCGCGGTACGCCATGGTGTGGCGCATGAAGTTGACGTCGTCGCGGTTCGGGAAGTCCTCGCGGTAGTGACCGCCGCGGGACTCCTTGCGGGCCAGGGCCGAGACGGCCATGACCTCGGCCAGGTCGAGCAGGTTGCCCAGCTCGATCGCCTCGAGGAGGTCCGTGTTGAACCGCTTGCCCTTGTCCTGGATCGCCACGTTCTTGTAGCGCTCGCGCAGCTCGGCGATCTTCTCGACGGCCGTCTTGATCGTCTGCTCGGTGCGGAACACCATGACGTTGGCGTCCATGGTCTCCTGCAGCTCACGGCGCAGGGTCGCGACCCGCTCGTTGCCGGTGGAGGTGCGCAGCCGCTCGATCTGCTCGACGACGAAGGACGCCGGGTTCTCCGGCAGCTCCACGTAGTCGGCCTTCGCCGAGTACTCGGCGGCGGCGATGCCCGCGCGGCGGCCGAACACGTTGATGTCCAGCAGCGAGTTGGTGCCGAGGCGGTTGGCGCCGTGCACCGACACGCAGGCGACCTCGCCGGCCGCGTACAGACCCGGGACGACCGTGGTGTTGTCCGCCAGGACCTCACCCTCGACGTTCGTCGGGATGCCGCCCATCGCGTAGTGCGCGGTCGGCTGGATCGGGATCGGGTCCGTGTACGGCTCGATGCCGAGGTACGTACGCGCGAACTCGGTGATGTCCGGGAGCTTGGCGTCCAGCTGCTCCGGCGGCAGGTGGGTCAGGTCCAGGTAGACGTGGTCGCCCTCGGGACCGCAGCCGCGGCCCTCGCGGATCTCCGTGTAGATGGAGCGGGAGACGACGTCACGGGAGGCGAGGTCCTTCATGACGGGCGCGTACTTCTCCATGAAGCGCTCGCCGTCCTTGTTGCGGAGGATGCCGCCCTCACCGCGCGCACCCTCAGTGAGGAGGATGCCCATGCGCCAGATGCCGGTCGGGTGGAACTGGAAGAACTCCATGTCCTCCAGCGGCAGGCCCCGGCGGTAGACGGCGGCCTGGCCGTCACCGGTGAGGGTGTGCGCGTTGGAGGTCACCTTGAAGAACTTGCCGGTGCCGCCGGAGGCGTAGATCACGGCCTTCGCCTGGAAGACGTGGATCTCGCCGGTGGCCAGCTCGTACGCCACCACACCGGACGACTTCTTGACGCCGTCGACCTCGGTGATCAGCTGGTCGAGGACGTAGAACTCGTTGAAGAACTCCACGCCCTCCTTGACGCAGTTCTGGTACAGCGTCTGGAGGATCATGTGGCCGGTGCGGTCCGCGGCGTAGCAGGACCGGCGGACCGGGGCCTCGCCGTGGTTGCGGGAGTGGCCGCCGAAGCGGCGCTGGTCGATGGTGCCGTCCGGGGTCCGGTTGAACGGCAGGCCCATCTTCTCCAGGTCGAGGACGGCGTCGATGGCCTCCTTCGCCAGGATCTCGGCGGCGTCCTGGTCGACCAGGTAGTCACCGCCCTTGACCGTGTCGAAGGTGTGCCACTCCCAGTTGTCCTCCTCCACGTTGGCCAGCGCGGCGGCCATGCCGCCCTGCGCGGCGCCCGTGTGGGAGCGGGTGGGGTAGAGCTTGGTCAGGACCGCGGTGCGGCTGCGCTTCGTCGCCTCGATGGCGGCACGCATGCCCGCGCCGCCGGCGCCGACGATGACGGTGTCGTACTTGTGGATCTTCATGATTCTCGCAGCCCCGTGCCTAGCGGATGTTCGGGTCGAAGGTGAAGATCACCAGCGTGCCGAGCAGGATGGTGAACACCGTGGCGGTGTAGAGCAGGCCCTTGAGCCACAGCCGGCTGTTCGGCCGCTCGGCGTAGTCGTTGATGACCGTGCGCAGACCGTTGGCGCCGTGCAGCATGGCGAGCCACAGCATCAGCAGGTCCCAGACCTGCCAGAACGGGGACGCCCAGCGGCCGGCCACGAAGGCGAAGCCGATCTTGGAGACGCCGCCGTCCAGCACGAGCTGGATCAGCAGGTGGCCGATGACGAGGACGACCAGCACGATGCCGGACAGGCGCATGAACAGCCAGGCCGCCAGCTCGAAGTTGCCCCGGGTCGACTTCGGGGACTTCTTGGTCCGCTTGCGGGGTGCCTCGATCAGCGGGGCAGGGTTGTCGACGGTGTAGACGGGGGCACCCTCGACGGGGCCGACTCCGGAGGCCGCGGTTTCAGTCGTGGACATCGGCGTCAGCTCCCAAAGAGGGCACGGTAGGCGTGGCCGAGGACGGGGTAGATCGCGCAGCCCATCAGGATGATCCAGACGATCATCACGGACCAGAACATCTGCTTCTGGTAGCGCGGGCCCTTCGACCAGAAGTCGACGGCGATGACACGCAGGCCGTTGAGCGCGTGGAAGAGGATGGCGGCGACGAGGCCGTACTCCAGCAGCGCGACGATCGGCGTCTTGTACGTGGCTACGACCTTGTCGTAGTCCTCGGGGGAGACACGCACGAGAGCGGTGTCCAGCACATGAACGAACAGGAAGAAGAAGATGAGGACACCGGTGACTCGATGAGCCACCCACGACCACATTCCTTCCCGGCCGCGGTACAGCGTTCCAGCCGGCACGGAAGAACCCTCCGGGAGCGGGGACTAGGGCCGCGCCGGCTTCACTGTCGGTCGGGCCCGGCCGGGTACGGTCCACCGGCCCCCAGCATCGTAGCGAGGCGCTGCGCTGTGCCTTACGGGGGGCCTACCTGTGTGATCAAATTGGCACGCGGTTGGGCTAGCCGAGGCGGCATCCGGGGGCGGGTGCCCCGTCATGTGCCCGGTGCTGCGGCGTTGTGGCTGGTCGCGCGATTCCCTGCGCCTCTCAGAACGGCCGCCAGCCTGCCTTTCGCGAGACGCCGGAGTTCTTCCGCCGCTATGACGCGCTCCTCCTCCGGATCGTTCGCCAATCGTGATCGGATCGCCTCCAGAATGCGGTCGATGACCTCGTACGGCGGCACATCACCCAGATAGATGACGAACGCGTGTCCGAATCTGGCCTCGTACGCGGCGTGCGCCGCACCCAGAGCCATGTGGGCCGCCGAGTACGTGTCCTCCGGCAGCTCGGGGAGGGACTCGCCCGCGAGAGCCTCCCCGAGATCGGCCGGGGAGAGGTCGTACGCCGCCTCGTCCGCCGCGGCCAGCAGCGCGTCCAGGTCGGGGTAGGGGCGGTGGTCCGCGATCCGCAGGGACCAGCGCAGGCTGTGCAGGCAGCACAGGAGGAGGGTGCGGGCCTCGTCGTCCGAAGCGGTGTTGAAGGCGTCGAGGGGCGTGGGGAGGTACGGGAGACGGTGGGCGGGCAGCGTGGGTCCTCGCGTCACATGTGGCGTGCCAGGGGATGCTGTGAAAGGTGTGTCGTCAGGTTATCGAGAGTGTTCCTGGTGTGTCCGAGCGATGCCCGAATTTTCACTCGGATGGGAGAGTTTCAGAACGCCTCGATGACGGATGAGCGGGCGATCGGACGTACGTTGACTGGGTGACCCAGCACAGGCCCAGGCGTCGGGGCACGGCGCGGCAGGTGATACGGAAGCGGGCGGCGGTGGCCGCCGCGGTCGTCGGCGCGGTCGCGCTCGGCACGGGCGTCGGCGTGTGGGCCGCGGCGGACGGGGGCGAGGGGAAGCGGGAGGAGAGCGCACGGCGGTCGTCCGGCCGCGTGCCCGGCGCCGATCCTGCCGAGCCCGGGACACCGTCGGCAAGCCCCGCGCCGAGCCGGCCGTACCCGCTCTCGCAGGCGCCGCGCACGATACCCGCGGTGCGCTCCCACACCCCGGAGCGCGGACCGGGCTGGAAGCCGCAAGCCGGCGGCCGGGTGGTGGTGAGCGACGCCGGGCTGGCCGACGAGGGGCGGCTGACCGCCGGAGAACTGGGGCTGACCTACGCGGGCGTGAAGAACGACGCCGGGGCCGGTGACGTACGGCTCGCGCTCGGCGGGGGCGGCAACGCGGAGTCCTACACCATGACCGTCCGCGGCGGGCGGGTCGACATCAGCGGCCCCGGCGAGGCCGGGGTCTTCTACGGCACCCGCACCCTGAAGCAGGAGGTCCACGGCGGTGGCACGGCACCGGAGGGCGTCGTACGGGACGAGCCCGCCAAGCCGGTGCGCGGGTTCATGCTGGACATCGCGCGCAAGCCGTTCGGCGAGAGCTGGATAGAGGACCGGATACGCGAGCTGGGGGACCTGAAGTTCAACGAGCTGGGGCTGCACTTCTCCGACGACCAGGCCTTCCGGATCGAGTCCACCACGCACCCGGAGATCGTCTCCCCGGAGCACCTGAGCACGGCGCAGGTCAAGAAGATCGTGGACCTCGCGAACAGCCGGCACATCACCGTCGTACCGGAGATCGACTCGCCGGGGCACCTGGGGGCCGTCATCGCCGCCCACCCCGATCTGCAGCTGCGCAACGCGAGCGGGGTCGCCACCAGGGGAGCCATCGACATCTCCAAGGACGCCTCCGCGAAGATCGTCGACGACCTGCTGAACGAGTACACGGGGCTCTTCACCGGGAATCAGTGGCACCTGGGCGGGGACGAGTACCAGGCGCTGACCGTGAAGGACCCGCAGGCCTCGTATCCGCAGCTGGCGGCCGCGGCCCGGGAGAAGTACGGCGCCGGCGGCACGGTCGCCGACCTCGCGACCGGCTGGCTCAACGACCGCGCCGACACCGTCCGCGCCCACGACAGGACGATGCGGGCCTGGAACGACGGTTTCCTCCGTGGCACCTCCGTGCAGCCCGCCGAGGACCTCCAGGTCGCCTACTGGACCGGCAAGGAGATCGGTGCCCGCCCGCCGGACGAGTACCTGAGCGCGGGGCGGAAGGTCATCAACTACAACGACGAGTTCCTGTACTACGTGCTCGGGCAGCCGCAGACCTTCGTCTATCCGACGGGACAGCGCATCTACGAGCAGTGGAACCCGCGGGTGCTGCGCGGCACGACCGCTGTGCCGGCGCGCCACGACGGGCAGATCCTCGGCGGGACGTTCGCCGTGTGGGGCGACTTCCCGAACGCCCAGACGGAAGAGCAGGTGGCCGCCGGGATCAGGATGCCGCTGCGGGCCACCGTGCAGAAGCTGTGGGACCCGGGCGAGCCGGCCCTGTCGTGGGCGGAATTCACAAAGCTCGCGGACCGGCTGGGCTGAGCGTCGGACCGGCCGGGCTGAGCGGCTCGCGGGCCCGGCCGGGCTGGGAATCGGAGTGGACGCAGGGCCCCCCTCGACGTAAGTTCCGGTGTTCGCGCGTTCCGCTCGCCAAGAGCCGGACGCCCTTCGCATCACCACTTGCCGTTCCGGGGGGAACTCTTCATGACCTCACCCATGCCCGCGCCGCCCCTGCCCGTGGTGCCCGGTCCCGTCCTGCGTCCGCCGGTGGGCCTCGGCCGGGCCACCGCCGCGCTGCTCGGGCTGGTCATCGCCACGGACCTGTTCGCCGTCTGGGCCGGCATCGGCGAGATCGACGTCGCCGGCGACCTCGCCGACGGCGTCACCGGCGCCGGCATCATCGACCGGGCCGACCGCGCCGACACCTTCTACAGCGCCGCCGGCGTGGTGCAGACGGTCGCCCTGCTCGCCACGATGATCGTGTACCTGTGCTGGGTGTGGCGGGTGCGGGTGAACGCCGAGGTGTTCAACCCGGGCGGGCACAGCAAGTCGCGCGGCTGGACGATCGGCGGCTGGTTCTGCCCGATCGTGAACCTGTGGTTCCCGCGCCGCATCGTCCTCGACATCTGGGACTCCAGCGCCGCCTGGGCCAAGCGCCCCGGCCACGCCCTCGTCAACTCCTGGTGGACACTGTGGATCGTCTCCCTCCTCGCCGGCCGGGTGGCGGCGCGGATGTCCGCGCGGGCCGAGACCGCCGCCGAGATCCGGGACGCCGCCCGGCAGATGCTCTTCGCGGACGTGCTCGACATCGTGGCGGCCGTCCTGGCCGTCCTCGTCGTCCTCAAGATCACCCGGATGCAGCACCAGCGGGCCCTCGAGGGTCCTGTGCCGGCCCCGGTTCTTGGCTGAAAGCCGATGGCAGTGACACTCGCGAGCCGTTGCACGCAGTAAGGGGAAGTGCGGGCTCCGTACCGGTTGGCGCCCCGGCGAGGGAGGCATTCATGAGCCTGGTGGAACTGATCGCACAGGCCGACGAACGCGGACTGGCCGCCAGCGGGTTGGCTTGTTTGGACCGGTGCCTGCCGCTGCTCGGCGGCGACGACGAGCTGCTCCGGCCGCTGTGGGCGAGCCTCGCCGACGGCTCCGGCTGGGGCACGGGCCTGGAGAAGGCCCGGGCAGCGCTCGGCTCCGGCGAGCCCGGCGATTCGGCCGAGCCTGCCGGCGACGAGGCCGTGCGGCTCGCCCGCCGCATGCTGGACGCGGCCCCGGCCGAACGCGCCGCCGACGCGGTGCGGCCCTGGGCCGACGCCTGCTCCGTCGCCTCGCTGCGGATTCACCGGCTGCTCGACCCGGCCGCGGACGGCGCCACGGGCCCGGACGGCCTCGACGCCGGGCGGACGGGGGACACGGCGGGCCTGCCTCCGCTGGTCGCGGCCGAGCTGCGCCGCCAGGCCGCGGTGCTGGAACTCCTGGCCGGGCACGGTGTGAACGGCCTGCGCCGGGCGCTGGACGTGTCGGTCGAGGGCCGCCGTGTGCTGCGCGCGGTGGTCTCCCGCCGGGCACGCAGCGCCGCGGAACCGGGGGCCTGAGGCAATCCTGTGAGCGTCCTGCGGTGACCGTGGGGTGGTCCTGCGACGTTCGGCCGAACGCTTCGGATCCGAGTGACGGAAGTCCCGTCCGGCTCGCTCTTTCCTATGTGACAGCCGATGTGACAGCCCATGCGACAGGCCCGTACGCGACGGCACAGCGGGAGACGAGACCACATGCCGCGGTGAAGCCCGCGCGGTGGGCGGCGGACGCCGTGGCGACCATGCGCGAGGGGGCCCGGGTCCGGCTCGACTACTCCGCACAGAGTCTGTGGCGGGTCGACCGGATGATCGAGGAGATCCGCCGCGAGGAGCCGCCGTACGCGGCCGTCGAGAGCGTGCTGCGCGGCTTCGGCGCCTACGCCGGCGAGGTGATCGTCCGCCAGACCGGCGCCGAGTGGTGGGCCACCGGCGGCGACCACTGGGTGCGCACCCCCGACGGCCGGCTCTGGGATCCCCTGGAAGAGGCCCGCCGCTGCTTCGACGGCCACGGCTCGCTCCGCCTGCTCTGCCGTGACGCCACGGCCTGCGGTTGACCGGTTCGGCCCGGGGGTTGGCCTGCTCGGCAGGGATGTCGCCGTCCGCGGTTGACCGTTCGGCCCGGGGGTCCTGTCTGCTCGGCAGGGGTGTCGCCGTCCGCGGTTGACCGGTTCGGCCGGGGGTCCCGTCTGTTCGGCCGTGACGCCACCGCCCGCGGTTGACCGGTTCGGCCCGGGGGCTGTCCTGCTCGGCAGGGATGTCACCGTCCGCCGTTGACCGGCGCCGCCCGGGGTCCCGTCTGCTCGGCTGTGACACTTCGGTCCGGGCCGGCGCTGATGATCGTGGAGGGCGGCGACACGGCCGGAGCGTGTCGGACCGTGCGGCAGGCGCCACGCAGTGGCCAGGAACTCGGCACGAACGAGGACGGTCTTGGGCCAGGGAGGGGAACCCCGGCGCCCGCAGCCGCGGGACGGGGAGCTGGGCGCGGCCGTCGCGCGGGCCCAGGACGGTGACGAGACCGCCTTCGCGGTGGCCTACCGGATCGTGCAGCCCGGCCTGCTCGGCTATCTGCGCGGCATGGTCGGCGAGGACGCGGAGGACGTCGCCTCCGACGCCTGGCTGGAGATAGCCCGGGACCTCGGCCGGTTCCGTGGCGACGGCGCCGGATTCCGCGGCTGGACCGCGACCATCGCCCGGCACCGTGCCCTGGACCATCTGCGCCGCCAGCGGGTACGGCCCCGGGCGGCGCAGCTCGAACAGGACGCCCTGGAGCTGCCCGGCCGGCACAGCACCCACGACCAGGCCCTGGAGTCCCTGGCCACCGCACATGCGCTGGAGCTGGTGCGTGCGCTGCCCCGGGACCAGGCCGAGGCGGTACTGCTCCGGGTGGTCGTGGGCCTCGACGGCCCGGCCGCCGCGCGGGTTCTCGGCAAGCGCCCCGGTGCGGTCCGCACCGCCGCGTACCGGGGACTGCGCCGTCTGGCCCGGCAGCTCGGCGCCCAGGCACCGGGCGGTGACGGCACCACAGGTGTGACGGATGGCGATCCGCCGACGCTGGGGGAGTCGGGATGAACGCCCCGGCGCGCGGCACGTATACGTACGCGGCAGCAGCCGCACCCGGCGCGCGGCAACAGGCGCATGCATCTCTGGCGGAGAGCAACGAGGACGGAACGGACATGGGTGAACGGCACAGCGGCGAGGGGCTGCCCGGCCGCCGGCGCGCGCACCCTGGCGGCACCGTCTCCGCACCGGAGCGGGCCGGTACGTCCGGTGGCGTACTCGACCTGGAGACGCGGATCGGCGCCGCGCTGCGCCCCGCGGTCGTCGACCCCGAGGCCGAGCGCAGCGCGGTGGCCGCCTTCCGGGCCGCGCGCGCCGCCGGAGCCCGCGCCGGGCGCACCCGCGCCCGGGACGACTGGCGCCCCGCGCGACCGCGGCGCACCCGCCGCCTGCGGACCACGCTCGCACTGGCGCTGGCGAGCCTCACGCTGGGCGGGGTCGCCGTCGCCGTGATCGGCTCCGCCGGGTCCGGCACCGAGGCGGGCCGGGACACCACGTCCCCCGCCCATCCGACGGCGGACACGCGGCGCGCCCCCGGCGGCGCCGCGGCCGACGGTGCCGAAGCCGGGCCGTCGGACACCGCCTCCGCCGGCCGCTCCCCGCACCCCGGGCACCCGGCCACCGCCCGGGACACCCTGGCCCACTGCCGCACCTACGTCCGCGCCGGGGACCGGGGCGGAGCCCTGGACGCGACGGCCTGGCAGCGGCTCGTCACGGCGGCGGGCGGCCCGGTAAAGGTGAGGGCCTACTGCGCGGCCCGCCTGGCACAGGCACCGGGCAAGGACACCGGCAAGACCGATGAATCCGGCGAAAGCCGCAAAAGCGGCAAGGGTGAGGACAAGGGCGGAAGCCGCGAACCGGGTCGTACGGGAGTCAAGCCGGGGCAGGGCGACGAGAAAGCACCCGGCGCAGGGGCGAGCGACGGGAAGCCGGCCGGCAAGCGATAGGTGCCGGGGGCGGGTGCCGAGTGCCGGGCCGGTCCTCGGTGCTGGTGCGGCCGGACGGAAGCACGGTCACCGGCTCGCCGACGCGCAGCGCGCCCGAGACGATCTGGCCCGCGTAGCCGGGCTGGAGCACCATGGTTTCCGCCAGCGTGAGGCACCGCTCACCGGGCTGCGCCATGGCCCAGTACGGTGAACGCCGTGCCGGAGGGGCCGGCAAGCCGGCGGCCGGGACGGCTCGGCGCATCGGGCTGGACAGCCTCACGTGAGGCGCCCGACCGGTCGGTCACGCGCTGACCGGGTTCGTCACCGATGACGCGCATCGCCCCAGGTCAGAGCGGTAGACCTAGGCAACGGCCGGGGCCGCCACCCCCCACAGGAGAGGCCCCGGCCGTCGCGCGGACGGGCCGCGCGCGGCCCGTACTTTCTTCAGCGCCATGAGTGCGGTTTCTGTCACACCCGGCCACGCCCGAACCTCACCCTGTGCACATCCGAACCCGGTCACGAGTTAGTTGCATCTTCTACAGACATGGACGGCGAACGGTTTCACGCCGTAACGTGCCTTTCGCGCCGACCGAAGACAGGCGTAAAGGGAGTGCGGTGCTGGGGGACGACGCGGAGCTGACCGCCGCGGTGCGTGCGGCACAGACCGGTGATGAGACCGCGTTCCGTGCGGTGTACCGCGCGGTGCATCCCCGGCTGCTGGGCTATGTACGCACACTGGTCGGAGATCCGGACGCGGAGGACGTCGCGTCCGAGGCCTGGTTGCAGATCGCCCGGGATCTGGACCGGTTCAGCGGCGACGCCGACCGGTTCCGCGGCTGGGCCGCCCGGATCGCCCGCAACCGCGCCCTCGACCACATACGCATGCGGGGCCGCCGTCCCGCCATCGGTGGCGACGAGACGGAGCTGACCGGCCGGGCCGCCGAGTCCGACACCGCCGGCGAGGCCATCGAGGCCCTGGCCACCGACAGCACCCTCTCCCTGATCGCCCGGCTCCCGCAGGACCAGGCCGAGGCGGTCGTCCTGCGCGTGGTGGTGGGCCTGGACGCCAAGACCGCCGCCGAGACGCTCGGCAAACGCGCGGGCGCCGTCCGCACCGCCGCACACCGCGGTCTGAAGCGGCTCGCGGAGCTGATCGGCGCCGATCCGGAATCGGCGGGCGGGCTCGACGCCCTCCCCGCCCAGCGAGAACCGCGCCGAGGAGCGGCGACGTCCGCAACTGTGACGCATACGCGTGCGCGGACGCAGAAGGACATGTGATGGCCGACGAGCAGTACAAGTGGCTGAACCGTGATACGGCTGAACGTCTGTTGCGCGGTGAGCCGCTGGAAGCCGTCGACCCCTCTGCTCGTGACCAGGCCGAACGCCTCTCCCAGGCGCTCGGCGCGCTGTCCGCGGAGGCAGCCCCCGCCATCGGCGAACTCCCCGGGGAGCAGGCCGCCCTGGCCGCGTTCCGCAAGGCCCGCGAGGCGGCCGCCGCCGAGCCGGCCGCCGCCCGCGCCTCCGGTGCTGCCCCCGCCCCGGTACCCCGAGCCGACGCGGGCCTGGTCCGCATCGGTGCCCCGGACCGTAGCGGAATCCGGGCCCGGCGCCCCCACTGGGCCCGACCGGTGCGTCTCGCGCTCGCCGCTGCGGTGGCCGTGGGCACGCTCGGCGGAGTCGCCATGGCCGCCGGCAGCGGAGTGCTGCCCACGCCGTTCGGCGAGGAGCACCCCGGCCCCACGGCCTCCGTCACCACCGACGCGAACACCGGACAGCCGCTCGCCTCGCCGTCCCCGCAGGCCACACCCGGCGACGGGACCGGCACGGGCACGCCGGGCAGCAACCCCGGAACGAGTCGCGGCGACACCTCCGACGAGGCCGCCGGACCGGACGAGGACACGCGCGCGGGTGCCGTGCCCGGGTCCGGAGCGCCCTCCGCCGCGCCCGGCACCGGGTGGCGTGGTGCCGCCGAGGCCTGCCGGGTTCTCCGGGACGGCAAGGGGCTGGACGCGGGCCGCAGGCGCGCGCTGGAGAACCTGGCGGGCGGCTCAGCCCGGGTGACCAAGTTCTGCAGGGTCCTGCTGGCGAACGCCGACTCCGGCACCGCGAACGGCGGAAAGACCGGCGGCGAGGACGACACCGGCACGGGGCAGGGCAAGGGCGGCAAGGACAAGAACGACAAGGGCGACAAGGACGAGGACGGCAAGGGCAAGGGCGACAGGGGCGAGGGCAGACACCAAGGCGGGGGCAGGGGCGGCCACTCGGGCAGGGGCGGCGGCAAGGACGGCCACTCCGGCGGGGGCGGCAGGGGCGGCCACTCCGGCGGGGGCGGCAAGCACGGCCACTCGGGCAGGGGCGGCCACTCCGGCGGGGGCGGCGGCAAGGACGGCCACTCGGGCAGGGGCGGCGGCAAGGACGGCCACTCCGGTAGCGGCGGCGAGGGCGGGGGCGGCCACTCCGGCAGGGGCGGCCACTCCGGCTAGCGGCGGCAACTCCGGTAGGCGTGGCGGCCAGGACAGCCGGCATCACGGTGCCGCCGCACCCGCTCCCTCCGCCTTCACCACCCATCCCGCCCGCCCGGGCCAGAACCACTCGCGCCCGGCCCCGTACCCGACGTACACCGCACTCTGACTCACCCCGGCCGTCCGCCCCCCTCCACCCACCCCGGCCACCCGCCTCCTCCACCGCCCCGGCTGGCGACCCTGCTCCCGTCCCGGGGCCGGTGACACTCCCGCGACCGGCAGACTGCCGCCGACCCTGCTCCCGTTTCAGGGCCGGTGACACTCCTCCGGCCGGCAGACTGCCGCCGACCCGCCGCCCCTTCCTGTGCATGGCAGCTCCGCCACTCAACCCCTTGTGCCTGGACCCGGCCCCCGGCCCCCGGCGCGCCCTGACCGCGCCGCCCCTCCGTCCCCACCACCCCGCTGACCTGCAGCTTTGTGCGGGGCGGAAATTTTTCGGTGAGAGGTGTGACGTTTCTGAAGCCTCCGACGCAGTACTGAGTGAGCCGACTGGTCATCGGCCATCGCACTGAGCCGGGGTTCCCCCCGTACCCACGGCTCGTGCACCTGGCGGGGGGGGGGGGGGGGTTTCCCCTTCCCCCCCCCCCCCCCCCCCCCCCCCCCCCCCCCCCCCCCCCACCGCCCCCCCCCCCCCCCCCCCCCCCCCCGCCCCGCTCACTGCACTCTCGCCCCGCTCCTCACCGGTACACGACGACCTTGTCGCCGACCCGCACCTGCGCGAAGAGCCCCGCGATCGCCGTCTCGTCCCGCACGTTCACGCAGCCGTGCGAGCCGCCCGCGTAACCGCGCGCCGCGAAGTCGTACGAGTAGTGCACCGCCTGGCCGCCGCTGAAGAACATCGCGTACGGCATCGGCGCGTTATAGAGGGTCGACACATGGTGCCGTGACTTCCAGTAGACGTGGAACACACCCTCCCGGGTGGGTGTGTACTGCGTGCCGAAGCGCACGGCCAGGGTGGTCAGCGTCCGGCCGTCGACCATCCAGCGCAGGGTCCGGCCGGTCTTGCTGATGCACAGCACCCGTCCGGTCAGACAGCGCGGGTCCGGCGCGGCAGCCGGCTGGCCGCCCATCAGGTACAGCTCCCACCGGCCCGGCTCGTGCGTCATGGCCAGCAGCCGCTGCCAGGTGACGGTGTCCAGTTCGCCGGTCCGCGGCAGGCCGCGCTTGCCCTGGAAGCCCGTGACCGCCTGCACGGTGGCATCGTCGTACGTGCCCGTCGGCCCGTCGAGGAGCCAGGCGACCTGACGCAGCCGGGCCTGCAGCTCCCGCACCCCCGCACCGCTGTCCCCGCGCGACCACAGGACCTGCGGCGCCGGTGAGGCGGCCGGTGCCGTCGGGGCGGATGCGGGAGCACGGCTCCCGGGCAGCTCCACGTGCACCGGCAGGCCGTGTTTGCCGTCGGCGTCCGCCGGCTGCACGGTGCACCCGCAGAGCGCGGCGAGCGCGGCGGTCGAGGCGAGCAGAGCGACAGGTCTCCCCGGGATCCTCATGCCCGGGATGCTTCCCCGCGTGACCGCCGGCGAACTACGGGGCATGGTGAGGAGTACTGCTCGTACTGCGGAGGCATCCATGGCACGTGAGTCGGAGTCGGGGCTGCCGGTCGAGCCGGTCTACGGGCCCGCCGACCTGACCGGCTGGGACCCGGAGCGCAAGCTGGGCGCACCGGGCGCGTATCCGTACACCCGCGGGGTGTACCCGACCATGTACACGGGCCGCCCGTGGACCATGCGCCAGTACGCCGGCTTCGGCACGGCCGCCGAGTCCAACGCCCGTTACCGGCAGCTGATCGCCCACGGCACCACCGGACTGTCCGTCGCCTTCGACCTGCCCACGCAGATGGGCCACGACTCCGACGCGCCCCTCGCGCACGGCGAGGTCGGCAAGGTGGGCGTGGCGATCGACTCCGTCGAGGACATGCGGGTGCTGTTCGGCGGCATCCCGCTGGACCGGGTGTCGACGTCGATGACGATCAACGCGCCGGCCGCACTGCTCCTGCTGCTGTACCAGCTGGTCGCGGAGGAACAGGGAGTGGCGGCTGACCGGCTGACCGGCACGATCCAGAACGACGTGCTGAAGGAGTACATCGCGCGGGGCACGTACATCTTCCCGCCGAAGCCGTCGCTGCGGCTGACCGCCGACATCTTCAAGTACTGCACCGCCGAGATCCCGAGGTGGAACACGATCTCGATCTCCGGCTACCACATGGCGGAGGCGGGCGCGTCCCCGGCGCAGGAGATCGCGTTCACCCTCGCCGACGGCATCGAGTACGTCCGTACGGCGGTCGCGGCCGGCATGGACGTGGACGACTTCGCCCCGCGCCTGTCCTTCTTCTTCGTGGCCCGTACGACGCTGCTGGAGGAGGTCGCCAAGTTCCGCGCGGCGCGCAGGATCTGGGCGCGGGTGATGAAGGAGGACTTCGGCGCGCGGAACCCGAAGTCCCTGATGCTGCGCTTCCACACCCAGACGGCGGGGGTCCAGCTGACGGCCCAGCAGCCGGAGGTGAACCTGGTCCGGGTCGCGGTGCAGGCCCTCGGTGCCGTGCTGGGCGGCACCCAGTCCCTGCACACCAACTCCTTCGACGAGGCGATCGCCCTGCCGACCGACAAGAGTGCGCGGCTGGCGCTGCGTACGCAGCAGGTGCTGGCGTACGAGACCGACGTGACGGCGACCGTCGACCCCTTCGCGGGCTCCTACGCCGTGGAGAAGCTGACCGACGACGTGGAGGAGGCGGCCGTCGACCTGATGCGCAGGGTCGAGGACCTGGGCGGGGCGGTCGCGGCGATCGAGGGGGGCTTCCAGAAGGCGGAGATCGAGAAGAACGCCTACCGGATCGCGCAGGAGACGGACTGCGGGGAGCGTGTGGTCGTCGGGGTGAACCGCTTCCAGCTGGACGAGGAGGAGCCGTACGAGCCCCTGCGCGTCGACCCGGCCATCGAGGCCCGGCAGGCGCAGCGCCTGGCCGAGTTGCGGGCCGGGCGCGACCAGGGGGCGGTGGCCGGGGCACTGGACGCGTTGCGGAAGGCGGCCGAGGGCGGGGACAACGTCCTGTATCCGATGAAGGACGCGTTGCGGGGGCGGGCGACGGTGGGGGAGGTGTGCAACGCGCTCCGGGAGGTCTGGGGGAGCCACGTGCCGAGCGACGCCTTCTGAGTCCCGGCTTCCGGATCCGCTTCGTGGACGGCGCCGACCGGCTGTCGTACCCCCGTGCGACACTCCTTTCCATGTTCGGCGTCATCGACCTCCCCACCTACCTGGCAGGCCTCGCTCTGATCGTTCTGCTGCCCGGTCCCAACTCCCTGTACGTGCTCTCGGTGGCCGCCCGGCGCGGCGTGCGGGCCGGGTACACCGCCGCGGCCGGCGTGTGGTGCGGGGACACGGTGCTCATGACGTTGTCCGCCGCCGGAGTCGCCTCACTGCTGCAGGCCAACGCCGTGCTGTTCGGGATCGTGAAGTACGCCGGTGCCGGATATCTGTCCTGGCTGGCGTTCGGGATGCTGCGGGCGGCGCTGCAGATGTGGCGGACGCGGCGGGACAGGACCGTCGAGGACGCCGCGCCCGCCGGGGGCACCGACGAGCGGCCCTTCCGCCGTGCCCTCGTCGTCAGCCTCTTCAACCCCAAGGCGATCCTGTTCTTCGTCGCCTTCTTCGTGCAGTTCGTGGACCCGGGCTATGCCTACCCGGCCCTGTCCTTCGTCGTCCTGGGCGCCTTCGCCCAGGTGGCCAGCTTCCTGTACCTGAGCGCCCTGATATTCGGCGGCACCCGCCTCGCCGCCGCCTTCCGCCGCCGCAAGCGGCTGTCGGCGACGGCCACTTCGGCCGCGGGTGCCCTGTTCCTCGGGTTCGCGGTGAAGCTGTCGCTGGCCGGCGCGTAGTGCACGCTCAGAGACCGACCTCGGCCAGGTAGGTCTCGATGCCGTCCGCCGTGCCGCCCGCCCAGCCGACGTACCCGTCCGGGCGGACCAGGAAGACACCGGGGCCGTAGGACTCCGGGGGCGCCGGCAGGGAGCGGACCGCGGCCGCCGTCGCCCCGAGCAGCGTCCAGTGCGGTCCGCGGAACGCGTCGAAGAGCCGTACGCCGTCCACCGTGCCGTCCGGCGCCCGGTCGCCCGCGCGCACCGGGCCGGCGGCCGCGCGGGTCTCGACGCTCAGGGACGACTCCCCGTAGCCCAGTCCGAGCTGCACGGTCGCCCTGCCGCGCTGCACCCGGCCGCGGTGGACGTTCGTCGAAAGCTCCAGCATGGCCGCGGCGTTGGCCCGCCGCTCCTCCTCGTAGGTGTCCAGCAGCGCGTCCGGTGCGCCGTCGCGCAGCACCGCGCCCAGCTTCCAGCCCAGGTTGTAGGCGTCCTGGATGCTGGTGTTCAGGCCCTGCGCGCCGGCCGGCGAGTGCACGTGCGCCGCGTCGCCGGCGAGGAAGACCCGGCCCACCCGGAAGCGGTCGGCGAGCGCCGCCCGCGGCCGGAAGTCGGAGACCCAGCGCACCTCGGTCACGTCCGCGGCGTCCAGGTGCGTGTACCGGGCGACGAGCCCCCGGATGCCGTCGGCGGACAGGTCCGGTACCGAGTCCTCCGGCAGACGTGCCTGCAGCTGGAAGTCCTCCGTGCCGGTCAGCGGGCACAGCGCGAGGGCGCTGCCGTCGTCCTCGGGGAACGCGTGCCAGTGGTTCCGGTCCAGGCCGTTCAGCCGCACGTCCGCCACCACGAAGGGTGCCGGGTCGACGGTCTCCCCGGTCATGCCGACGCCCACGGCGCGCCGCACCGCCGAGCGTCCTCCGTCGGCCGCGACCACGTACCGCGCGCGGAGCACCGTACCGTCGGCGAACGCCACGCTCACGCCGTCCGCGTCCTGCGTCAGGCCCGTCACCTCGCGCGCGAAGGCGACCCGGCCGCCCAGTTCCAGCAGCCGCGCGTACAGCACCTCCTGGGTGCGCCACTGCGGGATCATCAGCGGGTCGGTGTACGGCGTGCCCTCGTCCGCCTCGACCGTCTCGAACATCGACTGCTCACCGAGCCGTTCGCCGTCCTTCCAGATCATCCGGTTGATGTAGGGCCCGCTCGCCGCGCGGATAGCGTCCAGCACGCCGAGGTCGTGGAAGACCTCCTGGGTGCGCGGCTGGAGCCCCTTGCCGCGGGAGCCGGGGAAGAGTCCGTCGGCCCGCTCCACCACGAGTGCCTCCACTCCGCGCCGGGCCAGGTCGATGCCGAGGGTGAGACCGGTGGGGCCGGCCCCCACAATCAGAACATCCATCACAACTCCCCTTAACGTCGTTAAGTGCCGTCGCCGACGAGCGTGCCCTTAACGCTGTTAAGCTGTCAAGTGTGAGTACGGAACGACGCGCGCCCCTGGACCGCGGACGGGTCACGGACACGGCCCTGCGGCTGCTGAACGAGGTCGGCCTGGACGGCCTGACCCTGCGGGCCATCGCCAGGGAGCTGGACGTCAAGGCGCCCGCCCTCTACTGGCACTTCAAGGACAAGCAGGCGCTGCTGGACGAGATGGCGACGGAGATGTACCGGCGGATGGTCACCGGCAGTGCGCTCGACCCGGCCGACACCTGGCAGGAGCGGCTGCTGAAGATCAACCGCGGGCTGCGGGCCGCGCTGCTGGACTACCGTGACGGGGCCAGGGTCTTCAGCGGCTCACGCTTCACGGGCACGGACCACGCCCCCGACCTGGAGGCGAACCTGCGCCTGCTGACGGAGGCCGGATTCACCCTCGCCCAGGCGGTCGACGCGGGCCGGACGGCGCACATGTACACCCTCGGGTTCGTCACCGAGGAACAGGGCGTGCAGCCCCTCCCGGGCGAGCGACGGGAGGGGTACGACGTCGAGGAGCGCGCCCGGCGCCTGGCCGGGTTCCCCCTCGCGGCGGAGGCCGGGAACCTGCTCTTCGACGGCTTCGACCAGCAGTTCGAGGAGGGGCTGGCGCTGGTCGTCGCCGGTGTGGCGGCGCGGTACGGGATCAGCTGAGGGGCTTGCCGCCCGCGGGTGAGCCGAACTCCCGGGACAGTGCCGGAGTGCGCTTCAGCGCCTTCTTCAACCGCGGGCCGAATGGTTTCTCCACGAACCGGTGGATCAGCCAGGCCAGCACCAGCATGCCCGCCATGCTCGCGCCGAGCGTCGGCCACGCCGGCAGGCCGAGACCGCGGTGCAGCACCCGGATGGCGAACCAGCCCAGGTGCTCGTGGACCAGATAGAACGGGTACGTCAGCGCGCCGGCCGTGACCAGCCAGGGCCAGTTCGCCCGGCGTGTCCAGCCCAGCGCCACGGCTGCGACGGCGGCGAAGGCGAGGGTGACGATCGCGAGTATGACCCACGGTTCGCGGTGGAAGTCGCCCTGTGCGCCGGGATGCCACAGTCCGCGCGTGGCGTTGCTCTGCCCGAGCAGCCAGGACACCGCGACGATGCCCCACAGCAGCAGGTCGCTGCCGAAGCGGTGGATCAGGTAGAGGGCGAGCCCGCCGATGAAGAAGGGCGCGTAGTCGGGCATGACCAACTGGTCCGTGAGCGCGTTCCCGGAGGTCCGGCACACCACCGCGGCCAGCGTCCAGACGCAGCAGAAGAGCACGACGCGGCGGTAGGTGACCCCGCGCACGACCACGAGCAGGGCGAACAGCGCGTAGAAGCGCACCTCGACCCAGAGCGTCCAGCACACCCCGAGCACCCGGTGGGCGCCCATGGGCTGCTGGAACATCGTCAGGTTGACCAGGAACTCGTCCGGCCGGACCGGGTGGACGACGACGGGCAGCGCGACGGCCGCCGCGGTCACCAGCACCAGAGCCACCCAGTAGGCGGGGTACAGGCGGGCGACCCGGGAGCGGAAGAAGTCGCCGAGGGAGCGGCCCCAGCTGCTCATGCAGATCACGAAACCGCTGATGACGAAGAAGAACTGCACGCCGAGGCAGCCGTAGGTGGCCGCCTGCGACAGAGTCGGGAAGACATGGGCCGGGGTCTGGTGCCAGGACGCGGAGACCGGGCCGCCCCGCCCCGCGTAGTGGTAGAGGCAGACCATCAGGGCGGCCACGAGCCGCAGGCCGTCCAGGGCTTGCAGACGGTTCTGGCGCCCGCCGCGGGCAGGGGTGGCAGGGGCCGTCCCGGGGACCGGCGGAGCCGGAACGGCGGCGAGGGTGGAGGGCGAAGAGGACATGGTGCTCGACATCTTCCCGAACAAACGTTACTCATCTCGGATTTTTTTGTGAACGTCACCAAGATGCCAAGCGGCTTTCGCCGTCACCTGGGCAAATCACAGAAATGACTTGGTTGACGAGCCAACCATTCGCTTGTGTGCCCTGATCAGTTAACCCGAATGTCGCTTTGCCTTCCTAGTTTCTCCATCCACCCCCACGCTTCGGTAAACGCATGGCACACGGCCGTGAAAGCTATGTGTGCCTGGCACATCAGGAGAGCTATGACAAGGGTCCAGAACCGGCGGACACCTGGGCGTGAGGGGCAGCTGGACGACTGCCTGCACGCATGCGCCGTGCACAGCGGCAAGCTCGTCGGCAGTCTCGACCGTCGTCGCACGGAACTGGCCGAGCAGCTGCGCAAGTTGCTCGTGGTGTTCAGCACCACCGGCGCGACCACCCCCGCACCCGCCCCGGCAGGCGGCGCCACCGCCCTGCTCAAGCGGGCCGTGAAGGGTGCCGCCGCCCCGGCCGGCGGCATCGCCCCCGACCTGCTGGACGCCCTGCTGGCCGTCGCCAACAAGGCCCTGGAATGCGGGTACGGCGACGAGCTGAACCTCGCGCTGCAGATCAGCGACACCGTCCTCGCCCACCGCAGGAACTCCCGCGCCGGCTGGCGGCTGCGCGCCCGTGTGCTGGAGGCGCTCGGCGAGGAACGCGAGGCTGTCGAGGCCTACCAGCGCTACCTGGAGCTGACCACCGAGGACGGCTTCGGCGTCGCCGCCCGGGTCGCGGGCCTGCGCCTGGCCGGCGACCGGGAGCGCGAGCTGCTGGACCTGCTGCGCCGCGGGTGCCCGCGCGCCGTCGGGTTCGCCACCGGACCCGCCACCGACGTCTGGGCCGAGGGCCTCGCCCTGCACGCCGCCGGCGACTGGGCGGCCGCCGAACCCCGGCTGATCGGCGCGCTGCTCGCGCTCGCCGCCGACGAGGCCCCGGTCGCCGACCGGCAGGAGCTGCTCAGCCAGTACCTGGACCTGCGCACAGGCATCCCCGGCGACGACCTGACCGAGGTCATCGCCCTCTACGCCGAGCAGCGCCGCGTCCGCATGCGCGGCCCGGTCGCCGACCCCACCATCGGCGGGGTCCACTGGATCGGCCTCGGCGAGTTCCGCAACCAGATCACCGGCAAGTCGGTCTGCCTGGTCGCCAACTCCGGGCGGGTCGGCGCGAGTTCGATGGGCGCCGAGATCGACGGCTACGACCTCGTCGTGCGCTTCAACTCGTACCGGATCGACCCGAAGCACACCGGCAGCCGCACCGACATCCACGCCACCATCCACAAGCACGGCTTCAACTGGGACAGACCGGTCACCACCCGGCTCGTCTTCGGCGGCGTCTCCGGCGACTGGAAGCACAGCCTGCGCAACCGCCTGGTGCCCGGCGCCCAGCAGTACCTCGGCGACGAGTCGCTGCGCTGGCCCGTCCGCAACATCGGCCGGCTCGGCGCCGACGCGTGGTCCGCCATCCCGACCACCGGCTTCAACATGCTGTGGCTGCTCGACTTCCTGGACGTCAGCCCGAAGCTCGACCTGATCGGCTTCGACTTCTACGAGTCCGGCGCCTACCGCGTGCCCGAGGCCATGAAGCTCACCATCACCTCCGTGCACGAATACACCAGCGAGAAGGCATGGGTCATGGAGCGGGCCCAGAGCGTGACCGACATGAGGATATCCCTGCGATGATCACCAGCACCCCGGTAGTACCGGACACCACCTCCTCTTCCGGCGCTGCGCTCACCGGCAAGCGCCGGATCGCCTTCGCCTCGTTCGTCGACGAGAACTACCTGCCCGGCTTCCTCGCCCTGCTGCGCAGTCTCGCCCTGTCCAACCCGGGCGTCTGCGAGGACTTCGTCGTCCTGCACGACGACCTGAAGCCGTCCTCCATCGCCCGCATCCGCGCCCTGCACCCCCGGATCGTGCTGCGCCGCGTCGACGCCGGGCACTACGACTCCTTCGCCAAGGGCGACCAGGACAACTACCTGGTCCGCAAGGCGTACTTCATCCTCGACGTCTTCAAGATCCGCGACTACGACACGGTCATCACCCTGGACACCGACATGGTCGTCCTCGGCGACCTGGGCGAGCTGCTGACCCTGCGCGAGGGGCTCGCCGCCGTACCGCAGTTCTTCCACGGGCAGCACAAACTCAACTCCGGGCTGCTGGTCATCCAGCGCGAGTACCTCTCCGACGCGTTCTGCGCGAAGATCGACCGGGTCGGGCGCGCCGGCACGTACGAGCTGGACAAGCACGACCAGGGCATCCTCAACGCCGTCCTCGACGGTGACTTCGTCCGCCTGGACGCCCGCTACAACTTCGTCAAGCGGCGCCTGTCCGGTGACCTGCCGGTCCCGGACGACACCGCCGTCCTGCACTTCACCGGCCGGCACAAGCCCTGGCAGGGCGGCGAGAGCGGGTACGCCCAGGCCGAGGAGCGCTGGCGCGAGTTCGAGCTGAGCGACGCCGAGTTCCACGCGGCCTACCTCGCCAAGGGCGGCCACCACCACGACCTGCTGGTGCACTACGGCACCCCGCACGTCCGCCGCACCGCGGACGTGGAGGCCGCCCGCAAGGTCGCCGCCGCGCACATCGCGGCCGGCGAGTACCAGGACGCCGTCGACATCCTGAGCAGTGTCCGCATCCCGCTGGACGAGGCCTGGCCGCACGAGATCCTCGGCCACGCCCTGCTGAGCGTCTCCCGCCACGAGGAGGCCAGGACCCAGCTGCTCTTGGCCACCGCGGCACCCAACCGGGCCGCCACCGCCTACTCCCGCCTCGCGCAGATGGCGTGGGTGCACGGCGACAACACCGAGGCGCTCAGGTACGCCACCGCCGGCCTCACCGTCGACCCCACCCACCGCTCCAGCCGGCTGTGGGCCCAGCGGGCCGCCGCAGTGCCCTCCCAGGAGCAGGGCGCCGCCGAGGACCAGCTGGCCCACGTCGCGTTCTACATGGACCGTCAGGGCAACGCCGGCGACAAGCTGCTGCCCGAGACCGTCCGGCTCGCCTTCGGCGCCGACACGACCTCCCGGCGCTGGCACTCCGTCCACGCGCACCGGCTGTTCGACCGTGCCGCTCTGGAGCGCGTCAACGCCCGGCGCGGTCTGGTCATCGGCGGCGGCGGACTGTTCATCCCGGACACCATGCCCAACGGCAACAGCGCCTGGCAGTGGAACGTGCCGGACGAGCACCTGAACGCCATCGACGTACCGATCATGGTGTTCGCGGTCGGCTTCAACGCCTTCGACGGGCAGTCGTACCGGGCGCGGCGGTTCAACGACAGCCTCAGGCTGCTGGTGGAGAAGTCCGCCTTCTTCGGCTTGCGCAACCACGGCTCCATCGCCAGGGTCCGCTCACTGCTCCCGGCCGAGCTGCACGACAAGGTCGTCTTCCAGCCCTGCCCGACCACGGTCATGCGCCAGCTGCTGCCCGGCTGGAGCGACCCGCTGCACCGCGAGGACACCGTCCTGCTCAACGCCGCCTACGACCGCGCGGGCCTGCGCTTCGGCCACGACTACGGCCACTTCCTGGCCGAGCTGGCCAAGGCCGTCCGCGCGATCGGCGCCCACACCGAGGTCCGGTGCGTCGCCCACTCCCTGGACGACGAGCGGATCGCCTTCGACCTGCGCCGCGAGCACGGGATCTCGCTGCCGGTCATCCCGATGTACGACTTCGACAACGACGAGATCCGCGAGACCTACGCCAGGACCCGGCTGGTCATCGGCATGCGCGGGCACGCCGGCATGATCCCGTTCGGCGTCGGCACGCCCATCGTCAGCCTGATCTCGCACTCGAAGATGGCGTACTTCCTCAGCGACATCGAGCGCCCGGAGTGGGGCGTCTCCGTCCACGAGAAGAACCTCGGCGCCGTGCTCACGGAACGGGCCCTGCACATCCTCGACCACCACAGCCGGACCGTCGCCGACGTGCACGACCGGCAGGAACTGCTGTGGAAGGTCACCCAGGAGAACGCGGCCCGGATCCGGACCGTCCTCGGCAGGTGAGACGCGAAGGGCGGGCCCGGCAGCGGGCCCGCCCATCCGCGGTCTCGGCGTCTCCCGGCGTCAGCCTCACCGGCGCGGCGCAGGCGCAGGCGTAGACGTCGGCGTCGGCGTCGGCGTCGGCGCCGACGTCTGAGGCATGGGTATTTCTGCCGTCAGCCTCTCCGCCGCCGGGGTCTGTGGCGTCAGCGTCGTACGGCTCTGCGCAGACTGCGCGCCTTGCGCGCCACCCGGCGCACCGTCGCGTTGCGCGGGATGAACGACAGCTGGGCGGGCACTCCGCCGGGCAGCGCCAGCGAGGTCAGCCGCTTGCGCTTGAAGTAGCGCAGGGTCCGTTCGTCCAGGTTCTTCGCGAGCCAGCCCTCGGTCTCGCCGCGCAGCCTCGGCAGGATCTTCGGCTGCATCGCGAAGCCCACCGCCCGCACCAGCGAGCCCAGGGTCTCCACGTCCATGCCCGGGCGCTGCCCGGCGACGGCCGCCTTGTCGGACACGTCCGGCAGCAGCGCGTCCACGAGGGTGACCGGGATGCGGTTGCTGTTCTCGTACGGCGTCAGCCGCTCCAGCAGCAGTTCGGTGCCCACCCGGGCGACCGGCAGGCCGTACAGCGCGGACGCGGTCAGCAGGGCGGTGGAGAAGCAGCCGACGACCAGCGCCGGACGCATCCGCTGGTACAGCACCTCGGCGAGCACCGGCGTGTCGAGCACGGTCAGCTCGACCTTCAGCTTCTCCGCCTCCTGCTCCAGGGACCGGGTGAAGCGGGCCGGGGCGGACGGGTGCGGCTTGAACACCACCTTGGTGTGGCCGAGTCCGACCGCGCCCTTCAGCATCCGCACATGCAGGTTCTCCTCCTGCTCGGCGGTGAGGATGTCCAGCGCCGACAGGTACTGGCCGAGCAGCAGCGCGGGCTCCTCGATCCCGGGCAGCTCGTCGCCGAGCGGAGCGAGTGCGGCCAGCACCTTGGTGAAGGCCGGCGTCGGCACGATCTCGCCGGGCACGCCGAACTCCGTGAGCAGCAGCGGCTCCAGGCCCGGCACCAGGTCCAGGTGGAGGACACGGTCCACACGGGTGCCGACCAGCGGGTCGATCTTGTTGCGGGTGGGGCCGTAGCTCATCAGGCCGTCGGCGTAGACGGTGACCGGCGCACCGGTGAAGATCTGCGCGAGCGCGAGCGACGGGTTGACCTGGATCGACTCGACGGCCAGCTCGACGTCGTCGGTGCCGAGCCGCCACTCGTGACGCAAGTACCGCTCCCAGAGCGGAGAATCGTCCCCGCGGGGCGCCCAGCCGCCCGGGTGGAACGGGAAGATCGCCTCGTTGTACGAGACCACGTCGTCGAACCGGTCGCGCAGCCGCTCGAAGCCCGGCATCTCGTCCAGTGCCGGAGTCGTCTCCGGCGTGGCCGCGTTGTTGCAGACCAGCAGGATCCGCCGGTCGGCGGGGCGGAAGCAGCCGGAGTCCAGGGCGGCGGCGAGCGTGGCCGTGCCGTACAGCGTCGACGCCTGGAAGATCTGGGTGGTCACGCGGCGACCCCCGCGGGGGCGGGACGGCGGCGCAGCCGGCGCAGCTTGGTGGCGCGCTGCAGGTCCATGGAGTCCAGCGCCTCGTCCAGCACGTCCTGCGGCATGCGCCGCAGCGCGGCGGCACTCATGGATTTCAGTTTCTTCGCCACCGCTGGCTCGAACCTTTCGATGGATCCCAGGTGATGGGAAATGATCGCGCAATAGGTGCGGACGGCCTTCGGCAGCAGCGCGCCCGCCTCCGGATCCGCCGCGGTCTCCGCGATGACCTGATCGAACGCTCGAATGAAATCGAGCTGCCGTACGTCACCGATCTGGGTGAGCGACGAGGCGACCCCACGCCGGTAGAACACGCCGAGCAGGCTCACCGCGGCGAAGGACTCCGCCTCCCGGTGCAGCTTCCAGATCCACGGCCGGTCCTCGGCCGTGCGCAGCCCGTCGGTGAAGTGCAGCAGACCCCTGTCCACCAGCCGGCGGTGGTAGATGCCCGCCCAGGCGTAGGCGTAGTCCACGGAGGTGGACCGGTCGGCGGGCAGGATCGCCTCCCGCGGGTTCAGCACCGTGTTCCGCCGCCCCACCGGCACCCGGTGCACGCTGCGCGCCCGGGCGGTGCACTGCACATGGTCGGTGCGGAGGAAGTCACAGCCCAGCTCCTCGATGGCCGTGAGCAGCTTCGGGAAGTAGCCGGGGGCGAGCCAGTCGTCGCCGTCCAGGAAGGTCAGGTATTCGCCGCTCGCCCGGTCGATGCCGGTGTTGCGCGCGGTCGCCAGCCCCCCGTTCTGCTCGTGCCGGACGAACACCGCGCCCGGCAGCTCGCGCTCCGCGCGCGCGAGAATCTCTGGTGTCCCGTCGCGGGAACAGTCGTCGACGAGAATGAATTCGAAGTCCTCACGCGCGTTCGACCTGAGACTCCTGAGTGTGTCGGGCGCGTATTGCTGCACGTTGTAAAACGGCACGATGACGGAGAGCTTGACCACGTCAGGGACGTTAGGGCGCAGCCCGTCATTCGTCTTGACGGCTTGCTTGATACTGGGTGAACGACACGTGGCGAAGCTGTGAACCGGGCTTATTTCCGGTGCGATCCCGGGCCGATTCGCCATTCGGCGATGTGCTGTTAACCGTTTGTTGGATTCTGGTTGGGCGGATCCTCGGAATCGCTTCCTAGCGTCTTCGACGTGCCAGCAAGTGCAACGAAGTCCCTGCGGGTCGCCGTCATCGCGGACTCCGACACCCGGTGGAAGTGGGGCGCGCTCACCGCGCAGCGTCTCACTCCCGCGGCTGCCGAGGTCCGGCTCGACGGCTACCTCCTGCGGGGCCGCGCCACCCCCACCGCCCGCCAGCTGCAGGAAGTCGGCGTCCAGGCGGACTCCCTGCGCGAGGTCACCGGCGTCGAGTTCCTGCGCGCGATGACCGAACGCTCCGAGGACCCGTACGACATCCTCGTCCTCGCCCTGGTCGGCGGCGGAGTCCAGGCGATGCTGCACGGGCTGCGCGCCGCCTGGGGTTCCGGGAAGCGTCCCGTCGTCGTCACCGGCTATGTCGGCGTCGTCTACGAGAAGCTCGCCGACGGGCTGCTGCTGCGGCACGGCGCGGACCTCGTCCTCGCCAACTCCCGTCACGACGCGGACCGGTTCCGGGCCGTGTACGAGGGCGTGGGCGCCGACGCCTCCTCGGTCACCGAGGTCGCGCTGCCCTTCCTCGGCGGGGAACCGTACACCGGTGAACACGACCCCTACACCGTGGTGTTCGCGGTCCAGCCGTCCGTGCCGGACAACCGCCGGGACCGCGGCTACCTGCTCGACCGCCTCATCGAACACGCCCGCAAGCACCCCGAACGCGAGGTGCTGCTCAAGCTGCGGTCCAAGCCCGGCGAACACACCACCCACATCGAGGAGCTGCCGTACCAGAAGCTGGCCCAGGGCAAGGACCTGCCGGCCAACTTCCAGCTGGTGTACGGGCACATGGGCGAGGTGCTGGACCGCACCGACCTGCTGGTCACGGTCAGCTCCACGGCCGCCCTGGAGGCCCTGCACCGCAGGGTCCCCACGGCCGTCCTCACCGACCTCGGGGTGCGCGAGGTGCTCGGCAACCACCACTTCACCGGCTCCGGCTGCCTCGCCTCCTGGGACCAGCTCGACGCCGGTCACCGGCCGGTGCCGGACGAGGAGTGGGTGGCCCGGCAGGGCGTGGCGGCCGACGGCTCGTACGCGAACGCCTTCGACACCGCCCGCGAGCGCATCGCCGAACTGCTGGACCGGCCGGGAGGGCTGCCGCCCCTCACGCCCTACTACACCCCCGAGACCGCGCCCGGCTATCTGCCCGGCATCCTCGCCCGCCACCACCTCGGCCCCGACGGCTCCCCGCTGCCCGGCGCACCGGCCGCCGACAAGGCGCCCGGCGCCGTCCGGCAGATCGTGCGCCGCGCCGCGCGCGGCGCCTACCGCCACGGCGTCCAGCGGGTCGCCCCGGTGATCCGGCGGATGGGCGAGCTGTGACCTCTTCCCAAGGAGTAGACCCCATGACCGACTCGGCAGCAGGCTCAGGCGCTTCGGTCCGCCGGGTGCTCGCGGTGATCCCCGCACGCGGCGGCTCCAAGGGCGTGCCCGCGAAGAACCTCGCTCCCGTGGGCGGTGTCCCGCTGGTGGCGCGCGCGGTGCGCGAGTGCCGCGCGACCCGGCTGGTGACCGACGTCGTCGTGTCCACCGACGACCAGGCCATCGCCGCAGCCGCGAGGGAGGCCGGCGCCGAGGTCGTGCTGCGGCCCGCCGCCATCGCCGGCGACACGGCCACCTCGGAGGCCGCCGTCCTGCACGCCATGGACGCCCACGAGACGCTGCACGGCGCCTCCGTCGACGTGGTGCTGCTCGTGCAGTGCACCAGCCCGTTCCTGATCCGCGAGGACATCGACGGGGTGGCCGCCGCGGTCGCCGAGAACGGCGCCGACACCGCCGTCACCGTGGCCCCCTTCCACGGCTTCGTCTGGCGCGAGGCCGGCTCCGAGTCCGAGGGCGGGGTCGGCGTCAACCACGACAAGTCCTACCGCCCGCGCCGCCAGGACCGCCCCCAGGACTTCCTGGAGACCGGCGCCGCCTACGCGATGGACGCAGCCGGCTTCCGCAAGCACAGCCACCGCTTCTTCGGCCACACCGAGCTGGTCCGCACCGACCCGGCCCGGGTGCTGGAGATCGACGACCCGCACGACCTGGCCCGCGCCCGCGCCCTCGCGCCGCTCTTCGACGCGGACCGCCCCGGCGCGCTGCCGACCGCCGACGACATCGACGCGGTCGTGCTCGACTTCGACGGCACCCAGACCGACGACCGGGTGCTGATCGACTCCGACGGACGGGAGTTCGTCGCCGTGCACCGCGGCGACGGGCTCGGTATCGCGGCCCTCCGCAGGAGCGGCCTGAAGCTGCTGATCCTGTCCACGGAACAGAATCCGGTGGTCGCCGCCCGCGCACGGAAGCTGCAGATCCCCGTGCTGCACGGCATCGACCGGAAAGACCTCGCACTGAAGCAGTGGTGCGAGGAGCAGGGCATCGCGCCGGAGCGCGTGCTCTACGTCGGCAACGACGTCAACGACCTTCCGTGCTTCGCCCTCGTCGGCTGGCCCGTGGCGGTCGCGAGCGCTCACGACGTCGTACGCGGCGCCGCACGCGCGGTCACCACCGTTCCCGGCGGTGACGGCGCCATCCGAGAGATCGCCAGCTGGATCCTCGGCCCCTCTCTCGATTCCCTCCCCAAGTAAGGACACCCCCTGATGAGCACCAACTCCCGTCTGCGTACGTTCGGTTCGCGCGAGGTCGGCCCCGGCCGTCCCGTCTACATCTGCGGCGAGATCGGCATCAACCACAACGGTGAGCTGGAGAACGCCTTCAAGCTGATCGACGTCGCCGCCGAGGCCGGCTGCGACGCCGTCAAGTTCCAGAAGCGCACCCCCGAGATCTGCACCCCCCGCGACCAGTGGGACATCGAGCGCGACACCCCCTGGGGCCGGATGACCTACATCGACTACCGCCACCGCGTGGAGTTCGGTGAGGACGAGTACCGCCAGATCGACGAGTACTGCAAGGAGAAGGGGATCGACTGGTTCGCCTCCCCGTGGGACACCGAGGCCGTCGCCTTCCTGGAGAAGTTCGACGTCCCGGCCCACAAGGTGGCCTCCGCCTCCCTGACCGACGACGAGCTGCTGCGCGCCCTGCGCGCCACCGGCCGCTCGGTCATCCTCTCCACCGGCATGTCCACCCCGAAGCAGATCCGCCACGCGGTCGAGGTCCTCGGCTCGGACAACATCCTCATGTGCCACGCCACCTCCACCTACCCGGCGAAGGCCGAGGAGCTGAACCTCCGCGTGATCAACACGCTGGAGAAGGAGTTCCCGAACGTCCCGATCGGCTACTCCGGCCACGAGACCGGCCTGCAGACCACCCTCGCCGCGGTCGCGCTCGGGGCGACCTTCGTCGAGCGTCACATCACCCTCGACCGCGCCATGTGGGGCTCCGACCAGGCCGCCTCCGTCGAGCCGCAGGGCCTCACCCGCCTGGTGCGCGACATCCGCACCATCGAGGCCTCCCTCGGTGACGGCGTCAAGAAGGTCTACGACTCCGAGATGGGCCCGATGAAGAAGCTGCGCCGCGTCGCCGGCGTCGTCGCCGAGGCGGAGATCGCCGCCGCCGCGGGCGAGCCCGTCTCTGTCTGAGCGCACTGACTCCATACGGATTGCCCTACGACGGGACGGTCGTACGCCGATGAGCCCCCGCGCCGGTCACGCCGGCCACCCTGCCCACACGCTCGCCTTCGTGGAGAGCCCGGTACAGCTGCTGAACGTACTGGAGTGGGCGCACGTCCACGGCCTGCACCACGGTGCCGAGCCGGCCCGGCCGGCCGTGCCCGCGCAGGCCCGGCGGCAGCCGGCCTGGGCGCCGCCCGCCGGCGCGGAGCTCACCGTCGTCGTCCTGTCCCCGACCGACCCCATGACCCGGGGCCAGCTGCGCCGCATGGCCGACCTGGCCCGGGACGAGGGGTACCGGGTGCGCTGGGAGGACGCGCGGGGCGGCACGACCGCGCCCTTCCACACGATCGGCGGCCTGGCGGGTTCCCTCCGCCGCGCCGACCGCATCGTGATGGGAGACCCGTTCTCCCGCTACGTACAGCTGCTGCTCACGATCACCCGGGCGAAGGACCTGGTCGTGGTCGACGACGGCACGGCGACCATGGAGTTCGTCGCCCAGCTGGCGCGCGGCGAACGCCTGGTGCGCTGGCACCGCAAGGGCGGCCGCCCCGGCGCCCGCGACCTGCTCTTCGCCCCCGTTTCCTCCTCCGCCCGGCGCCGCCTCACCCCGAGCGCCCGCCGCCGCGTCGAGGTCTTCTCCTCCATGCCGGTGACCGAGGTCCCCGACGGTGTCACCGTCACCGGCAACGACTTCTCCTGGACCCGCGCCCGCTTCGGGCCGCCGCGCATCACCAGGACCTCGGACATGGTCGGCACCTCCCTGGTGGAGACCGGGGTCGTGGACGGCGACCGCTATCTGGAGGCCGTCCGCAGCCTGGCCAGGGCGCACGGCGCGACCCGCTACTTCGCCCACCGCCGCGAGAGCGCCGACAAGCTGCACCGCCTGGCCGCCGAGACGGGCCTGGAGATAGTCCGCCCGGACCTCCCCCTGGAGCTGATCGCCCGCCGCGGCCCCATCGGCCGCACGATCCTCAGCTTCCCCTCCACGGTCGTCCACACCCTGCCGCTGGCCCTGGCCGGCACGGGCGTCCGCGTCGCGGTCTGCGACATCGACCCGGCCTGGCTCACGGACACGGCCTCCCCGCGGGCCCAGGGCTTCCTGTCCGGCGTGACCGGCACAGCCCGGGACGTCCACCGGCTGGCGGCGGTGAGCCTCGCCTAGCCCGGCCCGAACTGAGTAGGGGTACTCAGGCGCCATGTGATCGCCTCCCGGTAAGATTTTCTGCCTGGTGTACGGGTCCAAGCGCGAGGCGGCGGAAGTCCGCCAAAACGGGGAAGCGGGGGACATCACGCCATGGCGTGGGACGAGTGGGAGCAGTTGAAGGCGGACGCGGCGGCCCGCGCCGACGGCTCCGCGCAGATGCAGCTGAACCATATTCCGATGGATCCGGGCGGCAGCGGTGCCGCGGGCAAGCTCAGGTCGGACAAGAAGACCTGGACGATGGCCGGCGAGGACACCAAGGGTCTGCAGGACGGCATCGGCAAGGCACTGGGCAAGCTGGACGACGGTCAGTCGGGGCTCGGTGAGACGTCGGGTTGTGAGTCGGCGGCGGCGCAGAAGGAGCTGTACGACTCCTGGAAGAAGTACGTCGGTGACGTGAAGGGCCGTTGCGTCGATCTCGGCGGGGTCATGGAGAGTGCCGGGCACGATCTGTCGAAGACCGACGGGGATGTGCAGGCAGCGCTGGACAAGCTGAAGACGAAGTACGCGGACACCGAGGCCGTCGGCGGCCAGGCGAAGGGCCGGTGACGGGGCGGTCATGGACATAGCGACGCTGAAGGCGCTGAAGCCCTCCCAGTTCGAGGAGGCCGCCGACGGGTACCGGGCCACGAGCGACATGGCGAGCACGGCCAAGGACACGATCGAGAACAAGATCGCTCCGAGTCTGCGCAACCAGCTCGAGGGCAAGGCGTTGGAGGCGGCCCTGCGGGAGCTGAAGGACCTGGGCCAGAACTTCCACTACGTTCAGACCGAGTGTGCGCTGGCCAGTACCGCGCTGAACGCCTTCGCCTTCGAGATGGCCGCGGCCAAGAAGAAGCTCGAAGCGGCCATGGATGACGCCAAGGCTGCCGGCTGCACGGTCGGTGCGGACGGCTCGGTGTCCTTCCCGCCGGGCGGCAAGGAGGTCGACGGCAAGGTGCCCGAGGGCGACACCGTGTCGCCGAGCACCAGCATGACCGACCCGACGTCGGCGGCGATCGAACGCCAGGCGATCAACATGCACCCGAACCCGAACTTCGGCAAGGCGGTCGGTTTCGCGAACCGCATCGGTGACGCCTTGCAGGAGGCCACGGAGGCGGACGCCAAGTGGGCGCCGAAGCTGCGCGCGCTGAAGGCCGACGACGACCTGAAGGTCTCGGACCGGGACTGGTCGGATGTGAAGTCGGACCAGGACGGGGTGAGCGAGGCCGGCAAGAAGTACCTCGACTCGCTTCCGCAGCCGCCCAAGGACGGCGCCCCGAAGGACAACGCGGCCTGGTGGAAGGGGCTCACCGACGAGCAGCAGGCGGCCTACGTCTCCATGCGCCCCGACAGCGTGGGCAAGCTCGACGGCTTGCCCTCCACGGTGCGCGACGAGGCCAACCGCATCGTCCTGGACGAGACCCGGGCCCGCTACCAGCTGGAATTCAACACCATCCCGAAGCCACCGAAGAACGAGTGGACCGAGATCTCCGAGTTCGGCTGGTCGTCCAGGGTCCACACCGCCGAATGGACGGCCTGGCACGAGAAGTACGGTGAGCGGTACGACCACCTCGACAAATCGCTCCACGGCATGGAGGCCATCCAGAGCCGTTTCGACCGGACCGGTGAGCAGGGGCTCCCCGAGGCCTACCTGCTGGGCTTCAGCGCCGATGACGACGGCCGCGCGATCGTGGCCAACGGGAACCCGGACACGGCGGACCACCAGGCCGTCTACGTGCCGGGTACGACGTCGGACCTGAACAGTATCGGAGGCAACATCAACCGGATGGTCAACGTCTGGAACGAGGCCCACTCCACGTCCGGCGGCCAGACCGTCTCCACGATCACCTGGCTGGGCTACGACGCGCCCGACGTCGTCGCCAAGGACGCGACGCACGACAGTTACGCGTACGACGGTGCGCCGGCGTTCAACAAGTTCCTGGACGGGCTGGAGGCGTCACACTCCGGTGACACGCCACCGCACCGGACCGTGATCGGCCACTCGTACGGATCGTCCCTCATCGGTGCCGCGGCCCAGAAGGGGACCCTCAACGCCGACGACGTCGTCTTCGCGGGCAGCCCCGGCGTCCTGGTGTCCGGTGCCGACGAGATGGACGTCCCCAAGGGGCACGTGTGGAACGAGGAGGGCGGCTCGGACCCGGTTCCGGAGCTCGGCCGTTATTACCTCGGCGGGGACGGCTCCATCATCCCGAGCGACAAGGACTTCGGCGCCAACCAGATGGCGACGAACACCCATGGACACGGCGGGTACTGGGACCCCGGCTCCAAGAGCCTGTTGAACCAGGCGCTGGTCGTCGTGGGGAAGTCTGACAACGTGGAGCTGAAACCCTCGTACGGCACGTTCGGGCCGCCCGGTTCCTGGGATCATGTGAAGTAGGAGAAACTCCCCGCCGTGAAGATCAAGCTCGGTGCCCTCGCCGTCGCCATACCCCTTGCGCTCACTACCCTCACCGGATGCAACATGACTGACAGCGGTTCTGACATCCCCTCCGCCGGCACGAGCACGACGAGAGACGCCGCAGACGAGCTGGAGGGCGTTTCCAGCGGCATCTACGACCTGATCGGCGTCAAGGGGAAGACGTCCGACAACCGCGCGACGGTGACCGAGTGCGCGGACAAGGACCCGGACAAGTACTTCCGGGTCCTCCACCCCTGGAGCTTCACCCCGGCGTCCTCCGGTGACCTCGAGACAGCCATGCAACAGCTCAAGGCGGGACTGCCGAAGCACGGCTGGAAGATCGTCGAGTACGGGCCGGACGCCAGCAAGAACAAGAACCTGCGGCTCACGGCTGACAACGACGCGAAGAAGGCCAGTGTGCACGTCATTCAGATGGCCAAGGAAAATCCGGCGATGCTGAGCCTGAATGTCATCTCCGGCTGTTACCAGGTCCCCGAGGGCCAGAAGGTCGAGTACTTGTAGCGCTGATCGGACGCTTCGAGCACTTCCCGCGGCTCCGCCCGGCCTCACTCCCGCCGCGCCAGCACGAACGCCCGGCTGCGGGTCTCCTCGCCGGCCGGCTCCCGCAGGACGGTCGCCACCGTCTCCAGGCCCGCTCCGGCCAGCGCCTCGGTGACCTGTTCGGGCGTACGCCAGTAGTAGTGCAGGTCGATGCCGTGGCCGAAGCGCTCGGCCAGATGGAGGCGGCCCGGCTCGGTGCCGGACTGGAACGAGAGCAGGACGTGGCCGCCGGGGACCAGGGTGCGGCGGAACTCCGCGAAGGCGGTCGGCAGGTGATCGTCGGGCACGTGGATCGTGGAGTACAGGGCGAGGATGCCGCCCAGCGTGGCGCCGGGCAGGTCGAGCGACGTCATCGAGCCGACGTGGAAGCGCAGTTCGGGGTGGGCCGTCCGGGCGAGGGCCACCATGGCGGGGGAGAGGTCCACACCGAAGACCGGGACACCCCGCTCGTGCAGCAGCGCGGTGACATGGCCGGGGCCGCTGCCCAGGTCGGCCACGGGGGCGGAACCGTTCGCCGTGACCAGCTCGGCGAAGGCGGTGATCAGGGTCCGGTCCAGCGGATGGGCCGGCCCGCCGGGGAAGCAGGCGGTGTAGTCCTCGGCGATCGTGTCGTAGGAGACGCGGGTCGTCTGCAGGAAGTCCGCGGTCGAGTCGCTCACGCCCGTGGACGCTACCGCCAGGGGGGACCCCGTGGGGTCCGGTTCGTGGACATGACGCGCGTGACCCAGGCGATGCGTGGTATGCGTGGAAGAAGGAAAGAAAGGTTTTTACCCACCACAGTCCGCCGCCATGCGTCCGCCGGTCAGATTTTCTTCCCCTAACGGGCTGAAGTTTTGTTGATCGAGGGGTAGTTGACCACCCGGGCGTCCTACCCTTCAGAGGGTGAAGCAATTGATGTCCCTAGAGTCCGAGGCCGGCCTCGCGGGGGATGTGCTCCCCGGTGTGCTGAGCGAGTCCCTGCACGCCGAACTCGTCGCGTTCCGCCGCGACTTGCACATGCACCCAGAGCTGGGCAACCAGGAGTTCCGTACCACCGCCGCGATCAAGGAGCGGCTGGAGCGAGCAGGGCTCAAGCCCCGTGTCCTCGCCTCCGGAACCGGACTCGTCTGTGACATCGGGCTCGCACAGGGTGAGCAGCCGGCCGAACGGATTCTCGCGCTGCGCGCCGACATCGACGCCCTGCCCATCCCGGACACCAAGACCGACTGCCCCTACCGGTCCACCGTGCCCGACCGGGCGCACGCGTGTGGTCACGACGTGCACACGACCGTCGTCCTCGGCGCCGGGCTCGTCCTCGCCGACCTGCACGCCAAGCGCCTGCTGCCCCGCCCGGTGCGGCTGCTCTTCCAGCCCGCCGAGGAGGTCCTGCCCGGTGGGGCACTCGGCGCCATTTCGGACGGGGTGCTCGACGGGGTCGGCCGGATCCTCGCCGCGCACTGCGATCCCAAGGTCGACGCGGGGAAGGTCGGACTGCGCCACGGCCCCATCACCAGCGCCTGTGACCGGCTGGAGATCAGCCTGGACGGCCCCGGTGGGCACACCGCCCGCCCCCACCTGACCACCGACCTGGTCACCGCTGCCGCCCGCGTCGCCGTCGACGTCCCGGCGCTCGTCGCCCGCCGTGTCGACACCCGCGCCGGCCTCGCCCTGACCTGGGGCCGGATCGAGTGCGGCCATGCCCCGAACGTCATCCCCCAGCACGCCGAGCTGTCCGGGACCATCCGCTGCCTGGACATCGATGCCTGGCGGGACGCGCCCGACGTCATCCATGCGGCCATCGACGAGGTCGCCACCCTGCACCGCGCCAAGTCCGAGATCAACTACATGCGCGGGGTGCCGCCCGTCGTCAACGACCGGGAGTCCACCGAACTGCTGCGCCGGGCCATGGTCGCGCGGCGCGGCATGAAGTCCGTCGAGAGCACCGAGCAGAGTCTGGGCGGCGAGGACTTCTCCTGGTACCTGGAGGAGGTGCCCGGCGCGATGGCCCGCCTCGGGGTGCGCCGGCCGGGCGACCGCGTCGTCCGGGATCTCCACCAGGGCGACTTCGACGCCGACGAGCACGCGATCACGGTCGGTGTGGAGATGTTCACCGCGGCGGCCTTCCTGGACGCGGGCGGAACCAGCCCCAGCTGAGGGGGCGGTCCCCTCGGGGGCCGTTCCCCTGACCGGCGCAACACGTATCCAAGCCATTCGCACACGGACCGCAACAGCGCGATGACAGGCCCGGGAGCCCGAGTTCAGATGCTGTTTGCCTCGAATCGATAACGGCTTCGCGAGAGGGTTTTTTGCGACATCTACGCGCGTTACGATGCCGCGAAGCCGACGCCGAAGGGGCGTCCCGGCTCGAGCACTGGCATGGTGCTCACATCAAGCGCCGACATGGCGCTCAGGTCAGGTGAAGGAGCCTTCCCGTGCGCCGGGTAGCCAAGCTTTCCGCTGCGTGTATCGCCTCCGCAGCACTCGCAATGACTGCCACTGCCTGTGGCAGCACCTCGTCCGACAACGAGTCCAGCCCGTCCTCCTCGGGCGGCGGCAAGGGCGTCAAGATCGGTCTCGCGTTCGACGTCGGCGGTCGTGGTGACCGCTCCTTCAACGACTCCGCCGCGCGCGGTGCCGACAAGGCCAAGAAGGAGTTCGGCGGCGAGATCAAGGAGCTGACCGCGAAGACCTCGGACACCGAGGCCGACCGCGAGCAGCGCCTGTCGGACCTGGCGGAGGCCGGCTACAACCCCGTCATCGGTGTCGGCTACGCCTACTCCGCCTCCATGACCAAGGTCGCCGCGAAGTATCCGAAGACCAGCTTCGGCATCGTCGACTCGGTCGTGAACGGCACCAACGTCGACAGCATCACCTTCACCGAGGAGCAGGGCTCCTACCTGGCCGGTGTCGCCGCCGCGCTGAAGACCAAGACCAAGCACGTCGGCTTCATCGGCGGCGTCGACGTCCCGCTGATCAAGAAGTTCGAGGCGGGTTACGTCCAGGGTGTCAAGGACACCAACCCGAAGGTCAAGGTCGACACCCAGTACCTGAGCCACGGCTCGGACACCTCCGGCTTCGCCAGCCCCGACAAGGGCAAGGAGGCCGCGCAGGGCATGCTCGACAACGGCGCGGACGTCGTCTACACCGCGGCCGGCTCCTCCGGCAACGGCGCGATCGAGGCCGTCAGCGGCAAGAAGGGCGCCTGGGCCATCGGCGTCGACTCGGACCAGTACAACATCCCGGGTCTCGCCAAGTACAAGAGCGCGATCCTGACCTCGATGGTCAAGAACGTCGACGTCGGCGTCTACGACTTCGTCAAGTCCGTCCACGACGGCAAGCCGCTGAGCGGCACCAACAGCTACTCGCTCGCCAAGGACGGTGTCTCGCTGTCCACCAGCGGCGGCTTCATCGACGACCTCCAGACCAAGCTGGACGAGGCGAAGAAGAAGATCATCGACGGCTCGATCAAGGTCAAGACCACCCCGTGACCTGACGGGTCCCGTCGGACCCAGGCTCGGCGCGGGGGCGCCTTCCGGAGCCCCCCGCCGAGCCATAACAATGTGTCAACTCTACGCGTGTAGCATGGAGTTGCCGCGCTAGCGTCGCCGACGCCTGCCCCCTCCCCGCAGCCCCTTTCCCCGAGGAGAGTGCGCCATCAACGCGTCCAGCCCTCCCGCTGCCGTCGAACTGCGCGGCATCACCAAGCGTTTCCCCGGCGTCGTCGCCAACCGCGACATCGACATCACGGTCCGCACGGGCACCGTCCACGCCCTGTGCGGTGAGAACGGCGCCGGCAAGTCCACCCTGATGAAGATCCTCTACGGCATGCAGCAGCCGGACGAGGGCACCATCACCGTGGGTGGCGAACAAGTCGTCTTCCACAACCCCGGCGACGCGATCGCCCGCGGCATCGGCATGGTGCACCAGCACTTCATGCTCGCCGACAACCTGACCGTGCTGGAGAACGTCGTCCTCGGCGCGGAGAAGCTGTACGGCATCGGCGGCAAGGCCCGCGCCAGGATCAAGGAGATCTCGGACGCGTACAGCCTGAACATCCGCCCCGACGTCCTCGTGGAGGAGCTGGGCGTCGCCGACCGCCAGCGCGTGGAGATCCTCAAGGTCCTCTACCGCGGCGCCAAGACCCTCATCCTGGACGAGCCCACCGCCGTCCTGGTCCCGCAGGAGGTCGACGCCCTCTTCGCCAACCTGCGCGAGCTGAAGGCCGAGGGCCTCACCGTCATCTTCATCTCCCACAAGCTGGGCGAGGTGCTGTCGGTCGCCGACGAGATCACCGTGATCCGGCGCGGCACCACCGTGGGCACGGTCGAGCCGCGGGGCACCACCCCCAAGCAGCTCGCCGAGCTGATGGTCGGCAGCGAACTGCCCACGCCGGAGACCGAGGAGTCCACGGTCACGGACGTCCCGATGCTGAAGCTGGACGGACTGCACCTGGTGCAGACCGACCTCGACGGCGTCGAGCGGATCATCCTGGACGAGATCTCCTTCACCATCCACAAGGGCGAGGTCCTGGGCATCGCCGGCGTGGAGGGCAACGGCCAGTCCGAGCTGGTCGAGGCGATCATGGGCATGCGCCACCCGGACGCCGGCGTCGTCACGCTCGACGGCACCGACATCTCCCACGCCCCGACCCGCCATCGCCGCGAGTCCGGCATCGGCTACATCCCCGAGGACCGCCACCGCCACGGCCTGCTCCTGGAAGCACCGCTGTGGGAGAACCGCATCCTCGGCCACGTCACCGAGAAGCCCAACTCGCGCGGCGGACTGCTCGACATCAAGGCGGCCCGCACCGACACCGAGCGGATCGTCGAGGCCTACGACGTCCGCACCCCCGGCATCGACGTGACCGCGGCCTCGCTGTCCGGCGGCAACCAGCAGAAGCTGATCGTCGGCCGCGAGATGAGCCACGACCCCAAGCTGCTCATCGCCGCCCACCCCACCCGCGGTGTGGACGTCGGCGCGCAGGCGGCCATCTGGGACTACATCCGTGAGGCCCGCCGCGAGGGCCTGGCGGTGCTGCTGATCTCCGCCGACCTGGACGAGCTGATCGGCCTCTCCGACACCCTGCGGGTGATGTACCGCGGCCGTCTGGTCGCCGACGCCGACCCCGCCACGATCACCCCCGAAGAGCTGGGCTCCGCCATGACGGGTGCGGCCACCGGCCACCTGGAGCACACAGAGGACGACGAGCGATGAAGAAGCTGACCCAACGCATCGACAAGGAGCGGCTGCTCCTCGGCATCGCCGCGCCGCTGCTGGCGATCGTCGCCGCGCTCGTCGTCACCACCCTGGTGATCCTCGCGACCGGCAAGGACCCCGGCGCCGCGTTCAGCGACATGGCGACCTACGGCTTCGCCAGCGACAGCCAGGTCTACATCCTGAACAAGGCGACGACGTACTACCTCGCGGGTGTCGCGGTGGCCATCGGCTTCCGCATGAACCTGTTCAACATCGGTGTCGACGGCCAGTACCGGCTCGCCGCGTTCATGGCCGCCGTCCTCGGCGGGGCGCTGACCGTGCCCGGCTGGATCGCCATCCCGCTGATCATCCTCTGCGCCATGGCGACCGGCGCCCTGTGGGCGTCCATCGCGGGCATCCTCAAGGTCACCCGGGGCGTCAGCGAGGTCATCTCGACCATCATGCTGAACTCGATCGCCACCGCGATCATCGCCTACCTGCTCCAGCCCGGGAAGCTCGGCCAGCTGGACCAGGCGGGCACCCTCGTCTCCACCAAGCCGCTGCCGTCGTCCTCGTACTTCTTCAGCTTCGACACCGGCCCGGCCGGCGTCCTGTGGGGCTTCATCGTCGTCGCCGTGCTCGTCGGCGTCGCGTACTGGTTCGTGCTCGGCCGTACCCGGTTCGGCTTCGACCTGCGCACCGTCGGCCAGTCGGAGAGCGCGGCCAGCGCGAGCGGCGTGTCCGTGAAGAAGATGGTCGCCACCAGCATGGTCATCTCGGGTGCGGTGGCCGGTCTGATCGGCATGCCGACCCTGCTCAACGACAGCCATCAGTTCAGCAACGACTTCCCGGCCGGCATCGGCTTCACCGGTATCGCCATCGCGCTGCTCGGCCGCAACAGCCCGATCGGCATCGCGCTCGGCGCCCTGCTGTGGGGCTTCCTGGAGCGCACCACCAACCACCTGGAATTCCAGGGCTACGACAAGGAAATCCTCGGCGTCATCCAGGGCGTCATCGTCCTGTGCGTCGTCATCGCATACGAGGTCGTACGCCGCTACGGCATGAAGCGCCAGCAGCAGAAGGTCGGCGCCGAACTCGCCGCCCAGGCCGCCGCCGCGACGAAGAAGCAGGAGGTGGCGTGATGACTGCCACGATGACCGACGCGCCGCCGCCGGCGGCCCCCAAGGCAGCGGGCGCCCCCCAGCGCTCCGGCCGCTCCCTGGGCCTCACCCTCATGATCGTCGCGGGCGCCCTGCTGCTCCTCGCCGCGGTCCGCATGATCACCGGCGCCAACCAGCTCGACTCCGCCGGCCAGGTCGCCGCCGCGCTCGGCCTGGCCGTGCCGATCGGCCTCGCCGGTCTCGCCGGCCTGTGGTCCGAGCGGGCCGGTGTGGTCAACATCGGCCTCGAGGGCATGATGATCCTCGGCACCTTCGGCGCCGGCTGGGTCGGCTGGCAGTCCAGCCCCTGGCTCGGCCTGCTGTGCGGTATCGGCTTCGGTGTCATCGGCGGTCTGGTGCACGCCGTCGCCACCGTCACCTTCGGCGTCGACCACATCGTCTCCGGTGTCGCCGTCAACCTGCTCGCGCTCGGCGCCACCCAGTACCTCGCCAAGCTGTTCTTCGCCGAGGGCAAGGCCTCGGAGGCGGGCGGCAACCCCAAGCAGTCCCCGCCGGCGGACTCGCTGCCGCACATCACCGTCCCCGGCCTCTCGGACGGCCTCTCGTCGATCGAGAAGCACCACTGGTTCCTGGTCTCCGACCTCGCCGGCATCGTCGGCGGTCTGGTCACCAACCTGTCCGTGGTCACGATCCTCGCCGTGCTGCTGTTCGTCGGCAGCTGGTGGCTGCTGTGGCGCACCCCGTTCGGGCTGCGGCTGCGCTCCTGCGGTGAGAACCCGACTGCCGCGGAGTCCCTCGGCGTCAACGTGTACAAGTACAAGTACGCGGCCGTGGCCGTCTCCGGCGGCCTCGCCGGCCTCGGCGGTGCCTTCCTCGCGCTGGTCACCTCGCACACCTACCTCGAGGGCCAGACCGGTGGCCGCGGTTACATCGGTCTCGCGGCGATGATCTTCGGTAACTGGCGCCCGGGCGGCCTGGCCATGGGCGCGGGCCTGTTCGGTTACTCCGACGCGCTCCAGCTCCGCAACGGCGGTGTCACCGTCCACGCCCTGCTCCTCCTGCTGGTCGTCCTGCTCGCGCTGCTCGCCGGCTGGAAGATGTACAAGAAGGCACACTGGCAGGGCGGGATCGCCCTCATGACGGCTGCGCTGGTCCTGGTCTGGTACCTGTTCACCGACGAGGTCCCGAGCGACTTCGTGGGCGCCACCCCGTACGTCGTCACCCTGCTCGTGCTGTCGCTGTCCGCGCAGCGTCTGCGGATGCCGAAGGCGGACGGCATGCGCTACCGGAAGGGTCAGGGCAAGTGACTCAGGGATCCGACACGTTCGACTGGGAGGCGCTGCGCGCCGAGGCGCGGGAGGCCATGTCCCACGCCTACGCCCCCTACTCGGGGTACCCGGTCGGCGTGGCGGCCCTGGTCGACGACGGACGCACGGTCAGCGGCTGCAACGTCGAGAACGCCTCCTACGGGCTCGGCCTGTGCGCCGAGTGCGGGCTGGTCTCGGAGCTGCAGCGCACGGGCGGCGGCCGGCTGACCCACTTCAGCTGCGTGGACGGCGAGGGCGCCCTGCTGGTCCCGTGCGGCCGCTGCCGCCAGCTGCTGTACGAGTTCGGCGGCCCGGATCTCCTCCTGGACACCCCCGCGGGCGTCCTCCCGCTCTCGGAGATGCTGCCCCAGGCCTTCGGCCCGGACCATCTCACCAAGTAACGCCGTACGGCCCCCCTGCCCCGCTCGCAGGGGGGCCGCACACTTCGCACCTCCCGGAAGGAACCACACCAGCCATGGCCATGGACGCCATCTCCGTGATCCGCACCAAGCGGGACCGCGGCGAGCTGACCGACGAGCAGATCGACTGGGTCATCGACGCGTACACCCGCGGTGAGGTCGCCGACTACCAGATGGCCGCGCTCAACATGGCGATCCTGCTGAACGGCATGAACCGCCGCGAGATCGCCACCTGGACCGCGGCCATGATTGCCTCCGGCGAGCGCATGGACTTCTCGTCGCTGTCCCGCCCGACGGCCGACAAACACTCCACCGGCGGCGTCGGCGACAAGATCACCCTCCCGCTGGCGCCCCTCGTCGCGGCCTGCGGCGCCGCCGTCCCGCAGCTCTCCGGCCGGGGCCTCGGCCACACCGGCGGCACCCTGGACAAGCTGGAGTCGATCCCCGGCTGGCGCGCGCTGCTGTCGAACGAGGAGATGCTGCACGTCCTCGACACCACCGGCGCGGTGATCTGCGCGGCGGGCGACGGCCTGGCCCCCGCGGACAAGAAGCTGTACGCGCTCCGGGACGTCACCGGCACGGTCGAGGCGATCCCGCTGATCGCTTCCTCGATCATGTCCAAGAAGATCGCCGAGGGCACCGGCTCGCTGGTCCTGGACGTGAAGGTCGGCACGGGCGCCTTCATGAAGACGATCGAGGACGCCCGCGAGCTGGCCTCCACGATGGTCGGCCTCGGCACCGACCACGGCGTGAAGACGGTCGCGCTCCTGACGGACATGTCGACCCCGCTCGGCCTGACGGCGGGCAACGCCCTAGAGGTCCGCGAGTCGGTCGAGGTCCTGGCGGGCGGCGGCCCCGCGGACGTCGTCGAGCTGACGATCGCCCTGGCCCGCGAGATGCTGGACGCGGCCGGCGTCAAGGACGCCGACCCGGCGAAGGCGCTGGCCGACGGCTCGGCGATGGACGTCTGGCGCCGGATGATCGCGGCGCAGGGCGGCGATCCGGACGCCGAGCTGCCCACGTCGAAGGAGCAGCACGTCATCAAGGCCCCGTCCTCCGGTGTCCTGACCCGGCTCGACGCCTACGACATCGGCATCGCCGCCTGGCGCCTGGGCGCCGGCCGCGCCCGCAAGGAGGACCCGGTGCAGGCGGCGGCGGGCGTCGAGATGCACGCCAAGCCGGGCGACACCGTGACCGAGGGCCAGCCCCTCCTCACCCTGCACACCGACACCCCCGAGCGCTTCGAGTACGCGCTCCAGGCGGTGCAGGGTGCGTACGACATCGCGGCGACGGGCACGGGCTTCCAGGCCACGCCGGTGGTGCTGGAACGAATCGCCTGACCTGCGGTTTCCTCTCCCGCGCGAACGGGACCGGTGGATCGCCACCGGTCCCGTTCGGCATGTTGGGATCGGTGACGCACCGATAGGAGACCGCCGTGAGCGCACTCACCGTCAGCCAGGACCCCGACCAGAACTGGGACGACCCCGTCCGGTACTGGAGGAGACGGAGTGGCCCGAGGGCAGCAAGGTGGAGATCATCGAGGGGATCATCACCGTGTCACCTGCTCCCGCCTACGGCCACAACGTGATCGCGGCCCGAGTTCCCCGCCGACTGACGCGGCCTCACCCCAGCACCGCCGCCACTCCCACCAGCACCGGCACCGACACGACCGTCGACAGCAGGATCGACTCCCTCGCCAGGCCCTCGGCCACCCGGTAGCGGCTCGCGTAGGTGAACAGGTTCTGGGCGGCCGGGAGGGCGGAGGTCACCACGACGTCCAGCAGTGGGGCGCCGTGCAGCCCGAAGACCGCGCTCGCCAGCACCCACGCCACGAGCGGCTGCCCGAGCGACTTCAACGCCACCGACAGCAGGACCAGCTGCCTGTCCCGCCCCCGCCCAAGGGCCGCGCCACCGTGCAGGGACATGCCGAAGGCCAGCAGCGCCGCCGGGACGGACATGTTGCCGATCAGGGTGAGCGGGTTCATGAGCGGGCCGGGTAGGTGCAGGCCCGCCGCCGACACCACCACCCCGGACAGGGAGCCGACCGCTATCGGGTTCCGGAGCGGCGTCAGCAGGCGCCGCCACACCGTGCCTTTCTCGCCCATGCCGGAGAGGTCCAGGACGGTGAGGGCGACGGGGGTGACCAGGACGACCTGGAAGAGCAGCACCGGCGCCACCAGCGACGCGTCGCCCAGAACGTACGCGGCGATCGGGATGCCCAGGTTGCCCGAGTTGACGTAGCCGGAGCACAGGGCGCCGATCGTCGTACGGCCCACCCCCCAGCGCCGTAGCGCGCCGATCGCCACGAAGGTCCCGCAGACCGCCGCCGTGCTCAGTGCCGTCACCAGCAGCCGGCTGGAGAAGAGGACGGAGAGGTCGGCCCGCGCGAGGGTCGTGAAGAGGAGCGCGGGGCCGGCCACGGTGAAGGCCAGCCTCGTCAGCACCTCACCGCCCTGCGTGCCGAGCGTCCCCCGCCGCCCGAGCACATAGCCCACCCCGATGACGACCGCGATCACCGCGAACCCGCTCAGCACCCCCGCCACAGGGCCACCCTCCGTGGGGGAGCGGCGCAGGTCAATGTGATGTTGAGCGGAGCCGGGCCGTCCGCGAGGTGCCGGTCGGTCTGAGGTCGGTGTGGTGCTGGGCGGGCCGGGCCGTTCGGGAGGCGCAGGTCGGTGTGGTGCAGGGCGGAGCCGGGCCGTCCGCGAGGCGCAGGTCGGTCTGAGGTCGGTGTGGTGCCGGGCGTCGGCGATGAGTTGGGGCTGTTGTGCCGGTCTACCGCACGTGGATGCCAAGACCCCAGCCGTACTCGTGCTGCCCGGACCCGTCAGTCGCGCTCAGGTGCCGGTGCTGTGTGCCGAGGTGCGGGTGTTGCTGGAGGGCGGCGGGGGCGGGGTGGTCGTGTGCGACGTGGGCGGGGTCGGGCCGCCGGGGCTGGCGGTCGTGGAGCTGCTGGCCCGGCTGGAGCTGGCCGCCCGCCGGGCCGGCGGGCGGATCCGGTTGCGGGACGCCGATCCCGCGCTACACGCCCTTCTGGACCTCGTCGGGCTCCGCTTCCAGGTGGAGGGGCAGATCGAAGAGCGGGAACCAGCGCTGGGTGTCGAGGAAGAAGTGGAACCCGGTCAGCCTGCCGTCTGAGATCTCCAGGACCTGCACGGCCCAGGGGCTGTAGCCGCCGGTGTCCGGGTCGGGCTTGTACTGGGCGAAGCCGGGCAGGCCGTTGACCTGTACGGGGAGCAGCCGGGAGCCCTCGCATGCGGAGCCGATGGTGGTCATGAAGCCGGTGATGTCCTCGTGTCCGGTCAGCCACAGGTCGAACGGCGGCATCGTCATGATGGCGTCCTCGTGGAGGAGCGCCGTCAGCGCCGTCATGTCGTACCCCTCGAAGGCCGCGACATAGCGCTCGAGGAGTTTCTGCTGCTCCGCGTCGAGCGGGTCGGAGACCTCCGCGTGGGCGCCGGACTGCTCCCGCTCGGCCAGCGTGGCCCGGGCTCGTTGCAGCGCGCTGTTGACGGATGCGACCGTGGTGCCCAGCAGTTCGGCGACCTCGCTCGCCTTCCAGGCCAGCACCTCACGCAGGATCAGCACCGCCCGCTGCTTGGGCGGCAGCTGCTGCAGGGCTGCCATGAACGCGAGCCGGACGGACTCCTTGGCCACCGCCGCCTCCGCCGGATCGTCCACCCTCGGCAGCACGCGCGCGTCCGGCACCGGTTCCAGCCAGGTGTTGTCGGGGCGCGGCGCGAGCGCCGCCTGGGCCAGCGGGGTCGACTCGGTCAGGTCCATCGGCCGCGCCCGCTTGCTGCCCGCCGTCAGCATGTCCAGGCACACGTTCGTCGCGATCCGGTACAGCCACGAGCGCAGGGAGGACCGGCCCTCGAACTTGTCGTAGCTCCGCCAGGCCCGCACCAGGGTGTCCTGTACCGCGTCCTCGGCCTCGAAGGAGGAACCGAGCATCCGGTAGCAGTACCCGGTCAGCTCGGTCCGGTGCTTCTCCAGTGCGACGTCGAGATCCGCCGTCGCCGTGCTGTCGCCCATCGTCCACCCACCCCTGCGGCTGTTCCCGTGGCACACCTTCGCGCCACTTGGGAAGCTACCGCAGGGGACTGACAACGGCCCCCGGAGTCGGGAAACGCGCAGGTGAGAAGTGGGTGCTTCAGTGCGCGCCCACCGGCTCGCGCCGGGCCGCGACCCGGGCCGCACGGGAGCCGAGGACCGTGATGGCGACGACGCCGAGGACCGCCAGGAGGCCGACGCCGACCGTGCCGGTCCAGCCGTTCGCGCGGAAGGCCAGCGCGCCGGCCGTGCTGCCCACGCTGGAGCCGACGTAGTACGCGGACTGGTACAGCGCCGAGGCCTGGGCCCGGCCGTGGGTGGCCGTCTTGCCGACCGCCGAGGAGGCGACCGCGTGCCCGGCGAAGAAGCCCGCCGTGATCAGCACCAGGCCCGGCAGGACCAGCGGCAGGGAGCCGGCCAGGGACAGCAGCAGACCCGCCGCCGTCGTACCGCCCGCCAAGTACAGCGCGCCCCGGCGGCCGAACCGTCCCACCAGCCGGCCCGCGGCGGACGCCGAGACCGTGCCCACCAGGTAGATCAGGAAGACCGAGCCCACGATGCCCTGCGGCAGCCCGAACGGCTCCGCCGTCAGCCGGTATCCGATCACCGTGTACACGCCGCCGAACACCGTCATGAACAGCGCGCCGATCGCGTACAGGCGGCGCAGCAGCGGGTCGGACAGGTGGTCGCGGACCGTGCCGAGCAGGACCTGCGGGCGCAGGGAACCGGCCTTGAAGTGCCGGGGCGCCGGCAGCAGCAGCCGGAAGGCCACCGCGCAGGCGACGGCGAGCGCGCCGATCACGCCGACCGAGACCCGCCAGCCCCACTCCTGCGCGACCCAGCCGGTGATCACCCGGCCGCTCATCCCGCCGACGCTGTTGCCCGCCACGAACAGCCCGATCGCCGTGACCAGTGCCTTGGGCCGCACCTCCTCGGCCAGGTACGCCGCCGCCGAGGCCGGAAGTCCGGCCAGCGCGGCGCCCTGCACCGCCCGCAGCACCACCAGCGTGCCGAGCGACGGCGCGAAGGGCACCAGCATGCCGAGCGTGACGGCGACGGCCAGGGAGGCCGTCATCACCGTGCGGCGGCCGAAGCGCTCCGACAGGGCGCTCATCGGCAGGACGAACAGGGCCAGCCCGCCGGTCGCTGCCGCCACCGTCCAGCTCGCCTCGCTCGCCGCGACCCCGAACTCCCCGGAGATCAGCGGCAGCAGCGCCTGGGTGGAGTACAGGAGGGCGAAGGTGGCGACTCCGGCGAGGAAGAGGGCGAAGCTCATCCGGCGGTAGCCGGGGCCGCCGGGGGTCATGCGGGTGTCGGAGCCGGAAGCAGGGACGGACGGAACGGCGTCCACGACGGTGGACGCCCCGGTACTGGCGGGAGACATGCTTCGACCGTAGGTACGGCGCCCCTCATCCGTCCAATGCATGGAATCGCCATAATCGTTCCCATGGAGCATCAGCAGAGGTCACAGGCGCGGCTGTCACCGTCCGGTGACACAGAAGACATGAGCGAGATGTCGCGGCTGCTCGCGCCCCGCCTCGCGTACTTCGCCGGTGTGGCCCGCACCGAGCACGTCACCCGGGCCGCGCTGGAGATGAACGTCCCGCAGTCCACGCTGTCCCGGGCGATGGCCCGTCTGGAGCAGGACCTGGGCGTCGACCTGTTCGCCCGCCACGGCCGCACGGTATCCCTGACCACCGCAGGCCGCACCTTCCTGGTCTCCGTCGAGCGGGCCCTCGCCGAGATCGACCGCGCCGCCGAGGAGGTCCGCGCGGACGCCGACCCGGCCACCGGCAAGGTCGCCTTCGGCTTCCTGCACACCATGGGTGCCGAGACCGTACCCGGTCTGCTGCACGCCTTCCGCGCCGACCACCCGCGCGTCCGCTTCAGCCTGGTCCAGAACTACGGCGAGGCCATGCTGGAGCGGCTGCGGGCGGGGGAGCTGGATCTCTGTCTGACCTCACCGGTACCGGACGCTCCCGACCTGGTCGCCCGCCGCCTGGACGAGCAGAAACTGCGCCTGGTCGTCCCCGCGGACCACCGTCTGGCCGCCCGGCGCCGCATCCGCCTGGCCGAGGCGGCCGACGAAACCTTCGTCACCCTGGAGCCGGGCTACGGCCTGCGGCGGATCACCGACGACCTGTGCCGCGAGGTCGGCTTCAAGCCCCGCATCGCCTTCGAGGGCGAGGAGGCGGAGACGCTCAGGGGCCTGGTGGCGGCCGGACTGGGAGTGGCGCTGCTGCCACCGCCGACCGTCCCCCGCCCGGGCGTGGTGGAACTGACGGTCACGGCGCCGAGGGCGGTCCGTGAGATCGGCGTCGCCTGGCTGGCCGACCGTCCGGACACACCCCCGGTGGCCGCGTTCAAGAAGTTCCTGCTGTCCCGGAGGGGCAACTTGCTGCCCACCTGAGGGCAACCGGCCCGGTACGCGGCTAACCGCGCGCCAAGCCACGGCCTACGCGCACCCGAAGCCCACGGTTCCTGGCACTCCCGCGGCCTACGCGCACCCCGAAGCCCCCGGGCCCTGCCGCTTCCACGGCCTACCCGAATTCCGAAGCCCACGACCCCTGCGGCTTCCACGGCCTACGCGCACCCCAAGCCCACGGGTCCTACCGCTTCCACGACCGCCCGAACCCCGCGGCCAACGGCATGCGCAGTCCGATCGGTGGCGGCGCGGCGAGCGCGTCCTCCACCGGGCGGGACACGGAGTGCCCGAACAGCGCCCCCATCACGAAGTCGGACGCGAGGCACAGCACCTCCTCCCGGTGACCGTTCAACCCGTGCCCGTCGGTGTGCACTTCGAACCGGCACACCTCCCGGTTCGCCTTCTTCGCCCTCGCCGCGAACCGGAAGGACAGCTCGGGATCGGTGCGTTCGTCGTTCGTGCCGTGCACGATCAGCACCCGGCGCCCGGCAAGCTGCTTCACCGGCTCCGCAGGGGCGGCGACGTCCTCCTCGGGGAGCCATGGGGCCAGCGCGACCACGGAGTTGACGGCCTCGTGGCCGCCGGCCCGGAGCGCCGCACGTCCGCCCATGTCGATCCCGGCCAGGCAGACGGGCACGTCCCCGTACCGCCGTACGACCTCGTCGGCGGCCCATTCGGCGTCCGCCGCCAGATGCGCTTCGCTGCCGTTCCAGCCCCGGTAGCGGTAGCGGACGTGATGGACGGCCAGTCCTTCGTCGCGGCCCGCGCGGGCGAACGCGCGGCCCAGGGAGCGGACGAGCGTCATGGCCCGGACGGGGGACGGGCGGCGGGCCGAGGTCTCCTCGCCGCCGGGGAGCAGCAGTACCGCTCCGCCCACCGACGTCGGCTCCGGGCCGACTGCCTTCCCCAGCCCGGCCGTTCGGACCGGCGTCGCTTGCTGTCCCATGACAGAACAGTGTCAGAAGGCGTGGTGTACGAAACCCGTACGTGCGGTCACCGTTGCGTATCGACGGAAAAGTGCCGCAAAACAACTCACGCGTACACCGGGCGCTCTACGCGCGTAGGCGTTAGAGTGCGGAAATGACGAGCCAGACTCCGCCGACGGGGGCCGTCCCGGCGCACGTTCCGACGCCGGACCAGATCCGCCGGGCGCCCAAGGTAGTGCTGCACGATCATCTCGACGGCGGACTCCGCCCGGGGACCGTCGTCGATCTCGCCCGCGAGACGGGCTACCCCGACCTTCCCGAGACCGACCCGGACAAGCTGGGTATCTGGTTCCACGAGGCCGCCGACTCCGGCTCGCTGGAACGGTATCTGGAGACTTTCCGGCACACCGTCGGCGTGATGCAGACCCGGGACGCCCTGATCCGGGTCGCCCGCGAGTGCGCCGAGGACCTGGCCGAGGACGGGGTCGTCTACGCCGAGGTGCGCTACGCACCCGAACAGCACCTCGATGCGGGGCTGACCCTGGAAGAGGTGGTCGAAGCCGTCAACGAGGGGTTCCGGCAGGGCGAGCGGCTCGCCCGGGAGAACGGCCGGCGCATCCGGGTCGGCGCCCTGCTGACCGCCATGCGGCATGCGGCCCGCTCCCTGGAGATCGCCGAACTCGCCAACCGGCACCGGGACTGCGGCGTGGTCGGCTTCGACATCGCCGGTGCCGAGGCCGGCTACCCGCCCACCCGGCACCTGGACGCCTTCGAGTACCTCAAGCGCGAGAACAACCACTTCACCATCCACGCCGGCGAGGCCTTCGGGCTGCCGTCCATCTGGCAGGCGCTGCAGTGGTGCGGCGCCGACCGGCTCGGGCACGGCGTGCGGATCATCGACGACATCGAGGTCCGCGAGGACGGCTCGGTCAAGCTCGGCCGGCTCGCGTCGTACGTGCGGGACAAGCGGATCCCGCTGGAGCTGTGCCCCAGTTCCAACCTGCAGACCGGGGCGGCGACCTCCTACGCCGAGCATCCGCTCGGGCTGCTGCGCCGGCTGCACTTCAGGGCCACCGTGAACACCGACAACCGGCTGATGTCGCACACCACCATGAGCCGTGAATTCGAGCACCTCGTCGAGGCGTTCGGTTACACGCTCGACGACATGCAGTGGTTCTCCGTCAATGCGATGAAATCAGCGTTCATTCCTTTCGATGAACGACTCGCGATGATCAATGACGTGATCAAGCCTGGATATGCCGAGCTGAAATCCGAATGGCTGTTCCGGCAGACCGCCTCCACCAGCGGTTCTGTGGAGATCGGAGACTAGCGGCCCGACGCCGCTCGACCCGGAATGCGGACGCACTTTCACAAGGCGTCCGCATTTCGGTGTTTGCGGGGGGCGGCCCGGGATGTTTACGGTCGTGGACCGCTCAAACGTTTTGTGATCACCCGTCTCCGCATTCAAGGACGCATTCACGATGAAGCAGTCTGCTGCCAAGACCCTCGGTGTCGCCGCCCTCGGTGCCGCTATCGCCGCCGTCGGTGCGGGCGCGGCCAACGCCGCCCCGGCCACCCCGGACGCCGGCCGGACCCTGGACACCGTCACCAAGACGCTGCCCCCCGAGAAGGTCATCGAGGCGCTGCCCGACAGCGGTGCGTTGAAGACGGCCAAGCCCGTGGCCAAGCGCGGGGTCGCCGCCGCGATGCCGGCCGTCGGCAAGGGTGTGGCCGCAGCGAAGCCTGCCGCCGCGAGCGTCCTCGCCGAGAGCCCGACCAAGCCGGCCGCCGGCCTGCTCGGCGGAATGCCGGTGAAGGGCCTGCCCACGCACGGGGCGCCGGTCAACGGGATCCCGGTCGGCTGAGGCCACTCTCCCCGACGACGCCGACGGGGCGCTCCGGTGTGTCCGGAAGCGCCCCTCTGGTGTGCGCGGGACCGGGGGCCTCACCAGGCGGTACCGGTCTTGCTCTCCGCCGGCAGCAGCAGCCACAGCGCTATGTAGAGCAGGAACTGCGGGCCCGGCAGCAGACAGGACACCAGGAAGATCACCCGCATCGTCGTCGCGGAGGTGCCGAAGCGGCGGGCCAGGGCGGCGCACACTCCGCCGATCATGCGGCCGTGGGTGGGGCGGGCAAGGGCGGTCATGTGGGTTCCTCCGTGGTCGTCGGGCCGCTGCCGGGCCGTGATCGGGGCCGCCCGAGTGGCGTCCCCAGCTGTCTTCCACGGTAGGGAGACGAACAGGACGAAGCGTCGATCTACGGGGCGATCCCGACCCTGGGAATCGTCGGGGTACGCCCCTGAGACAGCCCCTCCTGGACGGTGATCTGCTGCTCGGCCGTGCCGGACTCCCGCGCGCCCCGCCGCCGCAGCCATGCGCGGCCCGCCGGTACGACGGCCAGGTGGGCCACGATGACGCCCAGCGTGTTCAGCAGCATCGAGTCGACGTCCACGACCCGGCCCGGCACGCCGGTCTGCAACAGGGCGATGCCCAGGGAGATCAGGGTGCCCGCCGCGGCCGTACGGGCCAGGGAGGCCGGCGTGGAGACGACGAGCCGGCCGTGCGCCATCGGCAGCAGCACACCCAGCGGCGCGAGCAGCGCGAGGCCCTCGCCGAGGGGTCTGCCGGCCTGCGGCCAGCCCAGCGCGAGGTCGGCACGGATGCCGGCCAGCGGATGCAGGTTCGGGGGCATCACCCAGGGGACGTCCAGGGGGCGCAGCATCAGCCAGGCGACGAGAGCGAGATGCGCGACGAGGAGGACACCCCCTGTCACACGGATGCGGATTGCGGCGCTGCCGCGGATGGAGCCTTGACGCTGCACGAACCCCAAGACGCGGGAGCAGGGCCGATTGGTTCCGCGCCGGAAGCATTCTGCGTGGCCATCCTGTGCGGCAGCCGGACGGAGAGGGGCCGCCTGCAGGCACCGACAGGGTGCCTGGGGGCGGTGTCCTGCGGACGCTCTCCGCTACTGATCTCAGCCACCGCAGCGGATGCCCCGATGGCCGGCTCAGTCGTCGGCCGCGACGACGAGGGAGATCTGCCCGGCTGATCGGCTCAGTCGTCGGCCGCGACGACGAGGGAGATCTGCCCGGCCGAGCGGTCGATCAGCACGAACTCGTGGAAGCAGTCGTGCACACGTCCCCAGTCATGAATCGCCTCATCACCGAGTTCGCCGAGACAGTAGATGCCATCGGCTGCAGCCAGGCGGTCGAACACCTCCCGCTGCAGACCGTCCTCCAGCTCGGCGGGCACGTCCCAGAGCGGATCCACCCACTCCCGCAGGATCCGTACGGCCTTCTCCTGGCTGACGGGCTCGTAGAGGTCGGGAGTGATCAACCGCAGCCAATACGGACCGTGCCGGGGCCCCTCAGGCAGCACTCCACCGCCTGCGTAGTCGTCCCGGAACTGCTCATGCCCGATCAGTGCGGCAAGCAGCTCTCTGTCGTCCGCGGACTCCGCAGAGAAGCGGAGCTGCTTGACGTCGACCCACCGAAACCCGTGCTCCTTCGGATCCCGGACGTAGTGTCGGAAGTTGACGAAGGCGCTTCCCTCATGAGCGAGCTCGTTGTCCACGGCGCCAGCCTAAGGGGCGGGCAAGGGGACCCCTGCCGACCCACCGGCCAGGCCCTGGGCGGCCCCTAGGCGTCCGGGACCTCGCTGGACGGCGGCTGGGCGGAGCCCGGGCGTTCGCGGACCTCGTCCGTGCAGTCGTAGCGCCGCAGGGGCTGCGTGCCGGGGCCGCCCAGGATGACCGAGCCGTCGCCCTCCGTCGCCGCCGAGTCGGACAGCGTGCACACCAGCTGGGCCAGCGCGTAAGAGGTGAGCCGCGCCGGTGCCGTGCTGAGGCGGAGCGCCTCCTCGGGGTCCTTCGGGCCGGGCCCGGTCACGTTCATGCCGCCCGGCACGTACGTCGTGTAGCGCGCGTCCTTCTCCGCGGCCGACGGCGACACGGCGAGCTGGTCCAGCAGCCCCTGCGCCACGATCACCCGGCGCTGGGCGTCCGGGGTGCCTTCCGGGACCCGTACCGTCCGGTCGACGGCGACCAGGGAAGCCCCGCACAGCAGGAAGACCTGCACCGGCACGCCGTGCGAGGACTGGGTGGACCGGTCGGGCCCGGCCAGGGAGCACGGCACCCGGGACGGCGCCGCCCCGAAGTCGGTCGGTACCTCCGTGGGCCGGATGCCGCAGCCGGTGAGGAGCGCCGCGAGGAGGGGCAGCGCCAGCAGGCGTCGTACGGTCATGACCCCTCCTTTCCTGATCTGTGCTCGTCGGTCCTGGTGTCCCCGCTGCCCTCGCCGTTCTCCTCGGTCAGCTCCGAGGCGTCCCGTGGCAGCCGCAGGGTGAACACCGCCCCGCCCTCCGGGGAGTTGGCCGCGGTGATCTCGCCGCCGTGGATGTGGGCGTTCTCCAGGGCGATGGACAGTCCGAGCCCGCTGCCCTCGGAGCGCGGCCGGGAGGCGCTCGCCTTGTAGAAGCGGTCGAAGACGTGCGGGAGGACGTCCTCCGGGATGCCGGGCCCGTGGTCGCGGACCCGGATCACCAACGAGTCGTCCGCCTGCCGCACCGACACCCGCACCGGCGACCCGCCGTGCTTGAGCGCGTTGCCGATCAGGTTGGCGAGGATGACGTCCAGGCGGCGCGGGTCGAGGCGGGCGTGCAGGCCTCGCTCGACGTCCAGCTCGACCGCGTCCAGCCAGGCGCGGGCGTCGATGCAGGCGGTGATCTGGTCGGCGATGTCGACGTCGTCCAGCACCAGCCGGGCGGTGCCCGCGTCGAAGCGGGTGACCTCCATCAGGTTCTCGACCAGGTCGTTCAGCCGCCGGGTCTCGCTGACCACCAGCCGCACGGCGGGCTCGATCATCGGGTCCATGCTCCCGGCCTCCGCCTCCAGCTCCTCCTCCAGCACCTCCGTGACGGCGGTGATGGCGGTGAGCGGGGTGCGCAGCTCGTGGGACATGTCGGCCACGAACCGGCGGGACGCGTCGTCCCGCGCGGCCATCTCCGCGACCCGCTGCTCCAGCGCCTCGGCCGCGTTGTTGAACGTCCGCGACAGATCGGCGAGTTCGTCGGTGCCGGACACGCGCAGCCGGGTGTCCAGCTTGCCCTCGCCGAGCCGTCGCGCGGCCACGCCGAGCCGGTGCACCGGCTTCAGCACGGTGGTGGCGGCGGCCTGCGCGAGCAGCGCGGCACCGATCAGCGCGAGCCCGGTGGCGATGCCGAGCGACCAGGCCAGCGAGTTGAGGTCCTTGGCCTCCGGCTCGAGCGACTTCGCCATGTAGCCGGTCGGACCGCCGCCGATCACCCGGGTGCCTGCCACCAGATACGGCGTGCCGTCCTCCGTGACCCGCTGCCAGTACAGGTGGTACGGCTCCTTGTTGGTGTCGCTCGGCTCCTGCCGCTTGGTCACGGCCGCGCGCAGCGACTTCGGCACGTCCTCCAGAGCGAAGCCGTTGATGCCGCCCGAGTTGCCGTACACCGTCTTGCCGTCGGCGTCCTGGGCGACCAGCAGCACGCTGAACCGCTGGCTGCTGGCGGCCATCTGGCTCGCCGCCCGCTGCAGCTGGTCCTGCGTGGGGTGCTCCGGCAGCGCGCCCGCGCGGTTCTGCATCTCCTGCCGGAAGTCGCGCAGCACCGCGTCCTGGGCGCGGGTGAGCACGGCCTCCCGGTTGAGCCAGTAGGCGATGCCCGACGCCGACACCGCGGCGGTGAGCGCGACCAGACCGAAGACCAGTACCAGTCGCAGCCTGAGGCTGGTGAACCGCAGCCGCGACAGACTTCCCTTGCGCCCCGCGGCCCAGCCGCGCAGCCCCCCTTGCTCGTCGGTCACTGAGGTACATCCAGGCGGTAGCCGACACCACGGACGGTACGGATGAGCGTCGGGGACGAGGGCACGTCCTCCACCTTGGCGCGCAGCCGCTGCACACACGCGTCCACCAGGCGGGAGTCACCCAGATAGTCGTGCTCCCACACCAGCCGCAGCAACTGCTGCCGGGACAGCGCCTGACCGGGCCGCCGGCTCAGCTCCAGCAGCAGGCGCAGCTCGGTCGGGGTCAGCTGGAGATCCTCGCCGTTCTTCGTGACGGTCATGGCCGACCGGTCGATGACGAGGCTGCCGAAGGTCGCCGAATCGCTGGACTCACGCTCCCCGCGCCGCAGCACGGCCCGGATCCGGGCGTCGAGCACCCGGCCCTGCACCGGCTTGACGACGTAGTCGTCGGCACCCGACTCCAGCCCGACCACGACGTCGATGTCGTCGCTGCGCGCGGTCAGCAGGATGATCGGCAACTGGTCCGTGCGCCGGATGCGCCGGCACACCTCGAACCCGTCGATGCCGGGCAGCATGACGTCCAGCACGATCAGGTCCGGCCGCTGCTCGCGCAGCAGCTTCAGACCGTCCTCGCCACTGGCGGCGGTGGCCACCCGGTGTCCCTGGCGCGTCAGGGACAGCTCCAGGGCCGTGCGGATGGCGTCGTCGTCCTCGATCAGCAACAGGGAAGGCACGGGCACATTCTGGCCCATGGACGGGCCCTCGTACGACCTGCGGGCACCATGCCTTCTTCAACGCGACCGTCTGTGCGCACTCCGTGACCGGCGTGTGCGGGGCCCCTGTGACAGGTCTGTGACAGTCGACGGACACGGCGATGAAGTCACCCCGGCAGTCTTTTGGTCACGGGTCGGACGGGAAGCCGGGACCGGCCCGGCAAGACCGAATCACCGGAAGTCCACGACGGGGAGCGCGAGATGAACACGCTGCACAGCATCAGCACCAGCGCAGTGGTCACGCGTCTGCACGACGTGCACCGGGGTTCCGAGAAGTCCGGTGCCGTGAACGGGCGGGGGTGCGCTCGCGGCACCGGGCGTCAGCACACCGCCTACATGACGGTGGTTGACGCGCGCACGGGGGAAACGCACGGGGGAACCGCGTACAGGGAGGACTCGGGGGAGCAGCGCCGTTCGCTGACGGAGGCGGAGTTCACCGCCTACGTCCAGGAGCGCCGCGCCTCCCTGTACGCCACCGCCTACCACCTGACCGGCGACCGCTTCGAGGCCGAGGACCTGCTGCAGAGCGCGCTGTTCTCGACCTACAAGGCCTGGGAACGGATCAGCGACAAGGCGGCGGTCGGCGGGTACCTCCGCCGCACCATGACCAACCTGCACATCAGCGCCTGGCGGCGCCGCAAGCTCAACGAGTACCCGACCGAGGAACTGCCGGAGACGCCCGGCGAGACGGACGCGATGCGCGGCACCGAGCTGCGCGCGGTCCTGTGGCAGGCGCTCACCCGGCTGCCCGAACTCCAGCGCACCATGCTGGTCCTCCGCTACTACGAGGGCCGCACGGACCCGGAGATCGCCGACATCCTCGGCATCAGTGTCGGCACGGTGAAGTCCAGCATCTGGCGGTCGCTCCGCCGGCTGCGCGAGGACGAGATCCTCAGCTTCGGCCGTGACGAGGAGAACGCCTTCGGCGAGCTGGTCGCCTGAGGGTGAGGGTCACTGGGGGGTGACCCGGGGGGCACGGGGGACCACTGGGGGGTGGGCCCACGGGGGAAACACGGGGGAGCACAGAGGAACGGGACTGGTGGGCCGGGGGCCCGACCAGTCCCGTTTCGCGTTCTACCGGTCCCGTGCCGCGTGCTACGGCGTCACGCCACCGTCTGCTGACGCACCTGCCGGCCCGCCGCTGCCGCCGCCAGACGGCCCAGCGCCTCGTCCCGGTCGCAGGGGTGTGCACCCAGGGACACCTGGCGGGCCACGATCGAGCGCTCGGCCCGCATCAGCCGCCACCCACGGCGCAGCAGGAACGGCACCGACTTGCGCCCCTCCTGCAGATCCCGCAGGAAGCGCCGCCGGAAGGTGGTGACCGGGCCCCGGGACAGGCACAGCGCGTCGGCGAGCAGCCCCAGCTCCTGGCAGCGCCCGACGATCTCCGCGGCGAAGATGCCCTCCGCGATGAACAGCGGGGTGCGGCCGATGTGCAGCGTCTCGTCGCCGGTACGGGCGCTCAGCGCGAGGTCGTAGACCGGGACCGGTGTCGATCCCGTGGCGCACAGCCGGGCGATGGCCTCGACCGCGACGTCTGCGTCCCAGGACCCCGGATGGTCCCAGTCGATGTCCGAACTCCCCTCCACCAGGGGCAGAGTCGGGTCGTCACCCTCCTTGTAGAAGTCGTCCAGGCGCAGCACGGGCAGCCCGGAGCGGGCGGCGACGAGGGACTTGCCCGAGCCCGAGGGGCCGCACAGCAGCACGACGCGGGCGGGGGACGGAGGATGAATGCTCACGGAACACCAGTTTGACGTATGGCGAGTGCCCTGCCGACCCCGCGGGTCGGCTTTTGAGCGTGAGTCTCACCTCAACTACCCTGAGTGCCGACCTCATTACCTTGCGCACCAGAAGGTGGCACCAGCAATGGCCCGACACACCTCTCACCAGCCCACCGCGCAGCGCGCCCTGATCGCCCTGGCGACCGCCGGAGCGGCCCTGGGCGTGGGGGCGGCGACCGCGTCCGCCGACTCGGTGCCCGCCGCCGGTCTCGACTCCCGGCCCGCGGGGCTCGGCAACGTGAACCCGGAAGCGGGCGTGGCCGCCACGACGGGCATCGTCGGCTACGTCACCGGGCCGGTCGCCGGCCTCAAGCCCAACCCTCTCGCGGGCACGGGCGTCGACCCGCTGGACAACGGGGTCGGCACCCAGCTGGCCGACTTCAAGCCGGTCGGCTCCCAGACGCTGACGCGCCCGGTGGCCCAGGCGCCGTCGCTCGGCAGCGTGCCGGTGGTGGGCGGTCTGCTGCAGGCCCCGGGCCGCTGACAGCGCCCTGGGGGCGCGGGGGAACTGCGCGGCACGCCACGACGAACCGCAGTCGGCGGACGGCGGCAGTTCCCCACCCGGACCCGGTCAGTAGGAGGACCCGGACGCTCCCAGCGACCCCGTCGGATGCCAGACGGTCTTCGTCTCCAGGAACGCCGTCATCCGCTCGGTCCCCGGCGTCCCGGAGTAGTCCACAGCCTGTGGACGCAGGACGCGCTTGAGGTTGTCGGCCGCCGCGATCTCCAGCTCCTTCGCCAGTTCCTCGCCGGCGCCCGCGAGGTCGATCGCGTTGACGTCCTGGTGCGCGGCCAACGGCGCCGCGATCTCCGCCGTACGGCCGGACAGGACGTTCACCACGCCGCCCGGGACGTCGGAGGTGGCCAGCACCTCGCCCAGGGACAGGGCGGGCAGCGGGGCCTTCTCGGAGGCGATGACCACCGCCGTGTTGCCGGTGGCGATCACCGGGGCCACGACCGAGACCAGGCCGAGGAACGACGACTCCTGCGGGGCCACGACGGCGACCACGCCGGTCGGCTCGGGCGAGGAGAGGTTGAAGTACGGGCCCGCGACCGGGTTGGCGCCGCCGGTCACCTGGGCGATCTTGTCCGTCCAGCCCGCGTACCAGACCCAGCGGTCGATCGTCGCGTCCACCACCGCGGCCGCCTTCGGCTTCGACAGGCCCTCGGCGTCGGCCACCTCGCGCACGAACTGCTCACGGCGGCCCTCCAGCATCTCCGCGACGCGGTAGAGGACCTGGCCCCGGTTGTACGCCGTCGCGCCCGACCAGCCGCCGAACGCCTTGCGCGCGGCGACGACCGCGTCACGGGCGTCCTTGCGGGAGGACTGCGGTGCGTTGGCCAGCCAGTTGCCCTTCGAGTCCGTCACCTCGTACACCCGGCCGCTCTCGGAACGCGGGAACTTCCCGCCGACGTACAGCTTGTAGGTCTTGAAGACGCTCAAACGGTCAGACATCGAGGTAAGCCTCCAGGCCGTGGCGGCCGCCCTCGCGGCCGAAGCCCGACTCCTTGTAACCGCCGAACGGCGAGGTCGGGTCGAACTTGTTGAACGTGTTGGACCAGACGACACCGGCGCGCAGCTTGTTCGCGACCGCCAGGATCCGCGACCCCTTCTCGGTCCAGATGCCCGCCGACAGGCCGTACTGCGTGTTGTTCGCCTTGGCGACGGCCTCGTCCGGCGTGCGGAAGGTGAGGACCGACAGCACCGGACCGAAGATCTCGTCACGGGCGACGGTGTGCGCCTGGGTGACGTTCGTGAAGAGCGTCGGCGCGAACCAGTAGCCGGACGACGGCAGTTCGCAGGCCGGGGACCAGCGCTCGGCGCCCTCCGCCTCGCCCTGCTCGGCCAGCGCGGTGATCCGGGCCAGCTGCTCGGCGGAGTTGATCGCGCCGATGTCGGTGTTCTTGTCCAGCGGGTCGCCGAGGCGCAGCGTGGACAGACGGCGCTTGAGGGAGTCCAGCAGCTCGTCCTGGACGGACTCCTGGACGAGGAGACGGGAACCGGCGCAGCAGACCTGGCCCTGGTTGAAGAAGATGCCGGTCACGATGCCCTCGACGGCCTGGTCGATCGGGGCGTCGTCGAAGACGATGTTGGCGCCCTTGCCGCCCAGTTCGAGGGTGAGCTTCTTCTTCGTCCCGGCGACCGTGCGGGCGATCTCCTTGCCGACGGCCGTGGAGCCGGTGAAGGCGACCTTGTTCACGTCCGGGTGCGCGACGAGCGCGGCGCCCGCGTCGCCGTAGCCCGGGAGGATGTTGACGACACCCCTGGGCAGGCCGGCCTGGCGGCAGATGTCCGCGAAGAACAGCGCCGAGAGCGGCGTCGTCTCGGCCGGCTTCAGGACCACCGTGTTGCCGGTGGCGAGAGCCGGGGCGATCTTCCACGCCAGCATCAGCAGCGGGAAGTTCCACGGGATGACCTGGCCGGCCACGCCCAGCGGCTTCGGGTCCGCGCCGAAGCCGGCGTGGTCGAGCTTGTCGGCCCAGCCCGCGTAGTAGAAGAAGTGCGCGGCGACGAGCGGGAGGTCCGCGTCGCGGGTCTCCTTGATCGGCTTGCCGTTGTCCAGCGTCTCCAGGACGGCCAGCTCGCGGCTGCGCTCCTGGATGATGCGGGCGATGCGGAACAGGTACTTGGCACGCTCGGAGCCGGGCAGCGCCGACCACGTCCCGAAGGCCTTGCGGGCGGCCTTCACCGCGCGGTCGACGTCCTCGGCGCCGGCCTGGGCGACCTCGGAGAGGACCTCCTCGGTGGACGGCGAGATGCTCTTGAACACCTTGCCGTCGGCCGCCTCCACGAACTCGCCGTCGATGAAGAGGCCGTAGGAGGGGGCGATGTCGACGACGGAGCGGGACTCGGGCGCCGGTGCGTACTCGAATGCGGAAGACCGCTTCTCGATGGTCATGGTGATCAGTCCACCGTCACGTAGTCGGGGCCGGAGTAGCGGCCGGTGGCCAGCTTCTGGCGCTGCATCAGCAGGTCGTTCAGGAGCGAGGAGGCGCCGAAGCGGAACCAGTGGTTGTCCAGCCAGTCCTCGCCGGCGGTCTCGTTGACCAGGACCAGGAACTTGATCGCGTCCTTGCTGGTGCGGATGCCGCCCGCAGGCTTCACGCCCACCTGGACGCCGGTCTGGGCGCGGAAGTCGCGCACCGCCTCCAGCATCAGCAGGGTGTTGGCGGGGGTCGCGTTGACGGCGACCTTGCCGGTGGAGGTCTTGATGAAGTCGGCGCCGGCGAGCATGCCGAGCCAGGAGGCGCGGCGGATGTTGTCGTACGTCGACAGCTCGCCGGTCTCGAAGATGACCTTCAGCCGGGCACTGTCCCCGCAGGCCTCCTTCACGGCGACGATCTCGTCGTACACCTTCAGGTACTTGCCGGCGAGGAACGCGCCCCGGTCGATGACCATGTCGATCTCGTCGGCGCCGGCGTCGACGGCGTCGCGCACGTCGGCCAGCTTCACGTCGAGGGCGGCACGGCCGGCCGGGAAGGCGGTGGCCACGGAGGCGACCTTGACGCCGGAACCGGCGACGGCCTCCTTGGCGACGGCCACCATGTCGGGATAGACGCAGACCGCGGCCGTGGTGGGGGCCGTCCGGTCCGTGGGATCGGGGTGGACCGCCTTGGCGCCGAGCGCCCGGACCTTGCCCGGGGTGTCCGCGCCTTCCAGCGTCGTCAGGTCGACCATCGAGATGGCGAGGTCGATGGCGTACGCCTTCGCGGTGGTCTTGATGGAACGGGTGCCCAGAGACGCGGCACGCGCCTCCAGACCGACCGCGTCGACGCCGGGCAGGCCGTGCAGGAAGCGGCGCAGCGTGCTGTCGGACGCGGTGACGTCGGTGAAGGGGGTGTTGTCCCGCTCCAGCGCAGCCGAGAGCCTGGGGGAGCGCGCTGCGGGTGTGGGGGCACCGCCCTCTTCGAGCGAAGCCGAGAACTTGGGGGAGGTGGGCATGGTCACCAGACGAGCATATCTACGCGCGTAGCGGCTGTACACCCCCGCTGCTCGTTCCGGGTCCCGGGATCACGGATGAGCGCCGGTTCCAGGGTGCGCGGCCGCACCATCGGCGGTGTCGTGCACAATCGGGGCCATGACCACCCCGGACCGCCCGTCACCCGCGTCACAGCCCCCGGTGCCCGCCGCTCCCGACCGGACCTACCGCTCGCCCATGGGCATCGTGGCCGGCGTGCTGCTGATCGGCGTCGTCCTCTGGCTGGGCTTCGACGCTCTGATCAAGGGCCACGGCCGGGTCCCGTGGCTGGCGCTCGCCGGGATGATCCTGGCCCTGCCGCTGGTGACCGCCTTCACGATCCGTCCCGCGGTCTTCGCCAACGAGGACCGGCTGCGCATCCGCAACCCCCTCCGGGTGATCACCCTGCCCTGGGGCGCGGTCGGCGGCCTGCGCTCCAGCTTCTCCAACGAGGTCGTCGCCGGCTCCGGCACCAAGTACCAGCTGTGGGCCGTCCCCGTCTCGCTGCGGGCACGCAAGAAGGCGGCCCGCCGACAGCAGCGGGCGGCGGCGGAGGCGGCCCGTGGCATCACACCCGGCAGCTCCGGCGGGGGGCTCGCACCGAGCGGCTTCGGCTTCGGCGGCTTCGGCCTGCGCGGCGGCGACCACGGCCCGGCCCGGGCGGAGACCGACAAGGTCATGGACGACCTGCGCGAACTCCTGGAGCACCGCGGCGAGGCCGAGTCCGCCCAGGGAGAGATCACCGTGCGCTGGGCCTACGAGGTGATCGCGCCGGCGGTGGCGGGGGCCGTACTGCTGGCGGTCCTGCTGGCTGTGGGCTGAGACGCTCCGCGGCGCGGACTGCTGCGCTCGGCCGAGGTTGAGGTGGTCTGCGGCGCTTCGGTGCGGCGAGGCGCGCTCTGCTGCGCTCGGTACGGCTGAGGCGGTCCACCGGGTGTCCGGTGAGGCCGAGGCGTTCTTGGTCGGCTTTGGTGCGGCCGGCGCGGTCCGGGGGGTCTCCACGTGGCTTTCCGGCAGCCGACGCCTGCCGCACCGTCCCGCAGCCGCGGGGCACCAACCTTTCACCCCCACCGAGTGTCTGGTGAGCGATGAGTACGACTCCGCGACGGCCGCTGCCGCTGCCCCCGTCCGCCCTGCCCGCCGCACCCGGGCCCGACGGCTGCCCGCCCTGGAGCGGGGAACATCCCCGCCGCTGGCTCGACGCGCTGCCGCCGTGGTGGGTGCCCGTGCCCGTGCGCAACCGGCACGTGGTGACCGTGCTGGCCGGCACCGCGGGCATCACCGGGCTGCTGGCCCTGCCCGCCGCGTGGCACCCGTGGGCCGCGGCCCTGCTGGCGCTGCACGGGCTGTGGCTGTGGGCTCGTCCGGAGATCGTGCCGTGGTCGGCACCCGTGCTCGCGGTGCTGCTGCTCGTACTGCGGCCCGGGCTGAGCCTGCCGGAGGCAGCGGCGGCCGGGGCCGTCCTGGCGGCTGCCTGGGCGGTGGCCGTGCTGCGGCTGATGGCCCGGCGCAGGCAGCGGGAGCGGGCCCGGGAGGCGGCCCGCGGGGTCACCGCGCCGCTGCCGGACGCGGGCCGGCCGCTGCCCCGCGGCCTGTTCCTGATCGTGTGCGGGGGCCTGCTGCTCGCGCTCGGTCTGGCTGCCGTCGGCTGCACTCCGGCCCGCACCCCGGCCTCGGCCGAGGCGGCCCGCGCCGTACCGGCGCTCGCCTGGCTGGTGGCGGGACAGGGCCTGACCATGCTGGTCTCCGGGCTGCTCTCCCGTCACCGGGCCCGCGCGCTGCGGGGTGCGCCCGCGCCGGTGCTGCGGGTGCTCGTACGGGAGGGCGCCGACCTCGACACGGAGGTCTTCGCCGCCGCCGACACCTCCGGGCTGCGGCCGCTGTTCCGGGTCGCCGTCACCGAGGTGGCCGACGAGAAGACCGGCGAGGAGGACGACGGGGACGAGGGCGACGAGCGCGACGAGGGCGACGAGGACGAGGAGGAGCTGGAGGCGTTCCTGGCCCGGATCGACCGGGAGGGACCGGGGCCGTTGCGCGAGGCCGTGCTGTACGGCGTGCCCTGCGACGGAGCGGAGGTCCTGCTGCTCACGGCCGCCGAGGAGGCGGACGCTCCGCCGGTGCTGGAACGGTCGGCGGGGATCGTGCGGCCGCTGCCGGACCGGGCGGTACGACGGGCGCTGGCCGCGGAGAGGCGCCGGGCGGACCGGCAGGCTGCCTACGCGCAGCTGCGGCGGTCGGCCGGAGAGGCGGTCGCCCGGGAGGCGGCTGGCGACGTCCCGGCGGGCGTACGGCAGTGGCGGGCGGGCCTGCTGGGCCGGCTCACGGCGCTCACGGTCTTCCTCTGGGCGCTCAGCCTGTTCAGGGGCGAGAGCGACGTGTGGGGCCGTCTGCTCGGCGGGGTCGTCGGCCTGGCGGTGGTGCTCTGCCTGCCGCGCTGGTTCGCCTGGCGGATCACCGCCGACCGCGCGGGGCTGTGGTTCAACGGGCTGCGCGGCACCCGGCACATCGCCTGGGACGACGTGCGGGCGGTCGAGTGCGACGGGGTCGAGCTGAAGGTGGACAGCCGGCGGGCGACGTTCCACGCGTGGTCCGTCTACGCGCCCCGCGTGCCCTGGCTGGAGCGCAGGTTCGGTCTGCTGCACCCGTTCGAGCGGACGGCCGCCGAGATCACCGCGCTGTGGCGGGACCCCGCGCTGCGCCCGCTCGTTCCCGGTGAGGAGAGCGGCCGGGGCCGCCCGCTGTGGCCGCTCGCGGTCCTGCTGGCCGTGGCCTGGACGGCCGGCCTGGTGTTCGTCGTGTAGACGCCGTCGGGGTGCCCCTGGAGCCGGCCAGGGGCACCCCGACGGTGTTGTGGCGCCTCAGATGCCGGCAGCCGCCGACAGATCCCGCTTCACGGCCGCCAGCAGTTCGGTCGCGCGGGCGCGCGCGGCCGGCAGGCCGGCGTGCGCGGCGACCGGAACGACGACCTCCAGGTAGCACTTGAGCTTCGGCTCGGTACCGCTCGGGCGGACGATGACCCGGGCACCGTCGAGGGTGTAGCGCAGGCCGTCCGTGGGCGGCAGCTTGTCCGTCCCCCGGGTCAGGTCCTCGGCCCGGGTGATGGGCAGGCCGGCCAGCTCGGTCGGCGGCTGCTCGCGCAGGCGGCGCATCGCGTCCGCGATCAGCGACAGGTCCTGGACACGGACCGACAGCTGGTCGGTGGCGTGCAGACCGTGCTCCACGGCGAGCTCGTCCAGCAGGTCCAGGAGGGTACGGCCCTCCTCCTTCAGGACGGACGCCAGCTCGGTGATCAGCAGCGCGGCGGTGATGCCGTCCTTGTCGCGCACGCCCTCCGGGTCCACGCAGTAACCGAGGGCCTCCTCGTAGCCGTAGCGCAGGCCGTCGACGCGGGCGATCCACTTGAAGCCGGTCAGCGTCTCCTCGTACGGCAGCCCCGCCTTCCCGGCGATCCGGCCGAGCAGGGAGGAGGAGACGATCGACTCGGCGAAGGTGCCGGTCGCCCCGCGGCGGACCAGGTGGGCGGCGAGCAGCGCGCCGACCTCGTCGCCGCGCAGCATCCGCCAGTCGCCGCCGTCCTTCACGGCCACCGCGCAGCGGTCGGCGTCCGGGTCGTTCGCGACGACCAGGTCCGGGTCGGTGGCGCGGGCCTGCGCGAACGCCAGGTCCATCGCGCCCGGCTCCTCCGGGTTCGGGAAGGCGACCGTCGGGAAGTCCGGGTCCGGGTCGGCCTGCTCGGCCACCAGCACCGGCTCGGGGAAGCCGGCGCGGGCGAACGCGGCCAGCAGGACGTCCCGGCCGACGCCGTGCATGGCCGTGTAGACCGTGCGGGCGGTACGCGGGGAGTCTGTGGCCAGGACGGCGTCCGTACGGGCCAGATAGGCGTCCAGGACCGCGTCGTCCAGGATCTCCCAGCCGGCCTCCGGGCGGGGTACGTCGTTCAGCGAGGCGATCGCGTCGATCTCGGCGGCGATCTCCGCGTCGGCGGGCGGCACGATCTGGGAGCCGTCGCCGAGGTAGACCTTGTAGCCGTTGTCCCGGGGCGGGTTGTGGCTGGCGGTGACCTCCACGCCGGCGACCGCGCCGAGGTGCCTTATCGCGAAGGCCAGGACGGGGGTGGGGAGCGGGCGGGGGAGTACGGCCGCGCGCAGGCCGGCGCCGGTCATCACGGCGGCGGTGTCGCGGGCGAAGTCCGCGGACTTGTGGCGGGCGTCGTAGCCGATCACGACGAGGCCGGCGCCCGCGTCCCCGTGTGGGGTCCCGTTCTTCTTCAGGTACGCGGCGAGACCGGCGGCGGCGCGGATGACCACCGCGCGGTTCATGCGCATCGGGCCGGCGCCCAGCTCGCCGCGCAGGCCGGCGGTGCCGAACTGGAGCGTGCCGCTGAAGCGGGTCGACAGCTCTGTCACGTCACCGGACTCGATCAGCTTGGCGAGTTCGTCGCGCGTCTCCTGGTCGGGGTCCTCGGCGAGCCATGCTTCGGCCTTGGCCATGAGATCGTCGTGCACCTTGGGATCAACCTCTCCTCGTCTTCGCTGGGGGCTCCGCCCCCAGACCCCCGTTCGCCCACCCGTCCCGCCCGACTCGGTCGGCCGGGAAGCGGGCGGAAGGGATCACACCGCCGCCGGCGCGCCACCTGCTGCGTGCCGGCACCGGCCCGCCACCGCCGGCGCGCCACCGGTGCGTGCCACCGGTGCGTGCCACCGGTGCGTGCCACCGGCGGCGTGCTTGCGTCGGTCCGACGTCGGCTGCCTGCTACAGCTTGCCCACCACCTGGCCCGGCGCGTCGGTCCGACGCGGGGTGCCTGTTACAGCTTGCCCAGCACCTGGCCGAGCAGTTCGCCCATCCGGGCTGCCGAGTCGCGGCCCGCCTGGAGGACCTCCTCGTGGTTGAGGGGCTCGCCGGTCATGCCCGCGGCCAGGTTGGTGACCAGGGAGATGCCCAGGACCTCGGCGCCCGCCTCACGCGCGGCGATCGCCTCGAGGACCGTGGACATGCCGACCAGGTCCGCGCCGATGACGCGGGCCATGCGGATCTCGGCCGGGGTCTCGTAGTGCGGGCCGGGGAACTGGGCGTAGACGCCCTCCTCCAGCGTGGGGTCGATCTCCTTGCACAGGGCGCGCAGGCGCGGCGAGTACAGGTCCGTCAGGTCGACGAAGTTGGCGCCGACGATCGGAGAGGTCGCCGTGAGGTTGATGTGGTCGCTGATCAGTACCGGCTGGCCGGGGCGCATGCCCTCGCGCAGGCCGCCGCAGCCGTTGGTCAGCACGATGGTCTTGCAGCCGGCGGCGACGGCGGTGCGGACGCCGTGGGCGACGGCGGCGACGCCACGGCCCTCGTAGTAGTGCGTGCGGCCCAGGAAGACCAGGGCGCGCTTGTCACCGGAGGAGTACGAGCGGATCTTGCCGCCGTGTCCCTCGACGGCCGGCGGCGGGAAGCCGGGCAGCTCGGTGACCTGGAACTCGGCGTCGGGTGCGCCCAGGGCGTCGACGGCCGGAGCCCAGCCGGAGCCCATCACGAGGGCGACGTCGTGGGTCTCGGCGCCGGTGAGTTCGCGCAGGCGCGCGGCGGCGGCGTCGGCGGCGGCGTACGGGTCGCCCTGGATGTCGTCCGGAAGAAGAAATGCGTTCACGCCGACGAGGGTAACCGGTCTTCGCCTACGCGCGTAGATGACAGAGCCCACGGGATTGGGGTCCGTTGTCTTGTCGGTTTCCACAAACCCGGCAGAAAAGGGCGCAAAACCGCAGGCCGGAGGGAGAGACCTGCTCAGCAGGGGCGCTTGCGGAGTTCCATCACATAGTCGTGCGGGGCTCCCGCCGACTCCACCGCGTCGGCGATCTCGCCCAGATAGCGCGCCGACGGCAGCCCGCCCTCGTAGCCGTTGAGGACGTACGTCCAGGCCGGCTCCTCGCCGTCCAGGGTGTGCACGCGCACGCGTGCCCGCCGGTAGATCTCCAGGCCCACGCCCTCCCACCGGTCGAGCGACTCCTCGTCCATGGGCGCGATGTCGTACAGGCCGACGAAGACCTGGGCCAGCGGGTCCTCGACGATCGTCGCCAGTGCGCCCTCCCAGCCCAGCTGCTCGCCGCCGAAGGTCAGCCGCCAGCCGTTCAGCCAGCCGGTGGCGCGCAGCGGGGAGTGCGGGGCGCGGCGCGACATCAGACGCGCGTCGAGATTGCCGGCGTACGCGGCATAGAGCGACATGAAGAGAGGGTACGGCAGGCGCACCGCGCGGCCCCGGTGTCCCGTGAGTCGCCCGTGGCGCCCCCGGGCAGTAGCACCTTGAAGCGTGCGGGACAATGGAGTACGTGACTCGGATCGTGATCATCGGTGGCGGACCCGGCGGATACGAAGCGGCGCTGGTGGCCGCTCAGCTCGGCGCGGAGGTGACCGTCGTCGACTGCGACGGTCTGGGCGGAGCGTCGGTACTGACCGACTGCGTGCCGTCGAAGACCCTAATCGCTACGGCCGAGGTGATGACCACCTTCGACTCCTCCTACGAGGAGCTGGGGATCATCGTCGCCGACGACACCCCGCCGATGGAGCAGGCGGCCCGGGTCGTCGGGGTGGACCTGGGCAAGGTCAACCGGCGTGTGAAGCGGCTCGCGCTCGCCCAGTCCCATGACATCACCGCCTCCGTCACGCGCGCCGGCGCCCGGGTCATGCGCGGCCGTGGCCGGCTCGACGGCATGCAGGCCCTCGACGGGTCCCGGAAGGTCGTCGTCACCGCCGCCGACGGCACTGAGGAGACCCTCGCCGCCGACGCCGTGCTCATCGCCACGGGCGGTCACCCGCGCGAGCTGCCCGACGCCCAGCCCGACGGCGAGCGCATCCTGAACTGGACCCAGGTCTACGACCTCAACGAGCTGCCGGACGAGCTGATCGTGGTCGGCTCCGGTGTGACCGGTGCCGAGTTCGCCGGTGCCTACCAGGCGCTGGGGTCGAAGGTCACCCTCGTCTCCTCCCGGGACCGCGTGCTGCCCGGCGAGGACCCCGACGCCGCCGCCGTCCTCGAGGACGTCTTCCGGCGCCGCGGCATGAACGTCATGGCCCGCTCCCGCGCGCAGTCAGCCAAGCGCGTCGGCGACCGGGTCGAGGTGACACTGGCCGACGGCCGCGTGATCACCGGCTCGCACTGCCTCATGGCCGTCGGCGCCATCCCCAACAGCGCGGGTCTCGGCCTGGAGGAGGCCGGGGTCAAGCTGCGCGACTCCGGGCACATCTGGACCGACAAGGTCTCGCGCACGACCGCTCCCGGCGTCTACGCGGCCGGTGACGTGACCGGGGTCTTCGCTCTCGCGTCCGTCGCCGCCATGCAGGGACGTATCGCCATGTACCACTTCCTCGGCGACGCGGTGGCCCCGCTGAACCTCAAGACGGTCTCCTCGAACGTCTTCACCGACCCCGAGATCGCCACCGTCGGCTACACGCAGGCCGACGTCGACGCCGGCAAGATCGACGCCCGGGTCGTGAAGCTGCCCCTGCTGCGCAACCCGCGCGCCAAGATGCAGGGCATCCGGGACGGCTTCGTGAAGATCTTCTGCCGGCCGGGCACGGGCATCGTCGTCGGCGGTGTGGTCGTGGCCCCGCGCGCCTCGGAACTCATCCACCCCATCTCGATCGCCGTCGACAACAATCTGACGGTCGAACAGATCGCGAACGCGTTCACGGTGTACCCCTCCCTTTCGGGGTCGATCGCGGAGGTCGCCCGGCAGCTGCACACCCGCAAGGCGAGCGCGGAGGCCTGACGGCCAGGGCGTTCTCCCCGCTGGTCACAGGGAGTTGCCGCGTGTGCGGGCGGCATAGTCGGGGCGGGTAGGTGCTATACCACCTCCCGGCCTGCCATGCGAACAACTTCTGTTATTCGGCGCAAACTGCTGAAAGCAGACGGTCGCTGGGGTTACTGTCAGTTTCGTGTTCGCTGCTGAACGTCGCCAATTGATCCTCGAAATGGTGCGAGCGAACGGTGCCGTGTCGCTCCGTGAGCTCGCCCGCGTCGTCCAGACCTCTGAAGTGACCGTACGGCGGGACGTGCGGGCACTGGAGGCAGAAGGACTCCTCGACCGCCGGCACGGCGGTGCGGTACTGCCGGGCGGGTTCACGCGAGAGTCCGGCTTCCCGCAGAAGTCGCATCTCGCGACCGCCGAGAAGACGGCCATCGCCGACCTCGCCGCGGGCCTCGTCGAAGAAGGCGAGGCCATCGTGGTCGGCGCCGGTACCACCACACAGGAGCTGGCCCGCCGGCTCGCCCGCGTCCCGGGCCTGACGGTGGTCACCAACTCCCTGCTGGTCGCCCAGGCGTTGGCCCACGCCAACCGGGTGGAGGTCGTGATGACCGGCGGCACCCTGCGCGGCTCCAACTACGCCCTCGTCGGCTCCGGCGCCGAACAGTCCCTCCAGGGGCTGCGGGTGTCCAAGGCCTTCCTCTCCGGGAGCGGTCTGACCGCCGAACGCGGGCTGTCCACCTCCAACATGCTCTCCGCGTCCGTCGACCGGGCGCTGGTGCAGGCCGCCGCGGAGGTCGTGGTCCTCGCCGACCACACCAAGCTCGGCACGGACACCATGTTCCAGACCGTGCCGACGGACCTCGTCACCCGGCTGGTCACCGATGAGCCGCCGGGCCACGACGACCGTGCCGTCACGGAGTTGCAGGCGCTCGCCGACCAGGGGGTGCACATCGCCGTGGCGGGGGCGAACGGAGCGCCTCCGGGGGGTGAGCAGGCCCCGGCGCGGCGCGCTCCCCTGCCGGGGCCACGCAGGGGGATGGCGCTTCGGTCCGGCGCGGGTTATGGGGAGCCGACGGGGGCTGAGCGGGGGCGGGTCGCTGATCTGCGGCGACGTTGAGGGGCGCGGCGCCCTGTCGCCGTAGCGGGCTGCGGTCCGTCGGCGGGTGCGGGTGCGTCGTGGCTTGTCGCGCAGTTCCTCGCGCCCCTTGAGGGTGGTCGGTCTCCGAGGAGTGAAGCTGTGGGGCGGGCGGGCGGTCGTCGGCGGGTGCGGGTGCGTCGTGGCTTGTCGCGCAGTTCCTCGCGCCCCTTCAGGTCGGCCGGTCTCCAGGGAGTGAAGCGGTGGGGCGGGCTTGTTGCGCCGTTTCTCGCGCCCCTTGAGGGTGGTCGTGTCTCGGGGCTCGTGGCGTGTGGCGAGTTGCCCGATGCGTCTCTGCAAAGGCGACGCCCGGCAGACCGGAGCAACCGGTCCACCGGGCGTCACTGTGAGGCTGGGGTCAGTCCTTGATCTCGCAGATCGCGGCGCCCGAGGTGAGGGAGGCGCCGACCTCGGCGCTCAGGCCCTTGATGGTGCCCGCCTTGTGGGCGTTCAGGGGCTGCTCCATCTTCATGGCCTCCAGGACGACGACCAGGTCGCCCTCCTTCACCTCCTGGCCCTCCTCGACCGCGACCTTCACGATCGTGCCCTGCATGGGAGAGGCGAGGGTGTCGCCGGAGGCGACGGGCCCGGACTTCTTCGCAGCGCGCCGCTTGGGCTTGGCACCGGCCGCCAGACCCGTGCGGGCCAGCGACATGCCCAGGGAGGACGGAAGGGAGACCTCCAGGCGCTTGCCGCCGACCTCGACGACGACGGTCTCGCGGCCCACCTCCTCCTCCGCCTCGGCGTCGGCCGGGGCGGCGAAGGGCTTGATCTCGTTGACGAACTCGGTCTCGATCCACCGCGTGTGCACGGTGAACGGCTCTGCGGAGCCGGTCAGCTCGGGAGCGAACGCCGGGTCCTTCACGACCACGCGGTGGAAGGGGATCGCCGTAGCCATGCCCTCGACCTGGAACTCCTCCAGGGCACGGGCGGCCCGCTCCAGGGCCTCCTTGCGGGTGCGGCCCGTGACGACCAGCTTGGCGAGGAGCGAGTCCCACGCCGGGCCGATCACGCTGCCGGACTCCACGCCCGCGTCCAGCCGGACACCGGGACCCGCCGGCGGGTCGAACCGGGTGACCGTGCCGGGGGCCGGGAGGAAGTTGCGGCCCGGGTCCTCGCCGTTGATGCGGAACTCGAACGAGTGTCCGCGCAGCGGCGGGTCGTCGTAGCCCAGCTCCTCGCCGTCGGCGATCCGGAACATCTCGCGGACCAGGTCGATGCCGGCGACCTCCTCGGTCACCGGGTGCTCGACCTGGAGGCGGGTGTTGACCTCCAGGAAGGAGATCGTGCCGTCCTGGCCGACCAGGAACTCACAGGTACCGGCGCCCTCGTAGCGGGCCTCCTTCAGGATGGCCTTCGAGGCCCGGTACAGCTCGGCGACCTGCTCGTCCGAGAGGAACGGCGCAGGGGCCTCCTCGACCAGCTTCTGGTGGCGGCGCTGCAGCGAGCAGTCACGGGTGGAGACGACGACCACGTTGCCGTGCTTGTCGGCCAGGCACTGGGTCTCCACGTGCCGGGGGCGGTCCAGGTAGCGCTCGACGAAGCACTCGCCGCGGCCGAAGGCGGCCACCGCCTCGCGCACCGCCGACTCGTACAGCTCCGGGACCTCTTCGAGAGTGCGGGCGACCTTCAGGCCGCGTCCGCCGCCGCCGAAGGCGGCCTTGATGGCGATCGGCAGGCCGTGCTCCCGGGCGAAGGCCACGACCTCGTCGGCGCCGCTCACCGGGTCCGGCGTGCCCGCCACGAGGGGGGCACCGGCCCGCTGGGCGATGTGCCGGGCGGCGACCTTGTCACCGAGGTCGCGGATGGCCTGCGGCGGCGGGCCGATCCAGATCAGGCCGGCGTCGAGGACCGCCTGCGCGAAGTCGGCGTTCTCCGAGAGGAAGCCGTAACCCGGATGGACGGCGTCCGCGCCGGACTCGCGCGCGGCGTTCAGGATCTTTTCGATGACCAGATAGCTGGTCGCCGGAGTGTCACCGCCCAGAGCGAACGCCTCATCCGCGGCGCGGACATGCAGAGCGTCCCGGTCCGGGTCGGCGTAGACGGCCACGCTCGCGATCCCGGAGTCCCGGCAGGCCCGGGCCACGCGGACAGCGATTTCGCCACGGTTGGCGATGAGCACCTTGCGCACGATTGAGGCTCCCTCCTTGAAACAAGCCGAGTTTAGGGACTGCCGACACGACACTTCGACCCGTCCCCAATGGTGAGCTTGCCCACACGGAGCGTGATGCGAGGCTCGCCCGACCCGCGAAAGCCCTTGTCGCACCTCGGTACGCAGGGCTCCTTCGGGAAACCCTAGCCCTGTCATGTGGTCAAGGTCTCTGTGAGAGCGTGCCGCGGCCCACTCGGATTCTTTGTCGAGTCCCTACGAATGGCCCAATGATTCTTTGCCGGCGCCCGAACCCTTGTCCCAGGGTTTACCCGTTAGTAGCGTTCGCGCTGCGCAAAAACAGGCTGCTGGCGTGAGAGTGGGTGGGACCGGTGATACGCAGACCGGTGGCAGGGATCGTGGCGGTCGTCCTCCTTGCGGAGGCGGTCCTCATCGCGGCGCTCAACTGGTTCCTCGGGGTGGTCGTCGACCGTCAGGACATGTCCCTGGCCGGCCTCGACCCGTCCACCATGGCGACGTCCTCGAAGATCGGCGGCATCGTCTTCGGTGCCTACTTCGCACTGTGCGCGCTGGTGGCCGTGCTCGTCGCGGTCCGCAACCGCGCCCCGGCCGGCTTCGGCCGGGTCCTGCTGATCAGCGCGGCCGTGGTGCACGGCCTGCTGGGCGCGTTCGCCTGGGGCCTGGTCGGCTGGACGGCGTTCCTCTTCATGGTCGTCGTGCTCGGCCTGATCGTCCTGCTCCTGATGACGTACGACCGCACGGGCGGCCCCGAGGACGCGGGTTCCGGAGGCACGCCCGAGGAGGGCGGCGGCCCGGTGGCCCGGACGGAGCCGGCCGCGGCCGGCGCTGGCGCGGGTGCGCCGGCGAGCCGCACGGACGAGCCGCAGGACGGGGACGACGAGCCGCAGGACTCCGTCCCCGCCCAGGTCACCCGGCCGGCGCCCACAACTCCGTGATACCTACACCCAGTTCGGCGAGGAGCTTGCGGACCAGGGGCAGGCTGATGCCGATCACATTGCCGTGGTCGCCGTCGATGCCCTCGATGAACGGCGCCGAACGGCCGTCCAGGGTGAACGCCCCCGCGACGTGGAGAGGCTCTCCGGAGGCCACGTAGGCGGCGATCTCCTCGTCGGTCGGGTCACCGAAACGGACGACGGTGGACGCGGTCGCCGAAACGTACCGCTTGGCCTCCGTGTCCCAGATGCAGTGACCCGTCTGGAGCACTCCGGCCCGCCCGCGCATCGCCTTCCAGCGGGCACCGGCCTCCTCGGTGTCCGCGGGCTTGCCCAGCGCCTGGCCGTCCAGCTCCAGCACCGAGTCACAGCCGATCACCAGGGCGCCCTGCACCTCCGGCTTCGCCGCGACGACCGACGCCTTCGCCTCGGCCAGGGCGAGCGCCAGCTCGGCGGGGGTGGGTGCGGTGACGGCGTCCTCGTCGACGCCGCTCACGATCACCTCGGGGGCGAGGCCGGCCTGCCGGAGCAGACCCAGCCGGGCGGGGGACTGGGAAGCGAGCACGAGTCGCCTGCGGCGCGTAGCAGTCATGCGGTCAGGTTAGTCAGGCGGTGCCGTCCGGCTCACCTCGTACCGATCACGATCATGATCAGGACCATGGCCAGAGCCATGAAGACGCCGAGCCGCCGCAGCATGTTCTGCATGTCGCGCAGTTCTTGGGGCGGCTCGTTCTCCGGGTCTGACCACAGCATGCCCCCAGCGTGCGGCTTGGGCCGGGGAGGGCGCCTGAGTAGAGGTACTCAAGTCGGCGCCCTCTTCCGTGCTTGTGTGCGACCCCGTGGCGGGGCCGCACCGGTGTGCGGCCCCGCCACGGGGTCACACACCGGTACGGCCTCGTGTGCCTCGAGGCCGGCTTCCCTCAGCTCGGCCAGAAGGTGCGCGTCCACGACGCCGGCCCGGGCTGGGGGACGCGGGCCGCCGCGATGCGGGACGGGTCCGCCCACGCGTCCTTCGGGCCCTCCGCGCCGGGCGGTGCCGTAGCAGCCGCCGCGGCGCGGACACGGACCACCGCCAGAGCGGCGGCCAGCTCCTCCGGGGTCGGGTTGCCTCGTACGACCTTGATGTTCATGACCGCTCCCAGGGTCCGCGGGGCCTAGAGGGGGATGTTGCCGTGCTTCTTCGGAGGCAGGGATTCCCGCTTCGTGCGCAGCTGACGCAGGCCCCGGACGATGTGGGCGCGGGTGTCGGACGGCATGATCACCGCGTCGATGTAGCCGCGCTCGGCCGCGACGTAGGGGTTGAGGAGGGTGTCCTCGTACTCCTGGATCAGCCGGGCGCGGGTCGCCTCGCCTTCTCCGGCGGCCTCCGCCTCCGCGATCGTGCGGCGGTGCAGGATGTTGACCGCACCCTGGGCGCCCATGACGGCGATCTGGGCGGTCGGCCAGGCCAGGTTGAGGTCGGCGCCCAGGTGCTTGGAGCCCATGACGTCGTAGGCGCCGCCGAAGGCCTTGCGGGTGATGACCGTGATGAGCGGGACGGTGGCTTCCGCGTAGGCGTAGATCAGCTTGGCGCCGCGGCGGATGATGCCGGTGTGCTCCTGGTCGACACCCGGCAGGAAGCCGGGCACGTCCACGAAGGTCAGCACCGGGACGTTGAACGCATCGCAGGTGCGGACGAAGCGGGCGGCCTTCTCGGACGCGTCGATGTCCAGGCAGCCGGCGAACTGCATCGGCTGGTTGGCGACGATGCCGACGGGGTGGCCCTCGACCCGGCCGAAGCCGGTCACGATGTTCGGCGCGAACAGCGCCTGCGTCTCGAAGAACTCGGCGTCGTCCAGGACGTGCTCGATCACCGTGCGGATGTCGTACGGCTGGTTCGCGCTGTCCGGGACCAGGGTGTCCAGCTCCAGGTCCTCGGCACTGACGGCGAGGTCCGCCTCCTCCGGGAAGACCGGGGCCTCCGAGAGGTTGTTGGACGGCAGGTACGACAGCAGCTGCTTGACGTACTCGATGGCGTCCTTCTCGTCGCCCGCCATGTGGTGCGCCACGCCGGAGGCGGCGTTGTGGGTCCGGGCGCCGCCCAGCTCCTCGAAGCCGACGTCCTCACCGGTGACGGTCTTGATGACGTCCGGGCCGGTGATGAACATGTGCGAGGTCTGGTCGACCATCACCGTGAAGTCGGTGATCGCCGGGGAGTAGACCGCGCCGCCCGCGCAGGGGCCGACGACCAGGCTGATCTGCGGGATGACGCCGGAGGCGTGGGTGTTGCGGCGGAAGATCTCGCCGTAGGCGCCCAGGGAGGCCACGCCTTCCTGGATGCGGGCGCCGCCGGAGTCGTTGATACCGATCACCGGGCAGCCGGTCTTCAGCGCGAAGTCCATGACCTTGACGATCTTCTGGCCGTAGACCTCGCCGAGGGCTCCGCCGAAGACCGTGAAGTCCTGCGAGAAGACCGCGACCGGGCGGCCGTCGACCGTGCCGTAGCCGGTGACGACGCCGTCGCCGTACGGGCGGTTCTTGTCCAGGCCGAAGTTGGTGGAGCGGTGGCGGGCGAACTCGTCGAGTTCGACGAAGGAGTCCTCGTCCAGGAGGAGTTCGATCCGCTCACGGGCCGTCAGCTTGCCCTTCGCGTGCTGCTTCTCGACGGCACGTTCCGAGCCGGCGTGCGTCGCTTCGTGGATGCGGCGCTGGAGATCCGCGAGCTTCCCCGCGGTCGTGTGGATGTCGATCGCTTGGATCTCTTGACGCTCTTCCGGCTCGGACATCGGGATGCGGCTCCCTGCCTGCTCAAAAGGGGGGACGGTTACTCATTCGTAGGGTAGTGGCGCGCCTACCGATCAGCAGTGCGTCGTTTACCACACCTAGGGTGGCTTGCATGACGCCGCACAATGCATCAGACGACAGCCGCTGGTCCGACCTGGACCGTCCGCCCCTGAACGCCGCGGCGCTGCGGCGAGGGCTGGTCCAGGAGGACAGCCTGTACTGCGACATCGAGGTGGTGCAGCGGACCGGATCCACCAATTCCGACCTCGCCGGGCTGGCTGCCGCCGGGAACGCCGACGAAGGGGCGGTGCTGGTGGCGGAGGAGCAGACGGCCGGCCGGGGCCGGCTGGACCGGCAGTGGACGGCACCGCCGCGGTCCGGGCTGTTCTTCTCCGTGCTGCTGAAACCCGTCGAGGTGCCGGTGGAGCGCTGGGGGTGGCTGCCGCTGCTGACGGGTGTGGCGGTGGCGACCGGGCTGTCCCGGGCGGCGGGCGTGGACACGGCACTCAAGTGGCCGAACGACCTGCTGGTTTCCGTGAGGGGCGAGGAGCGGAAGGCCGGAGGCATCCTCGCGGAGCGGGCCGGCGACGACGGTGTCGTCATCGGCGTCGGCATCAACGTCACCCTTCGGGCGGACGAGCTTCCGGTTCCGCAGGCGGGGTCGCTGGCGCTGGCCGGGGCGGTGGGGACGGACCGGGATCCGCTGTTGCGGGCGGTGCTGCGGGCGCTGGAGGACTGGTACGGGCGGTGGCGGGCCGCGGGTGGGGACGCCGCGGTGAGCGGGCTGCACGAGACGTACACAGCGGGGTGCGCAACGCTCGGGCGGGTGGTGCGGGCGGAGCTGCCGGGGGGCCGGGCGCTGGTGGGGGAGGCCGTGGCCGTGGACGGGGACGGGCGGCTGGTCATCGCCACGGACAGCGGGGTGCAGGAGCCGGTGGGGGCGGGGGACATCGTGCATCTGCGGCCGGCGTGAGGGGGTGCGGGGGGTGCGGGTGGTGATTGCTGCTGCGGGTCCGTGGGTGGGCCTCGACCGGTCGTTGCGGGGGCTGCAGGCCCCGGTGCGGTCCTCGCGGTTTCGAATGTGCTTGTCGGTGTAACACACCCGTGCCGCCGGCCGAACCCGACGGAGTGAGCTGGCGCACACCTGCCGTAGAGTTGAGGCCGGTCGATACATGACCGCGGCAGATCGGAAGGGCAGCAGGCGTGACCGTCGACGACACGGGCTCCGGCGGCGGGGACGGCCGGGTGGATCCCCACGCCCCCGAGAACGGCGAGGACCCGCTGGCCCTGCGGCTCGAACAGCTCATCCTGGGCGCCGAGCGCCGCTACACGCCGTTCCAGGCCGCCCGCAGCGCCGGCGTCTCCATGGAGCTGGCGTCCCGGTTCTGGCGGGCCATGGGCTTCGCCGACATCGGGCAGGCCAAGGCGCTCACCGAGGCCGACGTGCTGGCGCTGCGGCGGCTCGCCGGTCTGGTGGAGGCGGGGCTGCTGAGCGAGGCCATGGCCGTGCAGGTGGCCCGGTCGACCGGGCAGACCACCGCCCGTCTGGCCGAGTGGCAGATCGATTCCTTCCTGGAGGGGCTGACCGAGCCGCCGGAGCCGGGGATGACCCGGACCGAGGTGACGTACCCGATCGTCGAACTGCTCCTGCCCGAGCTGGAGGAGTTCCTGGTCTATGTGTGGCGCCGCCAGCTCGCCGCCTCGGCCGGGCGGGTGGTGCAGACGGGTGACGACGAGGAGATGGTCGACCGGCGGCTGGCCGTCGGCTTCGCCGACCTCGTGGGGTTCACGCGGCTGACCCGCCGGATGGAGGAGGAGGAGCTGGGCGAGCTGGTCGAGGCCTTCGAGACGACCGCCGCCGACCTGGTGGCCGCGCGCGGCGGCCGCCTCATCAAGACCCTCGGTGACGAGGTGCTGTACGCGGCGGACGACGCGGGTGTCGCCGCGGACATCGCACTGCGGCTGGTGGAGACGCTGGCGAACGACGAGACGATGCCCGAGCTGCGCGTCGGCATGGCGTTCGGCACGGTGACCACCCGAATGGGCGATGTGTTCGGTACGACGGTGAACCTGGCCTCCCGGCTGACCTCGATAGCGCCCCGGGACGCGGTGCTGGTGGACAGCGCCTTCGCCGAGGAACTGATCCGCTCCGGTGAGGCGCCCGCCTCGGAGGCGGAGGCGGCGGAGGCCGCGGCGGCCGCCGAGAAGGAGGGCGAGGAGCCGCCGGCGTACCGCTTCGCGCTCCAGCCGATGTGGCAGCGCCCGGTGCGTGGGCTCGGTGTCGTCGAGCCCTGGCTGCTCGCGCGCCGCGACGGCCGGCCGTAACCGCTACTCGTCCGAGCCGCCGGACAGGTCCACGCACAGGCCGATCACCGGCAGGCACACTCCGCCCGGGTCGGGATCCTTCGGGCCGTGACCTTGGGTCGGTTTCGGTGTCGGAGTGGGGGCCGGCGTCGCCGGGACCGGGCGCGGGGCGGATGCCGTGGGTGCGGGCCGGGATGTGCCGCCGGGTGTGTCCGGGGCGCCGGTCGGGACGGGGGTGGGTACGGCGGTGTCGTCGGCCGGTGCCGTGACCGTGCCCGGGGCCGTGGGAGCAGGGGAGCCGGTGGGTGTGGGGGCGGGGCTTCTGCCGCCCATGACGGAGGTCGCCGAGGGCAGCGCGGTGGGGGCGGCGGCGATGGTGGCCGCGGTGTTGGCGGAGCGGTCCGTGACGCTGCCGCCGCCCGGATCGAGCCGGGCCTCGGCCTCCGCGGTGCCCGGCGCGCCGACCCCCGACTCCGGGGCGACCCGGACCAGGCTGAGCACCCCTGCGGCGAGTGCGAGTCCGCCTGCGGCGAGCAGGGCCTTGCGGGGACGGGGCTTGCGATGGCGCCCGCGGCGTACGCCGGGCGTGCCGCCCGGCTCGCGTTCCTGCTCCGCTCCGGACTGTGCAGGTATCGGTGTCATGGTTCCCTCCCCGCCGTGCGCCCCGGGCGCGCCGTGGCGGAGCGCACGCTATGCGCTGCCGTGGGCGGTGTGGGTGGAGACGGCCGGGATGTCACTCGAACGGGTGTAGCCCCCCGGGCTTCACGAGATCGGGCCCGGCTGCGATGATCGGGCGACAGTCAGTTAACCCGCGTTAACCGGAGGGTGTCATGAGCGAGGAGCGGTTCGGGGAGTTCGTGCTGGTGCGGCGGCACGGGCACGTCGTCGAGCTGGTGCTGGACCGGCCCAAGGCCATGAACGCCGTCTCGACGGAGATGGCCCGCTCCCTCGCGGGTGCGTGCGCCGCGCTCGCCGCCGACCGGGACGCCCGCGTGGTCGTCCTGACCTCCTCGCACGAACGGGCGTTCTGCGTGGGTGCCGACCTGAAGGAGCGGAACTCCTTCACCGACGCCGATCTCGTACGGCAGCGGCCGGTGGCGCGGGCGGCCTACACCGGGGTGCTGGAGCTGCCGATGCCGACGATCGCCGCGGTGCACGGGTTCGCGCTGGGCGGCGGTTTCGAGCTGGCGCTCTCCTGCGACCTGATCGTGGCCGACCGTACGGCCGTCGTGGGGCTGCCCGAGGTGTCCGTGGGGGTGATCCCGGGCGGTGGCGGCACGCAGCTGTTGCCGCGGCGGGTCGGTGCGGCGCGTGCGGCCGAGCTGATCTTCTCGGCGCGGCGGGTGGAGGCGGCCGAGGCGGCCGGGCTGGGGCTGGTGGACCAGTTGGTCGAGGACGGGCGGGACCGGGAGGAGGCGCTGGCCCTGGGTGCGCGGATCGCCGCGAACTCGCCCGTCGGCCTGCGTGCCGCGAAGCGGGCGCTGCGTCTGGGGCACGGGCTGGATCTGCGGGCCGGGCTGGACGTGGAGGACGCGGCGTGGCGCTCGGTGGCGTTCTCGGGGGACCGTGCGGAGGGCGTGGCCGCCTTCAACGAGAAGCGCCGGCCGCAGTGGCCGGGGGAGTGAGGCGTCCTGGGCGGGGCGGGCACGGGTCCGCTTGCCCGCGCCGGCGGGGCGCCATCATGCGGCCGAGCGAGGCGTCCTGGGCGGGGCGGGCACGGGTCCACTTGCCCGCGCCGGCGGGGCGCCACCATGCGGCCGAGGGGGCTGCAGTTCCCCAGGGGCGCGGGGAACTGCGCGACCAGAACTGCGCGATCAGTCGTGGCGGACCCGCACCCGGCGCCGGTCCGCATCCCCGTGCTCGTAGCCGCACGGTTCGCCCCCGCACCCGCGCGGTCCACCTGATCGCCGCACCGATGTCCCGCAATGCCCCATTCCTCCCTAGCCTGGAGTAATGGGTCAGGACAAGCGGCTGGCCGCCGTCGTGGCGCTGGCGCAGGGAATGGCGGCGGCTCACACCCCGCGGGAGTGCTGGCAGGCCGCCGCCCTCGGCGCCTGCCACGCGCTGGACGGCAGCTTCGCCGCACTGTCGGTGTGGGAGCGGCAGCTGGGCCGGCTGCGCGTCCTCGCGAACGTGGGGGAGCGCGCTTCGGACGAGGAGGAGTTCCCGGAGGCCGAGACCTACCCGGTGCACCAGTTCCCGGAGATCACCGAGTTCCTGCACGAGCGGTGGGCCGGCGGCGGTGGCCCCAACGCCTGGGTGGAGACCGCCGAGGGGGAGGCCGCGGGCACCCCCGGCTACTTCCACCAGCGGGTCGCCGCCCTGCGCCGCCGGGGCCGCGGCTGCTGTGTCGTCGCCCCCGTCGTGCTGCACGGCAGGGCCTGGGGCGAGCTGTACGTGGCCCGCGCGGCCGGCGAGCCCCTGTTCGGGCGGGCGGACGCCGACTTCGCCACCGTACTCGCGGCCGTCGTCGCCGCGGGCCTCGCCCAGACCGAGCGGCTGGAGGAGGCCCGCCGGCTCGCGTTCACCGACGCCCTGACCGGTCTCGCCAACCGCCGTGCCGTGGACGTGCATCTGGAGGAGGCCGTCGAGCGGCACCGCGCGGAGGGCGCCGCCGTCACCCTCGTCGTCTGCGACCTCAACGGGCTCAAGCGGGTCAACGACACCCTGGGGCACGCCGTCGGCGACCGGCTCCTCGAGCGCTTCGGCTCGGTGCTGTCGCTGTGCGGTGCGATGGTGCCCGGCGCGCTGGCCGCGCGGCTCGGCGGGGACGAGTTCTGCCTGGTCGCGGTCGGGCCGCCGGCCGATGACGTGGTGAAGGCGGCGGACGAACTGTGCCGCAGGGCAGCCGAGTTGGAGCCTGGGGAGGGGGTGGCGTGCGGAGTCGCCTCGACCGAGGATCCCATCGGCGAGGTGCGGGACGCCCGGCGGCTGTTCCGGCTCGCGGACGCGGCCCAGTACCGGGCCAAGGCGCTGCGCGCGGACCGACCGGTGGTGGCGGGCCGGGAGGGGCCGAACGATCCGGTGGTGCGGCTGGCCGACGAGCCGCCGCCCGCGCGTGCCGAACGGCGCCGGTTCCGCGGGCGCCGGCCATGAGGCGAAGCCCACATCCCGCGGTAAGGGTCACCCCCGCTCCCCACTAGTGACATCACCGCATTCAATGCGTACGCTCCTGAATATGGATATGCACACTGTGGTGGTGGGGACGTCCGGTGTCACGGCGTCCGACGTTCTCGCCGTGGCGCGCGGCGGTGCCCGCATCGAGCTGTCGGCGGAGGCGGTGGCGGCCCTCGCGGCTGCCCGGGAGATCGTGGACGCGCTGGCGGCCAAGCCGGAGCCCGTCTACGGCGTCTCCACCGGCTTCGGCGCCCTGGCGACCCGGCACATCAGCCAGGAACTGCGCGCCCAGCTGCAGCGCAACATCGTCCGCTCGCACGCCGCCGGCATGGGCCCGCGGGTGGAGCGTGAGGTCGTACGGGCCCTGATGTTCCTGCGGCTCAAGACCGTCTGCTCGGGTCACACCGGCGTGCGGCCCGAGGTCGCGCAGACCATGGCCGACGTGCTCAACGCCGGAATCACCCCGGTCGTGCACGAGTACGGCTCCCTCGGCTGCTCCGGCGACCTGGCCCCGCTCTCCCACTGCGCCCTCGCCCTGATGGGAGAAGGGGACGCGGAGGGCCCCGACGGGCGCGTCCGGCCCGCCGGCGAGCTGCTCGCCGAGCACGGCATCCAGCCCGTCGAGCTGCGCGAGAAGGAGGGCCTCGCCCTTCTCAACGGCACCGACGGCATGCTCGGCATGCTGGTGATGGCCCTCGCCGACCTCGACACCCTCTACAAGTCCGCCGACGTCACTGCCGCCCTCAGCCTGGAGGCGCTGCTCGGCACCGACAAGGTCCTCGCGCCCGAGCTGCACGCCATCCGGCCGCACCCGGGACAGGGCGCCTCGGCCGCCAACATGCTGGCGGTCCTCCAGGGTTCGGAACTCACCGGGCACCACCAGGACGACGCGCCCCGCGTCCAGGACGCCTACTCCGTACGCTGCGCCCCGCAGGTCGCCGGTGCCGGACGCGACACGATCGCGCACGCCCGCCTGGTCGCCGAGCGGGAACTCGCCTCCGCCGTGGACAACCCCGTCGTGCTGCCCGACGGCCGCGTGGAGTCCAACGGCAACTTCCACGGCGCTCCCGTGGCCTACGTCCTGGACTTCCTCGCCGTCGCCGCCGCCGACCTCGGCTCCATCGCCGAGCGGCGCACCGACCGGCTGCTGGACAAGAACCGCAGCCACGGGCTGCCGCCGTTCCTCGCCGACGACGCCGGTGTCGACTCCGGGCTCATGATCGCCCAGTACACGCAGGCCGCCCTGGTCAGCGAGATGAAGCGGCTGGCCGTACCGGCCTCGGCCGACTCCATCCCGTCCTCCGCCATGCAGGAGGACCACGTGTCCATGGGCTGGTCGGCCGCGCGCAAGCTGCGCACCGCCGTCGACAACCTCACCCGGATCGTCGCCATCGAGCTGTACGCGGCCACCCGCGCCATCGAGCTGCGCGAGGGCCTCACCCCGGCACCCGCCTCGCAGGCCGTCATCGAGGCCGTACGGGCCGCCGGCGTGCAGGGCCCGGGCCCGGACCGGTTCCTGGCGCCCGACCTGGCCGCCGCCGACGCCTTCGTGCGCCGCGGAGAGCTGGTCGCGGCCGTGGAGAAGGTCACCGGCCCGCTCCTGTGAACGCGAAGGGGCCCCGGCAGCAGCCGGGGCCCCGAAACGTTGCTTCAGCGCGTCACTTCAGCTTCGCCGCCTGGGCCTTCACGACCGGGGCGGAGACCGTGTAGGCCTTCTTGGTCATCATCGCGCCGATGTTGATGGTGGTGTAGGTGGCGAGGGTGTTCCCGTGCCGCACCACCTCGGCGTGCAGCGGCAGGGCGCCGTCCTTGCCCGCGTCGTTGGTCGCGGTGAACGCCACCGACTCGTCACCGGTCCCCGAGGACTTCTCCTCGCCGACCTTGGTGAACTTGCCCTTCTCACCGTCCTGCTCGCCGGAGAAGCCGCCCGAGCAGGACTTGACCGCGTCGGAGACCGACTTCAGGGCCTGCTCGGCGCCGTCGCCGTCGTACGAGGCCAGGGTGACCACGGTGACGTCCAGGTCCATGGAATCGTTGAGGGCGTCCTCGAACTTGCCGTCGGCCAGGTCGTCCAGGGACGTGGCGTCGTCCGTGGGGGCCTTCTTGTCCTGCGTCGCCATGCGGCTGGTGTTCGCAGCCGGGTCACCGGGCGCGATGCCCGTCAGCGCCTTGACGATCGGGTCGCACGTGGCGTTGTCCGACTTGACCTTGCTCTCGGCCGGGATGCCGCCCTCGACGGGTCCCACCTTGTAGCCCGGCACGTCGTTCTTGCCGATGATCCGCTTTGCCAACTCCGCGGCGCTCAGCGCCTTTGCGGCGGGCTTGTCCGACGTGGACCCGGAGCCGTCCGAGCCCTTGTCGCCACAGCCCGTGACGAGGGCGAGCGACAGAGCGCCCACAGCTGCAGTGGCGCACAGCCGCACGCCCGATGATCTCTTCATGAGCGAACTATGTGTGGACTGTCAAACATTCGTCAAGAAGAATTAAAAGCCCAGACGTTCCCGTCGCACCGAATACATGACGAAACCGGCGCCCACGGCGAGGAAAAGGCTGCCCCCGACGACGTACGGGGTGGTGTCGGGGCTCCCCGTGTCGGCCAGTTCGGTCTCCTGCGCCGGCTGCTCCCCGGACTCGGTGGTCACCGCCGTCACCGCTCTGGCCTGTGTCACCTGCATCGGGGCGGACTTGACCGCCGTCTCTCTCGCCGGGGCTTCCTGCGAGGCGTTCGCGGACGGGACGAACCACAGCGCGCAGAGCAGGGTGCCCGCGGCGGTGGCGGTCAGCAGCGGACGGCGAGCGGATGACACGGAATATCGATCCCCTTGTGACGCTGGCGAATTGGCCGTGTGGGGCGATGTTAGTGAAAGTCGCGGGTCACAGGAAAGTCACGGGAGGTTTCGGTCGTACGCTCCCGCCATGACCACTGAAGAGACATCACGTTTTGTACGGCTTCGCCTGGAGCTGGTGCTGGAAGTGCAGGACGACGACGAGCTGACCAAGGCCGCCGTCCGCAGGCTCGCCGCGGACCATGAACTGCCCGAGGAGGAGCGGGCCCAGGCCGAAAGCACTGTGACGGAAGACACCGCGGAGGCCCTGGCCTACCTCGTGGACCCGTTCGACCTGGTCAGTGAGGTGCCCGGGGTGGAGCTGCAGCAGGCCTCCTGGTCCAGCGAGCGGGTCGACTACGACCCCGATTCGCCCGACTGGGACCTGGACGAGGATGATGGGCGGGACGAGGACGAAGAGGACGGCATCGGCTGAGCCGACGGGGGAACCCCTGACCCCGGACGGCAACCGCCGTCCGGGGTTTTGTCGTCCCAGGGGGCGCACGGACCGCTCACGCGCCACCCGCGCCCCGCGGACGTGGTGTGCCCCACAGATCCAACGGATGTGGAACGGCACGGAGCGGCCGTAGCGTTGAAGGTTCTTACGGGGACACTCGGGGTTTTCGCTACTCGGCAACGATGGAGAAGCTTGTGATGACGGACAGTAAGCGGCGCAAGGGCCTGATGGCCGCGTCCGCTCTGCTCGGCGGTGTGCTGGTGCTCACGGCGTGTTCGGGCGGCGACGACAACGCCTCCGGAAGTGGCAGCGGCGACTCCTCGCAGGCACAGGCCGACGCGGCGGCGGCCAAGAAGTCGTCCGAGGCGCAGATCAAGATCACGCCCAAGGACGGCTCCAACAACGCCTCCATCAACAACTCCGCCGGTGTCACCGTGAGCAAGGGCACACTCACCGCCGTCACCATGACCGCCCAGGACGGCAAGTCCGTCGCCGGCCAGCTGTCCGCCGACAAGAAGAGCTGGAAGCCCAGCACCCAGCTGGAGCGCTCCACCACCTACAAGCTCGCCGCCGAGGCCAAGGACTCCGAGGGCCGCATAGCCCACGAGAACGCCTCCTTCACCACGGTCTCCCCGGCCAACAGCTTCATCGGCACCTTCACGCCCGACGACGGCGCCACGGTCGGCGTCGGCATGCCGGTGTCGATCAACTTCGACAAGGCGATCAGCAACAAGGCGGCCGTGCAGAAGGGCATCACGGTCACCTCCAGCGGCGGCCAGGAGGTCGCCTGCCACTGGTTCAACGCCAACCGCATGGACTGCCGCCCGGAGGAGTACTGGAAGGAAGGCTCCACCGTCACCCTGAAGCTGGCGCTCGACGGCGTCGAGGGCGCGAGCGGCGTCTACGGCGTCCAGCAGAAGACGGTCACCTTCCACATCGGCCGCAACCAGGTCACCTACGTCGACGCGCAGACCAAGCAGATGAAGATCACGCAGGACGGCAAGGTCGTCAAGACCATCCCGATCTCCGCCGGCTCTCCCGACAACAAGACGTACGAGGGCCAGATGGTGATCTCCGAGAAGTTCAAGCAGACCCGCATGAACGGTGCGACGGTCGGCTTCACCGACGACGACGGCAAGGGCGAGTACGACATCAAGGACGTGCCGCACGCCATGCGTCTGACCACCTCCGGCACCTTCATCCACGGCAACTACTGGGGCGCCCCCTCGGTGTTCGGCAACGTCAACACCAGCCACGGCTGTGTCGGCCTGCAGGACAAGAAGGGCGCGAACGACTCGGGGACGCCGGCGGCCTGGTTCTACGACCACACGCTGATCGGTGACGTCGTGGTCGTCCAGCACACCGGCGACAAGACGGTCTCGCCGGACAACGGCCTCAACGGCTGGAACATCGACTGGGCGCAGTGGAAGGCCGGTTCGGCCGTCTGACGCCCCTTGTATCTCCTCGCCGATGCCGCCCCCAGGGGCGGCATCGGTGTTTCCGGGCCCGGCCACGGCCTTCTCATGCTTCTCTTATGACGGCCTTATGGTGTCATCACGGTCCGTCCCTGGCTTGCGGGCCATGTTCTTCACCTACCTGAGGCGCGAACTGCACCGCCGCAGAAAGGCGGCCCTCGTCGTCGCCTCCGGACTCGCGCTGGGCATCGCGCTGGTCATCGTGGTCAACTCCGTGTCCAACGGCATGGGCAAGGCCCAGGACGAGGTCCTCCAGTCGCTGTACGGGCTCGGTACGGACATGACGGTCACCAAGGCGGCCACGCCGGCCGCGAGCAACTCCCAGCGGCCGGCGTTGCGCAGGCCGTCGGCGGCCTGAGCCTCGATGTGGTCAAGGTCAGCGGGCAGTCCACCCGGGGCCGGTTGCAGGACAACGGCGACGGAGGGGCCGGCGGATCCCAGCGGGGCGGCGGCACCGGCCGGCCGCAGGGCGAGGTCCAAGGCGGCGCTGCCGACTTCGGCATCGACCAGTACTCGGTCTACGGCACCGACATCACCCGGACCGGCCTCGGCCCGCTGACCTCCTCGGAGATCACCAGCGGTCGCGGCTTCACGACCACCGAGACCGACGCCGAGGTGGCCGTGGCCGACTCCTCGTACGCCAAGGAGAAGAAGTACAAGGTCGGTTCCACCGTCACGGTCAAGGGCAGCAAGTTCATAGTGATCGGCATCGCCACCGCGACCAGCGGTGACTCGGCGGCCGACCTGTACATCCCGCTGAAGCAGGCGCAGACCCTCGCGGGCCGGAAGAACAAGGTCACCACGATCTACGTCAAGGCGACCGACTCCCAGCAGATCGGCACCGTCAAGAGCGCCATCCGGAAGAACGTCTCCGGCACGACGGTCACCACCTCCCCTGGCGGGCGTCGAGGCTCCGTCCGGCGGACGCGCTGCGACGGGTGGAGTAGCGGTCAGCGGACGAAGAGGGCGACGGGACCGGCCGAAGGGGCCGGGGCCGCATCGGCAGGCGGCTCCGCCGCGCGGGCGCGGCCGGCCCCCACCCACCCGCAGCCGAACGACGATGCGCACCACCCCGAACCCCTCCCAGGAGCCAACATGTACGAATTGAGAAACGTCACCAAGCGCTACACGCGAGGCAAGGACACCGTTCACGCCCTCGACGGCATAGACCTGACCATCGGCGACGGCGACCGCCTGGTCGTCCAAGGCCCCACCGGCGGCGGGAAATCCACCCTCCTCCAGATGCTCGGCGGTCTCGACCGCCCCACCTCCGGCGAAGTGCTCCTGGACGGCACGGACCTGGCCACGCTGACCGAGGCACGGCTGACCAGGGTCCGCAGCGAGAACATCGGCTTCGTCTTCCAGTCCTTCAACCTGATCCCCACCCTCACCGCGCAGGAGAACGTGGAAACCGCCCTCGTCCCTCTGGGTATCAAGGTCAGGGAACGCCGTGAACTGGCCGTCGCGGCACTGGAATCCGTCGGCCTCGGAGAACGCCTCGTCCACCTTCCCTCCAAGATGTCCGGAGGCCAGCAGCAGCGCGTCGCCATCGCCCGGGCCCTGGTGAAGAAGCCGAAGGTGCTGCTGGCCGACGAACCGACCGGCAACCTGGACGAGGGCATGCGGGACGAGATCATGGACGTACTCGAACGCCTGTGGAAGGAACACGGGCTGACCTTCATCATGGTCACCCACGACTCCACGCTCGCGAAGAAGGCCCCACGCCTGGCCACGCTGCGCAAGGGCAGGATCGCGGTGAAGGAGAACGCCGGCGCCTGACGGCGTACAACACCGCCGAAACACACGGCACTTCCCGGTTGTGTAACGGTGTCTCGGCCACCCCGTAACAGTTTCAGGACGCGCTTTCACACCGTCCTCTCATCTATTGAGCCGTCTGATCACCCCCCGGCATACTTCGTCACCCGGGGGGTTGACGTGCATACGTACGAAACTCCCCTCGGCCGGGTGAACGGGGAATTCGCCCGGTACTCCATCTCCAGGGGGAGAACTTGCGCAGACAAGTGAAAAGTGCAGCTGCGGCCACCGTGGCATCGGCCGCAGCCGTCGCCCTCGCAGTGGGTATGACCAGCCCCGCGTCGGCGAAGCCCGCACGCGCCTCGGCGGCTGCCGCGGCCGCCTCGAAGGTCACTGCCAAGCACCACGTCACCCTGATCACCGGCGACCGTGTCGCCCTCGACGCCAAGGGCCGGATCGTCGGTCTGCAGCGGGCCGAAGGACGCGAGCACATACCCTTCCAGGTCCGCAAGGCCGCCGGACACATGCTGGTCATCCCCGCCGACGCGGCCCACCTGGTCGCCTCCGGCACGCTGGACCAGCGCCTGTTCGACATCACCGAGCTGAACAAGGCCGCCACCCGCAAGGCCCAGAAGAACGGCCTCAAGGTCATCGTCGGCTACCGCGGTGCCGCCACGGCCACCAAGGCCGACGTCCGCGACGCCGGCACCCTGCGCCGCAGCCTGAAGGCGCTCAACGCGGACGCCGTGCAGACCCCCGTCAAGGACACCGCCGATCTCTGGGACGCGGTCACCGACGGAGACGGGACCGCCTCCGGCATCGCGCACGTCTGGCTCGACGGCGTCCGCAAGGCCTCGCTCGACAAGTCCGTGCCGCAGATCGGCGCCCCCACCGCCTGGAAGGCCGGCTACACCGGCAAGGGCGTCAAGGTCGCCGTCCTCGACACCGGCGTGGACGCCTCGCACCCGGACCTCAAGGACCAGGTGACCGAGTCCAAGAACTTCACCGCCGCCACCGACGCCAAGGACCACTTCGGCCACGGCACACACGTCGCCTCCATCGTGGCGGGCACCGGCGCCAAGTCGGGCGGCAAATACAAGGGCGTGGCCCCGGACGCCAAGATCCTCAACGGCAAGGTCCTGGACGACACCGGATCCGGTGACGACTCCGGCATCCTCGCCGGCATGGAGTGGGCGGCCTCCCAGGGCGCCTCCGTCATCAACCTGAGCCTCGGCGGCTACGACACGCCCGAGATCGACCCGCTCGAGGCCGAGGTCAACAAGCTCTCCGCCGAGAAGGGCATCCTGTTCGCGATCGCCGCGGGCAACGAAGGACCGCAGTCGATCGGTTCGCCGGGCAGCGCGGACGCCGCGCTCACCGTCGGCGCCGTCGACAAGAAGGACGTCCTGGCGGACTTCTCCTCCACCGGCCCGCGCGCCGGCGACGGCGCCATCAAGCCGGACGTCACCGCGCCCGGCGTGGACATCACCGCGGCCGCGGCCAAGGGCAGCGTCCTCGACCAGGAGGTCGGTGAGAAGCCCGAGGGCTACCTGACCATCTCCGGCACGTCCATGGCCACCCCGCACGTCGCGGGCGCCGCCGCCATCCTGAAGCAGGAGCACCCCGGCTGGGGCTCCTCCGAGCTGAAGGGGGCGCTGACCGGCTCCACCAAGGGCGGCAAGTACACGCCCTTCCAGCAGGGTTCGGGCCGCATCCAGGTCGACAAGGCCATCAAGCAGTCGATCGTCGCCGACCCGGTCTCGGTGAGCTTCGGTGTGCAGCAGTGGCCGCACACCGACGACAAGCCGGCCACCGAGAAACTGACCTACCGCAACCTCGGTGCCAAGGACGTCACGCTCAAGCTGGCCTCCACCGCCACCAACCCCAAGGGCGCGGCGGCCCCGTCCGGCTTCTTCAAGCTGGCCAGGACGACCGTGACCGTCCCGGCGCACGGCAAGGCCTCGGTCGGCTTCACCGTCAACACCAAGCTGGGCGGCACCCTCGACGGCGCCTATTCCGCGTACGTGACCGCGACGGGCGGCGGCCAGACGGTCCGCACGGCCGCAGCGGTGCAGCGCGAGGTGGAGTCGTACGACGTCACCCTGAAGTTCATCGGCCGTGACGGCAAGCCGGCCCCCTACTACGGCGCCGACCTCAGCGGCGTGGCGGGCCTGGCCAACGGCGTCTGGCTGACCCCGTACGACAAGTCCGGCACGGTGAAGGTGCGCGCGCCCAAGGGCACGTACATCCTCAACACCGCCATCTACGGCGACCCGCAGGACGCCTCCAAGGGCATCGACTGGATCGCGCAGCCGAAGCTGACCGTCGGCAAGAAGCAGACGATCACCATCGACGCGCGCAAGGCCAAGCCGGTCGACATCACCGTCCCCGCCTCGGGCGTGAAGTCCGCGTTCGCCTCGCCGGAGTACGACGTCACGATCGGCAACGGCCAGTACGGCTACGGCTGGTTCCTGGACACGTACCAGAACTTCCGCACCGCCCACCTCGGCCCGCAGCTGCCCGCCGGAACGCTGCGCCAGCAGTGGGACGGCCACTGGACCAAGGGGGCGAACGAGGAGTACGCCGTCACTTCCGGCGGCGCGGTCAAGCAGCTCGCCACCGGCTACACCAAGCACTACAAGGCCGGCGACCTCGCCACGGTGAAGGCCCGGCTGGGTGCGGCCGCGAGCGGCAAGAAGGGCTCCGTCTCGGCGATCGGCTGGCTGCCCGGCAGCTCCGGCGCCTCCTCCATCAGCGTGCCGCAGACCCTGCCCGGCACCCGCACCCTGCACCTGTCCGCCCAGGGCGGCGTGAGCTGGGGGCTGGACTTCGAGCAGACCGCCGGGGTCGACCAGGACGGCTTCCCGGTCGCCGACGCCGGCTACAACCTCGGCCAGTTCACCTTCAAGGCCGGCCGGACCTACACCAAGACGGTCAACACCGCGGTGTTCGCCCCGCACGTCAGCAAGGACCTCGGCCTCTTCCGCGACGGCAACGAGATCTTCGGTGTGCTGCCGCTGGTCGCGGACTCCGCCAGGCACGCCGGGTACTCGGACTACACCTCGGTGACCACCACCCTGTACCGCAACGGCACCAAGGTCGGTTCCAACAACGACCCGCTGTTCGGTGACAAGACCTTCAAGGTGCCGGCCGGTGACGCGGCGTACAAGCTGACCACCTCGGTCAAGCGGTCCGCGAAGGTGTCGGAGGCCTCGACGCGGATCGACGCGGCCTGGACCTTCCGCTCCAAGAAGCCGTCCGACGACTTCGCCCAGCTGCCCGCATCGACCCTGGACTTCGGCGCCACGACCGGCCTGGACAGCCGGGTCGAGGCCGGCAAGAAGGTCACCTTCCCGGTCACCGTGGAGGGCTCGGCCGCGGGCGGCAACCTGAAGTCCCTCGCCGTCTACGTCTCCTACGACGGCAAGAACTTCAAGAAGGCCGACGTCCGGGGCGGCAAGATCACCGTGAAGAACCCGGCGAAGGACAAGGCCATCTCGTTCCGCGCCAAGATCACCGACAAGAAGGGCAACACGTCGGAGATCACGATCTACAACGCCTACTTCGGCAAGTGAGCCGCAGGCGCTGAGCCAGAAACGAACGGCCCACCGGAGCAGCAGCGTCCGGTGGGCCGTTCGTGCTTGGGTACACATATGACGGCTCACACGATCGAATACATCCGGTATCGCATCCCCGAGCAGCAGTCGGCGGAGTTCCTCGCCGCCTACACCCGCGCCGCGGCCCAGCTGACCGCGGCACCGCAGTGCGTCGACTACGACCTGGCCCGCTGCGAGGAGGAGCCCGAGTCCTGGACCCTGCGGATCACCTGGACGTCCACGGAGCAGCATCTGGAGGGCTTTCGCAAGTCGCAGCTGTTCCCGCCGTTCCTCGCACAGATCCGCCCGTACGTCGGGAACATCGAGGAGATGCGCCACTACCGGCCGACCGGCGTGCACGGCAGCGGGGCCGCCGTCCCCACCCTGTACGACTGGGCCGGTGGCGCCGAGGCCTTCTCCCGCCTGACCGAGGTCTTCTACGCCAAGGTACTGAAGGACGACCTCCTGGCCCCCCTCTTCGCCGGCCTGGCCCCCGAGCACGCGGAGCACGTGGCCCTGTGGCTTGCCGAGGTCTTCGGCGGACCGGCACGCTACTCCGAGACCCAGGGCGGCCACGGCCACATGGTCGCCAAGCACTTCGGCCGCAACATCACCGAGGCCCAGCGCCGCCGCTGGGTGAACCTCGTCCAGGACGCTGCCGACGAGGCGGGCCTGCCGACGGACGCGGAGTTCCGCTCGGCTTTCGTGGCGTACGTGGAGTGGGGGACGCGCCTGGCCGTGTACTTCTCCGGCCCGGACGCCCAGCCGCCCGCCGAGCAGCCGGTACCGAAGTGGACATGGGGAGCCATGCCGCCCTACCAGGGGTGACGAGGGCCCGGCGGCTCAGACCGACGGTACGGCGCGGGTCGCGTCCGTGCCCCAACTGGCCAGCAGACGCAGCGAGTCCGCGGACGGGGAGCCCGGTTCGGCGTGGTAGGTGATCAGGGACTGCTCGGTGCCGTCGGTCAGCCGGAAGCTCTCGAAGTTGAGGGCGAGATCGCCGACCAGGGGATGGTGCAGCCGCTTGAGGCCGTGGCTCTTCTCCTTGACGTCGTGCGTGGCCCACAGCCGCCGGAACTCCCCACTCTTGACGGAGAGTTCACCCACCAGAGCCGACAGCCGCGGGTCGTCCGGGTAGCAGCCCGCATCCATGCGCAGCGCGCACACGATGTCGATCGCCTTCTGCTCCCAGTCGACGAACAGCTCCCGGTACTCGGGCTTCAGGAACACCAGCCGGGCCCAGTTGCGTTCGGCGGGCGGCAGCTGCCCCCAGTCGCCGAACAGAGCCGCCGCCATCCGGTTCCAGGCGAGGATCTCCGAGCGCCGGCCCACGAGGTACGCCGGTACGCCGTCCAGCGTGTCCAGCAGCTGCCGCAGCACCGCACGCACCTGCTGCTGCCGTGCCGCCGGCTTCTTCTTGTGCGTCTTCGGCTTCGCCAGATGGGTGAGGTGGGCGTGCTCGGCGTCCGTCAGCCGCAGCGCCCGCGCGATCGAGTCCAGCACCTCCGCCGAGACGTTCCGTCCGTTGCCCTGCTCGAGGCGGGTGTAGTACGCCACCGACACCCCGGCCAGCTGCGCAAGCTCCTCGCGGCGCAGCCCCGGCACCCTGCGGTGCCGCCCGAAGTCGGGCAGCCCCACGTCCTCCGGCTTCAGCCGGGCCCGCCGGCTGCGCAGGAACTCACTCAGCTCCGCCCGCCGGTCCAGGGGCCGGCCGGTGGCGGCTGCTGCGTCCGGCTGCTCGTCCCTGCTGTCCATGCGTCCAGTATTCCCGGTGGCAGGCACGGGAGCCTGACCTTGCCGGTGGTAGGCACAGCGGTCGTACGCAGACCCGTGGACTGGGTGGTGCACCCGGACCGGATGCAGGCTGGACATGTGCCCGGTCGGAAGGCAACCGGACGCGTCACCCCATGAGGAGAACCCCGGCATGACCACTGTTGCTGCTTACGCCGCGCCCGCACCGAAGGCCCCGCTGGAGCGGACCACCATCGAGCGGCGCGCGGTCGGTGAATTCGACGTCCTCATCGACATCAAGTTCGCCGGTATCTGCCACTCCGACATCCACCAGGCCCAGGACGGCTGGGCCCCCGGCATCTTCCCGATGGTCCCCGGCCACGAGATCGCCGGCGTCGTCGCCGAGGTCGGCTCCGGCGTGACCCGGTTCGCCGTCGGTGACCGGGTGGGCGTGGGCTGCATGGTCGACTCCTGCCGCGAGTGCGACGACTGCAAGGCCGGTCTGGAGCAGTACTGCACCGGCGGCGGCCCCGTCTGGACGTACAACGCCGTCGGCAAGGACGGCGAGCCCACGTACGGCGGCTACTCGGAGAAGGTCGTCGTCGACGAGAACTACGTCGTCCGGATCCCCGAGGGCCTGTCACTGGACGTGGCCGCGCCGCTGCTGTGCGCGGGCATCACCACGTACTCGCCCCTGAAGCACTGGAACGCCGGCCCCGGCAAGAAGGTCGCCGTCGTCGGCCTGGGCGGTCTGGGCCACATGGGCGTCAAGATCGCGCACGCGCTCGGTGCCGAGGTCACCGTGCTGTCGCAGTCCCTGCGCAAGAAGGACGACGGCCTGCGGCTGGGTGCCGATCACTACCACGCCACCAGCGACCCGGACACCTTCGAGGAACTGGCCGGCACCTTCGACATCATCCTGAACACCGTCTCGGCGCCGCTCGACTTCTCCGCGTTCCTGTCCCTGCTGCGCACGGACGGCACATTGGTGAACGTAGGCCTCCCCGAGGAGCCGGTCCAGATCGTCCTGCAGTCCCTGTTCGGCAACCGCCGCAGCGTCAGCAGCTCCGGCATCGGCGGCATCGCCGAGACCCAGGAGATGCTGGACTTCTGCGCCGCGCACGGCCTGGGCGCGGAGATCGAGCTGATCCGCGCCGACCAGATCAACGAGGCGTACGAGCGGGTACAGGCCAGCGACGTCCGCTACCGCTTCGTCATCGACACGGCCACGCTCTGACCCCGCCGACGGGAGCACGACCGGGCCTCGGACTACGGGGGTCGGCCGTGCTTCCGGGCAACGGTGGGTGTGAGCACCGCCGGCGGAGCGCGGGCGGGCGGCCGGAGCGTTCACAGCCGCCGGTGGTGGGCGCGGGCCGTGGCCTACTCCGCGCGGAATCCTTCCCCGGCGCCGTAGGCCCGCACGACCACGCCCCCGTCCCCGCCGGGCCGTACGACATGGACCCGCCCGGCCCCCGCCACCCGGGCCTCGCCGTCCGCCACGGTGAGCAGCGTGTCCTCGTCCACGGCGGCCCCGTACGGGACGTCCCCGCGTCCGACCGCCGCGACCAGCCGGGCCAGCGTCCCCCACTGGGCGGCATGCACGTCCACGGCGAACGGCACCAGCCCGAGCCCCTCCCGCACCTCGACCTCGTCGAGATCCTCGCCGGTCTCCTCCGGACACACCGGCACCCCGCCCACCAGCCACCCGCCGACGACGGCCCGCCGGGCGGCGACGGCGGCACCGGCGGAGAAACCGGCGTACGGCATCCCACGTGCGGCCAGCAGCGGCGCCAGCCACTCCCGGCACCCGGCCAGCGCCTCCTGATACGCGGGCGTGAGCCCACCACAGACCAGCAGTCCGTCGATCCCGTCCAGCGCGGAATCCGGCGCGGACTCCAGTGTGGACTTCGGCGCGGACTCCGGCGGGAAGCGCCCGCCGAGCGGTACGAGCAACGGCACCGGCACGCACGACGGATCCACCGTCCGCAGCGCCCCCGCATACCGCTCGAACTGCGCGGTCCCGTCCCCCTCGTCCACGATCAGGCACCCGACCCGCCGCTCCCCGCGCACCGCCCGCAGGAACGGCTCGTACACCTCGGCACGGCTCCATCCACCGCCGATCAGAAACGCACGACTGCCCACGCCCTCCCCCTCCTCTTCGTCCTTCGTCCTTGGTCCGCCGTCTGCCGTCTGCGCTTTCCGTTCCGCCGTCTGCTTTCCGGCTTCCGGTTTCCGGCACTCGGCTTGGCTTCCGGCTCGTGGCCGAGGGGCGAATCTACGGGCCGGGCGTGGGAATCGTCGCACGAATCAGCGGGGGTTAGGACCGGGTACCGGAGCGCCCCGAGAACCGGGCGGACAGCGCCTGACCCAGAGCCAGCACGCTCAGACCGAACATCAGGACACCCAGGGGGACATGGAACGAGGGCACGTGAGCGATGCCCAGCACCACCTGCACCGAGGCGAGGACGAGGAAGCCGGACGCGTACAGGATGGGGCGCGGCGCCCCACCGCCCGGCCGCCACGCCAGGATCGCAGCGAGCACGTACAGCATCGAGGCGCCGTACATCACGCGCGCTCCGACGCCGTGCAGCACCTCGCCGTGGGAGGTGGACAGCAGCAGTCCGGCGGTGACCGCCTGGAAGAAGATGGCCAGGGTCTGCAGGGCTATCGCAACCTGCACGAACGTGAGTGTGCGCTGTCCTGCCGTCGTCTGTGTGGTGGCCATGACGCGGTCCCCCTTGTCTGCCTCGCGGCGATGATCGGTACTGTCTCGGTAGTCCGACGACGCAGCCCCGCGACATGTGAGGCGGCGAGCCGAACTTCTTGCAGCGGCGCGGGATTTCCGCAAGGCGGCGTGAGCGGAAGCGGACTGGCAGGCCAGGAGCGACCGGAACCGGACGACCGGAACCGGACGACCGGAACCGGACCAGCGGAACCGGACCAGCGGAACCGGACCAGCGGAACCGGACCAGCGGAACCGGAGCAGCGGAACCGGACGAGCAGAAGCAGGGAGCGGTCGCAGCCATGAGCACCTCACCCGAGCCGGAGTACGACGGCTCCGAGCCGGGACATGACGGGCCCGAGCCGGGGCGTGACCGCTCCGAGCCGGCGCATGACCGCTCCGAGCCAGGACGTGACCGCTCCGAGTCCGGGCATGACGGGTCCGAGCCGGGTCTGCGGGTGGTCCTCGGCGAGCGGCGCAGGCTGATCAACGTCGCCTACCGGCTGCTCGGTTCGCTGACCGAGGCCGAGGACGCCGTGCAGGAGGCCTACGCCCGCTGGTACGCGATGTCGCGGCCGCAGCAGGAGGCGATCAAGTCGCCCGGCGCCTGGCTGACGACGGTGGCGGGCCGCATCTGCCTGGACCAGCTCGGCTCGGCGCGGGTCCGGCGCGAGCGGTACGTCGGCGAGTGGATACCCGAGCCGCTTCCGGACCGTACGGAGTGGGTCGGCGGGCCGGCGGGCGGCGGCAGGGAGGACCCGGCCGACCGGGTCACCCTGGACGAGTCGGTGAACATGGCCTTCCTCGTCGTACTGGAGTCGATGACGCCGGCCGAACGCGTGGCGTTCATCCTGCACGACGTCTTCCGGTACCCCTTCGACGAGGTCGCCGGGATTGTCGGCCGCACACCGGCGGCCTGCCGGCAACTGGCGTCCTCGGCCCGTCGGCGTGTCCGCGCGGCGCGGGCTCCGGCGGTCGCGGCGACCGGGCAGGCGGGCGTGGTGCGACGGTTCAAGAAGGCGTGGGAGAGCAAGGACATAGAGGCCCTGGTCGGGCTCCTCGACCCCGACGCCACGATGGTCGCCGACGGCGGCGGACTCGTCAGCTCCGCCCTTCGCCCGGTCGAGGGCGGCGAGCGCATCGCCCAGTACCTGATCCACATCGCCGGCAAGGCACCCGGGATGACGCTCCTTGAACGGACGGTCAACGGGCAGCCCGGCCTGGTCGCCCAGCACTCCGGCGTCACCGTGACCGTGGCGGCGTTCGGCCTCACCGACGGCTGTGTCAGTCACATCTGGGCGATCCGCAACCCGGAAAAGCTCCGCCCCTGGACCGAGGTCCCGGACCCGGCCGAACCGCCCGGCTCGTGTGAGCCGGAGCCGCTCCGACAGCACTTCCGTGACCCCTCGGCCACATGCGATGTGGGCCCCGGCTGGCGGTCCCTCGTGCTGCGGTGCCACGAGGCGGTCGTCGCGGAGTTTCCCGAGTACGAACTTCTGGCCGTGAAGCAGAAGTGGGGAGCCCTGGCCTTCCAGGCGATTCCTCGGCCGCGGCAGCGGAACGGGAGCTGGACGACCGAGGAGGCGAACAGACTCGACGCGCTGACCGACGGCTTCAGGGCCGCCAGCGAGCGTGTCTGCGAACGCTGCGGCAACACCGGGATGCTGCGCGAGACCCGGCCGATCGAACTGACTCTCTGCGATGCGTGCGAGACGGCCGTCGGCCCCGACGGCCGCTTCTGAGCGCCGGTACTTCTGAGCGCCCGTACCCGTCCCGGCCTCGACCGGCGGGCCCCGGTGGGCGCTCCTCCGTCAGAGTCCGGCCGCGTTCGAGGGGAGCCAGCCGGAGTACCGGGCGCGGAGCAGGTCTCGTTCGGCGGGCGTGGTCAGGATGACGTCCGCGCCGCCGTCGTAGGGATGGTGGACACGTCGCAGCTCTGTGTCGGTGACGAACACCTCGACCACCGCGTCGTCGGCGACGGCGCGCAGCAACGCATCGACGCAGCCGTGCCGCCACGGACGCCGGTCCGCGTAGAGGCGTGTGCAGACGTGGAGATCGGGGTCGGGGTCGTCCCGGTCCGGCTCGGTCCACCAGTGAGCGCCCTGCGGGTGGAGTTCTGCGCGCCGGGTCGGGTAGCCGGCGGGGCCGGTCGGGGTGTACGACCAGTCCATGGTCACGACGAACACGTCCAGGCCGGCAAACAGTTCGTCGAGGACCGTGTTGTACCGCTCCAGCACGACCGCGTACTCGTCCTCGGACTCCGGGTAGCGCTTGGACTCGGGGAGACTGTGGAACCGCACCCAGCGGTCCGCGTACAGGGTGCGGAATCCGTGGGCGATGGGCGGTCCCTCCGGCCGCCGCTCCCGCCACAACGCCGCGAGCCGGGCGGGTGTGACGTCAGCGCTCATCGGTCGGCCCCCGGCAGCGCCGGCCGGGCAGGACACGCCCGTCCCGGCGAGTCCGTACCGCCGTGCGACGCAAGGCCGGAGCCGGCCGCCGGCCGGACCGGCTCGTCATCCGTGCAGGTGCGCAAGAAACTCGTCTCCGGGGATGTCAGCGGCCGGTCAGGCGCAGCGCGGCCAAAGAGCGTTCGAGTGCGTCACGGCTTTCTACAGCTTCCGGATGTTCGGCGTCCAGGATCCGCGTCCTGGCCTGTAGCACCTCCTGGTGGATTCGGGCCGCCGCCCCGTACTCACCCAGCCCGTGCAGGGCCGTGGCGAGTGCGTGGCGGCCGTTCAGGGTGCGAGGGTGATCAGGACCGAGTGCCTCGTGGGCCGTCCGCACGGTCTCGCGCGCGAGACGAGCGGCTTGCGCGTGTTCGCCCAGGCGGTTCAGCGAGTCGGCCAGGTGGTTGAAGCTGGAGATCGTACGAGGATGGGCAGGCCCCAGCACCCGCGTACGGATCTCCGCCACCTCGGTGTGGATCTCGGCCGCCTCCCGGTGACTTCCCAAGCTGTCCAGGGCCAGGGCGAGCACATCACGGCTGGCCAGCGTTTCGGGATGGCCCGGGCCGAGCACGGTGGTCAGGGCGTTGGTGGTGTCCCTGGCCAGATCAGCACTCTCGGCGTGACGACCCAGGTACCGCAGCGCCCTTGCCAGGTGGTGACGGCTCGTGATCGTGTCGAGGTGACGTCGGCCGAGCACGCGGATCCTTGCGGCCAGGACCTCTCTGTGCCGGTCGACGGCCGCGCTGTAGTCACCCATGGCACGGAGCGCGCGAGCGTACTTGCCCAGACACTCCAGGGTGTCCGGGTGGTCGGCCCCCAGAACCTGCCGGGCCATGTCGTGTGCGCTTCGCCGCAAGGTGAGCTGGAGCGGATGAGCGCCCGCGTCACTGAGGAGTGCGGCGAGATTCTCGAGTGCGTCCCGGGCATCGGTCAGCGGAATGGAGCCCTCTGCACCGAGTTCGGCGACGAGACCGAAGTGCGGAGCAATGAGCCGGGCGCGGTCCCATGACGGCTGCGCGACTGCGGACAGTTCCCGGGCTCCTGACATCAGATGCATCGCGACCTTCCGGCGCCACCCCGGAAGGTCCGCTGTCGTCGCTGACAGGATGTACGCGTTCACTTCGCGCACCAGCGGGTGCAGGACGAGGCATGGGACCGAGACTTCGTTCCCGAGGTGAATCTCCGTGGTCTGCAGGAGGTCATAACGGCGGAGGCCGGACAGGGCCTCGTCGAGGGCCCCTTCACCGACGGTCTCGCCGACGACCGCCTGGACGAAGTCTCCGACGATCAGGTCCCGGGGAATGGGTGCGTCGGCGAACAGCGACAGCAGCCGCAGAACGGGGCGGGCGAGTGGCCTCCGGTCCGCGGCGAGCTGATCGAGGGAGAGCTCCCAGGTGTGGCGGACCAGGGCGCGGGCTGTATCCGGGTCGGTGGCATCGGGCTGTTCCGGGCCGAGCAAGGGAGCCAGATCCTGGTCCAGCGCCTGCTGGTACTCGGTGAACCCGCGGTATCGGCTGGTCTGCTCGGTCAGGTAGCGGCCGGCTGCCCGCAGTGCAAGGGGAAGGCCCCCCAAGCGGGCAGCGAGCGACTCGGCCTCGGACAACGTGCCCGCCCGGGGAGCCAGGTCGAGAAGAACCTGCCCTCCTGCCGGTGTCGTCAGCGGCCGGAGCTTCAACAGTTCGGCTGCCGGGCCCCAGACGTCTTGGCTCGTGTCACGGCTCGTGATGAGCAGGAGGCCACCGCCATAGGGCCGGATCCAGCCACGGTAGTCACTGAGTTGTTCGGTGCCCGGGACGATCGGACTGGGATCGTCGATGTTGTCGATGACAAGCAGCCACTTGCGCGTGCGGGCCAGGTGCAGCCAGAAGACGTCCGGCAGGTTGTCATGACCTGCCCGGGCCCGTTCCAAGAGCTCGTTGGGTAGGCCACAGGCAACGGCGACCTGTATCAATTGAGCCTGCAAGGGCGCAAGGCCCTGCCAGCGTATCCAGAAGACGTCGTACCCCATGCCCACCGCGTCGGCGCACAGCATCGCGGCCACCGTGGTCTTGCCGATGCCGCCACCTGCGCAGACCACTGCGAAGCGTCCGTTCGGCGTGCGGAGCAGGGAGGTCAGACGGTCCAGGTCCGCCTGTCGGCCGCGCATGCGCTCCGTATCGATGTGCGGGGGCCGCAGGGATACCGGACTTGCCTCGGCGAGTGGGCGTACAGGGGGCAGCGCAGAGAGCGGGGGATCCCCGCCACCCAGCTGCTGGCTGAACCACGTCAGACCGACGCTGAGCGCGGCCAACCCGGCGAAGGCCGGCCAGATCACCCACGCACGACTGGCCCACGCCGGCACGGAGTCGCTGGCGTAGTTCGTCACCGGGCCCAGGAGCATCGTGATGGCAGCCAGTAAGCCGGACACTCCCGCACCCGTGCGGGCCCGTGACCGCCGCCGCATGCCCTGCTCCTCGCCCGGCGTGCCGTTACGGAGCTATCCATGCCCGCGGTTCGGGCCGGCGACACCGGAAAGCCTGATGCGTCCTCAACGCAGCCCGGCTCCACGCCCGCGTGGTCCGGCTGCCTGACCAAGCCTGATCGCTCGACCGGAGGCTGCCATGCGGCCTGCTGCTGGTCCTTGGCGTTCGAGGCATCCTTGGCCTGCCCGGTTCGCGGCGAGTTGTCTTGCCCACGCAGTGGGCCGTTGCTAAGCCTGGGGCACTCGACTCCAGGGAGCACGCTGTGCATCAAGAGCCCCCTCTTCCCGTTCCTCCGCGTCCACGTATCAGGGCATTCATCTGCGCCGTCGCGGCCATCGCCCTCGTGACGCTCACCGCCGCGACAAGTCCCCCCGACGCGGACACCCGGACCGCGGCGGACCCGGCAGCCACGGTCCGCGAGTGGAACGCCATCGCCACCGACACGATCAGGACCAGCCTCGGCCCACGCCCCTCCGGGCAGGCAGCGATCTGGGAGGGGTTCGTCTCCCTCGCCGTGTACAACGCCGTGGTGGGGATCGAAGGCGGCTACGCCCCGTACAAATGGCGCGAGCGCGGTCCGGCCAAGGCATCCTCCGCGGCGGCCGCCGCCACTGCGGCCCACGACGTGCTGCTCACCTACTTCCCTGCCTTCAAGGAGCGGCTCGACACCGCCTACGCGGACTCGCTCGCCGCTGTGCCGGCCGGTCAGGCCCGAGACCGGGGCGTGGACTACGGAAAGCGCGCCGCCGCCCGCATCATCGAACTCCGGGAAGGAGACGGAAGGTTCGCGGACGTTCCCTTCACCGCTTCCCCGGCACCGGGGGTCTGGCGGCCCACCCCGCCCGCGTTCCAGCCCTTCTTCGACACCTGGCTCGCCAGGCTCCGCCCCCTCCTCCTCGCCTCCCCGCAGCAGTTCCGCCCCGCCGAACCACCCGCCCTCTCCTCGGCCGCCTACGCCGAGGACGTGCGGGAGTTGCAGGCCATGGGCGCGAAGACCGGCTCGGGCAGGAGCGCCCAGCAGACCGAGACCGCCCTCTTCTTCAGCGGCAACCTGGTCGAACAGGTCCAGGCAGCGGTACGGGACCACGCCGCCCGGCACCGGCTCGGCATCACCGAGACGGCCCGGCTGTTCGCCGCGGTGAACGCGTCGGCGACCGACGCCGTCGTCACCGCATGGGACGCCAAGTACCACTACGGCACCTGGCGGCCGATCACCGCCATCCGCCTCGCCGACACCGACGGCAACCCCGCGACGACGGCAGACCCGGCCTGGGAACCGCTGCTCCTCACCCCACCACACCCGGACTACATCGCCGGCCACACGACCGTCGCCGCCGCCGTGGCACGCGCCCTGACCGGCGTCCTCGGCACCTCGCGCATCGACCTCCACGTCCCCTCCGACGTCACCGGCACCACGCGGTTCTACGGATCCGCCGACGACCTCAACCGGGACGTCGTCGACGCCCGTGTGTGGGGCGGCGTCCACTCCCGCACGGCGGACGTAGCCGGCTGCCGGGCCGGCACCCACGTGGCCGCCTGGGCGCTGGACCACTACTTCCAGCCGGTCGCCAAGCACGGCCACCCGTCCCCGCCGACGCGAACGGCCCGGCAGGACCGGCTCACCGAGCCGAAGTGCGGCGACGACCCTGGCGCAGGGTGACGTCCGGCTTGTCGGGGGCGGGGCCGCCGCCCGGGTTCATGATGATCCGTCCGTCGGCGAGCTTGATGGTGCAGGGGTTTTCCCCGAGCACCACCTCACCACCGAGAACGCCGGTGTGGGAGGCGCGAGATCGGCCTACGTCGGCCACCGTGGAAGAGATGTCCGTCGGGCACGAGGCGCCCCGGTTCGTCTCGAACGGAGTACTCACCTCGCCACCGTCCCGACGGGCCTGTACCGCAGTGTGATCCATGGGCCGAAGCCGGCTGTCGGGTGGACGGGTCCGTCATCCGAGTAGGTGGGCAAGCGGTCCGTTTCCCAGGGGATAGGGGCGTTCCTGGGGGAGCAGCCGGGCGGCGGAGTCCAGGTCGCCGCCGTTGACCAGGGCGTGGATGTCGTGGGCGAGTGGGGTCACGTCGCGGATGGCCACTGTCCACTCGTCCGCGTAGCGTCGTGCGGCCTCACCGGAGAGGCCGAGTTGCAGGGAACGGTACGGCAGGGGCCGCAGGTGCAGGTCCTGCTCGGGGTCCCACTGCACGCGAGTCGGTGCCCGCTTCAACGGACGCTGCCAGGCGGCTCGGTCGGTGTGTACCCCGCGGGCGTAGCTGGACAGGCACGCGTGACGCAGCGCCCACTCGAAGCCGTCACGGCTGATGTCGACAGCGAGGACGGTCTCCTGCCCCTCCTTGGCGCCCCAGCCGCACCGGTACATCATCCACAGGAACGACGGCTTGATCCACGTCAAGTCGCGCTCACAAACCATGTGTGGAGCGGGGCGACACCCCCGCTTCCGAGCGCGGGCAACGCGACGGGCCACACCTGGAACCTCGTAGCCTGCGCCTGGTGGCCAGCGAGAATCAGCAGACTGACGATCTCACTCCCAGGTTCTAGCTGATCATCAGTCGTTACTGCGACTGTGGTCGGCGCCACGAGTCCACAGTGACAGATCGCTGCTCGTCGCTACGGCGAGGGTCCGCCCTGAGGGCGAGAATCCAGCGGCACGGAGCTCGGAGTAGTTGGAGTGGAAGATGTGCCACCAGCGCTCCCCGTGCTGACCGGAGTGCGGCAGACCGCCGTCGCGAGAGAGCAGGACGCGCTCATTCGGCCAGGCCGGGGCAACGACCTCCAGCTTCCAGCCGTCTCCGCTGGTGGTGTGCAGCCCGCCTCCGAAAAGCCCGGCGATGCGCACCCTGCTTCCGGCGACCGGTCCCAATCCAGGACACCGCAGAGCGGGATCCGCGTCGGGGCTGCTGTCCTCGGGGTCCGCGTCACGATCCCGCGCGATCTTCTCTCCCGTGACGGCGTCGAAGAGACCGTGACCGTCGTGCGAGACGACCATCACCAAGTCCTGGCCGGTGCCGGGGTGCGAGGCGAAGCCGATACCGAGAAGTCCGCCGACGGGGGCGTACGCGATGCGCCGCCAGGGCTCGGGGGCCTGTACCACCGGGGCGGCGAGGAGCCTTTGCCTCATCGCCTGCTGGTACGGGGAAAGCTCCGGCTCAGGACCTGGCTGCTCGACCGGAGGTTCGTCCTTCGTCCACTTCGTCACGCGACCATGATCCATACTGCATCAGTTTCGCCCAACGCAGTTCCAACATCCAGGCAGCAGCCCAGAGCGCACCGGCTCAGCGGTCAGTGCCGGTCACGGGGCTCCCAGCCGGGCGGAGTCTTGGGCGGGCCGATCAGAGCATCGATCCCTAGGTGCTCCAGCAGGAGAGCTTTGAGTCCGCGGCCGTCGATGAGTTCCATACGGCCGGTGCGGTAGGAGAAATCCTTGCCGGCCTTACCGAACCATGCGGTGGTGACGATGATCCCCTTCGCTGCGGCTTTGTCATGCATGACGCCGGCCAGAGCGCGCACCGTGTCGGCTGGTACCGCATTGCGGGTGCGCTTCGCTTGGATGATGCACAGCCCACCCACGATGGGATCCTCGGTGGTGGCGACGGCGTCGATACCGTCATCGGGGGAAACCTGCGTCACCCAGACCTTGAGGCCAATGGCCTCGAACAGGCGCCGAACGAGGTGCTCGAACTCGATCGGACCGGTCACATCGGCTTGCGGAGACGCCTGAGCAGGTTGCTCTTGCTGGGCGGTATGCGAGGTGGCCATCACTGGATAAAGTCGTCCCGTTACAACTGGTTGTGGGGACAACCAGAGCGTCTCGGGGAGGACCTGCAACGCATGAGTCGTCGTTCTGATGGTTTGGTCGGCGTCTGGGCTGAGATGCAGAGGCAGCAGCAGCGCCAGTTGGAGGCCGACGCCAGGCGACAGAGACAAGAAGCGCAGCAAGCACGTGCCTACCAACGGCGAGCAGCCCAGAGCCACCGCGAGTACATGCAAACAGAGGCACTGCGTCGCACTGAGGAACTGGACGCACAGGTTGCGTCGCTGCAAGGTCTTCTCGCCTCGGGTTGTCAGGCTCCGGCTTTCAGGGCTTCCTCCCTTATGCGTACTGAAGAGGTCCAACCATTCGCCCCAGGCCCACTGGCGCAGCCTGTGCCCATGCCGGATTCTGCTCAGTACCAAGCGCAGAGCGGATGGACTGCCGGTCGCCGCGCTCAGGCGCAGGCCGAAGCTCGGGCGCGCTTCGAGCGGGACTGGCACGCGGCCCAGGCGGCGGAGGTGCAGCGGCAGCAACAGTTGGCGGCGTACCAGAGGGAGTACCAGCAGTGGGCCGATGCCCAGCTGGCAGAGGTGCGGCGACACAACGCCGGCGTCGTCGAGCTGACCGAAGGAGCGAGGCGCCGCGATCCCGACGCCGTAGTCGAGTACTTCTCCGCTGCCCTCTACGCATCGACTGCATGGCCGGAGGGCTTCCCACGTCAGGTGGCGGCGGCCTACGACTCCGCAGCCGGAGAGTTGGTGCTGGACTGGGAGCTGCCTGCTTACAGCGTCGTTCCTGAGGCCAAATCTGTTCGGTACATGTACGGGGTGGACCAACACAAGGAGAGTCCCCGGCCAGTAACTCAGCGTCGGGCTCTTTACCGAGAGGTTCTGGCGCAGTGCATGCTGCTCGTCCTGCGCGAACTCTTCGCCGCGGATGAGCTGGGCGCGCTCGAGTCAGTAATCTTGAACGGGTTCGTGGACGGGCATGATCCCACGACGGGCCGACCAGGTCACATCTGTCTGGCAACCGTCATGGCCCCGCGCTCAACCTTCCGTGACCTGCACTTGGCACAGGTGGACGCCGGTAGCTGCCTGGCTGATGCGCTGCGCGGACAACTCTCGGCTCGTCCCGACCAACTCACGCCGGTGCGGCCGAGCCGCCGGCCGCAGGAGGTCGGGAACCGTGTCGTCACCCACGGCAGCGATGAGGAACCCGACCTGTACGAGATGGATCCCATCGCCTTCGAAAACCTCGTTGCTGATCTCTTCCGGGCCATGGGGATGCAGGCGGTCACCACCCAGCGCTCGAACGACGGCGGGGTGGACGTCGACGCACTGGATCCGACACCGATCCGAGGCGGCAAGATCGTCGTGCAGGTGAAGCGCTACCGCAACACGGTGCCGCCCACCGCTGTGCGTGACTTGTACGGGACCGTACAGGACGCCGGCGCCAACAAGGGCGTCCTCGTGACGACGTCGAAATTCGGCCCTGGCTCCCACACCTTCGCCAACGGCAAGCCGTTGGAACTGATCTCGGGAACCGAGCTCGTCGACCTGCTGCACCGTCATGGGCTGCGGGGGCGCCTGGGCGATGGTGCCCGTCAATCCGCGGCTCAGCCGACACCGACGGTTGCGGACACTCGACTGCCCGACGACTACAACGTCTTGGGCATGTCGTGGACCGGCAGCGTTGCCCTGGACGTATGCGCTCTCGTCTGCGGCGGCAACCGCGTCCTCGACGACGATCACTTCGTCTTCTACAACAACCCGCAGACACCCGACGGCTCCGTGCGCGCCCTTCCCGCCACCGCGCCTGACAAAGCCGCGATCTGCGTCTCCTTCGACGCGCTGCCGGATGAGGCCGACCGATTCGTACTCGTGGCTGCCGTCGACCCAGAGGTCAACCCGAACGCCGACCTCTCGGGCTTCACCGACGCATGCATCCGTCTGCTCGACCCGAGGCTGGCAGAGCTGGGACGACTGGAAGTCTCTGACGGCCGACCAGGCGAAACCGCCTTGGTGCTCGGCTCCTTCCGCCGCAGGTCGAACGGGGACTGGGACTTCGTCCTGGGCGGCAGGGGCTACACGGGCGGTCTGGAAGAGCTCGTTCAGGATTTCGGCATCGAGGTGGAGTAGAGCCAGGGCTCAGGGTTCCAGTCCCGCTGCACTGGCTGGGGTCTGTGAACGAGCCTTGATGATCCACGTCATCCTGTCCCGCTTCCACGAGGAGGGGAATCGGCCCGAACGGGCAGCGGGCCGGCCGGTCTCCGGGCGGTACGCCTGGTAGACGGTGACCGTGGATTCCGTATAGGCCGCACGGATCCTGCGTTGCGGTTCTTCCATGGCGTACAGCGTGGGGCCGCCAGGTCCGGGCAGGCACTGGTCCTCGGTTGCTGCGCATCGCAATCCGGCGAGGAGCGCGGGGTCTCCCTGTCGGTCCGGAGCGGGGGCCGGCCGCCTCGGCGGAACCGGCCCCGCGCAACGTCCGGGAAGCCCGGCGGATTCCGGTCAGACCGTTCCCGCCACCGCGTGCACCACCGAGTTGCGGACCTGGCAGTAGTAGCCGGCCACATCGTGCCGGTAGCGCCACGGCAGGGCGTCCACATAGCCGTCGACCAGCTTGAACTGCTCCAGCGCCGCCTCGTTGCGGTCCTGGAGGTGGAGGTAGAAGGCCAGCAGGTGGCGCAGTTCCGGCAGGCGCGGGTGGGAGGGGTCCGCTGCCGCCACGTCCGCGAGAGCCGCCTCGACCCTGGCCACCATCTCCGGGGTGTTGTCAGCCGCGGCGTCCTCCGAGTCGTCGTGCTCGAAGTGCGCGATGAGCGGCAGCGCCGTCAGCAGGCTGCCCACGGGCGCGTCGGCCGCCGCGCGCTCGGCGAACTCGAAGGCCAGCCGCTCGGATCCGCGCCACTTCGCGCACCAGTACTGCAGCGCCGAGAAGTGTGCCTCGTAGTGGTGCGGGGCGCGGGAGGTGATCTCCGACCACAGCTTGTCCATCTCGGCGTTCGGATAGCCGAGGCCCAGCGCCACCCAGATCTCCGCGATGTACGGGGTCGGGTCGTCCGGGTTCAGCTCCGCCGCCTTGGCGACCTCGTCGCGGGCGGAGGCCAGCGTGCGGTGGAACCCTTCGAACTGCTCCCGCGTCGTGTACTGGGCCTGCTTGCCGCCGCGGACGTTCCAGGCCAGGATCACCGTGCTGCGCGCGCGGACCACGGCCGCGTCGGGGTCACCGGGCCGTGCCGCCTCCCACGCCAGCAGCCACTCGTCCTCCTCGGCCGCGCTCTCCGCCAGCAGGTAGGCGACCGCCGAGCGCCGGTCCCAGTCCCGGCCGATCACGGCGAGCAGTTCGGCTGCCGGCTGCCAGTCGCCGCCGCGCGTCGCGGCGAGGGCGGCGGACCACTCCGCCGGCAGGGGAGCGGCGAGGTCGGTGTTCTGCCGCTCGGCGGGCAGCAGGCCGAGCTTCTCCGCGGCCTCTGCGGCCTGCGTGCTGTCGTCGGGGGTCGGGGAGAACAATTCCTTCAAAAACACCTTGGCGAGCCACAACACGATGATCAGCGTGGGGACGGCCAGGACGGCCAGGATCCAGAGGAGGACGGTCATCGGGGTCGTTCCGTTCGTGGGGAGGGACGGCGGCGGGAGGGGCGGAGGCGGGAGTGACGGCGGCTGGAGGGACGGTGGCTGGCTGGCGCGCAGCGGCCGGTCAGGCGTTCAGGACGGCCGGGGGCAGCAGTGCCCGCAGCGCCGTGGTGTCGGGGTGGTCGGCGAGTGCCGCATCCACCGCCGCCTCCAGCGCGGCCTCGGGACCGTCGTCCTCCGTCTCCGAGCCCCAGCCGGGCAGCCGCACGGACGCCGGGCGGGTCCAGGAGAACTCCCAGTGCAGCAGGGAACGGGAGCTGAACTCGGCCAGCACCATGGTGCGCAGCGAGCGGCGCAGCGAGGGCCGTACGAACTCGCGGAACGCCCGGCCCTTCGCGGCGGACGCCTCCTCCGACAGCTGCAGCTGCTCCGCCAGCCGCCACAGCCGGCCGTCGTCGATGACGTCGAGCAGCGCCGAAAGCGTCGCCGGCTGCCCGGTGTACGCGGCCAGCGCACGGTGCAGGGGGGTCTGCGTGGCGGACAGGCCCGCGGCCATGGAGGCGTCCAGCAGCTCCTCCCAGCCGGCGGCGCGCGGGTAGGAGAGCAACTCGTCGACGAGGACGGCATCCTCCAGCGCTGCCAGCGTGCGCGCCGGGTCGGTCAGCAGGGACAGCGCCGCGCTCCTGGCCTCCTCGGTGCGGCCGTCGGCGGGCAGTGCCTCGATCCGGCGTACCCGGTCGGCGATCGGCGGGTGCGAGTCGTAGGGGCCCGCGGGCTCCTCCGGCAGGTCCGAACGCAGCTTCACCAGCTCCGGTTCACGGGCCGTCAGCAGCCGGCCGAAGCCGCCGAAGAACTCGCCGCGCGGCGGGAGCATCCGGGCCTGCAGGCCCAGGGTGGCGTAGGAGTCGATGTAGAAGTCGTGCGAGGCGGACAGGACCGGGATCTCGCGCAGCGCCGACGCGGTGGCGTCGCGTCCGGCGATCCGGGCGGCGGTCAGGTCGGCGGCGTACTCCTGGCCGCGCGCGGTGGACAGCGAGGTGCGCAGGTAGAGCTTGCCGTACGCGGTGTAGATCTTCGCCATCGTCCGGTACGTCGCCCCGACGCCGGTGGTGTCGATGTGCTTGGCCTTCTTGCCCTTGGCGACCCGCTTGGCGGACGCCTTCTCCTGCCGGGCCCGGTCGGCGGCCACCTTGTCGTCCGCCCTGGCGTGGAACTGGCCGATGACCCGGCCGATCTGCACACGCCCGCGCACGACGAGCGCGGACAGCCGGGTGTCGCCGCCGGTGAAGTGTCCGTATTCGTGGGCGAGTACGGACCGCAGCTGAGCCTCGGTCAGGCCGATCAGCAGCGGTACGCCGAGGTAGAGGCGGCGCCGGCCGGGGAACAGACCGAGCAGCCGCGGATTCTCACTGACGGCCGCGTTGACGTCGCCGGTGAGCAGGATCCGGTCGGGGGCACGGGTGCCGGCCTCCGCGGCGAGTTCCCGGACCAGTGCCCACAGCCGGGGTTCGTCGGCCTCGGTGACCTGGATGCCGGGCCCGTCGTCACCCTTCGGGGTGCGCAGCATGAGCATGCCGCGGACGACGGGGATGGCCAGCAGCACCGTGATGAAGCCGACCTTCACCGTGAGCGGGCCGTGTCCCCACGTGAACACGAGGACGTCCAGGCCGATCAGCGCGGCGAGCAGGGCGAGGCTCAGCAGATAGAAGCCGAGCAGCAGGACGAGGGCGCGCAGCGCGCGCAGAGTTGCGCCCATCGGGCAGATCCCCCCACAGGACCTCAGAAGGAACGGGACATGACAGAACACCGGACCTGGCGGCCGGTGGATGCACTAGGGGTGGTGCGGTTGTGCAGGTTGTGCAGGTTGTGCCGTGTGCAGCTGGTGCAGGTGCTCAGGTGGTGCAGGCGGTGCAGGCGGTGCGTGTGGGGGGATGCGGAGTATGCCCTACTGCAGGTCAGCAGGGCAATGTGAAAAGGCCGGGGGTGGCTCGGGGGCGGGGTGAGCCGGCCGGTGTGCGGGTGCGGCGAGGGTGTCCGGCCTGCTCCGGCACGTCCGGCCGGTCAGCCGTGCCCGCCGGTCAGCCGTGTCCGTCGGTCAGCATGTCCACCGGTCAGCCGTGTCCGTCGGTCAGCATGTCCACCGGTCAGCCGTGCCCGCTGGTCAGCATGTCCACCGGTCAGCCGGGCAGGCCCGCCGGACTGCCGCCGTTCGCCTCGTAACCGGCCACGGCCAAGGCCCGGTAGACGGCGAACTCGAGGGCCGGGTCGGTGGAAAGGGTCCAGGGCAGCGCGCCGATATGGCCGTCGACGTGTACGAGTTGGTCCATGGCCTCCGCCCAGCGCTTGGCGCGGACCAGGAAGAAGACCAGCATGTGCCGGACGTGCGGCAGCGTCGGGTCGTCGGGGCCGGCCGCGTGCACCGCGTGCAGCGCGCCGTGGATCGCCCGGGTGACGACCTCGCTCTGGTAGAAGCTCGCGACCAGGTTCACCTCCGGGAGGTGCTCGAACACCGCGAACAGCGGCAGCGCGGCGAGCAGTGAGCCCTCCGGGGCACGGGCCGCGGCGGCCTCGGCGAAGGCGTACGCCTGCTCGCGCGAACCGTGCCACTTCTCGCACCAGTGGTGCAGCGCGGCCAGATGGGCGCCCATGTGGTGCGGGGCACGGTCCAGGATCTTCTGCCACAACTGGTCGAAGTCGGCCTGGGAGTAGGCCAGTCCGCGCGCGACGGACAGCTCGACGAGATACGGCACCGGGTCGCCGGGGGCCAGCAGGGCCGCCTGCGCACAGGCTTCCCGGGCCTCCTCCATGATGATCCGGAAATCGTCCGTGCCGGGCGTGGACGTCCGCCAGGCCTGCTGCACCAGGAACTCCGCGTGGACGGCCGCGCTGCCCGCGTCCTTGGGCTGTTCGGCCCGCCACACCCGCAGCCACTGGCCGCCCGGCGTCTCATGTATCCCGCCGGGGCGCTGCTGCAGCTCCAGCGCGGCGGCGCCCGCGACGGCCTGCACCCGCTGCCAGCGCAGCTCGCCCTCCGCCTCCGTGCCGGCCAGCAGCTGGGCGGCGGCCCGGTAGTCGTGGGTGCGCTGCACCAGCTCCAGGACGTCCAGCAGGTCCTGGTCCGGGCCGGGCAGGCGCAGGTCCAGCTCCTCCTGGCGCACGAAGCCGTACTCCGCCGGGTCGGCGGCGTCCGGGTGTCCCGGGGGGACCAGCTCGATCGTCCCGCGCCTGCGCCGCATGAACGGGAGCAGGACGAAGCCCAGCACGAGCAGCGCCATGAGCAGCCAGAGAATCGCCATGCCTCAAGCGAACCAGACGCCGCCGCCAAATGGCGAACCCCCGCCGCGACCCTGTGGAAAACTCCGGTCCAGTCCATGACAGGCGGCTGGCGGGCGCCGCCGCCGGTGCCTGGCCGGTGCCCCCGCCAGAGCCGTCGTACCGGGCATGCGGGCCCCGCCGGCGCCCGTCGTCGGTAGAGGGAAATCCCTCCCGCCGGTACCGGGCACGCTCCGCGGGCGTCAGGATCGCGTCAGGCGCACTACGCTCGATGCTCATGAGCGACAGGCACATCAGTCAGCACTTCGAGACCCTCGCGATCCACGCGGGCAACACCGCGGATCCCCTCACCGGCGCGGTCGTCCCGCCGATCTACCAGGTCTCGACCTACAAGCAGGACGGCGTGGGAGGGCTGCGCGGCGGCTACGAGTACAGCCGTAGCGCCAACCCGACCCGGACCGCCCTGGAGGAGAACCTCGCCGCGCTGGAGGGAGGTCGTCGCGGCCTCGCGTTCGCGTCCGGCCTGGCGGCCGAGGACACCCTGCTGCGTACGCTGCTCACCCCCGGCGACCACGTGGTGATCCCGAACGACGCCTACGGCGGCACCTTCCGGCTGTTCGCCAAGGTCGCCACCCGCTGGGGGGTGGAGTGGTCCGTCGCCGACACCAGCGACCCCGCCGCCGTACGCGCCGCGATCACCCCGAAGACCAAGGCCGTCTGGGTGGAGACCCCCTCCAACCCGCTGCTCGGCATCACCGACATCGCCGCGGTCGCGCAGGTCGCCCACGATGCGGGTGCCAAGCTCGTCGTCGACAACACCTTTGCCACGCCCTACCTCCAGCAGCCGTTGGCGCTCGGGGCCGACGTGGTGGTGCACTCCCTGACCAAGTACATGGGCGGCCACTCCGACGTGGTCGGCGGTGCGCTGATCGTCTCCGACGCCGCGCTGGGCGAGGAGCTGGCCTACCACCAGAACGCGATGGGCGCCGTCTCCGGCCCCTTCGACTCCTGGCTGGTGCTGCGCGGCACCAAGACCCTCGCGGTGCGCATGGACCGGCACAGCGAGAACGCCACGAAGATCGCCGACATGCTGACCCGGCACGCGCGCGTGACGAGCGTGCTCTACCCGGGCCTGCCCGAGCACCCCGGCCACGAGGTCGCCGCCAAGCAGATGAAGGCGTTCGGCGGCATGGTGTCGTTCCGGGTCGAAGGCGGCGAGGAGGCGGCGGTCGAGGTCTGCAACCGCGCCAAGGTGTTCACCCTCGGCGAGTCGCTGGGCGGCGTCGAGTCCCTCATCGAGCACCCCGGCCGGATGACGCACGCCTCCGCCGCCGGCTCCGCGCTGGAGGTCCCGGGCGACCTGGTGCGTCTGTCGGTCGGCATCGAGAACGTGGACGACCTGCTGGAGGACCTGCAGCAGGCCCTCGGCTGAGCCGGTCCGGCCGACGGGGCGGGCCGACCGGTCCGGCCACGGAGGCCGGCCACCCGGCGAGAGGGCTCATCCGCCGGCGAGAGGGCCCACCACCCGGCAAGAACGTTCATCCGTCGGCAAGAAGGCTCACCACCCGGTGATCGGCGGAGTCGTCTGTGAGGGCGGCTCCACCCACGGGTGGGCGTCGGCCGCCCACACGGCGAACGCGACGACCGCGGCGCACGCCAGCAGCCACAGCATCCGGCGGACCAGCCGCCGCTGCCGCAGCAGGCGCTCGCCGCGGCGCACCGCCTCCGCGTGCAGTTCCGGCGGCACCGGTGCCGTGACCTGCTCCATGAGCCGCCGCACGGCGGCCTCCCGCTCGGACCGCTTCACCACGACCTCCCGTCGGCGTGCCTCATGACGGTGCCACCTCGGCGCCCACCGCGCGCGGGGCGGTCGGCCGTGCGGGATGCAGCAGGGTGGCCGTCGCGCGGTCGCAGACGGTGTGCACCCGTTCCGCGGGCACGCCGAGCAGCGCTGCCGCCTGTTCCTCGGCCACGCCTTCGTAGAGCCGGAGCACGAGGATCAGCCGCTCCCGCGGGGTGAGCGTGGCGAGCGGGCTGCGGGGGGCCGGCCGGGCGCGGCCGAAGGCGCCGTACTGGTGCCAGGCCGCGCGCGCGAAGCGCGTCGCGAGGTACTGGCGGGCGCAGTCGTACGGGTCCTCGCCGTGCAGCCGGTCCCAGCGGGCGTAGGTGTGGGCGAGCGTCAGGGTCAGCAGGCGCCGCGCGCGCGGGTTGGCATCCGGCGCCTCCGCGGTGAGCAGAGTGGCGGCGTGCAGCAGGCGTCCGGACGCGCCGGCGACGAACGCCTCGAACTCCCGGGCCCGGCGGGCACCGCGGGCCACCTGCCGATCACGCACCGCGCCTCCCCCTGAAAGGGCCCCGTCCGGTACGGGACAGGCGAACCGCGTACGCAGGACCCGGTCTATATGAGGCCAGTGGCGGCCCGGGGTCAAGAGTCCGGAACCGAGACATGCCGGGCGGGAGCGGTCAGGAAGCCGACGGCTGCTCCGCGGCCGGAACCCCCTGCACCGTCATCCGTGCGGACAGCGCGCCGTTGAAGCGGGTCAGGAGCGTGCAGAACTGCTCGCGCTCCTCCGGCGCCCAGTCGTGTGTCAGCTCGGCCATGAGCTGACGCCTGGAGGAGCGCACCTCCTCCAGCCGGGCGGCCCCGCGCGGCGACAGCTGGAGCACGACGGCACGGCCGTCCTCCGGGTGCGAGGTGCGCTTGACGAGCCCGGTGTCGACCAGCGGCGCCACCTGCCGGGTGACCGTCGAGGAGTCGATGCCCATGCTCGCGGCGAGCGCCTTGACGCCCATCGGGCCTTCCTTGTCGAGCCGGTTGAGCAGCAGATATGCGGCGCGGTCCATGGAGTTGCGCACCTGGCCCACGCCGCCGAGCCGCGTCTGTTCGGCACGGCGGGCGAACACCGCCACCTCGTGCTGGAGGGTGTCGAGAAGACCGGTGTCACCGACGGTCGTCATGTCCATCGACATTTCAGGTGTTGTGGGCATGGCCGGAGGCTCGCTTCATGAAGGCTGCTGGGTTGGGGGACAGGGTACGCGGCCCGGCGCCGGGCCGTACCGGCGCTGCGCAAACCGGTCTCGCAGCTTGGTCACACCCGTCGTGCGCAAACGTGAACTGCGATGCTGGAGTCATGAGCTACGGCACGGCAGGCACCTTGCGCTCCGTCACCCTGGACGACGTACGCGGCGCCCAGAAGATGCTCTCGGGCGTGGCCCGTGTGACGGCGATGGAGGGCAGCCGGCACCTGTCCCAGCTGGTCGGTTCCCCGGTGCACCTCAAGTGCGAGAACCTGCAGCGGACCGGCTCGTTCAAGTTGCGCGGCGCCTATGTGCGCATTGCGGGCCTGCTGCCGGAGGAGCGGGCGGCCGGTGTGGTGGCCGCCAGCGCGGGCAACCATGCGCAGGGCGTGGCGCTGGCCTCCTCGCTGCTGGGCGTCCACGCGACGGTGTTCATGCCGCGGGGCGCCCCGCTGCCGAAGATCAGCGCGACCCGGGAGTACGGCGCCGAGGTGCGCCTGCACGGCCAGGTGGTCGACGAGACGCTGGCCGCCGCCCAGGAGTACGCGGCCGCGACGGGCGCGGTGTTCATCCACCCCTTCGACCATCCGGACGTGATCACCGGGCAGGGCACGGTCGGCCTGGAGATCCTGGAGCAGTGCCCCGAGGTGCGCACGATCGTCGTCGGCATGGGCGGTGGCGGGCTCGCGGCGGGGATCGCGGTGGCGGCGAAGGCGCTGCGGCCGGACGTCCGGATCGTCGGCGTGCAGGCGGAGGGGGCCGCCTGCTATCCGCCCTCGCTGGCCGCCGGGCGGCCGGTGTCGCTGGAGAACCCGGCGACGATGGCCGACGGTATCAAGGTGGGGCGCCCGGGCGTGGTGCCGTTCGAGATCGTCGGCGAGCTGGTCGACGAGGTGCGCACGGTCAGTGAGGACCAGCTGTCGGCGGCGCTGCTGCTGTGCCTGGAGCGGGCCAAGCTGGTCGTGGAACCGGCCGGGGCGAGCCCGGTGGCCGCGTTGCTGGCCGCGCCGGACACCTTCGAGGGGCCGGTCGTCGCGGTGCTGTCCGGCGGCAACGTCGACCCGGTCCTGATGCAGCGCGTGCTGCGGCACGGCATGGCCGCGCAGGGCCGCTACCTGGCGGTCCGGCTGCGGCTGACGGACCGGCCGGGCGCCCTCGCCACGCTCCTCGGGGTGTTGTCAGTGGTCGACGCCAACGTCCTCGACGTGAGCCACGTACGGACCGATCCCCGGCTCGGGCTCACGGAGGCGGAGGTCGAGCTGCACCTCGAGACCAAGGGCCCGGTGCACTGCACCGAGGTCGGCCAGGCCCTGCGGGACGCCGGCTACACCGTCATCAGCTGATCCGCCAGGCCCTGCGGGACGCCGGCTACACCGTCATCAGCTGATCCGCACGCGTTCGCCGGACGGCGCCGGGCAGGCGCCGTCACTCACCCGAGTGAAGTCCATTGTCGAACGCGATACATCGCGTTATGGTCTCTCGTGTGTTCACCGGACCGCCTGCTCGTATTCGGAAAATCGCGGGCGGCGCGAAGCGAGCAAACCTAGCCTTGCCAGACATCCCTCACCGATCCCCGACGACGTGGAGACATACATGCCAGGCGCCATCTATGCCGAAGGCCTGGTCAAGACCTTCGGTGACGTAAGGGCACTGGACGGCGTCGACCTCGATGTGCCCGAGGGCACGGTCCTCGGCCTGCTCGGGCCGAACGGCGCCGGCAAGACGACGACGGTCCGCTGCCTGACGACCCTGCTGCGACCCGACAGCGGCAAGGCGGTCGTCGCCGGTGTGGACGTGCTGCGGCACCCGGACGCCGTGCGCCGTTCCATCGGCCTGTCCGGCCAGTTCGCAGCGGTCGACGAGTACCTGACCGGCAGGGAGAACCTGCAGATGGTCGGGCAGCTGTACCAGATGAAGGCGAAGGCGGCCCGGACGCGCGCGGCGGAGCTACTGGAGCAGTTCAACCTCGCGGACGCCGCCGACCGCCCCGCCAAGACCTACTCCGGAGGCATGCGGCGCCGGCTGGACCTCGCCGCGGCCCTCGTGGTCTCGCCGCCGGTGATGTTCATGGACGAACCGACGACGGGCCTCGACCCGCGCAACCGCCAGCAGCTGTGGGAGGTCATCAAACAGCTCGTCTCCGGCGGTACGACCCTGCTGCTCACCACGCAGTACCTGGAAGAGGCCGACCACCTGGCGCATGACATCGCGGTCGTCGACCACGGCAAGGTCATCGCCAAGGGCACCTCCGACCAGCTCAAGGCCCGCACGGGCGGCGAGCGCGTCGAGGTCGTGGTGCACGAGCGGGACCACATACCGACGGCCGGCGAGGTGCTGCGCGGCTTCGGCAAGGGCGACACCACCGTCGACGACCACACCCGCAAGCTCACGGTCCCCGTCACCGGCGGCGCCAAGCTGCTCGCCGAGATCATCCGCGAGCTGGACGTGCGAGGGATCGAGATAGACGACATCGGGCTGCGCCGCCCCACCCTCGACGACGTCTTCCTGTCGCTGACGGGACACGTGGCCGAGAGCGCCGACCAGGACGAGGACAACGGCAAGGAGGCCGTGAAATGAGTGCCGTCACCGAGGCCGTGCCCGCCGCGGCGCCAGGCAATCCCGTGGGCCGGTCCATCCGTGACTCGCTGATCGTTGCGAAACGCAATCTGATTCGCATGTCCAGAATTCCGGAAGTGGTGATCTTCGGTCTGATCCAGCCGATCATGTTCGTGGTGCTGTTCTCCTACGTGTTCGGCGGCTCCATGAAGATCGGCGCCAGCACCAGCGCGATCGACTACAGGAACTTCCTGATGGCCGGCATCTTCGCGCAGACCGTCACCTTCGCCACGGCCGGCTCCGGCGCGGGCATCGCCGACGACATGCACAAGGGCCTCATAGACCGCTTCCGCTCGCTTCCCATGGCGCGCGGCGCGGTGCTGACCGGCCGCACCCTCGCCGACCTCGTCCAGACGGCGTTCACCCTGCTGATACTCGCCGTCGTCGCGCTGCTGGTCGGCTGGCGGGTCGGGTCCTTCGGCGACACCAACGCCGGCAAGGTCCTCGGTGCCTTCGGACTGCTGCTCCTGCTCGGATACGCCTTCACCTGGATCGGCGCACTGATCGGCCTCACCGTCCGCACCCCGGAGGCGGCCACCTCCGGCGGGCTGGTCTGGCTCTTCCCGGTGACCTTCCTCTCCAACGCGTTCGTGGACACCGGCAACATGACGCCGTGGCTGCGGCACATCGCGGAATGGAACCCGTTCAGCGCCACCGTCCAGGCGACCCGCGTGCTGTTCGCCAACCCCGGACAGTCCGACTCGCACGCCTGGCCGATGGAGCACCCGGTCTGGGCCTCGCTGATCTACTCGGTCCTGATCATCGCCGTCTTCCGCACCCTCGCCGTCCGCAAGTACCGCTCGGCGACCGCCTGACGGCGCCGGAAGGGTCTGTTCGGCGGCCTGGGGAAACGGTCCGTTCGACGAAGAGGCAGACGCGGCCCCTCCGCCCGGCACACCGGGCAACGGCGAAGCCCCCGGCCGCCGCGATGCGGCGGCCGGGGGCTCCGGGCGAACCAGGGGCCGGGATCAGGCCGTGTACGGCTCGGCCTTCAGGATCTTGACCGAGGCCTTCTTGCCGTTCGGCAGCTCGTACTCCGCGTCCTCGCCGACCTTGTGGCCGGTGACGCCCGCGCCGAGCGGGGACTGCGGGGAGTACGTCTCGATGTCGGCGCTCGCGTACTCGCGCGAGGCGAGCAGGAACGTCAGGGTGTCGTCCTCGTCACCGTCGAAGGCGATCGTGACGACCATGCCCGGCGCGACGGCACCGTCAGCGGCCGGCGCCTCGCCCACCTTGGCGTTCTCGAGGAGCTGGGTGAGCTGGCGCACGCGCAGCTCCTGCTTGCCCTGCTCCTCCTTGGCCGCGTGGTACCCGCCGTTCTCGCGCAGGTCGCCCTCCTCGCGCGCAGCCGCGATCTTGGCGGCGATCTCCGTGCGCGCAGGACCAGTAAGGTACTCAAGCTCGTCCTTGAGCTTGTTGTACGCCTCCTGGGTCAGCCAGGTGACGTTCTCGCTGGTCTGGGTCACAGGGTGCTCCTCGTCGGTACTGGGAAATACAAAGCATCGCCCTACCCAGAAGAATGTTCCCTCTTGGATGGGCGAAACCACGAGCCTAACAATTCCCCGGCGAAAGGGGGAGGACATAAGCCACAAGAATCGCATCGGCGCAGGTCGGCGGGGACGGATTCCGGGTGAAGCCGGGAGTGTGCGCCTGCCGTCAGCCGGCGTGACAGCCCAGCAGCTCGGCCGTCGTCCCCCGGGCCGTCGTACGGAGCGTCACGACCTTGTCGATCCGGGTGGCCGACCCGGAGAAGCGGAAGTCCGCCCGGCCCACCTCGGCGCCGTCGGCCGACTGGGAACGCAGGGTGCAGTAGCCGGAGGCGCCGGCGTCCTTGCGGACCTCCAGATGCGCCTGGACCGTGTCGTCGGACGCCTTGAAGGTGATCACCTCGGCGCTGATCTCGTTCTGCGCGATGTAGTGGTAGGCGAAGTAGCCGAGCAGGGCGAGAGCGACCCCGCCCAGTACGGAAGCGGCGATCCTGAGCCTGCGGTCGGCGCGCTTGTCGCGGTCGCCGGAGGCACGGCCGTAGCGGCCCTCGGGCAGCCGCGCGCTCGCCGTACTCATGATCGTCCTCTCCGCGGAATTTTTCGCCCCCCGATTCGGTCACTATAGAAGTCGCCGATCGCACCCCATGACGCGGGGGCGCCGACTTACCGAGGATTGAGTCTTGACTGACCAGTTGCGACTGATGGCCGTTCACGCGCACCCCGACGACGAGTCGAGCAAGGGCGCGGCCACCATGGCGAAGTACGTGTCCGAGGGGGTGGACGTGCTGGTGGTGACCTGCACCGGCGGAGAGCGCGGGTCCATCCTCAATCCCAAACTGCAGGGTGACAAGTACATCGAGGAGCACATCCACGAGGTACGCAAGAAGGAGATGGACGAGGCCCGCGAGATCCTGGGCGTGAAGCAGGAGTGGCTCGGGTTCGTCGACTCCGGGCTGCCCGAGGGCGACCCGCTGCCGCCGCTGCCCGAGGGCTGCTTCGCCCTGGAGGACGTCGACAAGGCGGCCGGTGAGCTGGTCAGGAAGATCCGCTCCTTCCGTCCGCAGGTGATCACCACCTACGACGAGAACGGCGGCTACCCGCACCCCGACCACATCATGACCCACAAGATCTCGATGGTGGCGTTCGAGGGCGCGGCGGACACCGAGAAGTACCCCGAGGCCGAGTTCGGGCCCGCCTACCAGCCGCTGAAGCTCTACTACAACCAGGGCTTCAACCGCCCCCGCACCGAGGCGCTGCACCACGCGATGCTGGACCGCGGCCTGGAGTCGCCGTACGGGGACTGGCTGAAGCGGTGGAAGGAGTTCGAGCGCACCGAGCGCACGCTGACCACGCACGTCCCGTGCGCGGACTTCTTCGAGATCCGCGACAAGGCGCTGATCGCGCACGCCACCCAGATCGACCCGGACGGCGGCTGGTTCAAGGTGCCGATGGAGGTGCAGAAGGAGGTCTGGCCGACGGAGGAGTACGAGCTGGCGAAGTCCCTCGTCGACACCTCCCTCCCCGAGGGCGACCTCTTCGCGGGCATCCGGGACAATGCCTGACATGAGCGCAAGCGTGAGCCTGGCAGTGACGCATCTCGTTCCCCTCGCCAAGGAGGTCGACGAGAAGAAGGTCACCCCCGGTGTCCTCGGCTTCATCGTGTTCGCGGTGATGGCCCTGGCCGTGTGGGGCCTGATGAAGTCGATGAACAAGCACATGCAGAAGGTCGACTTCAAGGAGTCTCCGGACGCCGGCGAGGGGCAGGGCGAGCGCACGGCCGGCCCCGCGGCCCGGCAGGGCTGACACGGGGGGTCAGCGCCCCGCCGGTACCGCCACCCCCATCACCTCCCGGGCGTGGCGGTCCGGAGTCATGCGCAGCCGCCAGGTCTGCCAGCCCGCCTCCAGCTGTACGCCCCGCTCCAGCAGCAGGGCGTACGCGGAGACGTAGTCGTCCAGCTTCTCGTCCCGGAGCGGGTGTGCGGCGCGGGCCAGCTGGGCCAGCTCCTCCTGGGCGACCGCGGTGCCGACGTCCACCCCGCCCGGTGCCGCGTACGGCAGCAGGGTGCAGCGCAGGAAGCGGGCCCAGTCCTCGCCGCGCAGGTCGCCGTAGGAAGTGAACAGGGTGAGCGCCTCGTCGCACAGCGCCAGCGCCTGCTGTGTACGGGCGTTGCCCGCGTCCACCACCGCCAGCTCCAGGCAGGTCCAGGCCTCGCCGTGGGCGACGCCGATGCGCTGGAAGTCCGCGCGCGCGTCCACCAGCAGCTGCCGGGCGAAGCCGGAGTTGCGCAGCGAGCCGGTCTGGGCGGCCCGCTGGTCCCGGGTCACCCGGGCCGAGTGGTGCCGGGCGCAGGCCAGGCCGTACACGTCCCGCATCCGCGAGAACATCGTCCGGGACCGCTCCAGCTCGCGGACCGACTGGTCCAGGTCGCCGGTCTCCTCCAGCGCCTGCCCCAGGTAGTACAGCGTCCACGCCTCACCGCGCGCGTCCTCGTTGTCCCGGTGCCGGGCGACCGCCCGGCGCAGGCTCTCCACGGCGGCCGGGGCATCGCCGGCCACCAGCCGCGCCCGCGCCAGCTGGGTCAGCGCCCACGCCTCACCCCGCGCGTCGCGGGTGCGGCCGTACCGCTCCAGAGCCGCCTGCAGCTCCGTCTCCGCGCGCGGTACGTCTCCCATCCGCAGCGCCAGCTGGCCCAGCTGGAAGTGCGCCCAGGCCTCGCCGTGCACCGAGCCGCCCTCGCGGTGCAGCACCAGGGAGCGGGTGAGCAGGTCCATCGCCTCGGCCAGCCGGGCGCGGTCGCGCTGGACGGCAGCCAGCGCGTGCATGGTCCAGGCCCGGTCCGTCGCCAGCTCCGGCGCCGCCTGCATGTCCAGCGCCTCCTGCAGCTTGGCCGCGGCCTCGGGCAGGTTGCCCTGGTGGTGCAGGGTGATGCCGAGCGAGCACAGCGCACGGGCCGCACCCGCGTCGTGGTGGGCCTCCCGGTACAGGTCCACGACCGAGGACAGCGTGCTGCGCGCCTTGTCCAGCTCGCCCAGCTGCCGGGCCGCGATACCGGTGCGCCACTGCACCGAACGCACGAGCAGCCCCTGGTCCACCGACTGCGCCAGCTCGCTGATCTCCCCGAGCCGGTACAGATCGCCGCGCAGCAGGCAGTAGTCGCACAGCGCGCCGAGCAGGTTCAGCACCGCCGCCTGGTTCACGCCCTCCGCGTGCCGCAGGGCCGCCGTGATGAAGCTGGACTCGTCGTCCAGCCAGCGCAGCGCCTCGTCGAGCGAGGGGAAGCCGTGCGCGCCGAACTGGTTCGACCGCGTCGACATGTTCCCGTCGACCAGGCGCAGCACCGACTCGGCCAGCTCCGCATAGTTCACGATCAGCCGCTCCTGCGCCGCCGCGCGCTCGGCCGGCTCCTCCTCGTCCAGCAGCCGGGCGTGCGCGAAGGCGCGCACCAGGTCGTGCAGCCGGTAGCGGCTGCCGCGTACATGGTCCAGCAGTCCGGCCCGGGTGAGCGCCGTCAGATGGCGGGTGGCCTCGGCCTCGTCGGTGGCGAGCAGCGCGGCTGCCGCCGCCGTGCCCATCGAGGCCCGGCCCGCCAGGGCGAGCCTGCGCAGCAGCCGGCGGGCGGGTTCCGGCTGGTCGGTGTAGCGCAGCCACAGGGCCCGCTCCACCGGTTCCACCGGGCCGTACGCCCCCAGGTCCGTGGCCAGCTGCCGGGGTGAGCGCGGGCCGAGCGCGGAGCCCGCGATGCGCAACGCCAGCGGCAGCCCGCCGCACAACTGACGGATTCCCTCGGCCGATTCGGCGTCGTACGGCCCCGCGGTGTCCTCGGCCGTCGCGGCCAGCAGTTCCTCGGCGCCCGCCGCGTCCAGCGGCTGCACCGGCAGCCGGTGCACCCAGGCCTCCAGGTCCGCGGGCAGGTCGAGCGGTGCGCGGGCGGTCACCAGGATCAGGCTGTCGGAACGCTCCGGGACCAGGGCGCGCACCTGCTCAGGGTCCGGGGCGTCGTCCAGCACGATCGTCACCGGCAGCCCGGTCAGATGCCGGTGGTACAGCTCGCCGAGCCGTTTGACCTGCTGGTCGGGGGAGGACCGCTCGCGGAACAGCAACTGCTCGCGGGGTGCGCCCAGCCGGTTGAGCAGATGCAGCAGGGCGTCCCGGGTGGCCAGCGGCGCCTCTTCCCGGCTGCCGCCGCGCAGGTCCACCACCACCGCGCCCCGGAAGTGGTCGCGCAGTTCGTGCGCCGCCCGCACCGCGAGCGTGGTCCGGCCGGAGCCGGGCTCGCCGTGCAGCACGACCACCGTCGGCCGGGTCTCGGTGGCCGCACGGGCCGCCTGCGCCCACTGTCTGATCCGGGCCAGCTCCGTCCGCCGCCCCGCGAACGGACCGTCGGCGTCCGGAAGCTGCCCGAACGACTGCTCCAGCACCGAGCGCCTCCGGGCCGCCGCGCTCTTGTCCGCACCACGCAGCGCCGGGCCGCCGCCGGCCTTCTTCGGGCCCGTGGAGGCGCTGAGCACCCGCTGCTGGTCCAGGAACGGGCGGATGCCCCGCACCTCCAGCGCGGTCAGCCACTGCAGCCGCAACTGCTCCGGGCCGCCGGGCTGGCCGGCCGCGCCCGCGCGCTGGTGGGCGGCGGGCAGATGGGAGCCGGCCACCTTCACCACCGAGGCCGCGGCACCCACCGCGGCCGCGGTGACGCCCGCGCCGAGGGCCGTGCCGGTGCCGGTACCGAGGGACAGGTCGGCCACGGCGGCACCGACCGCGGCAACGGCCGCCACCAGAAGGGCCGTTCCGGCGCCGTCGCGCGCATACCGCTGACCGAAGGACAGCCGCCCGGCCTCCGCGTCGTCCAGAGCGTGCGTATAGGCCTCGTACTCCTCGCCGGCCGCCCCTGCCATCGCGTCCAGCGCGCCACGCGCCCGCGACAGCAGCAGCTGACCGTCGATCCGCCCGCCCGAACGCCGTACCTCCTCCTCCACGGCCCGCACCAGCAACCGCTCGGCCTCGGCCCGATGACCGTCCCGCATGTCCCGTCCCCCTCCGGCGGCAACTCCTTTGTCTACGAGTGTCCTTCGGTGGACGCGGCAGCGCGAGAGGGTGACGATCGTCGGGATGTGGGAGAAGTGTGCGGGACTCCGCCCGCGGGCGCACGCGTTCACGGGTTCGCCGGTATCACAGCAGCCACAGCGGCCACAGCAGTCACAGCAATCAACCTCAGTCACGGCAACCACACCAGCCACACCAACCCCGCTGGGCCTGGTGGGTCGTCGGGATCGTGATCCCGCTGGTGGGAATCCTCGTCACGGTCCCGGTGAGCCGGCCCGGCGAAACTCGAGGTCACCGTCTGGGGCTGACGCTCGGCGTGCGGGTACTGCGGCAGGATGGACTCATGCCGAACCGACTGGCTCATGAGACGTCGCCGTACCTGCTCCAGCACGCCGACAACCCCGTCGACTGGTGGCCCTGGTCGGCCGCGGCCTTCGACGAGGCCCGCAGGACGAACAAACCCGTGCTGCTGAGCGTCGGGTACAGCAGCTGTCACTGGTGTCACGTCATGGCTCATGAGTCCTTCGAGGACCAGGCCACCGCCGACTACCTCAACGAGCACTTCGTCAGCGTCAAGGTCGACCGTGAGGAGCGGCCGGACGTGGACGCCGTCTACATGGAGGCCGTCCAGGCGGCCACCGGGCAGGGCGGCTGGCCCATGACCGTGTTCCTGACGGCGGACGCCGAACCCTTCTACTTCGGCACCTATTTCCCGCCCGCCCCGCGGCACGGCATGCCGTCGTTCCGGCAGGTGCTGGAGGGCGTCCAGCAGGCCTGGAGCACCCGCCGCGACGAGGTCGACGACATCGCCGGGAAGATCGTCCGCGATCTCTCCCAGCGGGAGATCGTCCGGCAGGCCGCCGAGGCGCCCGGCGAGCAGGAACTCGCGCAGGCCCTCCTCGGCCTCACCCGCGAGTACGACCCGCAGCGCGGCGGATTCGGCGGCGCGCCCAAGTTCCCGCCGTCCATGGTGCTGGAGTTCCTGCTGCGGCATCACGCGCGGACCGGCGCCGAGGGCGCGCTGCAGATGGCGCAGGACACGTGCGAGCGGATGGCCCGCGGCGGCATCTACGACCAGCTCGGCGGCGGGTTCGCCCGCTACTCCGTGGACCGCGACTGGATCGTGCCCCATTTTGAGAAGATGTTGTACGATAATGCCCTTTTGTGTCGGGTGTACGCCCATCTGTGGCGGGCCACCGGATCGGACCTGGCCCGGCGCGTCGCACTGGAGACCGCCGACTTCATGGTCCGCGAACTGTGCACCCCTGAAGGCGGTTTCGCCTCCGCCCTCGACGCCGACAGCGACGACGGCAGCGGGCGGCACGTGGAGGGCGCGTACTACGTGTGGACGCCCGAACAGCTCCGGAACGTCCTCGGCGACGACGCCGAACTCGCCGTCCAGTACTTCGGCGTGACCGAGGAGGGCACCTTTGAGCACGGGCAGTCCGTGCTCCAGCTTCCGCAGAGCGAAGGCGTTTTCGACGCCGGGACGGTGGCGTCCGTCAAGGCGCGGCTCCTGGCGAAGCGCGCCGAGCGGCCCGCACCCGGCCGGGACGACAAGGTCGTCGCCGCCTGGAACGGGCTCGCGGTCGCCGCACTCGCCGAGACCGGCGCCTACTTCGACCGTCCCGATCTGATCGAGGCCGCCGTCGGTGCCGCCGACCTGCTCGTCCGCGTCCACCTCGACGAACACGCCCGGCTCGCCCGCACCAGCAAGGACGGCCGCGTCGGCCCCAACGCGGGCGTCCTGGAGGATTACGCCGACGTCGCCGAGGGCTTCCTGGCACTCGCCTCGGTGACCGGCGAGGGCGTCTGGCTCGACTTCGCCGGGCTGCTCCTCGATCACGTGCTCACCCGGTTCGCCGACCCGGAGACCGGCGCCCTGTACGACACCGCCTCCGACGCCGAGCGGCTCATCCGCCGGCCCCAGGACCCCACCGACAACGCCGCCCCCTCCGGCTGGACCGCCGCGGCCGGCGCGCTGCTGAGCTACGCCGCCCACACCGGCTCCGAGTCCCACCGCACCGCCGCCGAGCGGGCCCTGGGGGTCGTGAAGACGCTCGGGCCGCGGGTTCCGCGGTTCATCGGCTGGGGGCTGGCAGGCGCGGAGGCGCTGCTCGACGGGCCGAAGGAGGTCGCGGTCGTCGGACCCTCCCTCGCCGACGAGGGGACGGCCGCCCTGCACCGCGCGGCCCTTCTCGGTACCGCCCCGGGCGCCGTCGTAGCGGTCGGCACGCCGGACAGTGACGAATTCCCGCTCCTCGCCGGCCGGCCGCTCCTCGCCGGTGAACCGGCGGCGTACGTCTGCCGTAACTTCACATGTGACGCTCCGACCGCCGATCCGGAGCAGCTGCGCGCGGCGGTGAATACGCGCTGAGCGGCGCGTTTCCGGGCAAGCGGACGGCTGGAACTGTCCGAAAGTGAGCAAGTGTTCGGAAAGATCCCGCTACTCGACGCACCGACACGAAACACGCTTTTTATCTGAACAGCTCCCGGACTTCACAGATCCCGCCTAGTCTCTCCACAGCGATGCAGCGGATGTGACGAACCGTCACTTCCGCAGGGGGGTTATCGGATCTGGGGGGATCTGTTTGCTGACGTCTGTCTTCATCGCTGCCGTCTCGCTTGCTCTTTTCTGGATGGCAGCCTTCACCCTGTGGTGGCAGATGCACGCGTGGCGCACGCCCGAGGTGCTCGCCTCCACCCGGTTCGGCAGACCGGACGGCGCCGAGCACCTGTCGTTCTCACTGCTCCTGCCGGCACGGCACGAGCAGGCCGTGCTCGACCACACCATCCAGCGGCTGCTGGAGTCCACACACGCCGACTTCGAGATCATCGTGATCGTCGGACACGACGACCCCGAGACCACCGCGGTGGCCGAGAAGGCCGCCGGCCGGGACCCGCGGGTGCGGGTGGTCGTCGACACCCACGACAAGAAGAACAAGCCCAAGGCCATGAACACGGCGCTGCCGCACTGCCGCGGCGACGTCGTCGGGGTCTTCGACGCCGAGGACCAGGTCCATCCCGAACTGCTCGCCCACGTCGACCACGCGTTCCGGACCACCGGTGCGGACGTCGTCCAGGGCGGAGTGCAGCTCATCAACTTCCACTCCAGCTGGTACAGCCTGCGCAACTGCCTGGAGTACTTCTTCTGGTTCCGTTCCCGGCTGCACCTGCACGCGCAGAAGGGGTTCATCCCGCTCGGCGGCAACACCGTCTTCGTCCGCACCGACGTGCTGCGCGAGGCGGACGGCTGGGACCCCAACTGCCTCGCCGAGGACTGCGACCTGGGCGTCCGGCTGTCCAGCGTCGGCAAGAAGGTCGTCGTCGCCTACGACTCCGACATGGTCACCCGCGAGGAGACCCCGGGCACGCTGATGTCGCTGCTGAAGCAGCGCACCCGCTGGAACCAGGGCTTCCTCCAGGTCTACCGGAAGAAGGACTGGAAGCAACTGCCGGGATTCGGGCAGCGGTTGCTCGCCCGGTACACGCTGATGACGCCGTTCCTGCAGGCGTTCTCCGGCGTGATCATCCCGCTGAACGCGGCCGTCGCGCTCTTCCTGGACGTGCCCGTCGGGGTCGCCTTCCTCACCTTCCTGCCGCTGGTCACCGCCGCCGTCACCTTCGTGTTCGAGGTGGTCGGGCTGCACGACTTCGGCAAGCAGTACGGCCTCCGGGTCCGTTTCGTCCACTACGTCAAGCTCATCGTGGGCGGTCCCTTCTACCAGGTACTCCTCGCAGGAGCCGCGATCCGCGCCGTGTGGCGCGAGCAGCGCGGCCGTAACGACTGGGAGCTGACCACCCACGTCGGCGCGCACCTCACCGCGGCCGAGCCGATCCGAGAGGACGTTCCCGCGTGACCTCGACTCTTCCCGCGGTGACCGGAGCGAAGGTCCCCGCGCAACGCCGGCCTGCGCCCACGACTCGTTCGACCGGTCGAACGCAGCCTCCGGTGAGGCTCCGCTCCTCCCGTTCCGACCTGCTGCTCTGCGGTGTCCTGCTCATGGCGATCCTCGTCGTCCAGGGCTGGAACATCGCCGCCTACCCGACCCTCAGCGACGACGAGGGCACCTACCTCGCCCAGGCCTGGGCCGTCCAGGAGGGCCGGGGCCTCGCCCACTACACCTACTGGTACGACCACCCGCCGCTCGGCTGGATCCAGATAGCCCTGCTCACCTGGATCCCCTCCGTGCTCAGCCCCGACTCCATGACCGTCGGCGCCATGCGGATCACCATGCTCGTGATCAGCGGGACCAGCGCGGTCCTCGTCTACGTCCTGGGCCGCCGGCTCTCCCTGCCGCGCTGGGCCGCCGGACTCGGCATGGCCCTCTTCGGGCTCTCCCCGCTCGCGGTCGTCCTCAGCCGGGAGATCTTCCTCGACAACATCGCCGTGATGTGGCTGCTGCTGGCGTTCTGCCTCGCCGCCTCGCCCAGCCGCCACCTCTGGCACCACTTCGGCGCGGGCCTCGCCGCCGCCGCGGGCGTCCTCACCAAGGAGACGATGCTCGTCGTCCTGCCCGCCCTGTTCGTCACCATGTGGCGGCACAGCCACCGCGACACCCGCAAGTTCGCCCTCACCGGAGCCGTCACCGCCTGCGCCCTGATCGGCTTCTCCTACCCGCTCTTCGCCCTGCTGAAGGGCGAGCTGTTCCCGGGCAGCGGACACGTCTCACTGCTGGACGGCATCAAGTACCAGATGTCCCGGCCCGGTTCGGGATTCGTCCTCGACCCGGACTCCGGTTCGTACGGGGTGCTGCACTCCTGGCTGTACTACGACCGCGTCCTGCCCCTCGGCGGACTCGCCGGCGCCCTCCTGCTCATCCTCACCTGGCGCTGGTCGGTCACCGCCCGCGCCCTCGCCGGTCCTGCCCTGGCGGTGGCGATCCTCGCCGCCGTGGCGATGCGCCCGGACGGCTACCTGCCCGCCATGTACGTCATCGGCGCGCTGCCCTTCCTCGCCCTGGTGCTGGCCGGCGGCGCGGCCTCCGTGGCCCACGCGGTGCTGCGGCGGTGGCGTGCCGAGGGCGAGAAGCGGGCCGTCTCGGCCGGCCGGTACGCGCTGGCCGCCGTCCTCGCGCTCGCCGCGGGCGCCTACGTCGTCCCGCACTGGTACGACGGCACCCGCACCGCCCTCACCGCCGACGCCAACAAGCCCTACCGGCAGGCGTCCCACTGGCTCGGCAGCAAGGTGGACGACCCGGAGGACACCCGGGTCCTCGTCGACGACGCCCTGTGGCTCGACCTCGTGCACGCCGGGTACCGGCCCGGGCTCGGGGCCGTCTGGTTCTACAAGGCCGACCTCGACCCCGCCGTCACCAAGACCATGCCGCGGGGCTGGCGGGACCTCGACTACGTCGTCGCCTCGCCGACCGTCCGCCGGGACGCCAAGGACCTGCCCAACGTCCGGGCTGCCATCGAGCACTCCACGCCGGTCGCCACCTTCGGCACCGGCGACGACCGCATCGAGATCCGGCAGATCCAGGCGGCGACCGCGGGAGGCGTCCGATGACGAACCACGAGTACACCACCCCCGTTCCCGGCCTCGACGCCGTCGAGGTACCGGAGCCCGGGGCCGTCACCATCGTCGTACCGACCTTCAACGAGTCGGGGAACGTCCGCCGGCTGCTGCACCTGATCACCGAGTCGGTGCCCGCCCGGCTGCCCTGTGAGGTCGTCTTCGTGGACGACTCCACCGACGACACCCCCGACGTGATCGAGAAGGCCGCCCAGGACTGTCCGTTCCCGGTGGCCGTCGTGCACCGCGAGGATCCCGTCGGCGGGCTCGGCGGGGCCGTGGTCGAGGGACTGAAGGCGGCCGGCTCGGAGTGGATCGTCGTCATGGACGGCGACTGCCAGCATCCGCCGTCCCTGGTCCCGGATCTGGTCGCCACCGGGGAGCGGGCCGCGGCCGAACTCGTCGTCGCCTCCCGGTACATCGAGGGCGGCAGCCGGGCCGGGCTCGCCGGCGGCTACCGGGTGGCCGTCTCGCGCGGCGCGACCTGGCTCACCAAGGCCCTGTTCCCGCGCCGGCTGCACGGCATCAGCGACCCGATGAGCGGGTTCTTCGCCATCCGCCGCAGCGCGGTCACCCCGGACGTCCTCAGGCCCCTCGGCTACAAGATCCTGCTCGAACTGGCCGTGCGCAGCCGCCCCCGCAGGGTCGCCGAGGTGCCGTTCGTCTTCCAGGACCGGTTCGCCGGCGAGTCCAAGTCCACGGCCAGGGAAGGCTTCCGCTTCCTGCGCCACCTCGCCGGACTGCGCACCGCCACGCCCCTCGCCCGCCTGATCGGCTTCGGGCTGATCGGCGCGAGCGGATTCGTGCCCAACCTGCTGGGCCTGTACGCCTTCACCGCCCTCGGCCTGCACTACCTGCCCGCCGAGATCCTCGCCAACCAGCTGGGCGTCGCCTGGAACTTCCTGCTCATCGAGCAGTTGCTGTTCCGGGACCGGCGCGAGCACCGCCGCGGCTGGGACCGGCTCGGCCGGTTCGCCCTGCTCGCCAACGCCGACCTCGTGCTGCGCATCCCGCTCATCGCGCTGCTCGTGCACCGGTTCGGCATGGGCGCCCTGCCGGCCACGGCGCTCGCGCTGGTGCTGACGTTCGTCCTGCGCTTCGCGGGCACCGAAGCGCTGGTCTATCTCCCGCGCCGCCGAGCCGGGAACCGTACGACCGCAAGGAGAGCCGTGTGAGCAGATACCGCAGACGGACCGCGCTGGTCGGGGTGGGCGCCCTGACCGCCGGTCTGCTCCTCACCTCACCGCAGAGCGCGGAGGCCGCCAACCTCGTCAAGAACCCCGGCTTCGAGACCGCAGGCACCGGCGACATGCCGTACTGCTGGGAGAAATCGGGCTGGGGCGACAACGACTTCACTTTCGCGACCACCTCCGACGCCCACTCCGGCGCCAGAGCGATGAAGGTCTCGCTGACCCGGCGGGTCGACGGAGACCGCAAGGCGCTGATCACCGAGTCCACCGACTGCGCGCCGGTGGTCTCCGTCGGCAAGCAGTACGACCTCGGGCTCTGGTACAAGACCACCACACCCGACGCCAACATCACCCTGTTCCGGCACGACACCACGGCCGGCTGGCAGTACTGGACCGACCTCAAGACCCTCGGGGTCGCCTCCGGCTGGACGCAGGCCACGGTCCGCACCCCCGAGGTCCCGGCCGGCACCGACCGGATCACCTGGGGTGTCTCCGTCTACGGCACCGGCTCGGCGACCACCGACGACTACACCATGGAGCAGGTCGCCGTCCCGCTCCCGCCCGCCCGGTGCACCGGGAGCGCCGACCAGTGCGCCAACGGCAGCTGGTCGGTGCTGGCGACGAAGAACCCCGTCCGCTCCATGCACTCCGTCGTCCTCAGCAACGGCAAGGTGCTGCTCATCGCCGGCTCCGGCAACAGCGAGGAGCAGTTCAACGCGGGCACGTTCACCTCCGCGGTGTACGACCCGGCCAAGGGCACCTACAAGGTCGTCCCCACGCCCAAGGACATGTTCTGCGCCGGCCATGTCCAGCTCCAGGACGGCCGGGTGCTCGTCATGAGCGGCAACAAGGCGTACCCGGTCGCGGGCGGGCACGGCTACGAGGGCTTCAAGGACTCGTACATCTTCGACCCGAAGACCGAGACCTACAGCAAGACCAACGACATGAACGACGGCCACTGGTACCCGTCGGCGACCGAACTCGGCAACGGTGACGTCATCTCCTTCGGCGGTCTCCGCGAGGACTCCACCGGATCGGTGACCGCCGAGCGCTGGTCGGACAAGGACCGGCAGTGGCAGCCACTGTGGAAGGTCAACCAGACCTGGTCGTACTGGGGTCTGTACCCGGCGATGATCCTCATGCAGGACGGCCGGCTCTTCTACTCGGGCAGCCACGTCTTCGGCAACAACATCCCCGGCACCGGCTCGGCCGTCTACGACTACGACGCCAACACGGTCACGCAGATCCCCGGCCTGCAGAAGAAGGACGAGCGCGACCAGTCGGCGTCCGTGCTGCTGCCCCCGGCGCAGGACCAGAAGGTGCTCACCCTCGGCGGTGGCAACATCGACTCCAACCCCGACGCGAACCGGCTCACCGATCTGATCGACCTCAAGCAGCCGAACCCGTCGTACGTCGCCGGGCCGCCGCTTCCGCAGGGCACGGTCGACCTCGGCGGCGGCAAGATCGCCGAGACCGGCAACCAGGGCAAGATGTACGTCTCCGCCGTCCTGCTGCCCGACGGCAAGGTGCTGGAGACCGGCGGCGCCCTGCACAACCGGGCCGACCCGGTGTACGAGTCCTCGATCTACGACCCGGGGACGAACACCTTCGACCCGGTGGCCGCCGACCCCGAAGCCCGCGGCTACCACTCCTCGGCGTTCCTGCTGCCCGACGGCCGGGTGATGGCCACGGGCGACAACCCGGGCAACGGCACCTGGAACCACAACGTGTCCGTCTACACCCCGCCCTACCTCTACCAGGGCACCCGGCCGGCGATCACCTCGGTGATCAACCAGGAGTGGAAGTACGGCGACACGCAGCGGATCACGGTCGACCGGCCCATCGCCAGGGCGGAACTCATCCGCCCGGCCGCGGTGACCCACTCCTCCGACCCGAACCAGCGCTTCGTCGACCTGCCGCTGTCGGTGGAGGGCAACAACGTCGACCTGAACGTCACGAACAACCCCAACCTGGCCCCGCCCGGCTGGTACATGCTCTTCGCGGTCGACGCGAACGGGGTGCCGTCGGTGGCCAAGTGGGTGCACCTGACGGGACCGACGGCCCTGAGCGCCTCCGCCGCCTCCCCGCACGTGCACTCCTTCGCCGACTCGCTGACCGGCAAGGTCACCGGCCCCGGCAAGAAGCGGACGTCACAGAAGGTGAGCCCGGTCGTCTCCGGCTGCGACCGGCACTACGGCTCGGTCAACGTGTGCGTACCGACGGTGTTTCCGCCGAAGGTGAAGAAGACGGCTGCGGCTCGCTGTACCTGGCTGAAGCAGAACCACTACGGACGTCTGAAGGTCAACGGCGGTGACGATCCCCTCGGACTGGACCGCAACGGGGACAAGGTCGCGTGCGGGAAGGGAGACGTGCGGTAGTCACTTCCGTCCGCTGAAGTCCGCGAGGGCGCGTGCCACGATCGCTTCGAGCTGGTCGTGGTGCGCGCCCTTCCAGTACGCGCGACCGCAGTCCGTGCACTGGGCGAAGACATCGTACGACCGCTGCGTGCCGCCCTTGAGCTGGTCGGCCACCTCTTCCTTGGTGGCCTCCTCGAGCAGGCCGTTGCAGGCGGTGCAGCGGGTCCAGGGGCGCAGCTCGGGGGCGAAGCGGTCCAGGACGTCGTGGAGCTGGTCGTCGGGGCGGGTGCTGTAGACGAACGCGCCGGCCCACAGTTCCCGGCGGCGCAGCAGGCCACGGTCGCGGCTGAGCATCACCCGCTTCTCGGCCGCCGAGCGGGCGGCGAGTGCCGGGTCGCCGATGTCCGTCGACTCGTACGCCGCGTCCACGCCGAGCAGTCGCAGCCGGCGGGCAAGGGTGCCGAGGTGGACGTCGAGGAGGAAGCGGAGCGGTGCGCCGGGGACCTGCTGGGGTCGTTCCACCGCACGGACCGAGACACGCTCGCCGGCCGCCGGGATGTGCGAGACGGGCACCTCGTGGTCGTCCACGACCAGGGTGCCGACCTCGGTGAGCGGGACGCCGAGGGACTCGACCACGTGACCGAGCGTCGAGACGCCGTCCGTGGCCAGGGCCGTGGCTCCGCCGCGGCGGGCGGCCGGCACGAACAGATGGAGTTCCGGGGCGACTTCGACGTGGATCTCGGGTCGGTTCACCCTGTCAGGATGTCACGGACGGTGCCGTGGGCCTCAGGGGTTTTCGGGGCGGAGCCCGTCCTCCATGACGTCCAGGGCCCGCTCCATGAGGTCCCGCAGCTCTTCCTCGAAACCGTTCTCCGCCCAGTACATGGAGACCTCCATCATGCCGCCGATGAGGGCCATCGCACTGACGCGCACCTCCAGGCTCTCCGGGTCGCGGCCCGTGCGCTCGGCGAGGGCCTGGCGGAGCAGGCGCCCGGTCTCCGTCATGCTCTCGAAGTGCCGGGAGCGGATGGCAGGGACCTGGAACCCGAGGTTCGCCCGCAGCCGGAGCACCTCGGGATTCTCCTGCTCGCTCAGTTCGAGGGCCTTGCGCATCACGTGCCGGAGGGACTCCATCCACGGCTCGCCCTCGGGACGTGACCGCAGCTCCTCCAGCATCAGCGGGTCGTACTCGTCCGTGAGGACGATGTCCTCCTTGGTCGGGAAGTAGCGGAACACGGTCGACGGCGACACCTCGGCCCGCTCGGCGATCTGCTCGATCGTCGTGGCGTCGTATCCCTGCTCCTTCACCAGTGCGTAGGTCGCGGCGCGGATCGCCTCACGGGTCTTGATCTTCTTCCGTTCCCGCAGCCCGAGTCGGGGGCCGTCGGCGGGGGTGTAGGGAGAACGTGCGGCCGTCATGCGGGTCATTGTCGGGCATCGCTCCCGGACGTGGCCATCCGCGCGGCGCCCCCCGGCCCGGCCGCCGCGGCGGACGTGCCCGGCGGGAACGCGGCGGCCGGCAGGGCCGAGACGAGGGCCACCAGCGTCTCGCCCGCGTGCGTGACAGTCACCATGAAATGAAAGCAACTTTGAAAATAATGAGACTGTCAATGCGGGGGGGGGGGGGATTCCGGGGGCGCGAAAACGGCCACGACTCGGGTGAGTCGTGGCCGGAAACGGGCGGTGGGAAGGGGTTATGCGTGCTGGTACGCCACCAGCGAGATGCCGACGTAGTGGACGACGAACGCGGCGAGGGTGAGGGAGTGGAAGACTTCGTGGAAGCCGAACCAGCGCGGTGACGGGTTCGGGCGCTTGATGCCGTAGACGACGCCGCCGGCGCTGTAGAGCAGGCCGCCGACGACGACCAGGACCAGGACGGCGATGCCGCCCTCGCGCAGGAAGTCGGGCAGGAAGAAGACGGCCGCCCAGCCCATCGCGATGTAGCAGGGCGTGTAGAGCCAGCGCGGGGCGCCGACCCAGAAGACGCGGAAGACGATGCCGGCCGCCGCGGCGGCCCAGATGCCCCACAGCAGCCATCGGCCCTTGCCGTCGGGCAGGAGCAGCAGGGTGAGCGGGGTGTAGGTGCCGGCGATGATCAGGAAGATGTTGGCGTGGTCCAGGCGGCGCAGGACACCGTCCATGCGGGGGCTCCAGTTGCCCCGGTGGTACAGCGCGCTGACGCCGAACAGGAGACAGGCTGTCAGGACGTAGACACCGCAGGCGACGCGGCCTCTGGTCGAGTCGGCGAGGGCGGTGAGCACGAGGCCCGCGATGAGTACGGCCGGGAACATGCCGAGGTGCAGCCAGCCGCGGAGCCTGGGCTTGACCGGATGCGGCAAGGAGAGCGCCACGGGACCGCGGCCGGCGGCCGGCGGGTCCATGGGCGCGTCGGGGACGGACGCAGTCATGCGCCGCATCGTACCGACGCTTCCGTAAGTCGCCCATCAATGCACGGTCATCCAACGGGGTGGAGCAAAAAGTCCTTCAGTTGAACCCAATGCGGACGCAAAGAATCACGTTAACCGTGGGATTCCTCACGTCGCTCACCTGTGATGCCCTCTGGACAGATGCGCACTAGAATCGGATGATCAAATGAGTGCGGTCGGCACCGGATGAGCGGCTACGAAGCGTCCGGGCCGCGGCCCCCACGGGGCGAACAAGACAAAAATCCCTCTTTTAGGAGCAATCGTGGCGCGCGACAACGCGGCTCCCACCGTCGTCCCCACCAACCACCAGGAACTGATCTCGTGGGTCAACGAGATCGCCGAACTGACGCAGCCGGACAGCGTGGTCTGGTGTGACGGCTCCGAGGCCGAGTACGAGCGGCTGTGCGCGGAACTGGTCGCCAAGGGAACGTTCAAGAAGCTCGACCCGATCAAGCGCCCGCACTCCTACTACGCCGCCTCCGACCCGACCGACGTCGCGCGCGTCGAGGACCGCACCTTCATCTGCTCCGAGAAGGAACAGGACGCGGGCCCGACCAACCACTGGAAGGCCCCCGCCGAGATGCGGGAGATCTTCTCCGGTGAGAAGGGCCTGTTCCGGGGCTCGATGCGGGGCCGCACGATGTACGTCGTCCCGTTCTGCATGGGCCCGCTCGGCTCCCCCCTGTCCGCGCTGGGCGTGGAGATCACCGACTCCGCCTACGTCGCCGTCTCCATGCGCACCATGACGCGCATGGGCCAGGCCGTCCTGGACGAGCTGGGCGAGGAGGGCTTCTTCGTCAAGGCCGTCCACACCCTCGGCGCCCCGCTGGAGCCGGGCCAGCAGGACGTGCCGTGGCCCTGCAACCAGACCAAGTACATCTCGCACTTCCCCGAGTCGCGTGAAATCTGGTCCTACGGCTCCGGCTACGGCGGCAACGCCCTGCTCGGCAAGAAGTGCTACGCGCTGCGCATCGCCTCCGTCATGGCGCGTGACGAGGGCTGGCTCGCCGAGCACATGCTGATCCTCAAGCTGACCCCGCCGCAGGGCGAGTCCAAGTACGTCGCCGCCGCCTTCCCGTCCGCCTGCGGCAAGACCAACCTCGCCATGCTGGAGCCCACGATCTCCGGCTGGACCGTGGAGACCATCGGCGACGACATCGCCTGGATGCGCTTCGGCGAGGACGGCCGCCTCTACGCGATCAACCCCGAGGCCGGCTTCTTCGGCGTCGCGCCCGGCACCGGTGAGCACACCAACGCCAACGCGATGAAGACCCTGTGGGGCAACGCGGTCTTCACCAACGTCGCGCTCACCGACGACGGCGACGTCTGGTGGGAGGGCATGACCGAGGAGTCCCCGGCCCACCTGACCGACTGGAAGGGCAACGACTGGACGCCGGCCTCCGACGTCCCGGCCGCCCACCCCAACGCCCGCTTCACCGTCCCCGCCTCGCAGTGCCCGATCATCGCGCCCGAGTGGGAGGACCCGAAGGGCGTGCCGATCTCGGCGATCCTGTTCGGCGGCCGGCGCGCCACCGCGGTGCCGCTGGTGACGGAGTCCTTCGACTGGAACCACGGCGTCTTCCTCGGCGCCAACGTCGCCTCCGAGAAGACCGCCGCGGCCGAGGGCAAGGTCGGCGAGCTGCGCCGCGACCCGTTCGCGATGCTGCCGTTCTGCGGCTACAACATGGGCGACTACATGGCCCACTGGGTCGACGTGGCCAAGGACAAGGACCAGTCCAAGCTGCCGAAGATCTACTACGTCAACTGGTTCCGCAAGAACGACGAGGGCAAGTTCGTCTGGCCGGGCTTCGGCGAGAACTCCCGTGTCCTGAAGTGGATCGTGGAGCGCCTGGACGGCAAGGCCGAGGGCGTCGAGACCCCGATCGGCGTCCTGCCGACGAAGGACGCCCTGGACACCGCGGGCCTGGAACTGTCCGACTCCGACCTGGACTTCCTGCTCAAGGTCGACACGGAGGTCTGGCGCGAGGAGGCCGCCCTGGTCCCCGAGCACCTCAACACCTTCGGTGACCACACTCCGAAGGAGCTGTGGGACCAGTACCGGGCGCTGGTCGAGCGCCTGGGCTGAGGCCCGCACCCGAAAGACTCCGCGGCCGGTCCGGATGTGCCCTGACCAGCGATCGTCACGACCGGCCGCGGTGACCACCTGCCGGGGCCCCGCACGAAGGCGTGCGGGGCCCCGTGTTCAGTTGCCGCGGTCCTCCAGATACCGCGTGTGCGACTCCTGCCTGCGCTGCTCGGCGTCCCGCAGGGCCGAGGCCAGCTGTCCGGCCTCTTCGTGGAGCAGTCCGAGCTGGCGTTCCAGGTGCCGCTCCGGCGGTTCGGTGCCCGGCGTCAGGCGCGTCCACCAGCGGGTGCGCACGAAGGCGTCCACGGCCTCGGGGATGTCCTGCCGTACCGCCCGGGAGACGGTGTGCACGCCCTCCGGGTCCTGGGCGAGCGCCTCGGCGACCCAGCCCGGTTCCAGCAGCGCGGTCAGCAGGCCGGTCAGCTCGGTGAGCCGGGCGGCGGCCGTCGGCGGCAGGTCGACGTCCGCGAGATAGGCGCCCAGTTTCCCGAGGTCGGCGCGGACCGCGTCCAGCTGGGCCGAGGGGCTCGGGAAGTCGGGCAGGGCGGGCCGCTCGGGCGGGGCGACCAGCGCGCCCGCGCCGTAGAGTCCGGCGACCACGACCGGCCAGTACGCTCCCGCGACCCCCGTGAACGTCAACGCCAGGCCCAGCAGCCCGCAGGCGCTGCCGGTGAGGCTCTTGCGGGACTCCAGGTAGCCGAGGACCTTACTGGTAGCCACGGATCTCCTCGAAGGCGCCGTCCAGCGAGCCCCGCTGGGCGTCGAAGAGCCGGCCGCCGGTCAGGTCGGCGATGTGCTGCAGCTCGGAGCGGGAGGAGTCGCCGAAGAGGATGGGGAAGACGGGGATCTCCCGCCGGCTGCCGCCGAGGGCGCGGTAGAAGCCGTCGAAGTCGCCCGCTTCGGCGCCGGCGGTGTTCTCGCCGTCGGTCATCAGCACGATCGAGGTGAAGGCGTCCGTGCCGGCGCCCAGGTGGTCGTACGCCTGCTCCAGCGAGGTGTAGATGGCGGTGCCGCCGTCGGCGCTGAGTGCGTCGGTGTCCCGGCGGATGGCGGCGAGGCCCGCCTTCGGGTCCTCGGGGTCCACCACGTGGGTGCGCACGCTCTTCACGGCCGAGCCGAACGGCATCAGGGTCACCTCCTCGCGGTCCCGGAAGTCGCCGGTGAGCCCGGACAGCGCCTTCCTCAGCGCGGCGATCCGGTCGCCCTCCATGGAGCCGGAGGTGTCGAGGACGTACACCGTCCGGGAGGGGCGGCGCAGCTCGTTCTCGTACGAGTCGAGCAGCTTGTCGGCGACCGAGCGGCTGCCGGGGAAGGGCAGTTCGCGGCGCCGGCTGGTGTCCAGGCCGGTCGCGGGCCGTACCGAGGGGACGACCGGGCGGCGGTGGGTGGTCTCGGTGATCAGCTTCTGCACGGCGTCGGTGCGCAGGTCGGCGGTCACCTTGCGGACGTCCTCGCGGGTGCGGGCGTCGGTGGCGGCGAGCGAGGAGAACGGGTAGTCGGCGGTGACGACGCCGTCGCGGGGCCGGATCACGGTGAGGCCCGGGATGTCCTTGAGGACCGACTCGTAGTTGAGCAGGGCGTCGACGGTGCCGCGCCGCTGGTAGGCGCCGGCCAGCCAGCCCGACGACCCGGAGGTCAGCTTCTGCCCCGTGAAGAACTCCTTCAGCCGGGGCGTCGCCTTCGCCACGTCGGCGTCGGTGAGCGCGGACTGGGCGCCGGAGAGCGCGGAGGCGACCGAGATCAGCGTGGCGAAGCCGGAGTTGGAGCGGGCCGGGTCGGTCATGCCGTAGGTCAGTCTGCCGTCCCGCACGGCCTGTCCGACCTGGGACCAGGTCACGGTCTCCGGCTTCCAGCCGAGGGCCCGGACGGTGGCCGGCTTCACGCCGATGGCGACCGGGCTGGACATGACGGGCGTCTCGGAGACGACCTTCTTCGCGGCCTCGGGCCGCAGCCGCAGGTAGTCGTCCGAGGACAGCCACAGCGCGTCGTACGCCCCGTCCGTCCTGCCCCGGGCGAGCAGGTCGACCGCGTCCAGGGTGCCCATGTAGGTGGGCCGGACGGTGATGCCGGTGTCCTTGTGGACACGGTCGAAGACGGCGGTCATGTCGCTGAGTTCGCTGGAGGCGAGAACGCGGAGGGTGCCGGGCTGCGGAGCGGACGGGTCGTCCTCGTGCTCCGGCTGCGCCGTGCAGGCGCTCAGCAGGGCGGCCGTCGCCGCGACCAGGGCGAGTACGGACCGTCGTCTCATCCGAGGCCGCCTTCCAGTGCGCCCTGGGCGCGGCTGCGCTCCAGGTGGGCGGAGGCGCTGTGCAGTTCGTCCGTGAGCGACCTGACCGTGTTCGCCATGACCTCGGTCGCCTGGACCTTGTAGCTGTCGATGGCGTCGAGGGTGCGGTAGATCTGCTGGAACGCCGAGCGCAGCGTCTCGGCGCCGACGGCCGGATCGGCGGCGATGCGCTGGATCTCGCCGCTCTGCGTGGCGAGCATCTCGGCGTTGCCCCGGATGAGGTCCTCCGTGGTCCCGCGCAGCGCGTTGACCTGCTCGACGACCTTCTTCTGGGTGTCCAGGGCGGAGGCCAGCATCACGGAGATGCGCAGGGCCGAGACGGTGGTCGTGGCCGCCCGGTCGACGCCCTTGATCAGTTCCTCGTTGTTGCGGCGTACGACGTCCATGGCGAGGTAGCCCTGGGCGCACACCGCGAGCTGGGTGAGCAGGTCCTGGTGCTTCTGCCGGACGGGGAAGAGCACGTCGGCGCGGAGGGTGTCGGCGTCCTGCGGGTCGCCGGCCCCGGTGATGTGCTCCTCCACGGCGGCGTCCAGGGCCTGGGTGAGGACGACGTACTCCTGGAGTTTGCCCATGGTCTCCCACAGCCGCACCCGCTCGGTCTGCAACGCGGCGTTGTCCCGGCGCAGTTCGTCCTGGCCGCCGCGCAGCGCGCCCACGATCCTGTTGAGCGTGCCCTGCGCGGAGGCGTACTTGGCGAGGTGGTCGCGGAGCCTGTTGCCGCCGGGCAGCCGGGACAGGAATTTCCGTCCCTTGCCCGCGGGCAGGTCCCTCGGGTCGAGGTCCTCCACCACCCTGCGCAGTTCCACGAGCGAGCCGGCGACCTTCGCCTGGGCCTGCCCGCCCTTGTCGGGCAGGCTGCGCACGGCCCGCTCCAGCATCCGGTTGGACTGGGCGGCGGCGGTACGCATCTCGCCCGCGCCGAGTCCGGTGATCTCGCCGACCTTGCCCGCGAACTCGGGCGAGCGGGCGTCGAGCGTGGCCAGCTGCCCGACGAAGGCGGCGGCCTTGCGTTCCATGTCGGTGCGCACCCCGTCCTCGACGGGCACCAGCCCGCCGGCCTTGTCCTTCGGTACGGGCAGGGCGACCTCGGGCGGCGTGAGCGTGAACTCGCTGTCATGGCCGGTCATGTGCTGGTCCCCCGTCATCCGCGGGCCCGGCGGGCCATCTCGTGCAGCACCCCGGAGGTGGGCACGGGCGCCTGCCGGACGCCGGTGAGCTTCTGGTTGAGGTAGGCGGCGCGGTCGCCGGTGGCCGCGACGAATTCGGCGGCGTCGCCCTGCGGCCGGAAGCCGTGCCGGACGGCGAGCTTGCGCAGGGTCGGGTCGGTGCCGAGCAGTTCGCCGAACGCCCGGCCGTCCGCGTCGAGCGGTACGACGGTGTGGTCGCTGTTGACGGTGGTGTCCGGGTACAGCACCACGAGGTCGTCCACCCCGTGCTGCTCCGCGAGCAGCGCGGCGACCTGCGACTCGTACACCAGCACCAGCGGGTTCCCGGCGCCGCTGACGAAGTCCCGGAACACCGCGTCCGAGCTGGACTGCTGGGCGCCCTGGACGCTGACCAGTTTGCGCAGCAGGGGAGCGGTGCGCTCCAGGCCGGCCCTGCCCGTGACGACCTTGCCGCCGTTGGCGACGTAGGAGGAGGCCGCGAGGTACAGGGCACCGGAGTTGGAGGTCTCGGGGTCGGTGCTGGCGATGTACAGCGCCCCGGTCAGCTCGCCGTACTTCGTGGCCCCCTTCAGCTGCTGCCAGGTCCGGTCCTGCCGGGCGGCGTCCAGGTAGGCGCGCATCTTCAGCGTGCCGCGGCTCTTGCCGTCCAGGGCCGCGAGTCCGCCCGCCGCGAGCACGCCGGCCGCGCTGCGGTGGGCCACGACGACGAGCGGCGAGTAGAAGGGCCGGGGCAGCGGCTCCTGCGCGTGGTACTTCTCGGCCAGCTGGTCGGCGGGCGCCTGGCTGGACGGGAAGGCGAAGTCGTACCCCTTGAGGTCCAGCCCCTCCATGGCCCAGGACCCGGAGGCCTCGGCCTTCACGGTGTAGCCCTTGGCGGCGAGGGCCTTCACCACATCGGGATCGGCGAAGAAGTCGGCCTTCTCCGATCCGATCACTCCACGCACGGTCTTCGTTGCCGTGCCCGTGTCCTCCGCTTGCCGGCCCGCGACGACGGCGGCCACCACGCCACCGAGCAACAGGACCGCGAGGACGATTCCTGCGATACGTCTCACGCGGGGGAGCGTGCTCGCGGAACCCAACATTCCCCGAGGTGGCCGGTGAACGGGGGGTGACATACCGGCCCCGGACCTGCAACGCGCCTCGAAGGGGGTGCGGGCCCGGGCCGATGTGCGGCTCCGCCGCGTGGGCGCGAGCAAGCACGGACACCCGGCAGCCGCGGGACGAGGAGGACACCTACGGCGAGACGCACGGTGGGCCGGAGCCGGCGCAGTGTGTGGCGCCCGGTCCGCGCGTCGCTGCGGTGCACGCGGACCGGGGCCGATCGGGGGACCCCGCAGGGGTCAGTGGGCGGTGCTGAGTTCCTTCGGCTCCGGCAACGCGGCGGCGTGCGCGTCCATCCGCTCGGCCGTGAGGATCGCCACCGCCGTGTCCGCGCGGGACGCGGCGACCACCAGCGCACGGCCGGCGAGCGTGTGGGCGCGCCGGTGCAGTGCGGCCGGGTCACCCGTCGCGGCCGCCGCCGCCCGCAGCGGCGTACGTCCTCCCCGCAGCCGGGCCACCTGCTCCGCAAGGCGCTGCGCGGCCGTGTCCAGGTCGGCGGACGGTGTCAGGGCGCGCAGCTCGTCGGTGGCCGCGAGCAGCGCGGCGAGATGCCCGGCGAGCTGGATGTCCAGCTCCTCCTCGCGCGACCGGTGAGGGTAGTCGGAGGGGGTGCCGGCCGTCGTGTGGACCGACTTGGCGCGGATCGGTTCGTACATGGGTGACGGCCTCCTGTGCTCTACAGGAAGCCATCTTAGCTTGGATTTCGTCTAAAGTTGAGCCGGGTCACGGATTGCGGTCCGCCGGTCTCCGTCCGCTACGGCTGGCTGTAGCCGTCCAGGAAGTTCCCGATCCTGGTCACCGCGTCCCGCAGATCACCGACCGACGGCAGGGTCACCACCCGGAAGTGATCCGGCTCGGGCCAGTTGAAGCCCGTGCCCTGCACCACCATGATCTTTTCCTGTCGCAGCAGGTCCAGCACCAGCTGCCGGTCGTCCCTGACCTTGAAGACCTGCGGGTCGAGCCGCGGGAAGAGGTACAGCGCACCCTTGGGCCGTACGCAGCTCACGCCCGGGATCTGGGTGAGCAGCTCGTAGGCGACGTCCAGCTGTTCCTTCAGCCGTCCGCCCGGCAGCACCAGGTCGTTGATCGACTGGCGTCCGCCGAGCGCGGCGACCACCCCGTGCTGGCCCGGCATGTTCGCGCACAGCCGCATGTTCGCGAGGATCGTCAGGCCCTCGAGGTAGGAGTCGGCGTGGGCGCGCGGGCCGGAGACGGACATCCAGCCGACGCGGTAACCGGCCACCCGGTACGCCTTCGACATGCCGTTGAAGGTGAGGGTCAGCAGATCGGGGGCGACCTTCGCGGTCGGGGTGTGCGTGGCGCCGTCGTAGAGGATCTTGTCGTAGATCTCGTCCGAGCAGACCAGCAGATTGTGCCGGCGCGCGATGTCCGTCAGGCCCCTGAGCACCGCCTCGTCGTAGACGGCGCCCGTCGGGTTGTTCGGGTTGATGATCACGATCGCCTTGGTGCGGTCGGTCACCTTGCGCTCGATGTCGGCGAGGTCGGGCATCCAGTCGGACTGCTCGTCGCAGCGGTAGTGGACGGCGGTGCCGCCCGAGAGGGAGACCGCCGCGGTCCACAGCGGGTAGTCCGGGGACGGTACGAGGACCTCGTCGCCGTCGTCCAGCAGGCCCTGCATCGCCATCACGATCAGCTCGGAGACGCCGTTGCCGATGAAGACGTGCTCGACGTCCGTCTCGATGCCGATGGTCTGGTTGTGCATGACGACCGCGCGGCGGGCGGCCAGCAGGCCCTTGGCGTCGCCGTAGCCGTGCGCGCTGGAGACGTTGCGGAGGATGTCCTCCAGGATCTCCGGCGGGCACTCGAAGCCGAACGCGGCCGGGTTGCCGGTGTTCAGCTTGAGGATGCGGTGACCGGCCGCCTCCAGCCGCATCGCCTCCTCGAGCACCGGGCCCCGGATCTCGTAACAGACGTTGGCGAGCTTGGTCGACTGGATCACCTGCATGTGCGTGAGCTTACGGCCCGGTCATGCCGCCCGGGTCGTGTTTTCCGCCACGTGAGACACGAAGGTTTGCCCGGATATCGCCTTCAGCTGTCTCAGGAGTCACTTGCGTCCCTAGAATCCGCTGGCATGTCCACGGAACGGGAGTACGAGGTGGGGGCGTTCGGCATGCACGGAGAGGGTGGCACGCCCGGGATCCGGCCGAACGTGTACCAGCCGCAGCCGGCTCCGGCCCCGGCCTACGAGGAGTACGCCGACCCGGCCACGGCACACGGCTGGCAGAACGCGTACGACGAGACGCGCGAGCTGCCTGCGCTGTCCGCGCTGTCCGAGGGGGCCCGGGCGGCGGAGGGGACCGCACCGACGGCTGCCGCCGTGCCGCGTGAGCCCGGCGCGGGCCGGGCGGAGCGGCGGCGGGCGGAGCGGCGCAGCGGCGGTCGCCGCCGGGTCGCGGTCGTCGCCGGAGCCCTGGGCGTGGCCGTGGCCGGGACCGTGGCGGCGCTCGCCGCACTGGGCGGCTCGGACTCCCCGGACGGGGCGCGTCCCGGAGACCGCGGAGGCGTCGCAGGAACCGGTTCGAGTCCGGCGAGCCCGAGCACGGACACCGCATCCCCGGCCACGGCGGACCCGGCCGCCGACGGTGGTTCCGGCGCGCCCTCCGGCCCGGCCGCGTCCCCGGCCGTCCGTGCCACCGAGAGCGGCGCGGGCGGCGCGGGCGGCGGCACGGGCGGCGGTCCGGCGGCCACGACCTCGGCGCCGGCCGCGTCGGAGTCCGGCGCCCCGACGCCGGCGCAGACGACCGCCGAGCCGACGGTGTCGCCGTCGGCCACCCCCGCCGGCAGGGGACACGGCCACGGTCGCGACAAGAACCGCCCGGGCTGAGCGCCGGCGCGAAGGAAATCCGCGGTACGGTCCCCGGCCGCCGAACCCGGGGGCGCCCGCCCCGAGTGCCGGCGCACAGCGAAACCGCGGCCGGGGTCACGCCCGCCGCGATCCGGTGCGCCCGCACCGAGTGCCGGCGCACCGGGGAACCCCAGCCGGGGTCACGCCCGCCGCGATCCGGTGCGCCCGCACCGAGTGCCGGCGCACAGGGAAACCCCTATGACCTGACTCGGCTTCTTGTCCCGGCCCCTCCAAGCGCTGAGAATGCGCATGACAACCGAGTGGGCGGCCGGAAGTTTTCCGGTCGCCCAAGTCGTAAGAGGGGACCCCCACATGAACAAGCCTCTCCTTGCCGCGCTCTCCTCCCTGGCGATAGCCGGGCTCGGCGCGGCCCCTGCGATCGCCGCACCGCACAGCGCCGCCCAGGCCTCCGCCCCGCACTCCGCCAAGGCGGTGACCGTCAACTTCGCCGGCACCGTCTCGCTCAGCAACTGCTCCGGATCCGTCATCCGCTTCCCCAGCTCCACGGACACCGACCCGGCGCTCGTGCTGACCAACGGCCACTGCCTGGAGACCGGCATGCCGGACGCCGGTGAGGTCATCACCGGCCAGTCGTCCAGCCGTTCCTTCGGCCTGCTGAACGCCTCCGGCACCAGGATCGGGACCCTCCGCGCCAACCAGGTCGTCTACTCGACCATGACGGACACGGACGTCACGATCTACCGCACCACCACCACGTACGCGGCGATCAAGAACTCGTACGGCATCAGCCCGCTCACCGTGCAGGACACGCACCCCACCGCCGGCACCGCCATCAAGGTGGTCTCCGGCTACTGGAAGCGCATCTACAGCTGCAACGTCGACGGCTTCGTGTACCGGCTGAAGGAGGGCGACTGGACCTTCAAGGACTCGGTCCGCTACACCTCCGCCTGCAACACCATCGGCGGCACCTCGGGCTCCCCGGTCATCGACACCGCCACCGGCAAGGTCGTCGCCGTGAACAACACCGGCAACGAGGACGGCGAGCGGTGCACGGTGAACAACCCGTGCGAGGTCGACGCGAACGGCAACGTCACCGTCCGACAGGGCATCAACTACGCCCAGGAGACCTACAACATCCCGGCCTGCTTCACCACCGGCAACAAGCTCAACCTGAGCGCCGCCGGCTGCACCCTGCCCAAGCCGTAACCACCGGCGGCGGGCGGTCACACGGGGGTACGCCGGACCGCCCGCCCCGCCAGGACGTCCGTCCGCTTCCCGTCCTCGACGACGAACCGGCCGTCGATCAGCACGTGCGGGATGCCGGCCGGCAGAGCACGTGGCTCGGCGAAGGTGGCGCCGGGCGCGACCGTGTCCGGGTCGAACAGGACCAGGTCGGCCCGGTACCCCTCACGCACCAGACCGCGGTCCGGCAGACGCAGCCGGGCCGCGGGCCGCCCGGTGAGGTGGGCGACGCACTCCTCCAGCGTCAGCAGGCCCGACTCCCGCACGTAGTGGCCGAGATAGCGCGGAAAGGTGCCGTACGCGCGCGGGTGCGGCTTGGCGCCCTGCAGGATGCCGTCGGAACCGCCGGTGTGCGTGCGGTGCCGCATGATCGTGCGGACGTTCTCCTCGTGGCCGACGTGGTGCAGGATCGTCGTGCCCAGCCGGTCACGCACCAGGAGATGACGGGCCGTCGTCCACGCCGGCTCGCCCCGCTGCTCCGCAGCCTCCCGGACCGTACGGCCCACGAGGTCGCCGAGGGCCGGGTCGCTCACGCCGGAGATCTCGACCGTCTCCCAGTCCACCGGCACGCCGTGGTGGCCGTCCGAGCCGGTGACCTCCAGGTCGTGCCGGATGCGTTCGGCCGTCGCCGGGTCGGTGAGCCGGGCCAGGACCTCCTCCGGGCCGCCCGCGCTCGCCCAGCTCGGCAGCAGCGCGGCGAGGGTGGTGCAGCCCGGGGTGTAGGGATAGGTGTCCAGGGTGATGTCCGCGCCCGCGTCCAGGGCCCGGTCGAGCAGGGCCAGCAGCTCCGGCGCCCGGCCCTCGTTCACGCCGAAGTTCATCGTCGCGTGCGCGAGGTGCAGCGGGCAGCCCGCCTCCCGGGCCACGGCGGCCATCGCGGCGTAGGCCTCCAGGGCGCCGGCGCCGTAGGAGCGGTGGTGGGGGCAGTAGTAGCCGCCGTACGACGCCACCACCCGGCACAGCTCGGTCAGTTCGGCGTCCGGGGCGTACATGCCCGGCGTGTACGTGAGCCCCGAGGACAGTCCGACCGCGCCCTGCTGCAGCCCCTCGGCCACCAGTCGCCGCATCCGGTCCAGCTCCGCGGGCGTCGCCTCGCGGTCCTCCCAGCCGACGGCGAGCGCCCGGACCGTGCCCTGCGGGACGAGGTAGGCCGCGTTCACGGCGATCCCGCGGCCGTCGATCCCGCGGTCGAGCCGGTCCAGGTACTCGCCGACCGACCGCCAGTCGAAGTCGATGTCGTCGCCGTATCCGTTCCAGCCGGTGATCGCCCGGCGCACCCCCTCCAGCGTGCGGTCGTCCACCGGCGCGTACGACAGCCCGTCCTGCCCGAGGACTTCGAGCGTGACCCCCTGGGCGGCCTTCGCGCTGTGGTCGGGGTCGCGCAGCAGGGCAAGGTCGGAGTGGGCGTGCATGTCGATGAAGCCGGGGGACAGGACCAGGCCCTCGGCGTCCAGCTCGCGCACGGCACGCGGCCGCTGGCAGCCCGCCGCGGCGGCCTCCTTGACGATCGAGACGATCCGGCCGCCGTCGATCACGACGTCGGCCCGGTACGACGGCTCCCCGCTGCCGTCGACGACGTCCGCGTCCCGGACGACGAGCTGCTCCACGCGGGCCTCCTAGAAGAACGTGCGGATGTAGTCGACGACCGTCCCGTCGGCCTCGGCCACCGGGATCAGCTGCCACTTGTCGAAGGACGTGCACGGGTGGGAGAGGCCGAAGCCGATCCAGTCCCCGACCTCCACGTGCGCTCCGGGCTCGGTGCGCAGCCACAGGTGCTGGTCGGACAGGGCGGTCACCTCGATGCCGGTGGCGGGGTGCTCGGTGCCGTTGCGGCGTACCACGTGCGCCACCGGGTGGTCGAGGTCGTAGGCGGCATCGCGCTTGCCCGCGTTGACGAACGCCTCCGCCGGGGACGGCCGGGACACCACCTGGGCCCACAGCCGGAACGCGGGCTCCAGCGCGCCCTCCTCGGGCACCCGGTTGAACGGGGTCAGCCTGCGGTAGTGCACGTCGTCGTGCGAGACGTAGGCGCCGGAGCGGAGCAACTTCAGGACCGGGGCGGAGAGTTCGGGTACCTCGGCGAAGACGTCGGCCACCGCGTCGAACCACTCGCTGCCGCCGGCGCTCACCACGATCTCCTGGGTGTCCGCGAACCGCCCCGCCTTGTCGAACTCCGCGGCGAGCGCGACCAGCCGCTCCAGCCAGCCGCGCACCAGCGCCGGGGTGGCGCCCGGTACCTGGGCCTCGTACCCGGCCACGCCGACGAGCCGCAGCGTCGGCGTGCCCGCCACGGCACCGGCGACGGCCAGGGCGTCCGCCTGCGTGCGTACACCGGTCCGGGCCCCCTCGCCCGCGCCCAGCTCCACGACCACGTCCACCGGGCGGGCGGCACCGCGCAGGGCCGCGTCCATCAGCTCGACCCCGCGCACGGAGTCGACGTAGCAGATGAAGCGGAACTCGGGATCGGCGGCCAGCTCACCGGCGATCCAGCGCAGGGCGGGGGCGTCCACCAGCTCGTTGGCGAGGAAGACCCGCCGGATGCCGAACGCCCGGGCGACCCGCACCTGGTGCGGCACCGCCAGCGTGATCCCCCAGGCGCCGTGCTCGATCTGGCGGTGGAAGAGCTGCGGGGCCATCGAGGTCTTGCCGTGCGGGGCGAAGGCCAGGCCGTGCCGGGAGGTGTACGTCTCCATCAGCGCGAGGTTGTGCTCCAGGCGCTCGGCGGACAGGGCGAGGACGGGGGTGGTGAAGCCGTCGCCCTCCTGGAAGAGGTTGCGGCGCTGGGCGGCCAGTTCGCGGACGGTGAGGCCGTCGGCGTCCGGCGGGAGGCCCTTGAAGCGGTGGTCGACACGTTCCCCGGCCAGGCCGGCGAGACGTTCCGCGGCCAAGCGGGCCTGCGCTTCGGTGCTCATGGAGCCCCTCTCTACGCCGTTGCGATATGTGCAACGGTCATTGCATCCAGTGCTTACTGGTGTCTAGCATCTCGCCGAACACCGGGTCAACGGAGTCGTCGCCCCGGATATCGACAGGAGTCATCATCGACGACGCTGCTTACGTCTCGGCCGTTGCGCGCCCAGGGAAACTCGTGGACATGGCGACGCTCGGCGAGTCCATGGTCACGTTCCTTCCCACCGTCCCCGGACGCCTCGCCGACGTCCCCTCCTTCCACCGCGCCATCGGCGGCGCCGAGTCCAACGTGGCCTGCATGCTGGCCGCCCTCGGCCACACCGCGCGCTGGATCAGCCGGGTCGGCACGGACGGCTTCGGCGACCATCTGGTGGAGCGGATCGCCGGGTACGGCGTCGACGTGTCGTCCGTCCACCGCGACCCCGACCGCTCGACCGGCGTGTACTTCCGCACGGCCGAGGACCGGGCCACGGGCGCGCACGAGGTGGCGTACTACCGCGCGGGCTCGGCGGCCTCGGCGATGAGCACGCGGAACGTGGACCTCGCGGCGGCACGGACGGCCCGTGTCCTGCACCTGTCCGGCATCACGGCGGCACTCTCGGCGGACTGCCTGGACCTCCTGCACGCACTGACGGCACCCGGCCCCGGCCGCCCCCTGCTCTCCTTCGACGTGAACCACCGCCCCGGACTGTGGCGGACCCCCGAGGCCCCGCTGCTCCTGCTGGACCTCGCCCGCAGCGCGGACCTGGTCTTCGTGGGCGAGGACGAGGCGGAGGAGGCCTGGGGCGTCGCGGGCGGCCCGCACGCCATCCGTGCGGCTCTCCCGGAACCGGCGGTGCTGGTGGTCAAGCAGGGAGCGCGGGGGGCGACGGCGTTCGCGAGGCAGGCAGCACCGGGCACCTTCCAACCGGCCCTCACCGTCGACGTCGTGGCAACCGTCGGCGCCGGAGACGCCTTCGCCGCCGGGTTCCTCTCCGCCACCCTCCGCGGCCTGCCCCTGAGGACCCGCCTGCGGTACGGCCACCTCCTGGCCGCTGCCACCCTCACCGACCCCGGCGACCTCACCGCACCCCCCGCCCGCAGCCACGCCGACCGCCTCGCCGCCCTGGACGACGACGCATGGGGGAGACTTCGACTCGGCCCCGGCTGGACCCGAGCCGAGCAGGCCCAGGAGGAGGCAATCACCCCATGAGTCAGACCGTCGACCGCGCCCTGAGCATCCTGCCGCTGCTCGCCGAGGGCCCCGCCGACCTCGGCCAGGTCGCCGACCGCCTCGGCGTCCACAAGTCCACGGCCCTCCGCCTGCTGCGCACCCTGCACGAACACGGCCTGGTCTACCGCCAGTCCGACCAGCGCTACCGGCTCGGCGCCCGCCTCTTCGCCCTCGCCCAGGAGGCGATGGAGAACCTGGACATCCGCGAGATCGCCCACCCCCACCTCGTACGGCTCAACGAGAGCTGCGGCCACACCGTCCACCTCGCCGTGTACGAGGAGAACGAGGTGCTCTACATCGACAAGGTCGAGAGCCGCTACCCGGTCCGCATGTACTCCCGGATCGGCAAGCCGGTGGCCATCACGGTCGCCGCCGTGGCCAAACTCCTCCTCGCCGACCTGCCCGGACCCGAGCGCCGCACCCTCGCCGAGCAGCTCGACTACCCCGCGTACACGCCCCGTTCGACCCCGAACGCCGAGGCCTTCCTCAAGGAACTGGCCGCGGTGCGCGAACAGGGCTGGGCCACCGACCTCGGTGGCCACGAGGAGTCCATCAACTGCGTCGCGGCCCCCGTCCGCGGCGCCGACGGCCGGGTGGTCGCCGCGATGTCGGTCTCCGCGCCGAACGTGGTCGTCACCGCCGAGGAACTCCTCACCCTGCTCCCGCTGGTGCGCCGTACGGCGGACGCCATCAGCGGCGAGTACTCCGGAAGAACGCCGGTGAAGGGCAGCCCCGCATGACCGGAACGCCGGTGCAGGGCACTCTCGCACGACCGGAACACCAGTGAAGGGCACCCCCGCATGACCGAGAAGACCGCGCTCACCCCGAAGACCCACACCACCCCGCCCGCGAAGTTCTCGCACGGCGTGAAGAAGGGCAACATCCTCCAGGTCGCCGGCCAGGTCGGCTTCCTGCCCGCCGAGGAGGGCAAGCCCCCGACGCCCGCCGGCCCCACCTTGCGCGAGCAGACCCTCCAGACCCTCGCCAACGTCAAGGCGATCCTGGAGGAAGGCGGCGCCGGCTGGGACGACGTGATGATGATCCGCGTCTACCTCACCGACGTGGACCACTTCGCCGAGATGAACGAGATCTACAACGCCTACTTCGAGGAGCAGGGCCTCACCCAGCCGCCCGCCGCCCGCACGACGGTCTACGTCGGTCTGCCGGCTGGCCTCCTCATCGAGATCGACGCGCTCGCCGTACTCGGCTGACGCCACCGCGACTCCCGTACGTCCCGCACGGCACGGCACCCCTCCGGGCGCCGTGCCGCGATCCCCCCTGCCCGAAAGCACGATGCACTTACCCCGAGGACCCCCTCCATGCCCTTCCCGCTCGCCGCGACCACCCCCGCCCCGCCACCCCGCACCGGCGGCCTGCTCCTCCTCCTCGACGGCACCCCCGGACTCCTCACGGTCGCCGCCCTCGGCATCGCCCTCCTGCTCTTCCTGATCATCAAGGTCAGGCTGCAGCCGTTCGTCGCCCTGCTCGCCGTCTCCATAACCGTCGGCCTGCTGGCCGGCCTCTCGGTCACCGAACTCTTCGGCACGGTCCAGCGCTCCGACGCCGTCTCCACCATCGAGTCCGGCATGGGCGGCATCCTCGGCCATGTCGCGATCATCATCGGACTCGGCACCATGCTCGGCGCGATCCTCGAAGTCAGCGGCGGGGCGGAGGTGCTGGCCTCCCGCCTGCTGGGCCTCTTCGGCGAGCGCCGCGCCCCGCTCGCCATGGGCCTGACCGGCCTGGTCTTCGGCATCCCGGTCTTCTTCGACGTCGGCATCTTCGTCCTGGCCCCGATCGTCTACGCGGCGGCCAATCGCGGCGGAAAATCGATCCTCCTCTACTGCCTGCCGCTCCTCGCGGGCCTGTCCATGACCCACGCCTTCCTGCCGCCGCACCCCGGCCCGGTCGCCGCCGCCGGACTGCTGCACGTCCAGCTCGGCTGGGTCATCCTCATGGGCGTCGTCTGCGGCATCCCGGCCGTCCTGGCCGCCTGGGCGTTCTCCGCCCGGGCCGGAAAGCGGATCTTCGTCGCCGTACCGCAGGACATGGCCGAGGCGGCCCAGGAGGCGAAGCGGGCCGTGGTGGCGGAGCAGCGCGCGCAGGGCGTGGAGCCGCCCGAGCACCCGGTGCCGCTCGTCACGGTCCTCACCATCATCGGTACGCCGCTGGTGCTGATCCTGGCCGCGACCTTCTCCTCCATCGCCCTGGACCCCTCCCCGGGCCGCTCGGTCCTGGAGTTCTTCGGCAACCCCTTCGTCGCCCTCACCCTCGCCCTGTTCCTCGCCTACTACCTGCTCGGCATCCGCCGCGGCTGGTCCCGCAGGTCCCTGGAGACGGTCTCGACCGCCTCCCTCAAGCCGGTGGGCAACATCCTGCTGGTGGTCGGCGCGGGCGGGATCTTCGGTGCCGTGCTGAAGGCCGGCGGCGTCGCCCAGGCCCTGTCGGACACCTTCCACGACGTGGGCCTGCCGGTGATCGTGCTGGCGTACCTGATCTCGCTGGTACTGCGGGTGGCCCAGGGCTCGGCCACGGTGGCGATCGTGACGACGGCCGGCATCGTGGCACCGCTGCTCGCCGAGGGCGACCACTCCCAGGCCTTCGTCGCCCTCGTCATCATGGCCATCTCGGCGGGCTCCATCTTCGCCTCCCACGTCAACGACGGCGGCTTCTGGATGGTGGCCAAGTACTTCGGCATCAGCGAACGCGACACGCTGCGGACCTGGACGGTCCTGGAATCGGTGCTGTCGGTGGCGGGGTTCGCCGTGGCCGGTGTGGTCAGCGTGTTCGTGAGCTGACTGGTTCCGGCACAGGGAAGTCGTCCATACTGCCGCCGTGGAGCAGCGCATAGGATCGAGCAGCAAGCCGTCCAAGGCCGAGCCGTTGAAGGCCGACCCCGTGACGGGCGCCGGTTTCGACCCGGCCTTCATCCCCGGAATCACGGTTCCGGCACCGGCGGCGCCGGTGACGAAGGAGCGGGAGCCCGAGGAGGCGCCAGAGCCGACGGCAGCGGAGACGACTGCCGCGGACTCGGCGGCCGGGGACCCGCAGCCCGAGGACGCGGCACCGGCCGCCGCTGAGCCGACGGCCGCTGAGCCGGCGGCCGACGACGCCGAAGAACCCGTCGACGGCCCGGTCTTCGAGGCGTCCGACCGCCGCGCACGCATAGTGGCCGACCACAAGGGCGTCCGCCTCCGCCTGGACGAGGAGGCCTGCGAGTTCCGCTGGGACGAGATCGCCGCGGTCGAGACCGAGGCGCCCCGCTTCGGCAAGCGGTACACGATCACCGTGCACACCCCCGACCGCCGCTGGTTCCCGATCGAGATCGAGGCGGCGGCCAGGGCGCGCTTCAAGGAGTGGGACGAGCAGCTCGACGCGGTGCTCGACGCCTACTTCGAGGAAGCCGAAGAGGCACAAGAGGCTGAAACGGCCGAGAAGGCGTAGCCGCTAACTGCAGTACTGGTCGGCCTTGCCGATCGACCGGTACATGCAGTCCGCGTTCTCCAGCAGCTGCAGGACAGCGTCCTTGTTCCGGGAGGTCTCCCGCTCGATGACTTCGTCGGGCGGGTAGAACCCTCCGTTCCAACTGGACGTCGGATACATCTCGAAGGTGTAGTCGAAGATCTTGTGCACACCCCAGAGGTAGTCGTCGATGGACCCGTCGGTGATGTACAGGTCACTGGCCTGCTCCGGCGTGTACCCGTTGCTGGCGGCCATCTTCTGCCCGACGGCCTTGAACGCGGCGGCGTCATCGGCCGTCATCCCGGTCGCCGTGTCGTTGTACGTCCACCCGAACGGCCACAGCACCAGCTCGCTGTAGGTGTGGAAGTCGATGCCCGCCTTGATCTGCTGCCTGCCGCCGACGACCCGGCCGCGCACGAAGTCGGAGACGACCTTCACCTCGGGCGCGGACTCGGGGGAGGCGCCACGGTACGTCTCGGACGACTTGCTGCCCGAGGACCCGCCGCAGCAGCCCCACTTGTAGTCCCAGTTCCGGTTGAGGTCCGTACCGACGTACGAGGATCCGGAGTTGGGCTGCCGGTTCTTCCGCCACGACCGGTACGACCCGCTGGCGATGTCGTACTCCCCACCGTCCGGGTTCAGATCCGGGACGATCCATATCTCCCGGCTGTTGACGATGTTCGTGATCCGGGAGTCGGACCCGTACCCGGCGCCGAGTTCGCGTAGCAGGTAGAGGGCCATCTCCACGGTCAGATGCTCACGCGCATGCTGATGAGCGGTGAACAGGACCTCGGGCTCGCCCTCGTCGGTACCGACGTTGTCACTGACCTTGACGGCGACGATGTCCCGCCCCTGGTACGACTTCCCGATCACCCGCTTGCTCATGATGCCCGGGTAGGCCGCGAGCCGCTGGTCGATCTCGGCGTTCATCTCGGCGTAGTTGTGGTACTTCGCGTCGGAGCTGGGGAAGTCGTAGAGCCGAGCCCCGGACCGCTGCGGAGCGGCCCCCAACGGCTGTACGTCATAGCCGAGTCGCCGCAGCTTGCGGATCTGCTCCGCCCGCCCGGACACGACGACGGTCTCCTCGTCCGCCTCGTCGACGGTGACGCCGGCCGCCTGAATGGCCGTACGGGTCACGGGAGTGGTGCTCCGGTGGATCTCGTACTGCCGGATGTCGTCACCGGAGGGCGTGGGCTTGCGGACGCTGTCGGCGCTGGCATGTGTGGTGGTGGCCGCGACGGGGGCGGCGAGGGCGAGGGCCAGCAGCGCGCCGAGGGCGGCGGTACGTCTGTTGCCGCGCGCGCCGGAGCCGCGGATGCGAAGTCGCATGAACGCTCCTTGTGGGTGGAGGTGGGGGTGTTCCAGTGCGACGTGCGGGTGCGGACACACCGGGGCCTTCGGTGGGGGCTCCCTGTGGGTCCGCTGTGCGGGTTGGCGCTCATGGTGAGACCTTGGCATGATCAGGTCAACCCTTGGCCGGGTCGATGGCGTGAACCGTTCGATGCCCGGGCAGCGCGGACCGGCGGGGCCCGCGCCCACGGGCCGGGCCGGGCGCGCCGCGGTGCCAAGGGCGAGGGACGCACGACAGCGCGCCGTTCCGAGGCGGAACGGCGCGCTGAGGGGAAATCAGAACTGCGGTACGGCGAGGTCGATGCGCACCGGCAGGTACCTACCAGTGGCTACCAGCGTCCGGGTGCTTGCCGGTGCCGGCTGCTGTTTGCCTTGCTTGCGGTACTCGGACGGGTGCGGGTGCGGGTGCGGGTCAGTGGTGACGGCCGTGCCATCCGCCGTCGCGGTGGTCGCGGTGCCATCCGCCGTCGCGGTGACCGCGGCGCTCGTAGCCCCAGGACGTGGAGTCGACGAACCAGCCGTGGTCGTTGCGCAGGGTCGCGGTGTCGTGGTCGCGGTCCCACACGGACTGGCGGCGGTCCTGGTAGAGGTCGCTCTCGTTGTCCCGGCCGAATCCGGTGTGGACGCGGACGGTTGCGTAGCCCCCGAGCCGGTAGTGCCGGAAGGTGTAGGTGTGGCCGTCCTCGTCCGACAGCGTCCAGCCGTCGAGGTTCACGGCCCGGCGGCCCTCGTTGGTGACCTCCACCCATTCCCTGTTCAAGGGGCGGACGGAGTGGTCGCGGCGGTCCGAGGACGGATGCTGCACGTCGCTGATGACCACCTGCGAGCGGTACGAGCGGTGCGAGCGGTCGTGGTCGTGGTCGGCGGCCGAGGCCGGCATTGCCACCGCGCCCACGACGGCGGCCGCGGTCACGGCGGCGGCGGCGACACGGCGAGCGGTGACCGAAACGGAAACGGACACGAAGTCCCCCTTCGCAAGGGTGGTGCGCACTCCGCGGCGGCCCAGGGTGAGTGCCGCGGAGTGCGGTGTACGGACGGCGGCCGGTCGGCCGCACGTCCACACCTTGCAGCCGGCTGCGGGGGTGATCGGGGAAGCGCGGGCGCTGTTACGATTCGCGCATATATCCGTGACTCTCGCCTGTAATGTCCATTTATGCGGCGAACGCACCCCTTCCGGGCCTGTCCGATCCGCCCGGCACCGCGAGCGGCCTCGGGTCACACCCGAAAGTGAGTAACAGTCACCGCCCTGCCACTGCGCCGCCCCGGCCTTTCAGGCCCTCGACAAAGCGGACGAAGGCACCGGCCGGAAAGGTGAGGGTGGCTCGGGCGGGGGCCTTCGAGTCGCGGACGGCTATGCGGGTGCCGAGGTGGGCGACTTCGACGCAGTCGTTGCCCTCACCTCCGCCGGAGAAGGACGACTTCTTCCACGAGGTGGGGGTGGTCATGCCGGTCCTCACAGCTCCTTCGCCAGGCGGTGGACGAGGTCGCGCGACTGTTCGGGCGACAGCGCCTCTCGCCTCACCTTACGGAAGAGCTTTCGAAAGTGCTCCAGTTGTGCTTCGGAGTCGATGAAGGCCGTGCCGTGAGGAGCGTCGCGCACGACGGTATCCAGCCGAGGAACGGGTCCGCCCAGGTGCACCATGGTGCTTCCGGCCCCTGCGAAGTCGTTCAGCGCGAAGGGGATGACCTGCACGGTGACGTGGCCGGCCTCGGACGCCTCCAGGATGCTGTTGAGCTGAGCGCGGGAAGCGGCTCGCCCCGCCACCCGGATGCGCAGCGCCGCCTCGTGGATCACGGTCTCGTACGGGGTGGGGTCGGGGCCGTCGATGACGACCTTGCGCCGCATCCGGTGTCCCACTCGGAGGTCCACCTCGTTGTCCGGGAACTCCGGGTTCATGTAGGCGAAGAGGGCGCGGGCGTAATCCTCCGTTTGCAAAAGCCCCGGCACGTGGATGACCGCCACGTCCTTGCGGAACCTCGCGTGATGGTCCAGCTCGGCGAGATCCTGGTAAGCGGCAGGGAGGGAGTCCCGGTACTCCTCCCACCACCCGCGCGTACGATCCGTCGCCATGGCCACAAGGGCGTCGATCAAGCCGGGGTCTGCACAGGTGTAGTTGGCGGCGAGCCTGCGCACGCGCTGCTCACTCACTCCTGCGATTCCGGATTCGATCTGACTCATCTGTACGGAGTTCGTCCCGAGCAGGGCTGCCGCCTCGGTCGCCTTGAGCCCGGCGGCCTCGCGCAGTCTCCGCAGTTCCGTTCCCAGGCGAACTTGGCGTGCAGTGGGATTCCGTCGTGCCGGCACGGCGTCCTCTTTCCTCAACGGCGCTGGTGGGACAGCTCGTTCGGGGCAAGGTTATGCGATCCGCTTGCTGCGAATGAAATTTATGCCCTACTTTCAGTGACGCAGCACACACGCAACGGAAGTGCACCGCGCCGTCCTGCCATGCCGGCCGCGGCAATGCCACCGTGCGCAAGATCCCACCTCACCGACCGGAGTCGATGCCGCATGCCCGAAAACGAGACCTGGGACTACACCCTCTACATCCCGAACGACCTCAGAGCCGTGACCGTCTGCCGTCGCACCCTGCGGCTGATCCTGACGATGCACGGACTGATCGGACTCGTGGACACGGCCGAACTGCTCGCCGCGGAGCTGGTGTCGAACGCGGTGCGGCACACCAAGGGCCCGGCGGCGTTGCGGGTGCGCAGGTCGGTGGAGGGGGTGGTGTGGATCGGGGCGTGGGACACGGACCCGGGGCCGCCCCCGCCGCCACGGCCGTTGGACCAGGTGGCGGACGCTGAGGACGGGCGGGGCCTGGGGCTGGTCGTGACGTGCGCGGACTACTGGGGGTGGCAGCCGTCGGCCCGGTTCGGGGACCGGGGCAAGTACGTGTGGTGCGAACTCTCGGCGGCCTAGCTCGTTGATCACGTCGTACGAAAGGGGAACTGATGGTCGGCTCGTCGCACGAAGCGCTGCACCGGATCTTCCAGAAGGATCCGGCGCTGCTGACGAGGGCGTTACAACGGGTACTGCACGTGCCGTTCCCGGAGCCCACGGAGATCGCCGCGCTGAACGTGGACCTCACCGAGATCGAACCGGTCGAGCGCCGGGTGGATACGCTGCTGCGGGCGGAGACGGACGAGGGCACGTACCTCCTCGTGGTCGAGTCGCAGGGAAAGGCGGACGAGCGGAAGCGGGGCAGCTGGCCCTACTACCTGTCGTACCTGTACGAGAAGTACCGCTGTGAGCCGGTGCTCATCGTCATCACGCAGAGCAGTGCCACGGCGAAGTGGGCGGCACGGCCGATCCGGCTCGGGTTCCCGCGAATGGCATTCGCTGACGGTGCGTCCGCTGGTGATCGGCCCGGACAACGTGCCGGTCATCGCAGATGTGCGCCAGGCCGAGCGGGACGTACCTCTTGCAGTGCTCTCGGCGATGACACACGGGCGTGGCCCGCAGGCTCCGGCCATACTGGAATCCCTGGCAGCCGCCCTGCGGACCATCGACCCCGACAACGCCGCGGTCTTCGTGCAGTTCGTCGACTCCTGCCTGGCCGACCCCCAGGCGAAGCAGATGTGGAGGGACCTGATGACGGCAATCCAGTACTTCTGGCGCCACCCGCTCGCCGAACAGGTACGCGAGGAGGGAAGGGAGGAGGGTCTCGAGGAAGGCGTGGAGCAGGGGCGCATTCAAGATCGTCAGGAAATGACCCTCCGCATCCTCGAGTGGCGCGGCATCACGGTCACCGACGCCGCCCGCGAGCGAGTCGAGGCCTGCACCGACCTCGACCAGTTGGAGTCGTGGGCCCAGAAGGCCGTCCATGCCACGGACGTCGCGGAGCTGTTCACCGAAGAGTGAGACTTTCCGGTGGCCGCCCTCCAAGAAGGGCGGTCACCGGAACGGAATGTTGAGCCAGGGGCCGCCAGGATCGGACATCACCCGGCAGGGCTTCTCCGCACTTGGGTTCGTCTTCTGGGGCGCCCATTCAGACTGCGTGCGTCAGCCGCGTGTGTGCAAAACGGAGGGGCAGCGGCGGCCTGTTGCCGACTGGTGCGGTCCATCAATGCCGCTTACTGGCGGGCCAAGTGGCGGAATCCCATGCCTGCTCGAACTCTGCCCGGCTAATCAGGCGAGCAGTAAATTCCGGCTGGTTGGACACATCGTCAATGGGGCCTACGGGGATTTCGCTCAGTCCGATTTCTGCTGACTCGTGAGAGCTGTCAGCTTTTAGTAGTCGACCATCTCGGTAACCTTGCACCTTGCGCACCTCGTATCCGTCGTCAGCGACTTCACTGTAGAATTTCGTCGGTTCCGACTCGAAGTCGTGCAACCAGTCCACCTGCCAATATTCCATGATCAGTTCTTTCCGTGACTGACGAGGCGGCCCGTTAGGTCGAGCGCCCCGTCATTCCGTATGACGTAGACGTCCGGCCGTTCAATGGACCGCATGACTTCCAGTCCGCGGACGTCTACCTCTATGTAATGGCTGAACTTGTGGCCAGCCCACGGTATTCGCATGAAGGCGTGCGAGAGCTGCCCGGCAGTCTTGGTTCCAGGTTTTATGTCGGAGAGGTACTGGCCATCGCCAAAACGTGCATCTTTAGGATTATGTGCTTTTATGGATGGGTGCATTTCGTTACTTCCAAGAATGCCGTTGTAGCCCTTCTCGTTCGTGTAGTGGTACAGGGTGCCGAGCTCTTCGTGAGGAACCCTTTCGACGGGTGGTTCACACTCGTCTGGCGCCAAACCCAGAGGGTCTCCCCAAGTATGAGGGTTGTGTACATACATATCCGGATTTGGTGCAGCGTCGAGCCCAAGGGGGTCCGGGGTGAGGTACCGGGCCGTCTCGGGGTCGTAGTGGCGGAAGTAGTTGTAGTGAAGGCCGGTTTCCGGGTCGTAGTACTGGCCCGGGAAGCGCAGGGGTGTGTAGGTGGTGCTGTTCGCCGCCCACGCCGTCGTCCCCCACAAGGTGCTGCGCGTGCGCCAGGCGATCTCGCCCCGTTCATCGACCAACTCGCTCGGGGTGCCGACCAGGTCGGTGACGATGGCGAAGAAGCGGGAGTCGATCTCCTGCTGGGGGGCTTCCGCCGCCGTGATGCGTTCCGTCTGGGACAGCGGGCGCAGGCCTTGGTGGTCCCAGGTCAAGGTGACCGGATGGGGGAGCTCCGTGGACGTTGTCGTCTGTTCGCAGAGTGTCGTGCCGTCCCAGGTGAAGGTCACCTGCTCCAGCACCGTTTCGCCGTCCTCCGCCATACGCAGTTTCGCCGTGCGGCGGCCCAAGGGGTCGTACGTGTACCGCCAGCGCGTGCCGTCCGGGGTCACTACCGAGGTCAGGCGGTCCTCGGCGTCCCACTCGTAGCGCCACGTGTCCGGCTTCCGGGACAGGCGGGTCTTCTGGCGCAAGGTGATGCGGCCCAGAGCGTCGTGTTCGTAGCGGACGTTGCCGGCTCGGGTGATGCGGGTGCCCGCGTAGGAACGGGGCCCCCTCGCCTCTGCGCCCGGATGGTCCGTCGGCCAGGACGCCTCGGTCTGGTTGCCCGCCTCGTCGTAGGCGTACCGCTCCGTCCAGCCCGCCGCGTGGACCGCCGTCACCCTGCCCGTCGCGTCGAGGTCGAAGCGGCGGGAGCCGGACAGGTGGTCCTCGATGCCGATCAGATTGCCGTCGGCTCGGTAGGTGTACGCCCGGTGCTGGACCCGGTGGCCCCCCGCGCCGGTCACCGACTGGGTCGTCAGGCGGCCCAGTGCGTCGAAGGTGTGCTCCAGGGCGATCGCGCCGGCGACGTGGCGGGTCAGTTCGCGGCCTGCCTCGTCGTACGTGAAGTCGATCGGCCGGCCCGACGCCACCATGCCCGTGCGGCGGCCCGCCGCGTCGTACGACCACGTCGTCTCGGCTCCGGTCGGGGTGGTGCGGCCCGTGCGGCGGCCCAGTGCGTCATACGTGTACGTCACCGTGCGGCCGTCGACCGTCTCCGAGTGCAGGCGGCCGTAGCGGTCCCGTAGGAGCGTCAGTGTGGTGCCGTCGGGGCCGGTCGCCCGGGCCAGTTGGTCGGTAAGGTCGTAGGCGTATGTGGTGATTCGGCCCGCCGTGTCCTTGCGGAGGACTTGGCCGAATTCATTTCGCTCGAAGGACGTCACCTCGCCGAGCGCGTTCCGCCGCGAGGCCAGGCGGCCCGCCGGGTCGTACTCGTACGTCAGGCTGCGGTCGTCGAAGTCCGTTTCCGTCACCAGGCGGCCGGCCGCGTCGTATGCGTACTTCCACGTCAGGCCCTGCGGGTTCGTGACCTTGGTCAGGCGTAGTTCCGTGTCGTGGTCGAACTCGTAGCGGACGCCGTCCGGGCCCGTGCGTGCCGTCAGCAGGTCGAAGTGGGTGTACTCGAAGCGCGAGACGCCGCCGAGCCGGTTCGTGTGGGTCGTGCAGTTGCCCTCGCCGTCGTACGTCCACCTCTCCGTGGTGCCGTCGGGGGCCGTGCGGCCGGTCAGCCAGCCTTCGATCGACCATTCCAGGAGGGTTTCTGCGCCGGTGGGGTCCGTGACAGCCGTCGGGAGGCCAAGAGCGTTCCGCTCGTACCGGGTGGTCGCGCCCAGCGGGTCCGTCACCTCCACCGGGAGACCCGCGCGGTCGCAGACGACCGTCGTCGTGTTGCCCAGCGGGTCCGTCACCGACGTCAGGTGACCGGCCTGCGTGTACGCGAAGCGGGTCGTCTGGCCCGCCGGGTCCGTCACCGACGTGCGGTTGCCGCGCTCGTCGTACGTCTGGCGGGTCACCGTGCCGTCGGCGTGCACCACCTTCACCGGCAGGCCCAGGTCGTTGTACTCCGCCCTGGTTCCGCGGTCGTCCGGGCGGGTGACCGACGTCAGGTTGCCCGGCTCGTCGTACTCGAACGTCGTCGTGTGACCCAGCGGATCCGTCGTGGACAGCAGGCGGTTGTAGCGGTCCCGGCGGTAGCGGGTCGTCGCGCCGAGCGGGTCGGTCTCCGCCACCACCTGCCAGGCGTCGTTGACCAGGTAACGGCGGGTGTGACCCTCGGACGTCGTCGCCGTCGTCGTCCGCAGACCCGTCTCGGGGTCCGGGTCCCCGTACGTCAGGCGGAGCGCCATGTGGCCTGCCGAGCCACCCTCCGCGATGCAGCGGTTCCGGTCGTCGTACTCGTACGTGTAACTGCGGTCGTTCGTGTCCGTCCAGGAGGTGATCCGGCCCGCCTCGTCGTACGTGAAGCGGAGCGGCAGACCGGAGGAGTTGGTGACTTCCGTGAGGTTGCCGTCCGCGTAGCCGAAGCGCTTCAGTTCCTCGCCGGTCGCGGCCAGGTGGTACGCCGTGACGCGGCCTGACTCCGTCGTGATGCGGACGCCCTGGCCGGCGTTCGTGAAGACACCCAGAGGGGTGCCCTCGACGTCGTACTCGAAGGTGATCCAGTTGCCGTTGCGGTCGTCGATCTGTTCCAGGACCGCCAGGCCGGGGCCCCGGTCGGCGAAGTGCCAGGTGCGGTGGGTCCGCGGGTCCGTGATCGTGTAGCCGCCGTCCACCCGGTCCAGGGGGCGGCGGGGGCCGTGGCTCGGCAGGGTCGGCAGGCCGGGGGCCGGGTGGGGGTACGACAGGAGGAGGCCGTCCTCCGTGACGTGGACGACTCCCTCCGCGTCGACCTCCAGCCGCTGGTCCAGGGTGGAGGACCAGGAAGGGCCGAACCAACGGCCGATGTGGTACCCGGACTCGACTCGCCTGGTCAGCAGCAGTGGCAGGGCGCCGGGGAGGGTGACGTCCGTCTGCGGCAGGTACATCTTGCCGGTGGCAAGGTCAATGGGGTCGGTGCCGCCGCTGTGTACCGAGTCACCATCCCGGGTGGGCTGTACGGGGTCCTCGTCCAACTGACCCCGCCCCGATCTCCCGGCCGCCCCCTCCGCCCCGGCTCGTGCTTCCCGTCCCGCCGCCGTTTCTGCCGCGCGTCGGGCGAGTCCCGTCTCGGCGGCCTTGCGGGCCAGCCCCGCCTCCATGCCGAGGCCCTTGGTGCCGAAGGCTTCGGGGAGCATGCGGCCGCCGAACTCGGAGGGGTCCTTGCGGAACTCGTCCCACATGGTCTTCGCGGTGCGTTCGGGGTGGGCGCCGCTGGAGACCAGGCCGGAGAGCGTCATGCTGACGTTCTGCATGTAGGCGGCCGGGTGGGTGACGTTGTAGGGGTCGGTGGGGTTCAGGCCGCGGACGAAGTTGACCAGGCCTGCCGTGCCTTTGACGACGCCCCCACCGAAGTGGGTGAGTTCGATGCCGGTGGACAGGGCGCCGTCCTTCAGGTTGCCCTCGAGGCGGTCCAGGGGCGGGGGCTCGGCCGGGGCGTGGGCCAGGGCCTCCTTCACCTTGCCCTGCGCTTCGGAGGCGGCGGTGTTGCGCTGCTTGCGGGCCTCGGCCAGCTTGTGCACGGCGGCCTTGACGTCGGCCTTGCCCGCGTCGAGGTCCTGGTGCGGCTTGGGCCCCGGGTTCTCACCCGCGCGGATCTTGGCGTTGTAGGTCTCGGCCTTGTGCTCGTAGTCGTCAGCCGCGTCCTTGCCTGCCTTCACGCCCTTCTTGTAGAGCTCGACGGCCTCCTTGGCCCGGTCCTGCGCCCACTTGACGGTGTCCGCGTACGACTCCAGCGCCGCCGCAGCCGTGCTGCAGGCCTCGGCCGCCTGCGCCCACTTCGTGGGATGCACGCCGAACTTCTTGCGGAAGGCGTCGCCGCCCTCGCCCTTCCAGCCGGAGGAGTCGACCTTCTTCAGCCCCTGGCTGACCTTGTCGAACGCGCCGTGGAAGTCCCGCAGGTGCTTGGCACTCTCCCGGATCTTCGACGGGCTGCCGTGGACGAGTTCGTTCGCCTCCTCCGTCTCGCCGAGCTGCTGCTCACCGGGGGTCGCACCCAGGTCGGAGGCGACCCCGTCACCCCAGTCCTCCACCACGTCGGCCGCCTTGTGCGCCCCGACGTAGTCCAGGCCGTCACCGATCTTGTCGGTGGTGTAGTCGACGCCCTCACCGAGGAGTTTCTTGCCGCCGTCCAGGAGCTTCTCGCCGCTGCCCAGGAGCGAGTTGGTGATGTCCCCCATGCCCATCAGCGCTCACCGCCCTGCTGCTCGGCGGCCTTGGCACGCTCCTCGGGGGAGGGGCCGAAGGTGTCGTCCAGATACTTGGCGTACTCGGCGTCCGTCATGCCCAGTTTCCCCGCGTCCGGGCTCAGCGGTCCCAGGGCCTGGGAGGTCATCACATCCCGCCCGGCGTCCTTCCAGCCCTGCTTGCTGTTGGCCCACGCCTGCTCGAAGGACTCCTTGCTGTAGTCGACGTCCCCGCCCCACGCGCCGGACGTGGCGATCTCGCCATAGCCCATCTTCTGCACGTCCTCCTCGGACGCGTACGGATTCCCGACGACCGCGTTCTCGGCCACCTTGATGGTGCCCTCGACGTACTGGTCCGTCTCGTAGTACGTGCCCGCCGCCAGCCCCGTCTTCTGCGCGAACCCGTTGCCCTCATGGATCAGCGACCGCACGCCCCACTCCCAGCGCTCACAGAACGACTGGAACTCACCCGTCAGACCCTCGTGCCCCAACTCCAGCCCGGACAGCGCGATCTCACCGAAGCCACGCCCGGCCCCGGCCGTGCCGACCATGCCCAGCTCCTTCAACTCGCCCAGCGCCTCGGTCAGACCCTTCGCGATCAGACCGAGCCCCTGCGTCGCCAGGTCCTTGCCACCGCCGTCGGTCACTTCTCAGCCCCCGCCCCGCTGTCGACGTCCACCGCAGCCTCGTCCGGCACGATCCCCCGCACCGGCGGAAACAGCACACCGCCGTCCGCCCCGTCCGCGCAGTCCAGCGCCACCCCGCACGGCACCCCGACCGCCGGCACCGCCGCGTCCAGCAGGCGTGCCCCCAGCCACCGCTGGTACTCCCACTCGCGAGAAGCCTCACCGCGAGCCACCGCAAACCGCGCCAACGCCTGCTTGTTCGAAAAGGCGTAGAACCAGCGCACACCACCGAAGTCCGCGGCCAGCGGACTCCCCGTCTCCGTATCCAGAGGAACGAGCACGGCCGTGCGCCGGAACTCCCCCAACAGCGCAGCGAACTCACGCCGACGCAGCTCGCTCTCGGCAACGGCGGTGGGCATGCCGGGTGCCTCCGGAATCGCGGTCTCCGGCTCCTTCATCCCCGGACCCGCGGTCCCGCTCTCCGAAGTCTCCGGCTCCGTGGCCTCCGGCCCCGTGCTCTCCGCCTCCGCGGCACCGGTCATGTCCGCGTAGTCGTACAGCCGTGACCTGCGGGCGCCCTCCGTCGAAGCGACGTCTCCCCCATGTTCAGCCATGCCCGCGATCATCACACCGGCATATTGGCGACTGCAACGCGAAAGTCGGCGTGAACGGTCAGGTCCGGCCAGGCGCACGCCACCTCCCGCACATGACGGCGCCCGGGGCCGCAGAGGTCCCGGGCGCCGTACGTCAGCAGGCGTTCACGTCACGGCATCGCGTGCACGTGCGCTCCCACCGGGTTGGACCACGCGTTCCCGGACGCCGCGTCCCAGTTCGTGGACCAGGTCATCGCGCCCCGCACGTCGGGGTAGGTCCTGGACGGCTTGAAGGTGCCGCAGCCGGTGCCCTTGGCCAGGCAGTCCAGGGCGTTGTTCACCACGGTCGGGGAGACGTAGCCGCCGCCCGCCGCGCGGGTGGAGGCCGGCAGGCCCAGGCCCACCTGGGAGGGGGAGAGGCCGCCCTCCAGCTGGATGCAGGCCAGGGCGGTGAGGAAGTCCACCGTGCCCTGCGAGTACACCTTGCCGTCGCAGCCCAGCATGGAACCGCTGTTGTAGTACTGCATGTTGACGACCGTGAGGATGTCCTTCACGCTCAGTGCCGTCTGGAAGTAGGCGTTCGACGTGGACTGCATGTCGATCGTCTGGGGGGCCATCGTGATGATCAGGGACGAGCCCGCCTTCGAGGAAAGGGAGCGCAGTGCCTGCGTCATGTAGGTCGCGTTGAGGCCGTTCTCCAGGTCGATGTCGACGCCGTCGAAGCCGTACGTCTGCATCAGCGAGTGGACGGAGTTCGCGAAGTTCGTGGCCGAGGACGCGTCGTTGACCGACACCGTGCCCTTCTCGCCGCCGATCGAGATGACGACCTTCTTGCCCGCCGCCTGCTTGGCCTTGATGTCGGCCTTGAACTGGTCGACCGTGTAGCCGCCGAGGCCGGCCGAGTCCAGGTTGAAGGACACGGCTCCCGGTGTGGACGTCGCGTCCGCGAAGGCCACCGCGATGATGTCGTAGGCGGAGGGGACGTCGGACAGCTTCTGGACCGTCGCGCCGTTGTCGAAGTTCTGCCAGTAGCCGGTCACCGCGTGCTTGGGGAGCGTCCCGCCCCCGCCGCCCGTGCCGGAGGACGTGGTGCCCGTCACCGTCGCCGACTTCGCCGACTCGCCCGCCGCGTTCGTGGCCGTGACCTGGAACGAGTACGACGTCGAGGCCGCCAGACCGGTCACCGTCGCCGACGTGCCGGTCACCGCCGTGACCTTCGTGCCGTTCCGGTAGACGTTGTAGCCCGTCGCGCCCGGCACCGCGGACCAGGACAGGGAGACCGAGGAGGAGGTCGTGCCCGAGACGGTGAGGCCGGCCGGGGCCGCCGGGACCGTCGGGGCCGGGTCGCCGCCTCCGCCGCCGTCGGGGCCGTACACGGAGATGTCGTCGGCGTAGTAGGCCGCCTGGCCGTACCAGCCGTGGGTGTAGACCGTGACCGAGGTCGTGGACGCGCCCGTGGTGAAGGTCGTCGTCAGCTGCTTCCACGCCGGGGAGTCGGGGGTCCAGGTGGAGACGTCCGTCGTGCCGGTGCCGGTCACGCCCAGGTAGGAGTAGCCGCCCTGCACCCACGCGCTCAGCGTGTACGTCGAGTTGGGCTTCACCGCCACCGGCTGGGTGCACCTGGCGTTGTCCTGGCCGGCCGGAGTCGCCTTCAGGGCGCCCGTGCCGCCGTGCACGGGAGAGGAGACGGACGTGCCGCTGCCGGACGTGCACGTCCAGTTGGCCAGGCCGGACTCGAAGCCCGCGTTCTTGACGTTGTTGACGTCCGCCGCGGAGGCGGGGGAAGCGGCGAGGCCCGCGAACGAGAGGGCCAGGGCGGTGGCGGCGGACCACACCGCGAGCCGCCGTCCGCGGGGTCTGGGTATGCCTGGTGCGCGGTCCACATGAGCCTCCGGTGGGGGAGTTGACGGGGAGAGGGGGAGTGCACGGTGGCCACCGCTTGCCTACAAGTTGGTCCAGACCAATCCGGGGTGTCAAGAGGTCCAGACCGAAACCGTCTCCGTTCACTCGCTCAACCTGTCCGGGTTTGGCGGGACTTGCGTCAGGAGAGTTCCACACCGGCTTCACAAACGCTGTTCTCCGGTCATACGGCCGTGGATACAGTGCTCACGTAGTCACGCAATGAAGTCGTCCTGGCGCATGGGAGTTACACCGATGGGCCGGAGGGTGTGAAGAGCGGGGAGCTGCGCGTGCCAACTGCCATTGCCGTGACCAGTGCCGACATGGCGCTGCCGGCGCAGGACGAACGGACCATGCCCGCCGTCGTGCTGAGCGACCTCGACCGCAAGCCGCTGGACCACGCGCTCACCGAACTGCACACCCTGACCGAGCAGTACGGGTACGTGGTCGTCGTGTGTTCACAGGCCACCCCGGAACCGGTCGTCCGGCGCCTGCACACCCTGCGCTCGCTGCTGGAGAGCGACCGCATCGCCCTGTTCCGGCCCGAGCTGCCGCCGCTCGGCATCGCCGTCCTGGCCCGGCAGCTGCGCCAGCTCGCCTCCTGCGACCTGAGCCCGGGGGTGCTCGCCTCCGCCGGCCGGCTGCTCACCCACTACATCCACGCCGGCGCCGTCCTCGGCTCCGTCGCCAGACTGGACCGGGTGCCGGTCGGGCTGAAGGCACACGCCAGATCCTGGGTGCCCGGCAGCCAGTTCGCCGTCGTCGCGCATCCCGAGCCGCAGCTCGTCAAGGTCACCCCGGACGCCACCCTCAAGGGGCCCGAGTTCAGCACCTGGATGCTGGTCGCCAAGGGCCAGTTGCAGAGCGAGTGGGCCGCCGGGCTCGGCACCCGGTGGAGCGTGCACGGGCTGCGCGAGACCCCGCTGCCCGCCGAGTCCCCGGTGTGGTGGGGGACCGGACGCCTGGTCGAGTTCTGCAGCTACCTCGCCGACCTGTCGGTCCTCTACCAACTGGTCACCTCCGTACGGCAGACCGGCTGCCACTGGTGCGGCCTCGACGTCATCGGAGACCGGTGCGTCTTCTGCTCCGCCACCCCGCCACCCGCCCACGAACCCGCCGCGCCCCGCGCACTGGAGCAACGCGCCCCCGCCTGACCGGCCCGGACACGACCCTCACATCCCGCTCGACCGAGTCCCCCAATGAGGTTGCACGGTTCATGAACTCCCGTCAGCGCCGCGGCGTGATACTCCTGATCCTGTCGGTCCTGTGCGCTCTCGGCGCCTTCGCCGGCGTGCTCTCCGTCGTCCATGACGTGAATTCCAAGGTCGGCCCCGAGGTCACCGCCTACCGGGTCAAGTCCGAGGTCGAGCCGTACACCGCCCTGGACACCGGCCAGTTCGAGAAGATCAAGATGCCGCGGCGGTGGCTGTCCGGCAACGCCGTCACCGATCTGAGCAGGATCCGCGGCAAGATCGCCGTCACGACCCTGCGCGCCGGCTCCCTGCTGCAGACCGACATGATCGTCGACCAGCCCGCCCTCCAGCCGGGCCAGCAGGAGGTCGCCATCATGATCGACGCGGCCACCGGCGTCGCCGGCAAGATCACCCCCGGCTCGCGCGTCAACGTCTACGCCACCTTCGAGGGGGAGAAGGAGGGCGACCCCGACCAGTCGAAGATCATCGTCACCAACGCCCGGGTCCTCGACGTCGGCCACATCACCGCCCTCGACCCCGACCGCAGCAAGAACCAGCAGCAGCCCACCGAAGCCGTCCCCATCACCTTCGCGCTGTCCGCCCTCGACGCCCAGCGCATCACCTACGCCGAGTCCTTCGCCCAGCGCGTCCGGCTCGCGCTCGTGGCCCCCGGCAGCGAGACCAGCGTCCCGGACAAGGACCGCACCTACGAACTCGCGACGGACAAGTGAGAGGCGGCCATGCCCACCAGGATCCTCCCGGCCGGCGCGGACCCGGACGCCGTCCGCTCCCTCACCACCCTGCTCAGCCAGCTGCCCGACGCCGAACCACAACCCCCGGTGACCGACTCCACGCAACTGGTCGACACCCTCGCCCGGCTGGCCGCCGAGTCGGTCGACGAACTCCCCGAGGTCGTCGTCGTCCACGAACGCATCGGCCCGGTCCCCGCCCTGGAGCTGATCCGCGAGGTCGCCCTGCGTTTCCCCGCCGTCGGCGTCATCCTCGTCACCACCGACGCGAGCCCCGGCCTGTTCGCCGCCGCCATGGACTCCGGCGCCCGCGGCCTCGTCGCGCTCCCGCTGTCGTACGAGGAACTCGCCAACCGCGTGCAGGCGGTGGCCCAGTGGTCCACGGGCGTACGACGGCACCTCGGCCACGGCGCCGACGTGTTCGGCGGCGCCGGCGGCACGGTCGTCACGGTCAGCGGCGCCAAGGGAGGCGTGGGCGCCACACTGACGGCGGTCCAGCTCGCCCTCGCCGCACAGGCCTCCGGCCGCCCCACCGCCCTGGTCGACCTCGACCTGCAGACCGGTGACATCGCCTCCTACCTCGACATCCAGTTCCGCCGGTCCGTGGCCGACCTCGCCGCCATCACCGACATCTCACCCCGTGTCCTCGCCGACGCCGTCTACCGCCACGACACCGGCCTCGCCCTGCTCCTCGCGCCCGGCGAGGGCGAACGCGGCGAAGAGGTCAGCGACCGAGCCGCCCGCCAGATCGTCAGCGCCCTGCGCTCCCGCTACGAGGTCGTGGTCATCGACTGCGGCGCCCAGCTGAGCGGCGCCGGGGCGGCGGCCGTCGAGATGGCCGACACCGCCCTGCTCGTCACCACCCCGGACGTCATCGCGGTGCGCGCCGCCAAGCGCACGGTACGGATGTGGGACCGGCTGCAGATCCGCAAGGCCGAGGAGACCACGGCCGTGGTCAACCGGCACACGCGCAGTACGGAGATCCAGCCCGCGCTGGTGCAGCGCATCACCGGGACCGCGCTGGCGCGCACGGCCGTACCCGCCAACTTCAAGGAACTGCAGGGTGTCGTGGACGCGGGCCGGGTGCACGAACTCGACGCCAAGAGCACGGTGAAACAGGCCCTGTGGGGACTCGCGGGGGAGCTGGGGCTGGTGAAGGGCGCCGCCGAGACGGGCTCCCACCGAAACGGAGGCCGGGGGCCGGGCGGCTTCCGGCGGCGGAAGGAGTGAGCGCTCCATGAAACGGCCGGGCGGGGACCGGGGACAGGTGAGCATCGAGCTACTCGGGATGACTCCGTTGATCGTTCTGACGCTGGTGCTGATGTGGCAGGCCGTGCTGGTGGGGTACACCTTCACGCTCGCGGGGAATGCTGCGGACGAGGCGGTGCGGGCGGGTACCGCGGCGCCGCGGGGAGAGGCACGTCAGGCCGCGTGCGCCGAGGCGGGGCTGAAGCACCTGTCGGCAGCGTGGAAGGGGGACGCGTCGGTGCGCTGCAATCCGTCCGGCTACGTCACGGCCGACGTCCGCCTCAAGGTCCCGGTCCTCTTCCCGGGCGTGATCTCCTTCCCGGTCACCGTGCACGGCCGGGCCGGCGCCGTGGAGGAGGTGAAGGACTGAGATGCCGTACCGCCGTAGGCGCGACGCGGGCCAGGTCGCCATCGAATACCTCGGTTTCATCCCGGTCCTGCTCATCGTCGGGCTGGCCGGCTTCCAGATCGGGGCCGTCGCCTACGCCGCCGAGCAGGCCGGTACGGCGGCCCGGGCGGGGGCGCGGGCGGCCTCCCTGCGGCAGGAACCGCAGCCGGCGTGCGCACAAGCCGTCAGCGGCGGGCTGTCGGTGAAGTGCGGCGAGAGCGGCGGAGGGGCCGACTCGGTCACCGTCACCGCCCGGGTCGGCATCCCCTCGATCATCCCGGGCTGGGACTTCGACCCCGCCGAGAAGACCGCCACCATGCCGCTGGACCACTGAGTGAGGAGCCGCCGACCATGAGCCTGCGGGCACGCATCAGCACTCCGGAGGAGCACGGCAGCCGGGGCGAGGACGGGCATCTGGTCGCCTCCTACCGGGCCAAGCTGCTGGAGGAGATCGACCTCGCGGAGATGAGTTCGCTGGCCGCCGCCGAGCGCCGGGCACGGCTGGAGCGGGTGCTCGGGCACATCATCAGCCGCGAGGGGCCGGTGCTGTCGACGGTCGAGCGGTCCCAGCTGATCCGCCGGGTCGTGGACGAGGCGCTCGGCCTCGGCATCCTGGAACCGCTCCTGGAGGACGCGTCGATCACCGAGATCATGGTCAACGGGCCGGACACGATCTTCGTGGAACGCGGCGGCCGGGTCGAGCAGCTGCCGCTGCGGTTCGCCTCCGCGGACCAGCTGATGCAGACCATCGAACGGATCGTGTCGACGGTCAACCGCCGGGTGGACGAGTCGAACCCGATGGTGGACGCCCGCCTGCCCTCCGGCGAGCGCGTCAACGTCATCATCCCGCCGCTCTCGCTGACCGGCCCGATCCTCACCATCCGCCGCTTCCCGCGCTCCTTCACCCTCCAGGAGCTGATCGGCTTCGGCTCGCTGGACGAGCACATGGTGTACCTGCTGGCGGGGCTGGTGCAGGCGAAGTTCAACATCATCGTGTCCGGCGCGACCGGCACCGGAAAGACGACCCTGCTGAACGCGCTGTCCGGTCTGATCCCGTCCCACGAACGCATCATCACCATCGAGGACTCCGCCGAACTCCAGCTCCAGCAGACGCACGTGGTCCGCCTGGAGTCGCGTCCGCCGAACGTCGAGGGCAAGGGGCAGGTCACCATCCGCGACCTGGTCCGCAACTCCCTGCGCATGCGCCCCGACCGGATCGTGGTCGGTGAGGTCCGCGGCGGTGAGTCCCTCGACATGCTCCAGGCGATGTCCACGGGCCACGACGGATCACTGGCGACCGTGCACGCCAACAGCGCCGAAGACGCCCTCACCCGGCTCCAGACCCTGGCCTCGATGTCCGACGTCGAGGTCCCCTTCGTGGCGCTGCACGACCAGATCAACAGCGCGGTCGACGTCATCGTCCAGCTCACCCGGTTCGCCGACGGCGCCCGCCGCATCACCGAGATCGCGCTGCTCGACAGCCACGGCGGGGAGCCGTACCGGCTGGCGACCGTCGCCCGCTTCGACGCACGGCCCATGACACCCGACGGCCGCGTACCCGGCGCCTTCCAGTACTTCCCGCTGCCCCGCCGTACCGCCGACCGCCTCTACATGGCGAGCCAGCCCGTCCCGCAGGCCTTCGGCGTCGCCCACTGCGCCGAACAGCTCGCCACCCGAGAAGCCAGGTAGGTAGTCCACCCATGGAACTCCACACCCTCGTCCAGCTCACCACCGGCGTGGCGCTGCTGACCTGCGTCCTGGCGGTGGCCGGCGTCCACACGTACGCCTCGGGCCGGGCCCAGCGCGCAGCCCTGGTCGACCGCCTCTCGCACACCGGCGCGTCCCCGTCGGCCGGCCGCAGGCGCCGCTTCCGGGACCTGGACCGGCGGCTGCGCCGCACCCGGTTCGGCCGCCGGCTGGAGCTGCGGCTGGCGGCGACCGGCCTGGACCTCACGCCGGGCGAGTTCTTCGTCTACATGCTCGCCACGGTCGCCGCGCTCTGGCTGATCGGCCAGGCCACCCTGGCCCCCTTCTTCGGCCCCCTCGCGGGACTGCTCGGCATCTGGGCGGCGGTCCAGTTCCTCAACTGGCAACGCCAGAAACGCATCGAACGCTTCATCGGCCAACTCCCCGACCTGGCCCGCATCCTGGCCAACGCCACCCAGGCCGGACTCGCCCTGCGCACCGCCATCGGCATGGCGGCGGAGGAGCTGGAGGCCCCGGCCGGCGAGGAACTGGCCAAGGTGGCCGACCAGCTGGCCATCGGCCACTCCCTGGACGACGCGCTCGGCGAACTCGCGGACCGGCTCCCCTCCCGCGAGCTGGTCGTCCTCGTCACGACGCTGGTGCTGTCGAACCGGGCGGGCGGCCAGGTGGTGTCGGCCCTGCGCAACCTGACCGAGACCCTGGAGGAACGCAAGGAGACCCGGCGCGAGATCCGCACCCAGCTCTCCCAGGTGACCATGACGTCGTACGCCGTACCTGTGCTCGGCATCGGCGCGCTGTTCCTGATGAACGGTGTGAAGGACGGCGCCCTGGACCGCATGACCGGCTCACCGGCCGGCCAGGCCTGCGTGATCATCGCCTTCGCCATGTACGCCGTCGGCTTCGTCCTCATCCGCCGGCTCAGCCGGATCGACGTGTGAGGGAGGTGACCCGATGGCATTCCTGCTCGCCCTGCTGACGGGCCTCGGCGTCTTCGGGGCCTTCACCGGCATCCGGATGTACCGCGCGGACGCCAGGCTCCCCGGCGACCTCGCCGTCGCCCTGGAGGTCGGCGCCACCCGCACCGGTGCCGTCGGCTCCGTCATCGACCGCATGGGCATGCGCTACGCCCCCGCCGTGCTGCGCCTGATGGGCCCGCGCATGGTGGCCAAGTACCGCAGGAAGATCGACCTCGCGGGCAATCCCGGCGGCCTGACGATCGACCGTTACGCGGCCCGCCGCGCGGTCTACGGCGCACTCGGCGGCGTGGGCTGCCTGGTCTTCCTGCTCCGCGGCCAGTGGTTTGTGGCCGTGCTCCTGCTGCTGTTCGGTGCCTTCTGGACGGAGGTCGGCATCTGGTCGGCGATCCGGGTCCGCAAGGACGTCATCGAACGCACCCTGCCCGACTTCCTGGACGTACTGGCGGTCGTGGTGAGCGCGGGCCTCGGCTTCCGCCAGGCCCTGGACCGGGTCGCCACCCGCTACGAGGGTCCCTGGGCCGACGAACTGCGCATCACGCTCCGCCAGATGGACCTCGGCATGAACCGCCGCCAGGCCTTCGCGGAACTGCGCCGGCGCAACGACTCCGAGCAGGTGGCGATGTTCGTGACGGCGCTGCAGCAAGGCGAGGAACTGGGCGCACCCATCGTGGACACCCTGGTCTCCCTGGCCAAGGACATGCGCCGCACCGACGCCCAGAACGCCCGCCGCAAGGCCGCCCGCGCGGTCCCCAAGGCCACGCTGATGATCACCACGTTCATGGTCCCGGCGACGATGCTGCTGCTCGGCGCCGGCCTGCTGCTGGGCTCCGGGGTGGACTTCGGCTCGCTCACGGGGAAGTGAGGCGGGCATGACGGCGACAGGACTGACGGGTCTCACAGGCCGCGGGAGCGGGGAGGGGGGAGTGCGACTCGGGTCGCGGTTTCGGGGCATGGGCGGGTGGTTCGTACGGCGACCGGGGCGGCCGGTGCCGCAGGGGCGACCGCTGCCGCAGGGGCGGCCGCTGCCGCAGGGGCGGCCGCTGCGGCCGTTGCGGAGGCTGCGGCTGTCGCGGCCGGCCCGGCCGGCCATCGACCACCTCGACCGCGCCGCCGGTCTCGATCAGGCAGAGCACGCCGTCGGCGTCGACCGCGTCGATCCCGCCGACGGGCTCGACCCTGCGGACCACGCCGTCGGCGTCGGTCACGCCGACCTCGCCGTACCACCCCCGGCCGAGCCCTCCGAGAAGCTCCAGATCCGTGCCCTGCAGGCGATGTGCCGCCAGGTCTTCGGCTTCCGGCTGGCGATGATCGTCCTGTCGGCCCCCGCAGCTCTCCTCAACGCGGCACCCGGCCTGGGGGCCCGTCTGGTCGGGGCTGCCGTGGTCGTCACGTTCATGGTGTCCTACGTCCTCTTCCGCGACTGGGAACGCTTCGGCCCCCTCCTGCTGCGCCACCCCAGCGTCCTGGCCGCCGACACCCTCTTCGGCTCGTTCCTCCTGATCTCGGCGGGCCCGGACACCACCCTCGCCTACGTCAGCGTCTGCACCCCGCTCCTGGCCGGCCTGGTCTACAGCTGGCGCGGCGCGGCCTGCTTCGCCTCCCTGCAGTCCCTGATCCTGCTCCTGGTCCACGCCACCCTGAAGGCCGACCGGCACGCCCCCGTCGCCGAGGCCCTGCTGCTGCCCGGCCTGTGCGTCATCGCCGGGGCCATGGGCTCGACCCTGCGCAACCTGATGCTCCGCTTCGGCGCCGCGACCCAGGCCCTGACGACGGTCCAGGCCCGCCTGGCGGCGGCGGAGGCGGTGAGCGCGGAACGGGCTCGGCTGGCCCGGGAGATGCACGACTCGGTGGCCAAGACCCTGTACGGCGTGGCCCTGGCGGCGGACGGCCTGGCGGCCACGGCCTCGGCAGCCGCCCCCGACCCGGCCCGCATCAGGGACCAGGCGGAACTGGTGTCCCGCTCGGCCCGCAGGGCGGCGGCGGAGTCCCGGGAACTGCTGACGGACCTGCGGCGTGAGCGGTCGGAGCGGCCGCCGTTCTGGCACGAACTGGCACAGGCGGCCGAACAGGCCGGCAAGCGCACGGGCCTGCGGATCACCTGCCACTGGCCGCCTGACGCCCCCGGCCTCCCACCCCTGCCCGCCCCCCTGGCCCGCCACCTCCTGTCCATCGCCACGGAAGCGCTGGAGAACGCCCACCGTCACGCGTCCGCGACCGGCGTGGACATCCGGGCGGCGGTCCGGGGAGACCTGCTCTGCCTCACGATTCACGACGACGGCACCGGCCTGCCACCCGGCACGACACTCGAACAGCTCCGCACCACCGGTCACTTCGGCCTGCTCGGCATGGTCGAACGGGCCGCACAGGCCGGCGCCCGCATCCGCATCGGACGGGGAACGCACGACCGGGGCACGGAGGTACGCCTGGACCTGCCCCTGCCCCCGTCCCTTCCCGTTCCGCCGACGACCCCCGTTTCCAGCAATCCCTGAGAGGAGGCACGATGCGGCTCCCGGACAACGACCACGTCCCCCCGCCGGCACCGACTTCGACTCCGCTGCGGCTGCTGGTCGCAGACGACAACCCCGTGGTCCGCGCCGGCCTGACTGCGCTGCTCTCGGGCCGCGCGGACACCACGGTGGTGGCGCAGGCGACGGACGGCCGAGGGGCGTACGAGGCGGCGCTGCGGCACCGGCCGGACGTCATCCTCCTCGACGTCCGCATGCCCGGAGTCGACGGAATCTCGGCGTTGCCCCACCTGGTGCCGCTGGCCCCGGTCATGATGCTGACCTACAGCCACGAGACGGAGACCGTACGGGAGGCACTGCGGCTGGGGGCAGGGGGATACCTGGTGCACGGCGAGTTCACGACGGAGCAGTTGGTGAGGGCGGTGCGGGACGTACGGGAGGGGCGGCCGCATGTGACCCCAGGGGCGGCGAGGGCGTTACTGACAGGGTTGCGGGAAGGTGCACCTGCACATGCCGTGCCCCAACCCCTGGACTCTGAACCGAATTTTGCCGCCACGCCTCTTTCGCAATTGCAACGGCCTGTGGGACAGTCGTTCCGATCGGAGTTCCGGCTGAGTGCGAGGGAGGCGGAGATCATGGACCTCATCGCGTCCGGCATGACCAACCAGCAGATCGCCGCCGCCTGCTTCATCAGCGAGAAGACGGTCAAGAACCACATCAACCGCATCTTCGCCAAGCTCCACAGCACAACGAGGTCACAGGCCGCGGCGAAGTGGCTGGGGGTGGCTTGAGATGGATGGGTGGGGGAGCACCACGGGGAGGAAATGGGCCTGGAGTTGGGTCCTGGGGCCCTCTGACGGGCGCCGTGCCCCGGCATACGTTTCCCGGATCGGCGGCGAAACCGGAAGGGACCACCATGAGCAACTGGTACAACACCACCGTTGCGTACCTACGGGCCCGTGTCGTCCGGAGCGACAGGGGCCAGACCGCGGTGGAGTACCTCGGCATCATCGCGGTGGTGGTGGCGATCGTCCTGGCTATCACCGGCACGAGCATCGGGCAGTCGATCTACGACGCGATCACCAACAAGATCGCCGAGGTCACCGGCGGCTGATTCCGCCGCTCCGCGACGCAGGGCAGGCCTTCCCCATCTACATCACGGTGGTGGCGGGCCTGCTCTTTCTCGCGTTCGCCTACCTTGCGGTCGGCCAGGCCGCGGTGAACAGGAGTGAGGCGCAGACGGCCGCGGATGCGGCCGCTCTTGCAGCTGCCCAGAACCGTCGGGACTACCTGGCGGAAAAATGGTTGGAGATCCTCAAGGACCCGACCAAGTGGCCGGACGTCTTCAACGGCGACGTGGGCGCGAATCCGTCGTGCTGGCGGGCTTACCAGCTCGCCGCAGAGAACGATAGCCAAGTCGACGGATGTGACGACTCGCAGCCGATGAAGATCACGGTCGAAGTCACGACGAACAAGCGGGTCGGGAAGTCGGTCGTCCCAGGGGTCGAGAACATCCAGTCGACCAAGTCTGCCACTGCCGTCGTCAAACCGATCTGCACGTTCGACCCCGCTGGCGAGGACGCTTCCTACGACGTCCCGCTGCCCGAGCTGGACTGCGACGGCAAGATCTGGAAACCGAATCCGGATACCCCTGAGGACCTGCCGGGACCAGAAAACCTGTTTGACGTCCACCTGGCCGACTCACCAGCGAACGATCAATGACGAAGGAAGCGGAGCGATGAGCATTCGGTTCACTGCGAAGGCCCGCAAGGGAATGGTCGCATTGACCGTTGCGGCTGGTCTGGCCATCGGTGTGGCCGGTTGCGGCGGAAGTGGCGGCGACGACAAGAAGCCGGACAGTTCAGCGTCCGCTTCCAAAGCGGGGGGATCCGGCCCCAGCGTCCAGGAAGGGCAGTCGGGCCAGCCGCTGGCCGAGCTGAAAGGCTCGAGGGGACTGGACCTCCAGATCACCTCCGCTCAACGTGACTCAGGTGGTTTCGTCACCGTCAACGGCACGCTGAAGAACGACGGTGCGCAGAGCCTCGTGATCCCGTCCGCCCTGAGCGGCAATGAAACCGAGATCATCAAGAACGGCAGGTCCCTGGGCGGAGCCGCGCTGGTTGATCCACAGGGCAAGAAGCGTTACTACGTTCTCCGGGACACAGAGGGCCGTCCGCTGACCACCACCGGATTCTCGACACTCAAGGCCGGTGAAACACTGGCGGTCTTCATGCAGTTCCCGGCACCCCCAGCGAGCACGTCCGACGTGGAATTCCAGCTGCCGACGTTCTCCTCCGCCACCATCCAGATCTCCGGTTGAGGCCCAAGTGATCACCACACCCCGCCTCGTCCTCACCGCCGTTGTCCTGCTGTGTGCCGTGAATCTGTCCGGCACCACGGCAGTCGCCGACGACACCCCCAGCCAACCCCCCGGCACCGAACCCACCGCCACCGCCCCCGTGAAGGTCGACCCCACCGACCCCGACCTCAAGCTGCCCGAAGGGGCCACGCTGGCTGCGGCCAAGGTGTTGGACATCAAGTCGGTCGTGGAGGATCAGAGTGGGGACGAGCGGCGGGAGGACACCAACGCCGATGTGACCTTCGCTCTGCAGGCCGAGGTGCTGTTCGGCAAGGACAGCGCCAAGCTCGACGAAGACGCGAAGGCCCGCATCGCCACCATCGCCGAGGAGGTCAAGAAGCAGAACGCGGCCCGGGTCCGTGTCTTCGGCTTCACCGACAACCTCGGCTCCTCCGCCCACGGCGACACCCTGTCCAAGCAGCGCGCCAACGCCGTACAGGCCGTCCTCGACCAGGACCTGAACGACTCGGGCATCACCTTCGACGTCCGCGGCTACGGCGAGCAGTACCCGATCGCCGACAACTCCACAGAGGAGGGCCGGAGGAAGAACCGCCGGGTCGAGGTGTCCTTCCCCCGCACCCAGCAGTAGCCCGGCCGGCCGGCTCCCCGCCTCCTCGCCCCCCACTTCGTACTCGGACCAGATCCGACGGGTGCCGTCCGCGTCGCTCGCCGGGCCCCGGCGCCTCGGAGTCACGGCCCTCGACCGGCACCGGTGCCTACGCCGTCTCCACCCTCACCCGCACCCCCGCCCGCAACCCCCACCCCGCCATCGTCCCCGCCTCCGCCTCCACCACGTGCCGTGCCCGCAGCCGGGGCAGGCCCAGGCGGCCGGGACGCATCGTGCGGACGGCGATGACGGTCAGCCGGCGGTCCAGGTAAGCCACGTCGATCGGGATCCGCATCCCGAACGTGTGCACCCCGCTCGCCGGTGACAGCAGCATCGCCCCGGTGATCGAGTCCCGGTCCAGGAGCCCCCTCGTCCGCGCCCGGTAGGTGCTCGCGATCTCCAGGGGGAGAACCGTCGGGTGTTCCCCGTCCTCGCCCCCCGGCACGATCAGCTTCCCCACCCCGTCCCGCCGGCGTCTTCCCATGGCCCCGCGTCCCCCTCCCACGACCTGTCGGCGCCCCCGGCTCTTCACCCGGGAAAACCGGTTGTCACCCCTCACCCTCCCCACTAGGAAGAAGTCCATGACAGGACTCGGTGTCGTCTTCCGCCCCCAGCTTCCGCCCGAGCGGCTGCGAGCCGTTGCCCGCCTCGCGGATGACGTGGGGCTGGAAGAGCTGTGGTTGTGGGAGGACTGTTTCCTGGAGGGTGGGGTGTCCACGGCTGCTGCCGCACTCGCCTGGACCGAACGGGTGCGGGTCGGCATCGGGCTGCTGCCCGTGCCGCTCAGGAACGTGGCCGTCACCGCCATGGAGGCCGCCTCGCTGGAGCGTATGTTCCCCGGCCGGGCCATCCTGACCCTGGGACACGGCGTGCAGGACTGGATGGGGCAGGTCGGTGCCCGGGCCGCCTCACCGCTGGGTCTGCTCGGCGAGCATCTCGACGCCCTGCGCGCCCTGCTGCGCGGGGAGCGGCTCACTGTGCAGGGGCAGTACGTCCGGTTGGACGACGTCGCTCTCGACTGGCCCCCGCCGCACCCGGTCGACGTGCTCGCAGGCGGCACCGGGCCCCGTACGCTCCGGCTCTCCGGCGAGAAGGCCGACGGCACCCTCCTGACCGCTGCCACTTCGGTGGACGGCGTACGGCGGGCCCGGAAACTCGTCGAGGAAGGGCGGCAGGCGGCCGGTCGCGGTGGTGCACACCGGCTCGTCGTCTATCTCCTGGCCGCCACCGGGGACGGCGCCGGCGCCCGGCTGCGCGCCGAACTCGCCGCCGAGGGGCTGGCGTCGGTGCCGGATGTCGGGGTCGCCGGGGACGCGGCTGCCGTGGCGGAGGCCGTGCGGCGGCTGGCCGAGGCCGGCGCGGACACGGTGGTGCTGCAGCCCACCGCCGACGAGCCCGACCCGGAGCGCTTCGTGCGCTTCGCCGCGGAGGAGGTCCGGCCACTGGTGCCGTGACCGAGCCCTGCCCCACGCCCCGCCCGGCCGTCGCTCAGCTCCCGGCGTTCCCCCGCGGATGGTCCCCCGTCGCCCCGTCGATCAGCTCCCGCACGATGTCCATGTGCCCGGCATGCCGCGCGGTCTCCTCGATCATGTGGACCAGGACCCAGCGCAGGGAGACGGTGTGGTCCCGCCAGGCCGGGTGGCCCGGTGCGTCCAGGGGCAGCTCGGTGATCACCCGGTCGGCGGCGGCTCGGGCGCGGCCGTAGAAGGCGGTGATCCGGTCCGTCGTCTCGTCGGGGGCGATCCGCATGTCCTCGGATGTGTACGGGTCGAACCAGAGGGGTTCCGTCTCGCGGCCGAAGGTCTCCACGAACCAGCCGTACTCGACCGAGGCCAGATGCTTGACCAGGCCGAGCAGGCTCGTGCCGGTCGGGGTCATCGGGCGGCGCAGCTGCTCGTCGTCGAGGCCGTCGAGTTTCCAGAGCACTGCGTCGCGGTGCCGGTCCAGGCTCCGGTGCAGGGTCTCCTTCTCACCGGCGGTGTACACGGCGCCGGAAGCATCCGTGGTGTCGGAGGCGTCCGCGGCATCCGATGCGGCAAAGGCGTCAGAGGTCGTCATGCGCGGGGAAACTAGCAGGGCCCGGCGGCCGTCCGCTGTGATCATGGCGGTATGCCTGCTGACCGTTCCTTCGAGGACCTCGTGGCCGAGGGCGTCGCCGTGCCCACCGAGGGGTGGGATTTCTCCTGGTTCGAGGGGAGGGCCGGTGAGGCCCGGCCCTCGTGGGGGTACGCCCGGTCGGCAGGGGAGCGGCTGGCCATGGCCGAGGCCGCGCTCGACATCCAGACCGGCGGCGGGGAGGTGCTGGACTTCGCGCTGGGCCGGGCGGAGCCGGCCCGGCCGGTGCTGGTCGCTGCGACGGAGGGCTGGCCGCCGAACGTGGCGAAGGCCACCGCCCTGCTGCGGCCGCGCGGCGTCGTGGTGGTCGCCGCCCCGGACGACGCACCGCTGCCGTTCGCCGACGAGGCGTTCGACCTGGTACTGAGCCGCCATCCGGTGCGCCCGGACTGGGCCGGGATCGCCCGGGTGCTGCGGCCGGGCGGCACGTATTTCGCCCAGCATGTGGGGCCGGGCAGTGTCTTCGAACTGGTCGAGTACTTCCTCGGGCCGCAGCCGGAGGAGGTGCGGCGGGCCCGTGATCCGGAGCGGGAGCGGGCGGAGGCCGAGGCGGCGGGCCTGGAGGTGGCCGGGCTGCGGGCGGAGCGGCTGCGGATGGAGTTCCATGACATCGCCGCCGTCGTGCATTTTCTGCGCAAGGTGGTCTGGATGGTCCCGGGCTTCACGGTGGAGGCGTACGAGCCCCGGCTCCGTGCGCTGCACGAGCACATCGAGCGGGAGGGGCCGTTCGTCGCCCACAGCTCCCGGCAGCTTTTCGACGTACGTAAACCAAGGGAGTGACGGCTGTTCGACGTACGTAAACCAGGGAGTGACGAAACCGGCATACGGCAGGAAACAGGTGACGGTTCACCTCAGTGTTCCCTGCGGTTTCCACATTGTTATCGAGCCTGGTTCACATCCGTCTCACAGGTCACGTAAGTTCAGACCAAGGTAATTCGCGTGAGCAAAGCTGCGCGGGCGGCACCGCGCAGTGGAGGGGGTTGCGCGGTGCCGTGAAGCCGCATGATCTTGGTCGGAGCGCGTGGCGGAACCGTGAAGTCACCGTTCGCTGACCGAGTCGCCCGTCGGGGGGACCCCGGACAACTCGCCGACGCACCCCCAAGATGGCTCAATCCTTGCGAATCCCTGCGTATTCGGCCGCATTTCCCTGGGATTCCGCAGTGAATCGGCCATGAAGCGCCCCTGAATGCACCATTCCGGGGCCACGGAGCGGTTGCCGGGTGATTCCGGAGAGTAGTTGTCTCGCGCCGATGCACCCACCATCCCTCACGAAGGGTTATGGTGGAAACCCCCCCTCGGGCCGGTCCGTCTCCCCCCCACGGACCGGCCCGTTTTTTGTGGCGGACGTCCAGGAACCGCTCGAACGGCGCCCGTCGTCCTCACCCAGGGCCTGGGGAACCCAAACCCCGGACCGTGAGCGGGCGCCCGGCACCGGTAGGCTCCGGCACCTGACCCCGCGCCAAAACCCCCGGAGGGCCACGTGAACCTGCGCGACAAGCTGCGCGGCCTGCTCGTCAGGCTCTACGCACGCCGGGTGGAGGGCCACCTTGACCACGCTCAGGTGCCCAAGCACATCGGCGTCATCATGGACGGCAACCGCCGCTGGGCCAAGGCGAGCGGCTCCAGTGCCGTCCACGGCCACCGGGCCGGTGCCGAGAAGATCGAGGAGTTCCTCGGCTGGTGCACCGAGACCGACGTCGAGGTCGTCACCCTGTGGCTGCTGTCGACCGACAACTTCGAGCGGCCGCAGGAGGAACTGGTCCCCCTGCTCGGCATCATCGAGGACGTCGTCCGCACCCTCGCCGCCGACGGCCGCTGGCGCGTGCACCACGTCGGCACCATGGACCTGCTGCCCGCGGGCATGCAGCGCACCCTGAAGGAGGCCGAGGAGGCCACCGCCCACATCGACGGGATACTCGTCAACGTGGCCATCGGCTACGGCGGCCGGCAGGAGATCGCCGACGCCGTGCGCTCCATGCTGCTCGACGCGCACGACAAGGGCGTGGCGGTGGAGGACCTCGCGGAGTCCGTCGACGTCGACATGATCGGCCGTCACCTCTACACCGGGGCCCAGCCCGACCCGGACCTGGTGATCCGCACCAGCGGCGAACAGCGGTTGTCCGGATTCATGCTCTGGCAGACGGCCCACTCCGAGTACTACTTCTGTGAGGTCTTCTGGCCGGCCTTCCGGAAGGTCGACTTCCTGCGCGCGCTGCGCGACTACGCGGCACGTCACCGGCGCTACGGCGGCTGACCGCCCGGAACCGCCCCGTCGCCGCTTGGTGACGGGGCGTTGTCGTTTCCCCCGGTTCGTGTGGACGTAATGAGGAGTTCACCGGCGCGCTGTTGGCCGTATTTGCATGGCAGTGCATGTTCGAGGGCATAAGCCAAGCAGGTCGACACCCGAACCACGGGTGTCGGATCTCAGCGGGCGGCACGGAGCCGTTCGCCCGGGAGGCCCTTTGCACCAGCCCGATCGTGCGGTCACAGCGCGGACGAAGAGGCGGAGGGCCGGTTCTCGGCCCGTGCAGGGCGGCCGACGACCGGCCTGGATTTCCCCGCCCTCCCGGCCCGGCTTCCACTCCGTCGCTCCCCGACCTCATCCGAGGGGGTACGTCCTTCCGTGGTGACCAGCGCAAAGCGCCACAAGTCAGACCGGCGCACCTATGTTCTCGACACCAGCGTCCTGCTGGCCGACCCGAACGCCCTGACCCGCTTCGACGAGCACGAGGTCGTGCTCCCCATCGTCGTGGTCACGGAACTGGAGGCCAAGCGGCATCATCCCGAACTCGGCTACTTCGCCCGCCAGGCGCTGCGCCTGCTGGACGACTACCGGGTCCGGTACGGCCGTCTCGACGCCCCCATCCCGATCGGGGACCTCGGCGGCACGATCCGTGTCGAGCTCAATCACTCGGACCCCAGCGTGCTGCCCACCGGCTACCGCCTGGGGGACAACGACTCCCGCATCCTCGCGGTGGCACGCAACCTGCAGGCCGAGGGGTTCGACGTCACCGTCGTGTCGAAGGACCTGCCGCTCAGGATCAAGGCGTCGTCGGTCGGTCTCCTGGCCGAGGAGTACCGGGCCGAACTCGCCATCACGGAGAACTCGGGCTGGACCGGTATGTCCGAACTCACCCTCTCCGGTGAGCAGGTGGACATCCTCTTCGAGGAAGGGCACGTGTACGTCCCGGAGGCCTCCGACCTCCCCGTGCACACCGGCCTGACCATCCAGTCCGAGCGCGGCAAGGCGCTCGGGCGGATCACCTCCGAGGGCAACGTCCGCCTGGTGCGCGGCGACCGGGAGGCGTTCGGCATCAAGGGCCGCAGCGCCGAGCAGCGCATCGCGCTCGATCTGCTGCTCGACCCGGACGTCGGCATCGTCTCGATGGGCGGCCGGGCCGGCACCGGCAAGTCGGCGCTGGCGCTGTGCGCGGGCCTGGAGGCGGTCCTGGAGCGCCGGCAGCACCAGAAGGTGATGGTCTTCCGGCCGCTGTACGCGGTCGGCGGACAGGAACTGGGCTATCTGCCGGGCAGCGAGGCGGAGAAGATGAGCCCGTGGGCGCAGGCCGTCTTCGACACGCTCTCGGCGGTCACCAGCCGCGAGGTCATCGAGGAGGTCACCGCGCGCGGGATGCTGGAGGTCCTCCCGCTGACCCACATCCGCGGCCGGTCCCTCCATGACGCGTTCGTGATCGTGGACGAGGCGCAGTCGCTGGAGCGGAACGTGCTGCTGACCGTTCTGTCCCGGATCGGCGCCAATTCGCGGGTCGTTCTCACGCATGACGTGGCACAGCGGGACAATCTGCGCGTAGGCCGTTACGACGGTGTGGTCGCCGTCGTGGAGAAGCTGAAGGGGCACCCGCTCTTCGCCCACGTCACGCTGACGCGGTCCGAGAGGTCCCAGATTGCGGCGCTTGTGACCGAAATGCTGGAGGACGGACACATCTGACGCTGAGCTGACGGCTGTTGGCGCCGTCCGGCAAAGGCCATGAGCCTAGCCGGGCGGCGCCTTCGTGCGTGGAGGTTTCCTGAAATCACCAGGGCCAAACGGGATGTGAGCTTTCACACGCAACACAGAATTGCCACCCGGCGTCCGGTTGCGGCAGAGTCTCAGTCCTGTCAGGCCCCGCATACGGCACACGTGTACCCCCAGCGGTTCGCACCACAGCAGCACCATCAACTCCATAACGCCGCCGTATGCCGCCCGAGCACCACGCGGCGCTTCCGCTGAGGGAGTTGCCCACCGGGCCCGCGCCTCCCGTGACCCCGCAGTTGGGAGGCCAGTGCCAGGGGCACGATTGCGTCCGCCAGGGTCACCGAAGCGGGCGATGCTGGAAGGAAACCGTGTGAGCCGGATTTCGGTCCGGGGATTCGCAGTGGCCTCCGCCACCGCGGTCACCGCTGTCGGAAGCGTCGTCGGCGTTGCCTCGGGCAGCACCGCGCAGACCAACGACGCCGAGGCTACGGCAGCCGACACCACGCTCCTCGCGGACATACCCGCGGGTCAGCAGGTGCAGGTGCAGGCCGCGTCCGCGTCCCTGACGCAGCAGGCCGACGCACAGGCCATCGCCGCGGACACGAGCGCCAAGAAGGACGCCGAGGAAGCGGCCCGCAAGGCTGCCGCCGAAACCGCGATCGCCAAGAAGGAAGCCGCTGAGAAGGCGGCTGCCGAGGAGGCCAAGGAGCGCGCCGAGGCGAAGGCCGCGGCCAGCCGCGACGACGTCCGCGACTCCTCCAGCTTCCCCACCCAGAGCAGCTACACCGTGGCGCAGATCCAGGCGATGGCGCGTCAGATGGTGGCCTCCGGCCAGTACCAGTGCTTCAGCAACATCGTGGACCACGAGTCCAGCTGGAACTACCGTGCGGTGAACGCCTCCTCCGGTGCATACGGCCTCTTCCAGGCCCTGCCCGGCACCAAGATGGCCTCGGCCGGTGCCGACTGGCAGACCAACCCGGCCACCCAGATCAAGTGGGGCCTCAACTACATGAACAGTCGCTACGGCAGCCCGTGCCAGGCGTGGTCGTTCTGGCAGGCCAACCACTGGTACTAGGCCGACCGCCGGTCACCGGTACCGAGCCGCCCGGCTCCGCTCGACCTCGCGCAGCCCCTCCCCGTCCTCAGGGGAGGGGCTTTCGCCCTGTACGGTCGTACCCGAACGACTCCAGGGGGGAGTGGTGGCGAGCACCCGGGGACGCGGGGAAAGAGGACGGATCATGTCGCGAGTGCCAGGGTGGCTCGGCCGGCTCGGGGCCGGTCTCACCGAGATGAGCGAGCGTCTCGACGAGCGTCGCGCGGAGGCGGAGAAGGACCCCTCCGGGTCCGCCGGACAGGCCGGTCCGGAACCGGCCGCCGCACCCGCCGCCGACCCGCCCCCGCCCGCCGCCCAGGGCCCTCGCCCCGACCCGGCCGAGGCCGTGCCCTGGGGCGTACGGGTCGCGGCCGAGGCCGGCTGGCGCCTGCTCGTCCTCGCCGGCACCGTGTGGGTGCTGATGCGGGTCATCAGCGCCGTCCAGCTGGTGGTGTTCGCGTTCGTCATCGCCCTGCTGGTCACCGCGCTGCTGCAGCCGACGGTCGCCCGGCTCACCCGTCGCGGCGTGCCGCGCGGCCCGGCCACCGCGCTCACCGCCATCAGCGGCTTCGTCGTCATCGGCCTCATGGGCTGGTTCGTGACCTGGCAGGTCATGGAGAACATCGACACGCTCTCCAACCAGATCCAGAGCGGCATCGACGACCTGCGCAACTGGCTGCTGAAGAGCCCGTTCCACGTCACCGACAAGCAGATCAACCAGATCGCCAAGAACCTCCGCGAGGCGATCGGCGCCAACGCCGACCAGATAACGTCCGCGGGCCTGGAGGGAGTTCAGGTCATCGTGGAGGCGCTCACCGGCATCCTGCTGGTGTTCTTCTCGACGCTGTTCCTGCTTTACGACGGCGAGCGGATCTGGCAGTGGTTCCTGAAGCTGGTGCCCACGGCAGCCCGCCCGGGCGTGGCCGGCGCCGGCCCGCGTGCCTGGCGCACCTTGACCGCGTACGTCCGCGGCACGGTCCTCGTGGCGCTCATCGACGCCATTTTCATCGGTATGGGCATCTACTTCCTGGACGTGCCGATGGCCGTCCCGCTGGCCGTCTTCATCTTCCTGTTCTCGTTCATCCCGCTGGTCGGCGCGGTCGCCTCCGGCGCGCTCGCGGTGATCGTGGCGCTGGTGACCCAGGGTGTCTTCACGGCCGTCATGACCCTCGTGGTCGTCCTCGCGGTCCAGCAGATCGAGGGGCACGTCCTGCAGCCGTTCATCCTCGGCCGTGCGGTCCGGGTGCACCCGCTGGCGGTCGTCCTGACCGTGGCGGCCGGCGGCATGGTGGCGGGCATCGGCGGCGCGGTGGTGGCCGTACCGCTGGTCGCGGTGTCGAACACGGTGGTGGGCTATCTGCGGCAGTACTCGCAGGAGATGGAGCGGCAGAAGGCCGCCGCTTCTGCCGGGGGAGAACCCGCCGGGGAGCCGGCCCCGGCCGGCGCGGAAGAGAACGCGCGCGTCTAGGGCGGCGCAGCACCGCGGGCGGTGCAGGCTCAGCCGTAGAGCACGGCCATGGCGGCGAGCAGCAGCGCGGCCGAGGCCACGACGGCCGGCACGCGGTGACGGCGCCACGCGGCGAGCGCGAGGGAGCAGGCCCAGGCCCCGCCCGCGAGGGCGACCGCCGGCCGGCCGAGCACCGCCTGTGCGGCCCCGAGGGGAAGCACCCCGAGCAGGACCGTCGGCGGGACGATGACGAGCCGCGGCCGGATGTCCAGCCATCGGTAGACGACGCTCAGGACGGTCGCGGAGACGGCGAGGACGAGGGGAACAGCCGTCACACCCCACCAGGTGAAGCACAGGCCGTCGGTCGTCGCGCACTCCGCGTCGGTGCGGTGGACGGCCCACGAGAGGTAGCTGCGGGCGGCGACGGCCAGCAGCGCTCCCGTCGCGGCCGCACCCAGGACGCGGGGCAGCGCGGACCGCGTCGGCGTGGGGTGAGTCTCCATGCCCGCAGCCTTCCGCAACCGCCTGCCGCGGGGCCTGAGTACGGGTACTCAGAAGACGGACGACGGCCCCCTGCCCACCAGGTGGGCAGGGGGCCGTGATGCGCCGCCTCGGGTCACTCGGCCAGTACGGCCTCGGCCTCGAGGGTCACGCCGACCGCCTGCACGACAGAGGCGATCTTGAACGCCTCCTGGACGGTCTCGCGCTCCACGCCGGCCTTGCGCAGCACCTGCTCGTGCGAGTCCAGGCACATGCCACAGCCGTTGATCGCGGAGACCGCGAAGGACCACAGCTCGAAGTCGACCTTCTCCACGCCCGGGTTGCCGATGACGTTCATCCGCAGGCCCGCGCGCAGGGTGCCGTACTCGTGGTCGGACAGCAGGTGCCGGGTGCGGTAGAAGACGTTGTTCATCGCCATCACCGCGGCGGCGGCCTTGGCGGCCTGGTACGCCTCCGGCGACAGGTTCGCCTTCGCCTCCGGCTCCAGCTCACGCAGCACGATCGGGGAACGCGAGGCGATGGCGGTCGCCAGCACCGTGCCCCACAGCTGCTGCGCCGGCAGCTCCGAGTTGCCGATGACCGAGCCCAGGTTGAGCTTCAGGTCCTTGGCGTAGTCCGGGACGCGGGACTTCAGCGAGTCGAGCGACATGGGTCACTCACCAGCCAGCAGCGCGACCGGGTCCAGGGTGTCCTCGCCCTTGCTCCAGTTGCACGGGCACAGCTCGTCGGTCTGCAGGGCGTCCAGGACCCGCAGGACCTCCTTGGGGTTACGGCCCACGGAACCGGCGGTGACCATGGTGAACTGGATCTCGCGGTTCGGGTCGACGATGAAGACGGCACGCTGCGCGAAGCCGTCCTCGCCCTCGATGCCCAGGTCGCGCATCAGCTCGTGCTTGGAGTCGGCCAGCATCGGGAACGGCAGGTCGGTCAGGTCCGGGTGGTCCTTGCGCCAGGCGTGGTGGACGAACTCGGAGTCACCGGAGAACCCGAGGATCTGGGCGTCACGGTCGGCGAACTCGTCGTTCAGCTTGCCGAACGCGGCGATCTCGGTCGGGCAGACGAAGGTGAAGTCCTTGGGCCATGCAAAGACCACCAGCCACTTGCCCTCGTAGGACTTGTGGTGGATCTGCTCGAACTCCTTGCCCTTCTCCAGCGAGACGCAGGCGGTCAGTTCGAACTCGGGGAACTTGTCACCGACAGTGAGCACACGCTCTCCTTGCAGCAAAGAAACACCCCTTTTGGGGATGTTTCCCATGGGTTGGACGTTATCGATGTTGGCACAGGGTGCATTGATTAGTGAAATAGCTACAATGGGTCAGGTTGATCGGAGGTGGCTATCAGTGACTATCAGTAACGGCAAGCGGAGGCAGCCGAGCCTGGCCCAGCTGCGTGCCTTCGTCGCCGTGGCCGAGCATCTGCACTTCCGGGACGCGGCGGCGGCCATCGGAATGAGCCAGCCCGCCCTGTCCGGCGCCGTCTCGGCGCTGGAGGAGACGCTCGGCGTGACCCTCCTCGAGCGTACGACCCGCAAGGTACTGCTCTCGCCCGCGGGGGAGCGGCTGGCCGTGCGGGCCAAGGCGGTGCTGGACGAGGTCGGGGCGCTGCTGGAGGAGGCCGAGGCGGTCCGGGCGCCCTTCACGGGCGTGCTGCGGCTCGGGGTGATCCCGACGGTCGCGCCGTATCTGCTGCCGGCCGTACTCCGGCTCGTCCACGACCGCTACCCGCACCTCGACCTCCAGGTGCACGAGGAGCAGACCTCCAGCCTGCTCGACGGTCTGAACTCCGGCCGCCTCGACCTGCTGTTGCTTGCCGTGCCGCTCGGTGTTCCCGGAGTCGTCGAACTTCCCCTCTTCGACGAGGACTTCGTGCTCGTCACCCCGCTCGACCACTGGCTCGGCGGCCGGGAGGGCATCCCCCGCGAGGCGCTCAAGGAGCTGAACCTGCTGCTCCTGGACGAGGGTCACTGCCTGCGCGACCAGGCCCTCGACATCTGCCGGGAGGCCGGACGCGAGGACGCGCCCGTCACCACCACGGCCGCGGGACTGTCCACGCTGGTCCAGCTGGTGGCGGGTGGCCTCGGCTGCACGCTGCTCCCGCGCACCGCGCTGCAACTGGAGACCGCCCGCAGCAGCCAACTGCTGACCGGCTACTTCGCCGAGCCCGCCCCGAGCCGCCGAGTCGCCTTCGCCATGCGCGCGGGAGCGGCCCGCTCCGCCGAGTACGAGGAGCTGGCGGCGGCCTTGAGGGGCGCGCTACGGCCCCTGCCGGTACGCGTGCTGGAAGCCTGAGGGGCCGCGCCCCGAAGGGCAGAGAACTCGGAAGGGCGCGGGGCCGTACGGGACATGCGGCTTCGCAGCACGCCGTGCGGGACATGCGGCCGCGGCGGGACGGCCGGCCACGACGGCGCCGCAGCCGAACCGGCCACTGCGGCGCCGCGATGGAACCGGCCACGGCGCCGCAGCCGGCCGACGGCGGTCCTACTCCGTCCGCAGTCCTTCCGGCCGCATCAGCCGGATCAGCGGCGGCAGGCTCAGCAGGGTGACCGTGAGGACCACCGCCGCGCCGGCGCCGGTGAGCGACAGTACGCTCGCCCAGTCGACGGTGACCGGGGTCGCCGTCATCTTCAACAGCACCGCACCCAGCGCCAGGCCCACCACCGAGGCCAGCAGCAGACCCAGCGCGATCGGCAGCGCCGTCTGCCACAGCACCGACAGTCCCAGCGTGCGGCGCCGGGTGCCGAAGGCGACCAGCGACGACAGCAGCTTGCGCCGCTCCCGCAACTGCTCCAGCTGGGACACCAGCAGGCTCGCTCCGATCAGCCCCAGCACACAGACCGCGCCGATGAACAGGCCGGTGCGCAGGGAGGCGAACTTCGTGGACGTCAGGGTCGGCGACAGGCTCCAGGCGGTGGCGAGCCGGTCCACGTGCGCCGCCGTGTTCCGTACGTACTCGTTCGCGTCCGGCACCGACGGATCGAGACGGACGAAGACCTGGTGGTACAGCGTCGGCGCGGCCCGGGCGGGCAGTGCGGACGGGGTGAGCAGCAGGCCGGAGAGGCCGGACTGCAGGGAGTCCTTGCGCGCGGTCGCCTGCCGCAGGCCGGCCGGCACCGTCCAGGGAACCTCGCGCCCGCGCTCGCTGCTGTAGCTCGGGTCGATGAATCCGTGCCGGCCCGCACGCCGGAGGGCCCGCAGCGCGGCGTCGTCGTCCTCGCCCGGCAGGAGGAACACGTCACCGTCCCGGCAGGACGGCAGGTGGGCCAGCTCGCGCAGCGCGGTGCAGTCGCCGACGGTGATGCCCGCCGTGGTGGCGGGATCGCGGCGGCGCTCGCCGAACCCGCCGCTGGAGATCGTCACCGACGCCTGTACGCCCTTGGTGCGGGCGAACTCGCGGGACGCCACCGCAACCCGGGACCGGTCCGACAGGTCGATCTCCATCGACGCCCGCTGCGGGTCGCGGCCGGTGTCCTTCGTGTACTGGCTCTCCACGCCCGCGAACAGCATCTGCAGCGCGATCGCGCCGGCCACCGCCACCGCGATGCCGTTGACCATGCGGGCCGCCGTGCCGCTGCTCAGCTGCAGGCGCCGTACGGCCAGTTGCCAGGAGACCGCACCCGCGCCGAGCCGGGCGACGACCGCCTCGACCAGCCAGGGCAGCAGCGCCGTGATGCCGACCAGCAGGAGCAGCACGCCGCCGATGACCAGGTACTGGTTGAACTCGCCGTGGCTGCGGCCGTTGCCGATCATCGGGTACAGCATCCCGAGGCCCGCCAGCGGCAGCAGCAGCCGCCACCACAGGCGCCGCCGGGCCTGCTTGGCCGTACGCACCACTCCGAGCGGTTCCACGACCACCCCGCGCATCGCGAGCAGCGTCACCAGTACCGCGGCGGCCGGAACCGCCACCGCGACCAGCAGGGCCAGGGCGGGGGAGGGGTCCACGTAGCTCGGGAAGAAGCTCTCGCCCATCACCTCTACCGAGCCGGCCACCTGCCGTCCGATCAGGAAGAAGACCGTGCCGACGGCCAGTCCGAGCAGCGCCCCGGCCAGGGCCTCGCCGGCCGCGATCCGGCGGGTCATCCGGCTGTCGGAGCCCACCAGCCGCAGCGCGGCCAGCCGCCGGTCGCGCCGCTCGCCGCCGAACCGTACGGCCGCGGCGATGAACACGGCGACCGGTGTCAGCAGGGCGACGAACACCACCAGCGTCATCAGGATGAGCACCGGGTCGGCCCGCTCGGTCGTCGTCGGGTGCTGTTCCCCGAACGCGGTCAGCCGTACCACGCGCGAGCTGTTCTTGCTCGCCACCATGTCGTCGGCGCCCGCGTAGTAGGCGAGTTCGTGCGAGCCGAGCAGGCCGGGCTCGTCGATCGTGTCGATGATGCGGTCCGCGAGCCGCTCGCGCAGCAGCTTGCCCGCGTCCGAGGCGAGCAGCTCCTTCAGTGCGGGCGAGGCGACCATCTCACCCTTCGCCGGGAAGCGGTCCACGCCGGGCGGCAGCGGCGCCCGGGACCCCTCGGGCTGCAGCAGCCGGCCCCGGATGTCCTTGTCGTGCCACTCGGTGTCATTCATGCCGACCAGTACGGTGTTGTCACCCTTGGGCGGCATGGGCGCGCCGAAGGTGAGGTCCTGCCGTGCCGAACCCCGCTGGTCCCGCGCCGCCAGGACGTTCGGCAGCGCGGTCGTCAGCAGCAGCAGGGCGACGCCCAGGCCGACGCCCACCGCCGTGAGTACCATCCGGACCCAGCCCTCGCGCCCGCCGGAGAACGCGAACCGGATCCCCATGCCCAGGTCCCGGGACCTCCCCCACGCTCGGCTTCGCTCGCGCGGGCGCTGCCCCCTCCTGTCGTTCATATCGCGCGCTCCATGTCCCGGGACTTGCCGTCGCGTACGACGATCTCCCGGTCGGAGTAGGCCGCCACCCGGGCCTCGTGCGTGACCAGCACGACGGCCGCGTTGGTGGAGCGGGCGGCGTCCGTCAGCAGCTCCATCACCCGCTCGCCGTTGAGGGAATCGAGCGCGCCGGTCGGCTCGTCGGCGAACAGCACCCGTGGTCCGGTGACCAGCGCCCGCGCCACCGCGACCCGCTGGCCCTGGCCGCCGGAGACCTCGCCGGGCCGCTTGGCCTTCAGGTCGTCCACCTCCAGGCGCTCCATCCAGGTCAGCGCGACCCGCTCGGACTCCTTGCGGGAGGTGCCGTTCAGCCGCAGCGGCAGGGCCACGTTCTCCACGCAGGTCAGCTCGGGGACGAGCTGGCCGAACTGGAAGACGAAGCCGAACTCGCTGCGGCGCAGCGCGCTGCGCTGGGTGTCGGTCATGCCGGCCAGTTCGCGGCCGTCGTAGGTGATGGATCCGGAGTCGGGCGGCACGATGCCGGCGAGGCAGTGCAGGAGCGTCGACTTGCCGGAGCCGGAGGGGCCCATTACGGCGACGACCTCGCCGGGGTGGATGGAGAACTCGGCGCCGTCGAGCGCGATCGTGGGGCCGTAGGCCTTGCGCAGGTTCTGGGCGGCGAGCAGGGAGCCGGGCGGAGGAGTCATCGGGCCACCGCCTCACGGAGCTTGTCGAGCCGGGCGGCCGTCAGCTCCAGCCAGCGCAGGTCGGCCTCCAGGTGGAACAGGGCGTGGTCGCAGATCAGCTGGTCCGCGAGGTCGCCCTTGCGCTTGCGGTCGGTCAGGATGCGCATGCTGCGCAAGTGCTCGGAGCGCTGGGTGTCGAGGATGTCGGCCGCGTCGCGGTGGGTGAGGAGCGCGAGGACGACCTTGGTGTAGAGGGTCGACTGGAGGTACTCCTCCGGCTTCTCCGGGGTGGCGAGCCAGCGCTCGACATCGGTGATGCCGGCGTCGGTGATGGCGTACCGCTTGCGCTCGGGGCCGTCACCCGCCTCGATGCCGTCGACTTCCACGAGGCCGTGCTTCAGCAGCCGGGACATCGTGGAGTAGACCTGGCCGTAGTGCAGCGGCCGGTCGTGACCGAACTTCTCGTCGAAGGCCCGTTTGAGGTCGTAGCCGTGGCGCGGGCCGGACTCCAGGAGCCCTAGGAGGGTGTGACCGATGGACATGCAGAGCACTCTACACACGGTGTATACGCGGGATGTATACGCCGAGTGTGCAGGCCGTGGCGGGCGGTACGGCCCCGCAGGTGGCGCGCGATTGTCATGGTTCCGTAACGACCGGCAGCCCCGTCCCCTGGCCTGGGACGGGGCTGGTCAGGCCGACGGGGGCTTCGGGGCGGAGCCGCCCGGGGGCCGCCCCCGGCGCGGCAGCGGGCCGGTGTCCCGCGGCAGCCGCCCGGCCTCCGCCAGCGCCTTCCGCAGCAGGAACTCGATCTGCGCGTTGGCGGACCGCAGTTCGTCCCCGGCCCACCGGGCCAGTGCGTCGTACACCGACGGGTCCAGCCGCAGCAGCACCTGCTTGCGCTGCTGCGGCCGCCGCCTGGGCGTCTCCGGGGAGTCCGTCACTGGTAGAGGGTCCCGGTGTTGAGGACCGGCTGCGGGGCACGGTCCCCGCACAGCACGACCATCAGGTTCGACACCATCGCCGCCTTCCGCTCCTCGTCCAGGTCCACGATGTCCGCATCCGCGATCCGGGCCAGCGCCGCCTCGACCATGCCCACCGCGCCGTCTACGATCTGCCGCCGGGCCGCGACGACCGCTCCCGCCTGCTGCCGCTGGAGCATCGCCGAGGCGATCTCGGGAGCGTACGCGAGGTGCGTGAAGCGGGACTCGATGATCTGCACGCCGGCCGCCTCGACCCGCACCTGCAGCTCGACGGCCAGCTTCTCGGTGATCTCCTCGGCGTTGCCGCGCAGCGACAGGCCGTCCTCGTCATGGGCGTCGTAGGGGTACTCGATGGCGATGTGCCGCACGGCCGTCTCGGTCTGGGTGGCGACGAACTCGGCGAAGTCGTCCACCTCGAAGGTGGCCTGGGCGGTGTCCTGGACCTTCCACACCACGACCGCGGCCAGCTCGATCGGGTTGCCGTAGGCGTCGTTGACCTTCAGCACGGCGGTCTCGTGGTTGCGCACCCGGGTGGAGATCCGGGTGCGTGAGGTGAAGGGGTTCACCCAGCGCAGACCGTCCTGCCGGATCGTGCCCCGGTAGCGCCCGAAGAGCTGGACCACCCGGGCCTCGCCCGGCGCGACCGTGTTCAGGCCGCGCATCGCGATCAGGGACGCGAGGAGTATGAGGACTCCCGCGGCGATGAGCCCGCCCTCGGCGCCGGACGAGGAGGCGGCTCCTGAGGCGGCGAACAGGACGATCGCGGCGCCGAGTCCGATCAGCCCGAGCAGCAGGGCGAGGCCGCCGCCGATGCTGTGGGCGGTGAACTCCCGCACGCGTGGCGCGGGCATCTCGGGGACGTCGGCGGTGGCGGCCGGCTCGGAAATGGACACAGGGGACCCCCGGTTCTCGAAGTGCCTAGCTTGCTTCTAGCTAAGTGATATCACTTTAAGCCGTCAGGCAACCCTTCGCCACTGATAGCCGTCGGTTCCCTAGGGGCGGGTGCTCATTCTCACGTCCGTAAAAGAGCGGATCGGACGCCCTTTGTCATATAGGGGGGTGTTAGCTTTCGGAGCTGACCCCGAGACGGAAGCGAGCGTAGGGACACATGGGACGAGCGGAAGAGAGACGAGCGCGACAGCGCGGTGGCCACCGCGCGGCGCCCCAACGCCGCCGCTCGGCGCCCGAGGCCGCCACCGCGTCCGCCCCCGGCGGAGAGAACGCGACCGGCGGCACACCCGCGGCCGGCCGCAAGGCCACCGGCGGCGGCAAGCCCGGCAAGAGCCTCATACGCCGGATGTTCACCTGGAAGAAGATCCTCGGGACCTTCTTCGGGATGTGCCTGCTGGTGATCGCGGCCTTCATCGGGCTCTACCTGTACGTCGACGTCCCCGAGGGCAACGCCGCCGCCCAGCAGCAGAGCAACGTCTACAAGTACAGCGACGGATCGCTTCTGGCCCGCAGCGGCAAGGTCAACCGCGAGATCGTCGACCTGTCCAAGGTGCCCCGCAAGGTCCAGCTGACCTTCGTCGCCGCGGAGAACAAGAGCTTCTACAACGACGTCGGCGTCGACTTCAAGGGCACCGCCCGCGGTCTGCTCAACACGCTGGCGGGCAGGGGCAAGCAGGGTGGCTCCACGATCACCCAGCAGTACGTCAAGAACTTCTACCTCAACCAGGACCAGACCGTCACACGCAAGGTGAAGGAACTGGTCATCGCGCTGAAGGTGGACCGCGAGACGTCCAAGGACGACATCCTCGCCGGCTACATCAACACCAGCTACTACGGCCGCAACGCCTACGGCATCCAGGCCGCCGCCCAGGCCTACTTCCACGTCGACGCCGAGGAGCTGTCGGTCGAACAGGGCGCCTACCTGGCCGCCCTCCTCCAGGCGCCGAGCCAGTACGACTGGACGGCCGCCTCGGCCACCGGCAAGAAGCTGGTCACTGAACGCTGGAACTACGTGCTCGACAACATGGTCGAGGAGGGCTGGCTGGCCAAGGGCAAGCGCGACGCCATGCACTTCCCCAAGATCAAGGAGCCCAAGGGCGCCCCGGGCCTCGAAGGACAGAAGGGCTACCTGGTCGAACTCGCCAACCAGCAGCTCGAGAAGCAGCTCATGGAGCAGCAGGGGCTGACCCAGTCGCAGGCGGAGAACGCGGTCATCGAAAAGGGCTGGACCATCACCCTCAACATCGACCGCAAGAAGCAGGCCGCGCTGGAGCGGGCCGTCAAGAGCCGCCTGACCGGCAAGCTCGACAAGAAGCAGCGCAAGGTCGACAACGACGTGCAGGCCGGTGCCGTCTCCGTCGACCCCAAGACGGGCAGGATCGTCGCGCTGTACGGCGGCGAGGACTACTACAAGCACTACTACAGCAACGCCACACGCACGGACTACCAGCCGGCCTCGACGTTCAAGCCGGTCATCCTCGCCGCCGCGCTGGAGGAGAACGCCACCACGCAGGACGGCAAGCCGATCGCCGCCAACACCGTCTACGACGGCACCAGCCGCCGCCCCGTCGTCGACCACGGCTCCAAGGTCGGGTTCGCTCCGCCGAACGAGGACAACCACAACTACGACAAGATCACCGTCCAGAACGCCATGAACGCGTCCGTCAACTCGGTCTTCGCGCAGATGGGCGTCGACGTGGGCATGGACAAGGTCATGAGCACGGCGAACAAGCTGGGCATGGACACCAAGGACATGCAGGCCGTGCCCGCCCAGACGCTCGGTTCCATGGGCGCCAGCCCGCTGGAGATGGCCGGGATCTACGCCACCTTCGACAACCACGGCTACAAGGTGACGCCGTCGATCCTGAAGTCGGCCGAGATCAAGGGCCGTTCGGCCGACATCCCGGACGCGGTCGGCGGCTCGGTGATCAGCCGCACGGCCGCCGACACGGTCACCTCCGTGCTCACCGGCGTCGTCGACGACGGTACGGCCCAGGAGTCGGTGGCGGGCAACCCGCTGCGCAACGGCCAGCAGGTGGCCGGCAAGACCGGCACCTCCGACTGCAACCGCTCGGCCTGGTTCACCGGTTACACACCCGACCTGGTCACCTCGGTCGGCCTGTTCGGTGAGGCGGCCAAGGCCGGCGGCACCGGCTGTGCGGGCGAGCCGATCAAGAAGGGCGCCCAGGTGTCGCTCAGGGGCGCCATGGGCGGCGGCCGCGTGAACGGCGGCGGCCCGCCCGCGAAGATCTGGGCCGCATACACCTTCGGGGTGACCGACCAGTCCGAGTTCGACCTGAACACCACGCAGGGCGCGGCCGTCGAGCCGACCGAGACGCCGACGTGGACGCACACCCCGACCCAGACCCCGTCGCAGACGCCGACCAGCGAGCCGCCGACCTCCCAGTCGCCGTCGCAGTCGCCGTCCCAGTCGCCGTCGCAGTCGCCGTCCCAGAGCCCGTCGCAGAGCCCGACCCAGCCCCAGACCCCGACGACCAAGCCGCCGACGTCGCCCACCACGGAGGACCCGCTCGACCCCGACGCCGACTTCGGCCAGTAGGCGCGCACGGGAAAGGGCGCCCGGAGCCGTGCGGCTACCGCCGCGGGGCTCCGGGCGCCCTTCGCCGTTCTCCGGCCCCCGGGGCGCGCAGGACGACGGCGTCGGCACGTCGCTCGCTCGGGGCGCTCAGCCCCGGTTCAGCTCGAACCAGACCACCTTGCCGGTGCTCAGCCGGGTCGCTCCCCAGCGCCGCGCCAGCCTGTTGACCAGGTACAGGCCCCGGCCGCCCTCGTCCGTGGCCCGCGCCTGTCTGAGGCGCGGCAGCTGCGGCACGTCGTCGCCGACCTCGCAGCGCAGCACATGGGTGCGCAGCAGCCGCAGGGTCACCGGCCGGGACGCGTACCGCACGGCGTTCGTCACGACCTCGCTGACCAGCAGCTCCACCGAGTCCGTCAGCTCCTCCAGGTCCCAGCGGGCCAGCGCCCGCCGGGCCAGCCGACGAGCCTGGCCGGGAGCCGCGTCCTCCGGCTCCAGCGTCCAGTACGCGACATCGCTCGGCGCGATCCCGTCGAACCGGGCCGCGAGCAGCGCGATGTCGTCGTCCCGGTCGCCCGGTCCGAGCATGTCCAGCACCTCGTCGCACAGCGCCTCGAGGGGCGGCGGATGGTCCGGGCCGGTCAGCTGGGCCGTCGCGGCGAGCTTCTCGCGCAGCTGCTCTATGCCGGTCCACACGTCCCGCAGCCGGGACTCCACCAGACCGTCGGTGTACAGCAGCAGGGTCGCCCCGGCGGGCGCGTCCAGCTCGACCGCCTCGAAGTCGACACCGCCGACACCGATCGGCGCACCCGGCGGCACCCGCAGCACCTCGGCCCGCCCGCCCAGATGCAGCAGCACGGGCGGCGGATGGCCGGCGTTGGCGATCGTGATGCGGTGCGTGACCGGGTCGTAGACGGCGTACAGGCAGGTCGCCATGCGGTCGCTGCCCAGGCGCTGCGCCTGCTCGTCCAGGTGGTGCAGCACTTCCTGCGGGGGCAGGTCGAGCCCGGCCAGGGTCTGCGCGGTCGTGCGCAGCTGCCCCATGATCGCCGCCGAGGTCATGGAGTGCCCCATGACGTCGCCGACGACCAGCGCCACCCGGCTGCCGGGCAGCGGGATCGCGTCGTACCAGTCGCCGCCGACCCGTGCGGTCTCCGCAGCCGGCAGATACCGGGAGGCCAGCCGGACACCGGTCGGGCGCGGCAGGGTCTCGGGCAGCATCGTGCGCTGCAGTTCGTCGGCGATGTAGGCCTCGCGGCCGTACAGCACCGCCTTGTCGATGCCGAGCGCGCTGTGCGTGGCCAGCTGGGCGGCGACCAGCAGGTCGTCCGCCTCGAACGCCGGCCGCTCCGGGCGGCGCAGGAACAGCGCCGCGCCGATCACCCGGCGCCGGCCGCGCAACGGCGCGAGGATCGCGTGCTGCCCGCCCGGTACGACCGCCTCGCCGCCCTCGCCCAGCAGCTCCGGCAGCGCGGCCCGGGCGGCGGGCGCGTCGGCGAACACCGGCCGCACCCCGCGCAGCACCTCGTTCAGCGCGCCGCCCGGCCGCACCTCGCACAACTCGGTGGTGAGCGACGACAGCTCCGCCAGCGCGGTCGGCTCCGGCTCCGGGTCGAACGCCGGCGGCAGCAGCACCCCTTCGGTGTCCCGTTCCTCCGGTATCCGGTCCGTGCGGCGCAGCCGCAGCACCACCGGCCCGGTGGGCCGCTCGTCGCCCACCGGCAGCGGGTCGCGCAGATAGACCAGGATCGCGTCCGAGAACGTCGGCACGGTGGCCCGGCACAGCCCCATCACGATCTCGTCCAGGTCGAGCCCGCGGGCGATCCGCCGGGTGGCCGCGCCCACGAACCTGAGCCGGTCCCCGTCACGCCGCATGGGCATCGGACGCCCCGGCGGCAGTCCCCGCCCGGTACGGCGCTCCTGACCGCCCGAGGCCCGCTCCGGCTCCGCACCGGGCTGCGCCGGGATGCCCTCCGGAGCGGGGCGCGGGCGGTGGTCACCCACGCTCGCGTTCCCCCTCGCGGGAGGTCCACCCATCGGGTCGTCGGTGGCGGGCTGGGAGTGCTCGGGGCCGTTGACTGGGGGCTCCTTCCCCTTGCCGTCCTTTCCCTTGCCACAGGGCGTGGCCGTGCCCGGGCCCGAGGGGGTTCCCTCGGACCGGGCCTGCGCGGGTAAGGCCGGGTTGCCGAGCTGTTTCGGGGTACGCAGGAGCGCCCCGCGGGCCTCCGCGGGGTCGACGCCCGGCTGGGGGCGTTCGAAGGAGGTGGGCTGCTCCGTCACGCGTGTCGCATCCATCCGTCCGGGGCTGCGCACCGGGTACGCCGAGCGCGCAGTTGGTCCCGCCGAAATCCCGATACCCGCAATACGTGTCCCAGGAACGGAATTCCCGCGTGGTCAGGGGTTGTTCCTGTGTCGTTCGCAGAGCCGCCGCCGTCCGCGGTGGTACCGCCCTCGTACGCCTCGCTCACGTGCTGCCGCCCCTCGGTGACGATCGGTCAAGCTCGGTGCATGATCCGCAAGTTGCGCTGACGCTCCCCTTCGGCACCCGACCACCACCCCTCAACGACGGTGCCGTGCACCGGCCTTGTTCGTATGATTGCGGAGGACGATCCTACGTTTCTTGCCTGGGGGCGCATCAAGGGTCTCATGAGGACACGTGCGCGGGCGTACGGTCCCAGTCCTCGGGGAGAGAAGGTACCGCCCAGGACGGGTCCGGGCGCCAGTGCGGCCAGCCGTCCGAGAACGGCGGCCCCCAGGAACGGATCACCTCGACCGCCTCCCGCCCGGCCGCCCGCACCCGTTCGGCGGTCGCCGCGTCCATCAGCCCGTCCCGCTGGGCCTGAGCGAACTCGTCCTCGTCCCGCCAGTGCCAACTGCGGTCCGGGTGCACGGAGATGTCCAGGAAGTGGTCCTCGGAATCCACCCCGCCCGCCCAACGGGTCAACGGCTGCTCCAGGTTGACGTACCAGTTCTTGAACTGCCAGCCCGGATCCCAGAACAGCCACACCGACCAGGGCAGACCGGGCTGGGCCAGCTTCAGTACGCCCGTGCCGAACCAGCGGTCCCGCTGGACCGTGCGCGGCTTGGTGTAGCGGGACTCCAGCGGCTCCAGGTGCACGGGCGTACCGTCGGTCAGGACCGGCTTCACGCACTCGGTGCCGGGGGCCAGCCACACCGCGAGGACATCTGCGTCGTCGCGTACGACGGTGACGGGCCGGGCGATGTGGACGTGTTCGCCCCCGTTCTCGCGGTAGCGCCACAGGATCTGCGTCCCCGGGGTCCAGTGCGCCGCAGGTCCCGCCGTCACTCGTGTCACCGCTCCGTCGTCCGTCATGCACAGATATTAGGTGCCGCAGTCGTAGGACGCTGCGGCACCCGTCACGGTTGTACGGCGGTGGCCGGAAAGGTTCGCTCGCAGTTACGGACGCGTCATCCGCAGGACGTCCAGCGCCTCGTCGAGCTGCTCCAGTGTCAGGTCGCCGCGCTCCACGTAGCCGCCCTCCAGGACGACTTCGCGGATCGTCTTCCGTTCGGCGAGGGACTTCTTGGCGACCTTCGCGGCCTCCTCGTAACCGATGTACTTGTTCAGCGGGGTCACCACGGACGGCGACGACTCGGCGTACTCGCGGGTGCGTTCGCGGTCGGCGGTGATGCCGTCGACGGTCCGGTCGGCCAGCAGCCGCGAGACGTTGGCGAGCAGCCGGACCGACTCCAGCACGTTCTTGGCGATGACCGGCAGCATCACGTTCAGCTCGAAGTTGCCGGCCGCGCCAGCGGTGGTGATGGTGGCGTCGTTCCCGATGACCTGGGCGGCGACCATCAGCACGGCCTCGGGCACGACCGGGTTGACCTTCCCCGGCATGATCGACGAGCCGGGCTGGAGGTCGGGCAGCCGGATCTCGGCGAGGCCGGTGCGCGGCCCGGACGACATCCACCGCAGATCGTTCGCGATCTTCGTCAGGCCCACCGCGATGGTCCGCAGCTGCCCGCTGGTCTCCACGATGCCGTCCCGGGCGCCCTGCGCCTCGAAGTGATCGCGGGCCTCGGTGAGCGGCAGCCCGGTGGCCCGGGCGACCTCCTCGATGACGGCGGCCGAGAACCCGGGCGGGGTGTTGATGCCGGTGCCGACCGCCGTGCCGCCCAGCGGCAGCTCGGCCAGCCGCGGCAGGGAGGCCCTGAGGCGCTCGATGCCGTACCGCACCTGGGCGGCGTACCCGCCGAACTCCTGGCCCAGCGTCACCGGCGTCGCGTCCATCAGGTGCGTACGCCCCGACTTCACCACGTCGGCGAACTCCCCGGCCTTGCGCTCCAGGGACGCGGCGAGGTGCTCCAGGGCCGGGACCAGGTCGTGGGTGACGGCAGCGGTGGCGGCGATGTGGATCGAGGACGGGAAGACGTCGTTGGACGACTGCGAGGCGTTGACGTGGTCGTTGGGGTGCACGTCCCGGCCGAGCCGCTCGGTCGCCAGCGTCGCCAGGACCTCGTTGGTGTTCATGTTGGACGAGGTCCCGGAGCCCGTCTGGAACACGTCCACCGGGAAGTGCTCGTCCCACCGGCCCGCGGCGACCTCCCCGGCCGCCTCCTGGATCGCGTTCGCGACGTCCTTGTCCAGCACACCCAGCTCGGCGTTCACCTTCGCCGCCGCCGCTTTGATGCGGGCCAGCGCCTCGATGTGCGCCCGCTCGATCCGCTGCCCGGAGACGGGGAAGTTCTCGACGGCGCGCTGGGTCTGCGCCCGCCACTTGGCGTGGGCCGGGACCCGGACCTCGCCCATGGAGTCGTGCTCGATGCGGTATTCACTCATGCCGGTATCAGCGGTCAGGGCGCCGGGGATGTTCCGGACCCTGGGCCGCACGGGCGGGAGCCCGGGTGCCCGCTGCTGCATTGGCATGACCGGAGTCACCGGGTCGGGGGACCGCACCTCCGCCTGACGAGCCGGACATCCCGGATAAGTGTGACTATCAACTCATGGTGACAGGGCGGCTCCGGGCCGTCATCGCGGCTTACAGGAGGACAAACCGGTGAACCTCACTCTGAAGCGCCTGCTCGGCGCCACCGCGGCGGTGGCCACGGGCGCCACGGTCCTGTTCGGTACCGGCGCCGGCGCGGCCGACGCCGCCGGCCGCGCACACCGCGCGTACTGCGACCGCGCCGAACGGCCCATATGGACCGGCGACGACCCCAGCCGCAACATGACCGCCCACGGCTGCAGCCTGCCGGACGACGAGCGCCGCTGGTACACCGTCGAGATCGACACCCTCGTGGAGCCCCACTACAAGACGGGATACCTGAACGGAGGGGTCGGCCGGACCGAGACCCTGCACGACAGGACCATCAGGTGTCTCGGCTACACCTCCGACGACGACACCGTGAACTGGTTCGGCTGCCTACCCCGCTGACCCCACCGTCACGCGGCCACTTCGATCCACCGCGGCCGGCGCCACAGTCGTCCAGGCTGCCCTGGGCGGTACCGCCGCGTTGAGCCGTTCGCGGGTTCAGCCCGCCAGCGTGTGGACGAGTTCCGCCGTGGTGACGATGGCGTGGGCGTAGGTGGGGCCGTTCAGCTCGTGTGCGGCGCGCATCATGTCGGCGCTGTACGCGGCGGTCGCGTCGGTGACGAGAGTGACGTGGTAGCCGAGCTCCATCGCGAAGCGGCCCGTCGACTCGATGCAGGTGTTGGCGAGCAGTCCGATCAGGACGACGTGCGTGATGCCGTGCTGCTTGAGTCGGAAGTCCAGATCGGTGTTGGCGAAGCCGCTCTGTGCCCAGTGCTCCTTGACCAGCAGATCTCCCAGCTGCGGCTGGAAGTCCGGGTGGAACTCGCCTCCCCAGCTGCCGCGGGCGAAGGTCTGCAGCCGTTGCACCTTGCGCTGACTGGGATTGGGGTGGTCCCAGCCGACGTAGTCGCCCCTTTCCCAGCGCCGGTGCGGGACGAAGGCCACCGTCAGGCGGGCTGTGCGCGCGGCGTCCATGACCGTGCGCAGGTTGCGCAGCAGACCCACTTCCCCGGCCACCGGCGCCACGCGCGGCCACAGCTTTCCGCCCTCGGAGAGGAAGTCGTTGTAGGGATCCACCAGCAGTACTGCAGTGCGGCTGGGGTCATAACGGTCCGTCATGACGGCGGCCTCCCGGACGGATGACGTGCGCCATCCACTATGCGCCCCTGCCCGGCGCACAGACCTGTGGCTCGCCGACCACCTCGATCCCGGCTCAGCCCGGACCGGGACCTCGGACCGGGACCTCGGACCGGGACCTCGGACCGGGACCTCGGACCGGGACCTCGGACCGGGACCTCGGACTATGAACCGCAGCGACACAGCAGCCTCCCGGGCTACGCGGATTGCACGGACTTCTGCGCACGGACCCTTCCGATGCTGCCGCGCCGGCGTCACTGCCCTTCGAGCCACAGGAGCGGGGGACTGTAGCGCCGCCCATGGACAGCAGCAGACCCCCCGGCGACGCCGAGGGGTCTGTGAGGCTCTCAGGGGACTCAGGCCAGGCCAGGACCCCGCACCGGGATGCTGGTGAACGTCGGCTGGGGGGCCGGGTCCAGGAAGAAGTCGTTGCCCTTGTCGTCCACCACGATGAACGCCGGGAAGTCCTCGACCTCGATCTTCCAGACGGCCTCCATGCCCAGCTCCTCGTACTCCAGGACCTCGACCTTCTTGATGCAGTCCTGGGCGAGGCGCGCGGCCGGGCCGCCGATGGAGCCGAGGTAGAAGCCGCCGTGGGTGCCGCACGCGTCGGTGACCTGCTTGCTGCGGTTGCCCTTGGCGAGCATCACCTTCGAGCCGCCCGCGGCCTGGAACTGCTCCACGTAGGAGTCCATGCGGCCGGCCGTGGTCGGGCCGAAGGAACCGGAGGCGTAGCCCTCGGGGGTCTTCGCCGGGCCCGCGTAGTACACGGGGTGGTCCTTCAGGTACTGCGGCATCTCCTCGCCCGCGTCCAGCCGCTCCTTGATCTTGGCGTGCGCGATGTCGCGGGCCACGACCAGCGGACCGGTCAGGGACAGACGGGTCTTGACCGGGTACTTCGCCAGCTCGGCGAGGATCGTGTCCATCGGCTGGTTGAGGTCGATCTTGACGACGTCGCCGTCCGACTCGAGATGCTCGTCGGTCGTCTCCGGCAGGAAGCGCGCCGGGTCCGTCTCCAGCTGCTCGAGGAAGACGCCCTCGGCGGTGATCTTCGCGACGGCCTGGCGGTCGGCGGAGCAGGAGACGGCGATGGCGACCGGGCAGGACGCGCCGTGGCGGGGCAGGCGGATCACGCGGACGTCGTGGCAGAAGTACTTGCCGCCGAACTGCGCGCCGATGCCGATCTTCTGGGTCAGCTCGAAGACCTTCTCCTCCAGCTCCGTGTCCCGGAAGCCGTGGCCCAGCGGCGAGCCCTCGGTGGGGGCGTTGTCCAGGTAGTGCGCGGAGGCGTACTTGGCGGTCTTCAGCGCGTACTCGGCGCTGGTGCCGCCGACGACGATCGCCAGGTGGTAGGGCGGGCAGGCGGCCGTACCGAGCGAGCGGATCTTCTCCTCCAGGAACTTCATCATGGAGGCCTCGTTCAGGACGGCCTTCGTCTCCTGGTAGAGGAACGACTTGTTGGCGCTGCCGCCGCCCTTGGCCATGAAGAGGAACTTGTAGGCGCCGCCGTCGGTGGCGTACAGCTCGATCTGGGCCGGCAGGTTGGAACCGGTGTTCTTCTCCTCCCACATGGTGAGGGGAGCCATCTGCGAGTAGCGCAGGTTGAGCTTGGTGTAGGCGTCGTAGATGCCGTGCGAGAGGTGCTTCTCGTCCTCGCCGGCCGTCAGCACGTTCTGCCCGCGCTTGCCCATGACGATCGCCGTGCCGGTGTCCTGGCACATCGGCAGCACGCCGGCCGCCGCGATGTTCGCGTTCTTCAGCAGGTCCAGGGCGACGAACTTGTCGTTGCTCGAGGCCTCGGGGTCGTCGATGATGCGGCGCAGCTGGGCGAGGTGGGCCGGGCGCAGGTAGTGCTGGATGTCGTGGATGGCCTCCGCGGCGAGTTCGCGCAGTGCCTCCGGCTCCACCTTGAGGAACGTCCGCCCGTCGGGCCCCTCGACCGTGGAGACGCCCTCGGACGTCACCAGTCGGTAGGGGGTGGTGTCCTCTCCCTGGGGGAGCAGATCGGTGTACGCGAACTCAGGCATCGCAGCCCATTCCTCACTCGACAGACAGCGGCCGCCTCCATTGGCGGGCGCCCACCAGCGTAGAACCTGGCGACCCGGCCGAGCTTGTGAGGTAAGGCTCAGTTGGGGGTGTCGCGATCTATCGTGTTTGGGTACGCTGACTGTCGTGGACCTTCAGAAGCAGACCGCACCCACTCCGGCAGCCGAACTGCGGGCCTCGGACGCCGACCGCGACCGGGTCGCCGACATACTCCGCGAGGCCCTGGCCGAGGGCCGGCTGACCGCCGACGAGCACGCCGAGCGCGTGGAGGGCGTGCTGCACGCCAAGACGGTGGGGGAGCTGGAGGTCTTCATCCGCGACCTGCCCGCTGCCCACCGGCGCCCGGCCGCACCCGCCTACCAGCCGGTCCCGCCCCGTCCCAGCCCGGGCGCGGTCCCGGCGGAGGCCGACGCCAACGTGGTGGCGGTGTTCAGCAGTGCCGTGCGCCGGGGTCGCTGGCGCGCCGGGCGCCGGCTGCACGCGTACGCGGTCTTCGGCAGCGTCGAGATCGACCTCAGCGAGGCGATCTTCGAGTACCAGCAAGTGGTGATCAAGGCGGTCTCCGTCTTCGGTGACGTCCAGATCCGCGTGCCGGAGAACATCTCGCTGCGCGGCACCGGGGGCGGGGTGCTCGGCAACTTCGAGGTGAGTCCGCTGGACTCGGTCGACTCCGACGCGCCGGTGGTCTATGTCGACGGCTGGGCCGTCTTCGGCAACGTGGAGGCGCGGCCCAGGCGGGGCAGGACCGTGGCGGACATCCTGGAGCGCGTGCAGGACAAGCTGGACCGCGCCCAGGACAAGGTCGACCGGAAGCTGCGCAAACACCTGAGCCATTGACGGTCGCGAATCCACGGGCCATCGGAGGGGCCGGATCCGCCGATGACGCCGGTGCGGGGGCGTGAACGACTTGCCGCACGCCTGCGGTTGGGAACTCTGTGCATAGGAGCGCGCACAGCGGGTAGGCCTTGCTGCATCGTCTCTCGCTCGCGAAGCCGTCGTCAGGAGTAGACCGTGCCGCAACCGCCGCATTCGTCCCTGCAGGTAGCTGCCGTTCCGGCCCAGCGGGGGCCAGCGCGAGACAGGGAGCAAGACGCACCCTGGCACACCGAGGCGGTGTGCCGGCGCGACGAGGCCGGGCTGTTCTTCGCCCCGTCGAAGGAGCCGACCGCCGCCCGGCTGTCCCGCGAGGAGGCGGCCAAGCGCGTCTGCTCCGGCTGTCCGGTCATGGTCGAGTGTCGCGAACACGCCCTCCTCCAGCCCGAGCCGTACGGCGTCTGGGGCGGCCTCACGGCAGCCGAACGCCGTGTGGTCCTCGCGCGGCGCCGCAGGCGCGAAATGGAACTGCAGAAGGCGGCGAGGGCGGCGGCGAACCGCATAGCCGGCTAGGACGTGTGACGAAGGGCGCCCTCTCCGCACAGAGGGCGCCCTTTTCGTCGCCGGGGAACGGCGCACCGCTACGGGCGCGGGAGCTACGCACCGCAAGGGGTGCGGGGAGCTACGCACCGCAAGGGGTGCGGGGAGCTGCGCGACGAGTCGCGGGCGACCCGCACCGTCCGGCGGACGCGCAGCCCCCGGGGGCCGGTGCTACTTGGCCCGGTCGAAGTCGATCGCGCTGTAGGCCCGCAGCTTCCTCAGCCGGTGCTCGGAGTCGATCCTCCGCACGGTCCCCGACTTGGACCGCATCACGATCGACTCGGTCAGCGCGGTCTCCGACCGGTACCGGACGCCTCGCAGCAGCTCGCCGTCGGTGATACCGGTGGCGACGAAGAACACGTTCTCGCCGGACACCAGGTCGTCCGTGGTGAGCACGCGGTCCAGGTCGTGTCCGGCGTCGATGGCCCGCTGCCGCTCCTCGTCGTCCTTGGGCCACAGCTTGCCCTGGATCGTTCCGCCGAGGCACTTCACGGCGCAGGCCGAGATGATGCCCTCGGGGGTGCCGCCGATGCCGAGCAGCAGGTCGACACCGGTGCCCTCACGCAGCGCGTACACCGAGCCGGCGACATCGCCGTCGGAGATCAGCTTGATGCGCGCGCCGGCCTCCCGGACCTCCCGGATCAGGCCCTCGTGCCGCGGCCGGTCCAGGATGACGACGGTGACGTCCTCCGGCGAGGACCGCTTGGCCTTGGCGATCCGCCGGATGTTCACCGAGACGGGCGCGTTGATGTCGACGAAGTCCGCCGCTTCCGGACCCGTGACCAGCTTGTCCATGTAGAACACGGCGGACGGGTCGAACATGGCCCCGCGCTCGGCGGCGGCGAGCACGGCGATCGCGTTCGGCATGCCCTTGGCCGTCAGCGTGGTGCCGTCGATCGGGTCGACGGCGATGTCCACCTCGGGACCGGTGCCGTCACCCACCTGCTCTCCGTTGAAGAGCATCGGGGCCTCGTCCTTCTCGCCCTCGCCGATGACGACCACGCCGTTCATCGAGACGGTGGAGACGAGGGTCCGCATGGCGCGCACCGCGGCACCGTCGGCGCCGTTCTTGTCGCCGCGCCCCACCCAGCGGCCCGCAGCCATCGCGGCGGCTTCGGTCACCCGGACGAGTTCCAGGGCGAGGTTACGGTCGGGAGCCTCTGAGGGAACATCGAGCTCGGACGGCAAATGATGATTTTCGGTCATCGGAGCGCACCTTTCTGATACGACGACGGCCGGATGAGGGTATTGGACCCTGACTCTATCGCCGAGCAGACAAAATGAGCAGGGGACCCCACGGATGAGCGCTTGGGGCACCTGCGACGATAGGGGGCGTGGCAGGTTCGAACGGCAAGCAGAAGACGGCCCGGGACATGATCCTCTCCCTGGCCCTGATCGGCATCGCGGCGGCGGTCGTCTATTTCCTCTCCATCCCGCACGACGATCACGCTCCCGACCTCAAGCGGGTCGACTACGGGGTCGAGCTGGTCACCGCCAGGCGGGCGGTGAGCTATCCCGTGGCTGCGCCCGAGGGCCTGCCGAGTACCTGGAAAGCGACCTCCGTACGCTTCCAGGGCGAGAACTCCGACCGCTGGCACCTCGGCTTCCAGACCCCGGCCGACCAGTACGTGCAGGTCGAGCAGTCCACGCAGAAGCGCTCCGAATTCATCGACCAGGCCAGCCAGGGCGGGAAGCCGACCAAGCGGACCGAGAAGATCGACGGCCGTACGTGGACCCGCTACACCGGCGGCCGCTACGACGCCCTGGTCCTGCAGGACACCCCCGGCTCCACCACGGTGGTGGCGGGCACCGGCTCCTACGAGGAGCTGACGGTCATGGTGGCGGCACTGAAGCTGAAGTGACCGCGCGAGCTGGCGTGGCTGTGCGTGGACGTGACCGCGTGCTGAAGTGGCCGGGCGTGCGGACGTGACCGTCCGTCGTGTGCGACGGTGACCGTACGTGAAGAGGCCCCCGGCGGTGCCGGGGGCCTCTTCACGTGTACGGGTTCGCGCGTACCTGCTGCTCGACCGTCAGACGGTGGTGACGACGTCCTCGTAGGCCAGGCGCGGCGAGCGCGGGAACCAGGCGTCCTCGCCCGGCTTGCCGATGTTGACGACCATCAGCGGGGTGTGGTCGTCGTCCAGGAACTCCTTGCGGACACCCTCGAAGTCGAGACCGGTCATCGGGCCGGCGGCGAGACCGGCGGCGCGGACGCCGATGATGAAGTACGCGGCCTGGAGCGCGGCGTTCAGCGCGGCGGCGCCCTCCCGGGCCGGACGCTCGCTGAAGAACACGTCCTTGGCCTGCGGGAAGTGCGGGAAGAGGGCCGGCAGCTCCTCGTGGAACTCGTTGTCCGCGGACAGGATCGCGACCAGCGGGGCGGCGGCGGTCTTGGGCTGGTTGCCCTCGGCCATGTGCCGGACCAGGCGCTCCCGGGCCTCGGCGGAGCGGACCAGGGTGATGCGCAGCGGGGACTGGTTGAAGGCGGTGGGGCCGTACTTGACCAGGTCGTAGATGGCCTGGACCTGCTCGTCGGTCACCGGCTCGTCGCTGAAGGTGTTCGCGGTGCGGGCCTCGCGGAACAGCAGGTCCTGGGCGGCGGGGTCAAGAACGAGAGACATGCGTGAACTTCCTTGGGGTGCCTCGGTCCGACGTACCGGACCATGGTCCGGATCGGCTGACGACACCGACCCTACGGCAGGTGAAGTTCAACCTTCAACCAATGCCGGGGTGTGGTGACGGGCTTCACAGGCCCACGACCGGGTGCCTACGGGCCCGCGTCCACGCCTCGGTGCCGACGGCTGGGTGCCTACGGGCCCATTTCTGGGCGCCGGTGCCTGCGGTCGGTGCCTACGGGCCGGTGCCTGTGGCTGGTGCCTTGAGGCCAGTGCCTACGGGCCGGGCCGGTGTCTGTGGCCGGTGCCCACGGGCCGGTGCGGGCCGGCACCTGCGCGTCGGTGCCTACGCGCCGGCCTGCCCCTCGTCCTCGTCCTCCTCCTCGGCCAGCGCCGCGTCCAGCCGGGCCCGCGCCCCCTCCAGCCAGTGCCGGCACACCTTGGCCAGCTCCTCGCCGCGTTCCCACAGCGCCAGGGACTCCTCCAGCGTCGTGCCGCCGGCTTCCAGCCGCCGTACGACCTCGATCAGCTCGTCCCGCGCCTGCTCGTACGAGAGCGCCTCGTCCACCTTGCTCGTCATTCGCCCACCTTCACCGTGAATTCACCGCCGGCGACGCGGGCGCGCAGCTCCTCGCCCGCCGTCACCTCGTCCGGATCGCGCACCACGTGCCCGTCGGCCCTTTGCAGCACCGCGTAGCCGCGCTGGAGCGTCGCCGCGGGGGAGAGGGCCACCACGCGCGCGTGCGTGTGCGTCAGCTCCGAGTCCGCGCGGTCCAGCAGATGCCCCAGCGTGCGGCGGCTGCGGTCGAGCAGCGAAGCCACCTGGTCCGCGCGCTCGTCGATCATCCGGTGCGGATCCTCTATCGAGGGCCGCGCCAGCGCATGCGCCAGCCCGCGCTCCTCCCGCTCCAGGAACGCGTTCATGCAGCGCCGCGTGCGGTCCCGCAGCATCCGCACCCGCTCCAGTTCCTCGCCCACGTCCGGGACGACCTTCTTGGCCGCGTCCGTCGGCGTGGATGCACGCAGGTCCGCGACGTGGTCCAGCAGCGGATTGTCCGGCTCGTGCCCGATCGCGGACACCACGGGCGTACGGCACTCGGCCACTGCCCTCACCAGCTGCTCGTCCGAGAAGGGCAGCAGGTCCTCGACGCTGCCGCCGCCGCGCGCGACGACGATCACGTCCACTTCGTCGATCGCGTCGAGTTCCTTGACGGCCTGTACGACCTGCGGGACGGCGTGCACGCCCTGCACGGCCACGTTGCGCACCTCGAAACGGACGGCGGGCCAGCGGTGCCGGGCGTTCTCCAGCACGTCACGCTCCGCGGCGGAGGCCCGGCCGCACACCAGCCCGATCAGCTGCGGCAGGAACGGCAGCGGCTTCTTCCGCTCGGGGGAGAACAACCCCTCGGCAGCGAGCGCCTTCTTCAGCTGCTCCAGCCGGGCCAGCAGCTCACCGACGCCGACGGGCCTCATCTCGGCGGCGCGCAGGGAGAGCTGACCGCGGGGGGCGTACCACTCGGGCTTCGCCAGTACGACCACCCGGGCGCCCTCGCCGACGACGTCCGCGACCGCGTCGAAGACCTGGCGGTAGCAGGTCACGCTGACGGAGATGTCGTACGAGGGGTCGCGCAGCGTCAGGAACACGACGCCCGCGCCGGGGCGGCGCGACAGCTGGGTGATCTGCCCCTCGACCCACACCGCCCCGAGCCGGTCGATCCAGCCCCCGATCATCCGGGACACCTCACCGACGGGGAGCGGGGCCTCGGGGGACGTGTTGACAGCCATGCGGCGAGCCTAACGGCCGGGACCGACAGTCCGGCCACGCGCCGTTGAGCCACGGCCGGTTTCCGGCTGGGGCGCGTCGTGACCGGTCGCGCCATCCGCCGCGCCCCGTCGGGGCTGCCCGGCGCCCAGGCCGCTCAGCTACTCGCCCGAGCCGCTCAGCTACTCGCCCGAGCCGCTCAGCTACTCGCCCGAGCGCCTCAGCTACTCGCCCGAGTCGCTCACACACTCGCCCGAGCCGCTCAGCTGCTCGACCGGCTCCGGCGCCGGTCACGGAAGCCGTCATTCCGGTGCTGCGGACGCGGGCACCGATCTTCCCGTGCAGCGATCGGCGTGCGATCCCTGCGCCGCCGGACGCACCCTTACGATGGGACGCATGACCGCTTCGCCTGGCCGCCGTGTCCTGCTCGCCGCCCCCCGGGGCTACTGCGCCGGTGTGGACCGCGCCGTGATCGCCGTCGAGAAGGCCCTGGAGCAGTACGGGGCCCCGATCTACGTCCGGCACGAGATCGTCCACAACAAGTACGTCGTGCAGACCCTGGAGAAGAAGGGCGCCATCTTCGTCGAGCGCACGGAGGAGGTGCCGCCCGGCAACATCGTCATGTTCTCCGCGCACGGCGTCGCCCCCGTCGTCCACGAGGAGGCCAGGCAGGGCCGCCTCGCCACCATCGACGCCACCTGCCCGCTGGTCACCAAGGTCCACAAGGAAGCCGTCCGCTACGCAGGCGAGGACTACGACATCCTCCTGATCGGCCACGAGGGCCACGAGGAGGTCATCGGCACCTCCGGCGAGGCCCCCGACCACATCCAGCTGGTCGACGGCCCCGGCGATGTCGCCAAGGTCGAGGTCCGCGACCCCTCCAAGGTCGTCTGGCTCTCCCAGACCACCCTCTCCGTCGACGAGACCATGGAGACCGTCGACGCACTGAAGACCAAGTTCCCCGGGCTCGTCTCCCCGCCCAGCGACGACATCTGCTACGCCACGCAGAACCGGCAGCTCGCAGTCAAGCAGATGGGCGCCGAGGCCGAGCTGGTCATCGTCGTCGGCTCGCGCAACTCCTCCAACTCCAAGCGGCTCGTCGAGGTCGCCAAGCTGGCCGGCGCCCGCGAGGCCTACCTGGTGGACTTCGCCGACGAGATCGACGAGGCCTGGCTGGAGGGCGTCACCACGGTCGGCGTCACCTCCGGCGCCTCCGTGCCCGAGGTGCTCGTCGAGCAGGTCCTGGAGTGGCTCGCCGAGCGCGGCTACGCGGACGTGGAGCTCGTCAAGGCCGCCGAGGAGTCCATCACCTTCTCGCTGCCCAAGGAACTGCGCCGTGACCTGCGCGAGGAGGCCGCCGCCCTGGTGGCCCAGCGCGGTGGGTCCGGTACGCCCGAGGCGTGACTGTCGGTCGCCCGTCGTAACGTGGAGCCATGCAGATCTTCGGTGTGGACATCGGCGGATCCGGGATCAAGGGCGCCCCTGTGGACCTGGCCCGGGGCGACCTGGCGCAGGAGCGCTGCAAGGTGCTCACCCCGCATCCGGCGACCCCCGACGGCGTGGCCGACGGGGTCAAGCAGGTGATCGACCACTTCGGCTGGACCGGCCCGGTCGGGCTGACCTTCCCCGGGGTGGTCACGGGCGGGGCCATGGTGCGAACGGCGGCGAACGTCGACCCGGGCTGGATCGACACGGACGCGCGCGCGTTGTTCAGCGGCAGACTCGGCGGCCTCCCGGTGACCGTGACCAATGACGCGGACGCGGCGGGCGTCGCCGAGATGCGGTTCGGCGCCGGCCAGGGCCGCCGGGGCACGGTCGTCCTGCTCACCTTCGGCACCGGCATCGGCAGCGCCGTCTTCGTGGACGGCGTCCTGCTCCCCAACACGGAACTGGGCCACCTGGAGCTGAACGGCCACGATGCGGAGAAGCGTGCCTCCAGCAAGGCCAAGGACGACCACGAGCTGAGCTGGCAGCAGTGGGCCCACCGCGTGCAGAAGTATCTGGCGCACGTGGAGATGCTGTTCTCGCCGGAGCTGTTCATCGTCGGCGGCGGAGTCAGCCGCAAGGCGGAGAAGTTCCTGCACTTCATCGAGGGCATCAAGGCCGAGATCGTCCCCGCGCAGCTCCAGAACAACGCGGGGATCGTGGGAGCGGCGATGAGAGCGGCCGAGAAGGCGTAGCCGCCCCAGGGCCAGGGCCAGGGCCAGGGCCAGGGCCAGGGCCAGGGCCAGGGCCAGGGCCGAGCGCCAGCCACGCCGGGGGCATCCGCCTCCCGGCACCCCCGGCTCGTGGCGCGCTGGGCGCCTGGCACCTTCGGCTCGTGTCGTCCTGGGCGCCTGGCACCTTCGGCTCGTGGCGCGCTGGGCGCCTGGCACCTCGGCTCGTGGCGCGCTGTGCGCCTGGCACCCCGGCTCCCGGCGTCCTGGGCTTCTGGCGCCCGGCTCCTCGGCCCGCCCGCTCAGCTCCGCCGCTGCTGTCGGCGTACCCACTGCACCCGGCGTACGAGCACGATCACCCCCGCGGCGAGCGTGCCCCCGTACAGCCAGCCCGCCTGTGTGGCCAGCCCGGTGAACAGTCCCATCAGCCGGCCGGCGAGCCCTGCGCTGTCGTCGGCCACGGGCAGCAGCCCCGCCGCGAACGCGATCGGCACGACCACGGGCGCGGTCAGCACGTCCCCGGGGCGCACCCACAGCGCTGTCAGCACGCACACCGGCAGGAACAGCACCCCGTACACCGTCAGGGAGGCCCCGAAGAGCAGCTGGTCCAGGAAGCCGAGCAGGCACATCGCCAGGATGCAGAACAGCCCGCTGCCGAGTCCGGTGAGCCGCGGGTTCGGCAGGCGTCCGGCCGCTCCCGGGGGCTGCGCGGCCCGGCCCGCACGCGCAAGACGAGCCGCCCCCGGTGCGGCCCTGCGCTCCCCGCCCGGCCGGCGCCGGGTCTGTGGCGGCAGCGGGGTGGGCGGTGTGCCGCGCCGCGGTCCGTCGTTCGGGGGTCGCGATCTGTGTTGCTCCATCGGACCAACTTAGGTCTGTTTATGTGCCCAATCGGCCCTCAGACACGCCGAGGCGGAGAGCTCGGCCGGGCGTTCGACGCTTCCGTGAGCCACGGGCGGGGGACGCCGTAAACTGGTGGATCGGCCAGTGTCGGTCTCTGGCCCCCTGGCAGCCCCTGGCCCACTCATCTACGGGAAGTCGCAACGTGTCGCTCACGATCGGAATCGTCGGCCTGCCCAACGTCGGCAAGTCGACCCTGTTCAACGCCCTGACCAAGAACGACGTGCTGGCGGCCAACTACCCGTTCGCCACGATCGAGCCGAACGTCGGCGTCGTCGGTGTCCCCGACGCCCGCCTGGCCAAGCTGGCCTCGATCTTCAAGTCGGAGCGCATCCTCCCGGCCACGGTCGACTTCGTCGACATCGCCGGCATCGTGCGCGGTGCCTCCGAGGGCGAGGGCCTCGGCAACAAGTTCCTCGCGAACATCCGCGAGTCCGACGCGATCTGCCAGGTCATCCGCGCCTTCAAGGACGAGAACGTCGTCCACGTGGACGGCAAGGTCTCGCCGAAGGACGACATCGAGACGATCAACACCGAGCTGATCCTCGCCGACCTCCAGACCATCGAGAAGGTCCTGCCGCGCCTCCAGAAGGAGTCCCGGATCAAGAAGGACATCGCGCCCAAGGTCAAGGCGGTCGAGGAGGCCAAGGAGATCCTGGAGAAGGGCGACACGCTCTTCGCGCACGGCATCGTCCAGGGCACCGAGCGCAACGAGCTGCTGCACGACCTGCACCTGCTCACCACCAAGCCCTTCCTCTACGTCTTCAACGTCGACGAGGACGAGCTGACCGACGAGGAATTCAAGAACGAGCAGCGTGCCCTGGTCGCCCCTGCCGAGGCGATCTTCCTCAACGCCAAGCTGGAGTCCGACCTCGCCGAGCTGGACGAGGAGGAGGCGCTGGAGCTGCTGGAGTCCGTCGGTCAGCACGAGCCGGGACTCGCCACCCTCGCCCGCGTCGGCTTCGACACCCTCGGCCTGCAGACCTACCTGACGGCCGGTCCCAAGGAGTCCCGCGCCTGGACGATCAAGAAGGGCGCCACCGCCCCCGAGGCCGCCGGCGTCATCCACACCGACTTCCAGAAGGGCTTCATCAAGGCCGAGGTCGTTTCCTTCGCCGACCTGGTCGAGACCGGCTCGGTGGCCGAGGCCCGCGCCAAGGGCAAGGCCCGCATGGAAGGCAAGGACTACGTCATGCAGGACGGCGACGTGGTGGAGTTCCGCTTCAACGTGTAGCGGGCGCTGCATCATCACAGTGCTGATCTGGCAAACACGCAGGTCAGGAGGGTCCGACTCTTCGGAGTCGGACCCTTTGTCTTTTCTCGTGCTGGGATGGTGCTGGGATAGCTGACCCCTCGTCACCTGTCATCATCCCTGGTCATCCGTACCGTGCTGGGATCGTGCCGGGATGTCAGGGGGACGCCGGTACTGGGTCGCGCACTGTCCAGTGCCTGGCAGCAGGAGTGCACGGACCAGCACCCTGAGCGACAGCTGTAAGAGTGCCCTACTAACGTCAATGTTGCTAACATTGACGTTAGTATCACGGTGGAGGTCGGCAGGCGTGGTGGACTTTGTAGGCCGTCGGCAGGAACTGGCGACATTGGAGCGAGAGCTGCAGAAAGTCGCGGCAGGGGTTGGCGGGGAGCGGCCCGGTCGGTGCGTGATGTTGCGCGGGCGGCGCCGAGTGGGCAAGTCGCGACTGGTCGAGCGGTTTGCGGAGCACTCCGGAGCCCCGTTCCTGTTCTACGCGGCGACTGGTGCGTCCCCCAGGGATGATCTGGCTCGGCTGGCTCGGGATGCCCAGGCATCGACGCTGCCGTTGGCGGGGCTGGTGGCCGCCGCGCGGCCGGAGAGTTGGGATGCCGCGTTCGACGTGCTGGCTGCGGCTCTGCCCGCTGACCGGGCGAGCGTGCTGGTCATCGATGAAGTGCCGTACCTGATGGATACCGATGGCGCTTTTGAGGGGATGCTGCAGCGGGCCTGGGATCGGGTGCTGGAAACGAAGCCGGTGCTGCTGGTCCTCATCGGCTCCGATCTGTCGATGATGGAGGCACTGAACAGCTACGGGCGACCCTTCCATCAGCGCGGCCGGGAGATGGTGCTGGGACCACTCAACCCCGCCGAGGTGGGACAGATGCTTGGGCTGGATCCGGCGGAAGCTTTCGACGCTGCGCTGGTCACCGGCGGGCTGCCGCTGATCTGCGCTGAGTGGCCGCGCGGCGCAGGGTTGTGGGACTTCCTCGGCGAGGCGTTGAGTGATCCGGTCTCGGCCCTGCTCGTGTCGGCCGAGCGTTCGCTGGCTGCCGAGTTCCCCCCGCAGGCCCAGGCGCGTACGGTGCTGGCGGCTATCGGTAGTGGCGAGCGGACCTTCACCAACATCGCCCGTGCAGCCGGCGGGATCGGGGCCACGCCGCTGCAGCGAGCTCTGGAGCTGCTTACGGACAAACGGATCGTCGCTGGGGAGCTGCCTGTGTCGCTGCGTCCGTCGAAGGATCGCCGCTACCGGGTGACAGATCCCTACCTGCGGTTTTGGCTGCACTTGCTCGGCCCGTCCATGGAAGAGATCGAGCGGGGGCGGGGCGATCTGACCCTGGCGCGCATCCGGGAGAACTGGACCAGCTGGCGCGGCCGGGCGATCGAGCCGCTCATCCGCGAGGCGCTTGCCCGGATACTGCCCGACGGCCGACTGCCCGCAGCCTCCGCGGTGGGCGGCTACTGGACCCGGACCAACGACGTCGAAATCGACATCGTCGGGGCGGACCGCGCCCCCATTGCCAAGGAGCTGCTCTTCGTAGGCTCCATCAAGTGGCTCGAGCAGTCGCCCTTCGACCGGCACGACCTGGCCGCCCTCCATCGACACCGGGCCGCCCTCACCGACGAACCCGTTCCCGTCGTGGCGGTCTCGCGCAGCGGAGTCGACTGTCCGGGGCTCGACGCCGCCTACGACCCCGGCCACTTGCTGGCAGCCTGGCCGCTGTGAGTGGCGAATAGCAGGCGAGGCAAGGGATTTGGGGCGCGATAAGGCTGAAAGGGCGTCGCGGAGAAGTCCCTTGAACCTCGATCTGCTGCTAACGCTGTTGTGTAATGTTGGCGGTCCCGAGCCTTCTCGTATTTTGTCGCGAATCCCGTGCTGGGATGGTGCTGGGATGGCTTCGCATTCCCGCAGGTCAGACAAGTTGTGGTGGAGTTCCGCTTCAACGTGTGACCTGTTCGCTACTTCGCTACTGTGCGTTAGGGCTTCAACGTGCGGTCATAGGGGTCGGTGCACCAGCAGGGATTCACGGCGTCGAGCCGGTGATCGACACGACTTCGCCGGAGTGAGGGCATGTACGAGTTCCATGGCTGGTTCGGTATCTCCGAGGACCCGGACGAGGACGACTCGCAGTCTCTGAGGGCGGGCGTCGAGGAGCTGCGTGCGCGGATCGACGCGGTCCAGTGGTCCTCCAGCTGCAAGGTCGCGCTCGACGTGTTCAACGGGCTGGACGTCGTCACGGCCACCGGCCACACGAACCACGTCGGCTACGAGGCCGGAGAGCTGGACGAACTGGTGGCGTACGTCGCACGCCGCTTTCCCGGCGCGTGGGGGCTGCTCTACGACCGCTCCGACGACGGCGACATCCCGAACGCCGACAACGCGTTCCGGGTGCGCGTCGTACGCAGGGGGACCGTCGAGGAGCGCCTGGATCCGTTCCTCTCGCCGTGCAACCCGGTGATCGAGGACTGAGCCCTGCGGGGGCCGCCGGGCAGCCGTCGGTGCCTCGGGATCCGGCCGGGGCCGGTCGTCGTCGGCCGCTGCCGGTGCGCGGGTGCGGGTGCGGAAGCCGGGCGGCGGAGTCGTCCAGGGGTGCCGGTCCGTCTCCGCCGGACGGGGGAGGAGGATGATCCCCCGGGCTGAGGCGTGGGGGCGCCGCAGCGACAAATGTGGATCGCATGCTCAGGAAGACACCTGCGGACGTACCGCGCCGGGCCGTCCGGGTCGTACCGCGCCGGGCCGTCCGGGCCGTACCGCGCCGGGCCGTCCGCGCCGCCTACGCCGTACCGTTGATCACGCTGCCCTCGGGATTGTGGCGGATCGCTCTGGTCGCCGGGCTCCCGGTGGCCTCGGAGCCGGTGCGCACGGGCTGGGGCGTGGCGTACGTCCTGGTCCTGACGGCGGTCACGGAGGGGCTCGCCCTGCTGACGCTCGGCCTGGTGCGGCCGTGGAGTGAGGTCGTGCCGCGCTGGGTCCCGCTGATCGGCGGCCGGCCGGTACGCCCCCTCGCGGTGGTGGTCCCGGCGCTCGTCGGGGCGTTCCTGCTGTGCGCCCTGAGCCTTCTGGTCGGCTTCGTCCAGGGCGGCAATCTGGCGGACGGCGCACTCACCGACACCAGGGCGCAGACGGTCCTCCTCCTCGTCTGCTACACCCCGCTGCTCGCCTGGGCTCCCCTCCTCGCGGTGTCGGCGATCGCATATCACCGGCGGCGCGCTGCACCGACTCCCACGCCGGAAGGGCTGCCACCGGAACGGCTGGTCGGTGGAGGAGGTCACGTCCGCCGCCCTGACGTCGCGCCGTGCGGGGGTCGTAGAGTGGCCGCAGCCAAGATCGTCAACACGGGGGCACGTGGTGTTCGGCAGTCGGAAACGGGCGGCGCGGTACGAGCAGAGTGGAGAAGGGGAGGAGCCGGCGGAGCAGTACGTGGTCGGTGAGCTGGACGATCACGACGAGGCGCTGCCGAGCGTTCCCGCACCCGCCGAGCCGGGAACCTGGCAGGCGCCCGACGAGCTCGAACAGCATCTGTACGCGCTGCTCGTCCGCCATGCCACGACCGAGTGGGCGGACGCGGAGGCCGAGGAAGAGGGCCGGGGCGACATGCAGCTCGCCTACCTGGAGGCACTCGCCGCCGACCTCGTATACGTGCCGTTCCGCCGCGAGGAGACCTCGCCCGAGCCCGGCGAGCGCACCTTCCACGTCCACGACACCGCCGTCGGACGGCTCGTCGCCGTCTACACCCGCGGTCTGCTGCCCCGCCCCCACCCGCACCTGGTCTACGAGTCGTACACCCTGCGCGACCTCGCCGACGACCTGCCCGACGACGTCGCGGGCATCGCCGTCAACAACCAGACGCCGTGCCCGATGCTCATGTCGGCCGACGCCGAGGAGCGGCAGGTGTGGCGGGCGCTGCACAACGAGCACTGGGAACCCGACGGCGGCGCCGACCGGCTCGTCACCCGGCGCACCGGCGCCCCGCCCCTCGGCCCGCTCCTGCACGGCCTGGCCCTCGGTGCCCAGATGTGCTTCGTCAACGGCGAGGCCTGGAACAACCCGCACTACCATGGTCTCGGCCTGTCCATCGAGCACGAGCGGCTCGCCAAGTGGTGGGGCGTCACCGACCGGGCGCAATGGCAGGAGACCCAGCGCAGGCTCCTCGACCGTGAGGTCACCCCCTGGTACTGGGAGTTCGTCCTCGACGCACGGAACGCACTCGCCCACCGGCACACGAACGGGCGGTTGCAGGCCGTCGACGCCACCGCGTGGCGCGAATGCGTCGAGCTGACGCTGCGCGAGCGCGCCGCGCGGGCGCCGGAGGAGATCGGCCCGGACTGGGAGGAGTTCGTCGGGCACGTCGTGGGCCTGGTCGGCAAGGTGCTGCGCTACGAGGCCCGGTTCCGCGCCGACGGGCTGCTCACGCCGGACGCCGCGGTGGGCTCGGTCGCCGCCTGGGACATCGGCCGCGCCTCGATGATGGCGCGCTGGGGCCATGGCGCCCGCTTCGCCACACGCTCCGAGATGCGCGAGGCCGTCGTCGAGGCGAGCGGCGCCGCACAGTCCGCCCACACCTCGTGGCCGGATTTCTCCGCCGGCTACGCACTCGGCCGGTGCCTGCACTTCGACGACGAGGAGTTCGGCGGCTGGTACCAGGAGATGCTGGCGGCCCACCGGGCCCTGGCCGCCCACCCGGACAGCCCCTGGAACACGGTCCCCTTCCACCTGCCCCAGGGCGCGGCCCTGGGGGGCTAGCGCACTCTGCCTCGGGCCTGCCTCAGCCGACCGGCGGCGGGGGCGGTGCGGCCGGCCGGAGATTCGTGACCGGGTAAGGCGCCGGTTCCGTGACCCAGCCCGTCATCAGCACGAGACGGGACTCGCGGTCGACGGCGAGGAAGCCGAAGGGGCGGTCGAAGGCGACGCGGACGACGGTGGTCTCGTAGCGGTACTGCGGGACCCCGGCAGCCGCCCTGGGCATGACCGCCGTGACCGCCGCCGCCCGGAAGCCGAGCGCGCCGAACTGGGCCACGGCCGACTGCCGGGCCTCCCCGACAGCCAGCGGGTAGGCGCTCACGCCCGGGAAGTGTCCGACTCGGGTGTCCGCCGCCGTCGTGAGACCGAAGAGGCCCGGCAGGGCCAGCAGATCGTGGTCGGCCCGTACCTCGTACGCCACCGTCCGCACGTCCAGTGTCGTCGGTTCCGGCGCCATGGCCGGCTGCTGCCCGATGTGGAGACCGGGGCCCACATGCCCGTGCGGCAGCGTGCCGCCCCCGGACAGCGGCAGGCTGCGCTCCACGATTCCCACCCCGGCCGCCAGCACCTGACCGGGCGTCATCCGTTCCTCGCCCAGCACCAGATGGATGTCGATGCCGTTGTCGCCGGGCACCGTAAGCGCGGTGACGAAGCCGTCCGGGGTGCCCGTCACACCGACCCGGTCCGGCCGTACGCTGCGCCGGTGCAGGCCGCGGAGGGTACGGCCCTGCCAGGGGCCGGAGTCGGGCCGCAGCGGCACCTCGGTGAAGGGCTGGCGCCACTCGGTGCGCAGCACGAGGGCGGTGGCCAGCATCATCCGCGCCTCCCGGGTGAGCGTCACCGGCATGCGCTCGACCAGCCCGCCGGTCCGCTCGGCCGCCCAGGCGTCCAGCCGTTCCTGCGCGGTGACGAGGTCGTCCCCGAACACCCCGTGGGTTCCGGCGGGCAGCCCGGCCCGCCACTCCTCGCGCACCGGCAGCCCGTGGTGCGTCCACAGGCCGAGCGCCGCGTCCAGGCCGGACACCGACGTCAGCCCCGCCAGCAGCTCCCGTGCGGCACCGGCCGCCTGCTCGGCGGGTACCCCCAGGGCGCCGGCCAGTTCCGCGCGCGCCGGGCCCGCCGCGCCGTCGGCCAGGAAGGCCAGCAGGGGCCAGACGCCCGGCGCCGAGAACACCGTGCCCTCGGACAGGGCGTGCGCCCAGCGGGCCGTCAGCCCGTTGACGCGCCGGACGGTCTCCTCGGTCACCTTGCTCACTCGTCGCCCTCCCCGTAGGCCTTGCTCATTCCTTGCTCGTCCCCGTTCACAACGTCGTCCACCCGGCCGTCCGGCCCGGTCTCCCCCCTCATTCCGCCCCCGCTCGCGTCCCGCTTACCATGCGGCCAGTCGTACGTCAGTCCAGCCACCGGCCGGCCGCCGGTCCTGCGCTGCCGCCGCCCCGACCCAGGAGCACGGTACCGGTGTCCACACCCCCGCCACCCGGCCCCCACCAGCCACAAGGGCCGTTCCAGCCACCCGAGTCGGACCCGGGCGGGCCGTACGGAACGACCCCGTACGGCCAACGGCCCGACGGTTTCCAGGGGTTGCCCGGGTACCGGCCGTGGGCGCAGGGCTACAGCCCGTACAACCACCCGGCGCCGGTCAACGGCCTCGCCATCGCCGCCCTCGTGCTCGGTGTGCTGTGCTTCCTGCCCGGTGTCGGGCTGGTGCTCGGACTGGTTGCGCTGGGCCAGATCCGCCGGCGCGGCGAACGCGGCACGGGGCTGGCCGTGGGCGGCGCGGTGCTGTCCCTGGTCGGGCTCGTGCTCTGGGTGCTGCTGTTCGCCACGGGCGGCGCCTCGGACATGTGGAAGGGCATGAAGGAGGGCGCGCGCGAGGGTGCGACCGTCTCGCCGGCCGAGGGCGAGTGCTTCGACTCGCCCGCCGGCTCGCTGAGCGGTGAGACGTACGACGTGGACAAGGTTCCCTGCTCCGGCCCGCACGACGGCGAGGTGTTCGCGTCCTTCCGGCTGCCCGGCGCCGCCTACCCCGGGGACGACGAGGTCGCCGAGACCGCCGGCGAGCGCTGCCGGGGCCTCCAGGACGGTTACGCGATGGACGGCTGGGCGCTCCCGGGGAACGTCGACGTGTACCACCTGACGCCGACCGGGGACAGCTGGGCCGCGGGAGACCGCGAGGTCACCTGCGTGTTCGGCGACACCGACGAGGGAGAGGACCTGACCGGGTCGCTGCGCAACGACGAGACCGTCCTCGACGCCGACCAGGTCGCCTATCTGAAGGCCGCTCACATCCTCAACGCGGCCCTCGCCACCGCTCCCGACGAGGAGTACGTGGAGGACGACCTGCCGGGACACAAGGCGTGGGCGGGCCGGGTGGCGGCCGCGCTGGGGGCGCAGGCCCGGATGCTGCGGGCCCACGACTGGCCCGCGGCTGCCCGCAAGCCGGTCGCCGCGCTCGCCGCCGACCTGGACAAGGCGCGCGCGCAATGGGCGAAGGCGGCCGAGGCCGAGGACGCGGACGCCTTCTACGAGCACTACGAGGACGGCTTCCGATTGATCGGCCCGAGCCGGGCGGTCACCGCACGGGGCTCCCTGGGGCTGGCCACCACCCCGCCGCTGACCGATGACGGCGCCGACGCCTCCCTCCAGGTGTGAGCACGCCCCGGGATGAGCACCTCCAATAAGGGGAAGAAGTGCCTGGGTAAAGCCCTCCCCGGCCATTTGTCATCACATCGAGTGATTCTCTGGCCTTTGCTTGCATGGCACAACCCACGGTTGCCAGGCTGTTGCTGTCTGTACAAACTGATGGGAGCGGCCAGTGACTTTCGGTGAGCAGCCGGCGTACCTGCGCGTCGCGGGTGATCTCCGCAAGAAGATCGTCGACGGTTCACTCCCGCCCCACACCCGTCTCCCTTCCCAGGCCCGTATTCGCGAGGAGTACGGGGTCTCGGACACGGTCGCGCTGGAGGCCCGCAAGGTGCTGATGGCCGAGGGGCTGGTCGAGGGCCGCTCGGGATCCGGGACGTACGTGCGCGAGCGGCCGGTGCCCCGGCGGGTGGCCCGCTCCGGATTCCGTCCGGCCGGCGGCGCGACCCCGTTCCGGCAGGAGCAGGCCGACGCCTCGGTGCGCGGCACCTGGGAGTCCAGCAGCGAGCAGACCGAGGCCGGCGCGGCCATCGCCGAGCGGCTCGCCATCCAGACCGGCGACCGGGTCATGCGCACCAAGTACCTGTTCCGGGAGGCCGGCGAGCCCATGATGCTCTCCACCTCCTGGGAGCCCCTCGCCGTCACCGGCCGCAGCCCGGTGATGCTGCCCGAGGAGGGGCCGCTCGGCGGGATGGGCGTGGTCGAGCGCATGGGGGCCATCGAGGTCGTCGTCGACAACGTCACGGAGGAGGTCGGCGCCCGCCCCGGCCTCGCCGAGGAACTGCACCTGCTCGGCGGTGTCCCCGGCCATGTGGTCCTGGTCGTCCAGCGCACGTACTTCGCCTCCGGCCGCCCGGTGGAGACCGCCGACGTGGTGATCCCGGCCGACCGCTACCGCGTCGCCTACCACCTGCCCGTGAAGTGACCGCCCACGTGGTGATCCCGGCCGGCCGCTACCGCCTCGCCTGCCGCCTGCCGCCTGTCTCCTTCAAGGTCGCCGCCTCGGAGGACTTCACGCCTGCCGCCTGCCGCCTGCCGCCTGCCCGTGAAGTGACCGCGGCGCCTGCCCGGTGCCGGACGGGCGGTGCGGCCGGCCGTCGGACACGCGTTCGTGCGCCCTCCGGGTGAGGTAGCGCACACCCCGCGCGCCCGCAGGGGCGGACGACGTGGTCCTCCGCCGGTCGCCGGCGCCCGGCGGGCCGCAGCAATCAGGCCGTTCTCCCAGGTGGTCCCGGTATTGCCGCCATGTCCTCGACCCGAGGCAGCGGAGTTCGCGACGGCGCATTCGGTCCCGTGCGCCCCCGGCGTTCTGGCTGGTTGCGTACCTCTTTGTGAAAAGGCGTATTCGCTGCGTAAAGGTTGGGCGTACGCTCGGGCATATGCGGACTGCGGTTTCCTCAGGCGGGGCGCGACGGGGGCCCGGGAAGGGATAAGGGTGGGGTGGTGCGAGAAGGACCGCGGGCGGTGGGGGACATGAGTGAGGGCACGGTCTCCCTGCCCTGGATCGTGATACGGCAGGACGACAACGGCAATCGCTACCGCGTCGGCCGGTACGCGACCCGCGCCGAGGCGCAGAAGATCGCCGACAGCCTCGACGACCGCGGACACAAGCAGCTGTACTGGGTCGAGCGCATCGGCCAGAACGGGGACGGTACGCGGAACTGACCGGCCGCGCACTCCCGTAGGCTCCCCTCCATGACGCGTACGACGCCCGAAGCGGAACGCATCGTGGTGGTGGGGGCCGCCCTGTTCGACGGAGGCCGCCTGCTCGCCGCGCGCCGCAGTGCGCCCGCCGACCTGGCCGGCCGCTGGGAGCTGCCCGGCGGCAAGGTCGAGGCGGACGAGCGGCCCGAGGACGCGCTGGCGCGCGAACTGCGCGAGGAACTGGGCGTCGACGCCGAAGTGATCGCACGCGTACCGGGCGAGTGGCAGCTGCGCACGCCGTACGTGCTGCAGGTGTGGACCGCCCGCCTGTGCCCTGGCTCGCCCGCGCCCCGGCCCCTGGAGGACCACGACGCGCTGCGCTGGCTCGGCGCCGCGGAACTCTGGGACGTTCCCTGGCTCGACCAGGATGTTCCGGCGGTGGAGGAGCTGGCCAAGCTGCCGCCGCTCACTTCGGAGTAGACCGCGGGCCGGGCCGGAGGCGTGACACGGCTCCCACCGGTGTCCAACTCGGCCCGGCGCTCTCGGCCCGGCGCTCACGGACCCCACGGAAGCGACTCGTACGCCGTTCGTGCCACAGTGCGCCCTCTCGCACGGTACTGCCTGCTGGATATCGGGTATGTGCCCATTAACCCCATGAAACCGGACATGGGTAGGCTCGCTGGCCCGGGAAGTGATCGGCGTGATCGACACCGATGGTGACTGCGCCGAGTGGACCTTTCCCGCGGAACCGGGCGCCGTGCGTGCCGCCCGCGCTGCGGTCCGCCGCCAGTTGCAAGGCTGGCACCTCGACTGCCTCGCCGACCTCGCCGCACTGCTCGTCAGCGAGCTGGTCACCAACTCCCTGCGGCACGCCACCGGACCCATCGGCGTACGGCTGGTCCGCCCCGCCGGGCTCGACGGCGCGCTGCGGGTAGAGGTCTCCGACCCGCTCCCGGATCCGCCGCGCGAGCGAGCCGCGCATCCCGAGGACGAGAGCGGACGCGGCCTCCAGCTGGTCGCCGGGTCCTCGCGTCGCTGGGGCACCCGGCCCGGACCGGCCGGTAAGACCGTCTGGTTCGAGCTGACGGTGCCCGAATGAGGCCGGAGCATCCGCCGGAGCGGGGGGTGTACAGCCGCCGGTGCGCCGTTCACCGTGCGCGCCGGGGGCGCACGCGGTCCGGAGGTCGGTGATTCGACGGTGTGTTCCTTGGTTAGAAGAGTGGAAGTGTTGTCACCGACCGGTCCGAAAAACACCTGGACCGAGCTGTGATCGTGAACACCGTGTCGTGCGGCACCGTAGTGCTGGATACTGCGGGCAGCCGCCCCCGGTGACCGGTGCCGGGCGCGGTGAGCTGGAGGGGACGGTTCGCGTGAGCGAGATACCAGCGAAGGCCACGGAGTCCGAGGACCCGTCGGACGGCGCGAGGAGTCAGGCCGCGGAGGATGCCGCGGCACCCGGCGACGCCATGTGGCAGAGCAGTCCGCCCGGTTCGATCTACGACTACATCAGGGCCGCTTCCTTCTCCATCAGCCCCGGCGGGCTGGTCGACCAGTGGAGTCTGCGCGCGGAGCAGCTCTTCGGCGTCCCGGCCGAACGCGCCGTCGGCATGGACCCCATACAGGCCTTCATCGACCCCGACCTCCGCACGCGCGGCCAGCGGAAGATGGCCGAAATCCTCGACGGGCGCGAGTGGACCGGCGTGGTGCCCTTCCGGATGCCGGACCGGCCGGACGGCATCCGCGGCGAAGAGGGCCTGGCCGAGGTCTACGTCATGCCCACCCGCACGGCCGAGGGCGAGAAGGCCGCCGTCTGCATCGTCGTGGACGTCCGCACGCTGCGCAGCATCGAGACCGATCTCGCCGCCTCGCAGTCGATATTCGGTCAATCCCCTTTCGGGTTCCTGCTGATCGACACCGATCTGCGGATCCGCCGCGCCAACATGCGATTCGCCTCCATCTTCGGCGGATCCCCGGACGACCACCGGGGCAGGGGAGTTCACGACTATCTGCCGCGCCCCGAGGCCGAGCGGGTTTCGGCCACCCTGCGGCGGGTGCTGGAGTCCGGCGAGTCCATCACCGACATGCACGTCACCGGCTTCGTCCCGGGCTCCGAGGAACGCCGGCACTGGTCGGTCAACCTCTACCGCGTGCACAGCGGCACCGGCCGGCCCATCGGCATCGCCTGGCTCGGCACCGACATCACCGCCCGGCGCGCCGCCGCCCGCGAGGCCGCCGCGGCCCGGCGCAATCTCGCCCTGCTCAACGAGGCCGGCGCGCGCATAGGAAACTCCCTGGACCTGGAGACCACGGCCCGCGAACTCCTCGACGTGGTCGTCCCCGGCTTCTGCGACCTCGCCACCGTCGACCTCTACCAGGGCCTGCTGGCTGGCGACGAGACCCCGCCCGGCCTCGCCGACGGCAGCGCCGAACTGCGCCGCGTGGCCTTCGCCAGCGCCGTCTCCGGCGCCCCGTTCAGCGGGTCCGGGCAACCCGTCGAGGTCGGCGCGGTCCACCACTTCCCGTTCAACTCGCCCTGCGCGGACGCCCTGCGGACCGCCCGCCCGCAACGCGTGCCCGCCGAGGAGGGCGGCCTCGTGCAGTCCACGCTGGCCGTGCCGATGGTCGCCCACGACACGGTCGTAGGGCTCGCGCAGTTCGCCCGGACGAAGGGCAGCGAGCCGTTCGGCGAGCGCGACCGGGACCTCGCGGTGGAGCTGGCCGCACGTGCCGCGGTCTGCATCGACAACGCCCGCCTCTACCGCCGCGAGCACGAAAGGGCGTTGATACTGCAACGGTCCCTGCTCCCGCCCGGCGACCCCGAGGCGTCCGGCCTGGACATCGCCTGCCGCTACCTGCCGGGCAACGCGGCGACCGAGGTCGGCGGCGACTGGTTCGACGTCATCGAACTGCCGGGACACCGTACGGCGTTGGTGGTCGGGGACGTCATGGGCCGCGGCCTGCGGGCCGCCGTGGCCATGGGTGAACTCCGCACGGCCGTACGCACCTTGGCTCTGCTCGACCTCGAACCGGCCGAGGTGCTGTCGGCGCTGGACGAGATCGCACGCGGGCTCGGCACGCCCGGCGGGGTCCAGCAGGCCACCCGCACCGCCCGGCAGCCCCGGGACGCCGACCTCTCCGAGGTGTACCTCGCGACCTGCGTGTACGCCGTGTACGACTCCGTGACCAGACGCTGTACGTTCGCCAACGCCGGCCATCTGCCGCCGGTGCTGGTCGAGCCCGGCGAGCCGGCGCTGATGCTCGACGTGCCGCCCGGCATGCCGCTCGGCGTGGGAGGCGAGCCGTTCGAGGAGGTCGAGGTCGAACTCCCCGAAGGCGCGCTGCTGGCGCTCTACACCGACGGCCTGGTCGAGTCCCGCGACCACCCTCTGGACGAGGGTCTCCAGGCCTTCGTGGGTGCGCTGACGGACCCCACCCGGCCCCTGGAGGACGTCTGTGACCACGTCCTCAACACCCTCGACACCCACCATGGCGAGGACGACATCGCCCTGCTGATGGCCCGCGTGCAGGGTCTGCCCGCCGACTCCGTGGGGGACTGGACGCTGCCCCGCGAGCCGCGCAGCGTGGGCCGGGCCCGCGAGTACGCCCGCGGCCAGCTGCTGTCCTGGGACCTGGAACCGCTGGTCGACACAACGGAACTCCTGGTCAGCGAGCTGGTGACGAACGCGCTGCGGTACGGCGAGGGAGACATCCGGCTACGGCTGCTGCTGGACCGCACGCTGGTCTGCGAGGTCTGGGACTCCGGACTGGTCCAGCCGCGGCGCCGGCGGGCCCGCGACACCGACGAGGGGGGACGCGGGCTGCAGTTGGTCGGACTGCTCAGCGCGGCCTGGGGCTCCCGCCGGACCCCTCGCGGCAAGACGGTGTGGTTCGAACTGCCGCTCCCGGGCGGAGAAGGAGGCCTCACAGACCCGGCCGAGGCCCTGCTGAGCCTCTTCTGACCCGACCCTGGCCGGCCCACCCGACTCCCGCGGAGCGACAGGCGGCGGGTTCGGGTGCGGGGCCGCCGGAGCGGGACGGGAGGCCGGGGGCTTTGCCTTGGTCGGCTGATCGGGCTTGCCGAGGGCGGTAGGTGGCGGGAGCGGGAGCGGGGTCGCGGAAGCGGGGCCGGCGGGCCGGGACTTCACCTTGGTCGGCTGGTCCGGCTCGGTCAGGGCGACAGGCGGCGGGTTCGGGTGCGGGGCCGCCGGAGCGGGACGGGAGGCCGGGACTTCACCTTGGTCGGCTGGTCCGGCTCGGTCAGGGCGGCAGGTGGTGGCGGGTTCGGGTGCGGGGGCCGCCGAAGCCGGCCGGGGGGCCGCCGTCCGGGTCCTCGGCCAGGAGGATTCCGCCCAGTACCGCACCCGCCAGACCTGCCGTGTCCGCTTCCGCACCGACGTACGGGGTGCCGTGCGCCCGTACGTCCCGCCCGGCCAGTTCCCTCGCCTCCCCGGCCGCCGTGTCCGCACGCCCGGCGTTTCCCTCGGCCAGCTCCCGTATCGCCTCCGCCAGCCGGGCGCGGGCCTGCGCACCCACCGCGCCCCGGTGCACCGCGACGAACTCCTCCGCCCCGGCGACCGTGCTCCGCGCCACGAGCAGCGCCGCGGTGTCCAGCACGCCCGGCCGTGCTCCCTCCACCCGCTCGACGGCCCGTGCCATCCGGCGCAGCGCGTCCAGCGGGTCGTACGGTCCGCCGGTCAACTCCTCGCGGACCGCCGCCAGCACTCCGTCCGCGTACGCCAGGCGGGCATGCAGCTCACCCGTGGTCAGCGAGGTCTGCGCCCCCTCGCCCCGGACCGCCGCAAGCTCCGCCGCCGCGCCGGTCAGCGCGGCGGGTACGAGTCCTGCCGCCTCCCGCAGCCGCGCCGCCAGCCGTGCCACCCCGTCCACGAGGATCTCGGCCTGAGCCACCGCTCCCTCGCCCGCCCGCAGGTGCCGGGCCGCCCGCCCGTGGCCCCCCGCATCGGCGGCCTGCCGGGCCTCGTTGAGCCGCGCGGTGGCGAACAGCAGCCGGTCCTTCGCCTGTTCGACGTACCCGGTGACGGATTCGGACGCCGAGTGCGCGTACCGCCTCCGGAGCGACGCCACGGTCTCCTGCGCGGTCACCGTCCGCGCCGCCACGTCCCGGAACCGCCTCTCGGCCACCTCCAGCGCAGCCCCGACACCCGGCGTCCCGTCCCCGGCCCCGCCCGACCCCGCCTCGGCCACCTCCAGCGCAGCCCCCGCACCCGGCGACCCACCGGCCCCGCCCGGCTCCGCCTCGGCCCCCTCCGCCTCCACCGTCTCCTGCTCGACCACCCTTGGTCCGCCGGCCTCGCCCTCGTCCCGCTCATCCCCCTCGTCCGCCCGGCGCTGGTCGAGCCCGCGCTCTCCCACGCCCGGCCCAGCGCCCCACTCGCCCAACCCCCGCAACCGGTCCAGCGCCCCCGCCTCCGCGTCCAGCCGGCGTCCCGCCTCCGCGCAGCGGCCGATCACGCCCACCAGAGCCTGGCGCCGGGCGCTCGTGTCCTGCGGGAGGCCCTCCTCGTACCGCCGCCAGATCGCGAACGCCGCCGACAGTTCGGTCTCGGCCGCCCGCAGCGCATGAGTGAACGGTTCCGCCGGCTTCTCCCCGAACCCCTCCCGTACGAAGGACAGTTCCTCCCGGCTGGTGCGCACGCAGTCGTCGGCCAGGCGCAGCGCCGCCCGGGCCTGGCGTTCGGAGTCGGCCGGGGTGGGAGCGGGCGGCCGGGCCGAGACGATCCCCGGAGTCGTCCGGGTGCGGGCCCGCCGCGCGCGGCGCAGGTAGCCGTATCCGGCCAGGGCCACAGCCGCGGTGCCTGCGACGAGGGGCAGCACCAAGTCGGCCGTGGAGGTCTCGTCCTGCTGCGGTGCGGCACCGCTCGCGACCGTGCCGGAGGGGGCCACGGGAACCGGATCATGGGCGCTCACCGTCATCACCGGCAACACCAGCCACCCGGCTCCGGCCAGGACACCCAGCACGGCATGCGCCACCCGCACCCGTATGTGCGCGGTGGCGCGCCGGGGCCGGGCCCGGTCCCGGATCAAGGAGGACGTCACATTTCGGAGCGTATGGGCAGGTAGGCGCCTTCGCGAGCGGGATGGATACGGGTGGGGGACCAGATCGACAGGGGGACGGGATGGACGAGATGGGGACGGGCGAAAACCGGACGGACACGAACCGGAGGACGACCCCCCGCCCGGACGAGCCCCGGACGGACGAGCACCCGAGGGAGGAGCCCCGCACGGACGAGTCCCGGACGGACGAGCCCTGGACGGCCGAGCCCCGGACGGCCGAACCCCGGACGGCCGAACCCCGGACGGCCGAACCCCGGACGGACGAGCCCCGGACGGCCGAACCCCGCCCGGACGAGCCCCAGACGGACGGCATCCGCGGGGACGAGAACCGGAAGGACGACGTCTCCCGTGTCTCCCGCGCGCACGAGAACCCGAAGGACGGCACGCGCGCGGACGAAACGCGGACGGACGGGCGCGACCAGCGAGCGGAGCCGGAAGGCGGCGGTGAAGGCGGCGGTGAAGGCGGCAGTGAAGGCGGTGGTGAAGGCCGGGCACCGGGGCCGCCGGGCGCCCGTTCGGACGATCAACCCCACCCTCGCCCCCGGCGCCGTCGGCGGCGCATCGTGCGGGTCCTCCTTCTCGCCCTCGCCCTCCTCACGCTCCCCCTCCTCACCGCCGAGACGGCGCTGCGCATCAACTACACCGGCGATCCAGCCCCCGGCACCCGCACCCGGCACCAGGACGCCCTCTGGCTGGGCCATGCCTGGGTGGACGGGCGTAAGACCGACAAGGACGTCGAGGCGCTGGCCGTGCGGCTGCGGAAGACCGGGATCCGGGATCTCTACGTCCACGCGGGGCCGCTGGAGCACGACGGGACGCTGCCCCGCTCGGCCTACCCACGGGCCCGTTGGCTGATCGGTGCCGTGCACCGGGAGCTGCCCGGGGTGCGGGTGCAGGCGTGGCTCGGCGACAAGCTGGCCAGTGAGGGCCCGCAGGGGCTGCGTCTGGAGCGCGCGGACACCCGTGCGGCGGTCGTGACCTCCGCCCGTCAGATCCTCGACGCCGGCTTCGAGGGCACCCACTTCGACCTGGAGCCCCTGCACTCCGGCGACCGTGACTACCTCTCCCTCCTCGACGACCTGCGCAACCTCACCCGCGGCCGCCACGCCGTCCTGTCCGTCGCCGCCCACCAGATCGACCCGTTGCCCGCGTTCCACTCCTTCTGGGGCACGACCACCGGGCACCCCAAGTGGTGGTCGCAGGCCTACTTCGGGCAGGTGGCCCGCCGGGTGGACCAGATCGCCGTGATGTCGTACGACACCTTGCAGCCGATGCAGAGCCTGTACGGCGGCTATGTGGCCCAGCAGACCAGCCTCGCCCTGGAGGTCACCCCGGACTCCACCGACCTCCTCATGGGCCTGCCCTTCTACCACGAGAACCGGTTCGGCCACTGGGCGCATGCGGAGACGGTCCCGGCCGCCGTACGCGGTGTCCGCCTGGGACTGTCCCGCACCGACGCCGACCGCGCCCGTTTCGGCGTGGCCCTGTACGTCGACTTCGCGGCGACCGAGACGGACTGGCGGGACTACGAGGAAAACTGGGTCGGTGACAGGTGACAGGTGACAGGTGACAGGTGACAGGTGACAGGTGACAGGTGACAGGTGACAGGTGACAGGTCACAGGGGACAGGTGACAGGGGACGCCCGGGTGTGCGTCCCCTTCCTGCGCGTCGACGTCGTGCGCGGTCTCGCGGAGCACGGCCCGGCCCGGGCGCTGTCCCTTACGGCGTCCGTCTTCCGATCTTGGAGCCCAGCCACACCAGCGGGCGGTACTTGCGGTCCACCGCCCGTTCCTTCAACGGGATCAGGGCGTTGTCCGTGATCTTGATGCCCTCGGGGCAGACCTCCGTGCAGCACTTGGTGATGTTGCAGTAGCCGAGGCCGTGTTCGTCCTGGGCCGTGCGCTTGCGGTCCAGGCCGGTCTCGGCGGCCGCGTCCAGTGGGTGCATGTCGAGTTCGGCCACCCGCATCAGGAAGCGCGGGCCGGCGAACGCCGTCTTGTTCTCCTCGTGATCGCGGACCACATGGCAGGTGTCCTGGCACAGGAAGCACTCGATGCACTTGCGGAACTCCTGCGAGCGGTCGACGTCCTCCTGCATCATGCGGTACTCGCCGGGTCCCACCCCGGCGGGCGGCACGAAGGCCGGGACCTCCCTCGCCTTCTGGTAGTTGAAGCCGACGTTCGTCACCAGGTCACGGACCACCGGGAACGCGCGGAGGGGAGTGATCGTGATCGTCTCCGTGCGGTCGAAGACCGACATGCGGGTCATGCACAGCAACCGCGGCCGGCCGTTGATCTCCGCCGAGCACGAACCGCACTTGCCGGCCTTGCAGTTCCAGCGCACGGCCAGGTCGGGCGCCTGGGTGGCCTGGAGGCGGTGGACGATGTCCAGGACCACCTCGCCGTCGTTCACCTCGACCGTGTAGTCCTGCAGGCCGCCACCCTGTTCGTCGCCCCGCCACACCTTGAAACGGGCCTCGTAGCTGCTCACTCGTACAGCTCCTCTTCGGCGAGGTACTTGACCAGCTCCTCCTTCTCGAAGAGGGCGAGCAGGTCCGGGCGGATGGGATCGGTGGTCTCACGGGCTAGGCGGATCTGGCCCCGGGCGGGGTCGGTCGCCGCGAGCCCGCCGGTGGGGTCGGCCAGGGTGCAGAGCAGGTTCACGTTGCGCCAGGCGCGGTCCATCGTCGGGTGGTCCTCGCGGGTGTGGCCGCCGCGCGACTCGGTGCGCTCCAGTGCGGCCCGGGCCACGCACTCGCTGACCAGCAGCATGTTCCTGAGGTCCAGGGCGAGGTGCCAGCCGGGGTTGAACTGCCGGTGGCCCTCGACCCCGGCCCGCCGGGCACGTGCTCGCAGCTCGGCCAGCTTGTGCAGGGCCTGTTCCATCTCGCCCTCGCGGCGGATGATGCCGACCAGGTCGTTCATGGTCTGCTGGAGTTCCTGGTGCAGGGTGTACGCGTTCTCCGGCGGCCCCGCTTCGCCCTCCGTCTCCGCCGAGAAGGGCCGCAGGGCCTCGGCCGCGGCCGTGTTGACCTGGGCGTCGTCGACCGGCGGGCGCTGGTGTGCCGGCCCCTGTGCGTACTCGGCCGCGTGCCAGCCCGCCCGTCGGCCGAAGACCAGCAGGTCCGAGAGCGAGTTGCCGCCGAGCCGGTTGGAGCCGTGCATGCCGCCGGCCACCTCGCCGGCCGCGTACAGCCCCGGCACCCCGCGGGCCGCCGCGGTGTCGGAGTCGACCGCGATGCCGCCCATGACGTAGTGGCAGGTCGGGCCGACCTCCATCGCCTCGGCCGTGATGTCGACGTCCGCCAGCTCCTTGAACTGGTGGTACATGGACGGCAGCCGGCGGCGGATCACCTCGGCGGGCATACGGGTGGAGACGTCGAGGAAGACCCCGCCGTGCGGTGAGCCGCGGCCCGCCTTCACCTCGGCGTTGATGGCCCGCGCCACCTCGTCGCGGGGGAGCAGTTCGGGAGGGCGCCGGTTGTTGTCCGGGTCCTCGTACCACCGGTCGCCCTCGTCCTCCGACTCGGCGTACTTCTCCTTGAAGACGTCCGGGATGTAGTCGAACATGAACCGCTTGCCGTCGGAGTTCCGCAGCACCCCGCCGTCCCCGCGCACCGACTCGGTGACGAGGATGCCCTTCACGGACGGCGGCCAGACCATGCCGGTCGGGTGGAACTGCACGAACTCCATGTTCAGCAGCGGGGCACCGGCCAGCAGTGCCAGCGCGTGACCGTCACCCGTGTACTCCCAGGAGTTCGAGGTGACCTTGAAGGACTTGCCGATGCCGCCGGTCGCGACGACCACGGCAGGTGCTTCCAGGACGAAGAAACGGCCGGACTCGCGCTCGTAGGCGAAGACCCCCGAGACGCGCGGTCCGTCCTTGAGGACCCTGGTGACCGTGCACTCCTGGAAGACCTTGAGCCGGGACTCGTAGTCCCCGGTCTCCTTGAAGTCCTCCTGCTGCAGAGCCACGATCTTCTGCTGGAGCGTGCGGATCAGCTCCAGCCCCGTACGGTCGCCGACGTGGGCCAGGCGCGGGTACTCGTGGCCGCCGAAGTTGCGCTGCGAGATCCGGCCGTCCTTCGTACGGTCGAACAGCGCACCCCAGGTCTCCAGCTCCCACACCCGCTCCGGTGCCTCCTGCGCGTGCAGCTCGGCCATCCGCCACTGGTTGAGGAACTTGCCGCCGCGCATGGTGTCGCGGAAGTGGACCTGCCAGTTGTCGTGCTCGTTGGCGTTGGCCATCGCCGCCGCGATGCCGCCCTCGGCCATCACCGTGTGCGCCTTGCCGAACAGTGACTTGCAGATCACCGCCGTACGGGCGCCCCGCTCGCGCGCCTCGATCGCGGCCCGCAGCCCGGCGCCGCCGGCACCGACCACGACGACGTCCCACTCCTGCCGGTCCACCACGGACATCAGTCAGTCCCTCACTGGAATCTCTAGAAGAAGCGCGGGTCGTCGAAGACCCCGGACGCGACGAGATAGACGTAGAAGTCGGCGAGCGCGACGCTCAGCAGCGAGGCCCAGGCCAGCTGCATGTGGCGGGCGTTGAGCTTTCCGACGAACTGCCACGCCTTGTAGCGCACGGGGTGTCTGGAGAAGTGCTTGAGCTTGCCGCCGACGATGTGCCGGCAGGAGTGGCAGGACAGCGTGTACGCCCAGATCAGCACGATGTTGACCAGGAGGACGAGGGTGCCGAGGCCCATGTGGCCCCAGCGGTAGTGCGGGTCCCGGAAGGCCAGCACCGTGTCGTAGGTGAGCACGGCCGCGACCAGGAGGGCGGCGTAGAAGAAGTACCGGTGGAGGTTCTGCAGGACCAGCGGGAAGCGGGTCTCCCCGGTGTACTTCGTGTGCGGCTCGGCCACCGCGCAGGCGGGCGGGGACGCCCAGAAGGCGCGGTAGTACGCCTTGCGGTAGTAGTAGCAGGTCAGGCGGAAGCCGAGCGGGAAGACCAGGATGATGATCGCGGGCGAGATGCCCCACCAGGCCCCGAACAGGTCGGCGTTCGGCCCGGAGCGCATGGTCCGGCAGTTCTCCGCCAGGCAGGGCGAGTAGAACGGCGATACGTACGGCGCCGCGTAGTAGTGGGCGCCTGCGAAGGCCCGCCAGGTCGAGTAGACCACGAAGGCCAGCAGACCGGCCGCGGTGGTGGCGGGCGCCAGCCACCAGCGGTCGGTCCGCAGGTGCGGGGCGGCGATCGCGGCGCGCGTACGGGTGCGTACGCCGCCGCTGTTCTGTTGGGGTTCCGTACCAGTGGCCAACGGGGACTCCGGTCGGTAGCGGGTTCAGGGGGCGCGGCGGTCGCGGGCGCCCAGGCCCTCGTCGTCCGAGTCCGTCCACAGGCTGATGTCGTAGGGCGCGTCGGAGATGGTGACGAGGTCGGGGCGGCGGGACGTGTCGGGGGCGGCGGCAGCTTCCCGCAGCAGGGCCACGCTCTCCCGCAGATGGTCGGCGTCCAGCCGGACCCGGCGCATGTCCAGGCCGCCGCTGCCGAGCTGGTGTTCCAGGCGCCCCAGCGACCGGTACAGGTCGTCCAGGGAACGCTGGACCGATGTGATGTCGTCGTGCACGGACATGGCTTGCCCTCACTTTCGTGGGTCCGGCGGGCCCTGGGCGGCAACGTTCATGCGCCTTGGAGTGTTGCGCGCCACACATGCCGATGTGAAGGCGTGTGCAGCGATTGGCGGAGGCGCGTGGATGCATCTAGGGGGGTGTTGCGCCGCACGGGTGGGGTTACCGCCCGCTGTCGCCGTGTCGCCCACGGTGGCCGGACCCTTTCCTCTTCAGTGGCCGCATAGATCTGATCAGCTCCATATACCGCCAAAAGTGATCAGCTCCATATACCGACAAATGTGAGCATAAAGCCCGCGGCTTCACGGAGGTAGCAGGATGTCCCACGACGGCGTCGGCCCGCGCGCGGTCATGCGCTCGGTCGCCTTCCTCACCGCGGGGGCGCTCGCGGTGCCGCTCCTCGCAGGCTGCGGCTCCGACGAGGACGAGGCCGGCAAGCCCCTCGCCGGGCAGGACATCGCACTGGCCGCCCGGGAAGTGGTCGCCGACGGCGGCACCCTCAAGTGGGCGGTCGACGCGGTGCCCGAGACCTTCAACACCTTCCAGGCCGATGCCGACGCCGGCACCGGCCGGGTGGCCCAGGCCGTGCTGCCGTCGATGTTCCGCCTGGACGCGTCCGGCCGCCCGGTGGCCAACCCCGCCTACCTGGAATCGGCCAAGGTCATCGAGACCGAGCCACGCCAGGTCGTGCTCTACAAGCTGAACCAGCAGGCCGTCTGGAGCGACGGCCGGGAGATCGGCGCCGCCGACTTCGTCGCCCAGTGGCGCGCCCTGTCCGGCAAGAACAGCGCCTACTGGACCGCGCGCAACGCCGGCTACGACCGGATCGCGAAGATCGAGCGCGGCGCCAACGACCTCCAGGTCCGGGTCACCTTCGACCGCCCGTACGCCGACTGGCGGTCGCTGTTCTCGCCGCTGTACCCGAAGAACGTCATGGGCACCCCGGACGCCTTCAACGACGGCGCCCGCCGCAAGCTCGAGGTCACCGCCGGCCCCTTCAAGGTCGAGAAGGTCGACACCGCCAAGAAAGACGTCGTCCTCACCCGCAACCCGCGCTGGTGGGGCAAGCCCGCGAAGCTGAACCAGATCGTGCTGCACGCCGTCGACCGTGACAAGCGCGCCGCCGCGCTCGCCGACGGCAGCGTGGACCTCGCCGAGGTCGACACGGCCGAGGCGCAGCGGATCGGCCTCGCCACGCGCGAGAAGGGCACCGGCACCCCGCTGCAGGGCTCCGGGAAGACCTCCGTGAAGAAGCTGCGCTCCTGGGCGCTCGCCCACGGCTTCGACTCCGACCAGGTACACGCGGACAAGAAGAAGCTCCGCAAGGCCATCACCCGGTACCTGGAGCAGCAGCAGGCGCTGCGCGACTTCGAGGTCCGCAAGTCCCTGGAGCCCGCCTACACCCAGCTCGCCCTCAACGGTTCCACCGGTCCCCTCGCCGACGAGCGGGTCCGCCGGGCCGTCGCCCGCGCCCTGGACCGCGAGGAACTGGCCCGGCTGGTGCTCACCCCGCTGGGCCTGCCCGCCGTCCCGGTCGGCAGCCACCTCGCGCTGTCCGGGCAGGCCGCCTACGCCGACTCCAGCGGCGCGATCGGCGACCAGGACGCAAAGGAGGCGCAGGCGCTGATCGCCGACGCCGGCTGGGTGCGCGGCGGTCCGGTCAAGGAGCCGAAGAAGACCGGGAAGGCGGCCGGCCCCGAGCGCAGGACCGAGGACGTGTCGGACGGCGGCAGCGACGGTGAGTACATCGTCGGCGAGGACGACAAGAACCACGACGACGGGCAGGACGAGGCTCAGGACGACCGGCAGGACGAGGGGCGGAACGAGGCTCAGGACGAGGGGCGGGACGACCGGCAGGACGAGGGACGGGACGGCCGGCGGGGCGACGGGGAGGACGACGGACAGGACGAGGACCAGGACGACGGGCAGGACGCGGCACACGAGGACCGGCACGACGAGGGACAGAACGAGGGGCAGGACGAGGGGCAGGACGACCGGCACGGCGACGGCAAGGGCAAGCACCACGAGTCCGCCGACGACAAGCGCGAGCACGGCGACCACCTCGCCCGCGAGGGCCGGCACGGCAGCGCGCCCGGCGCGTACGCCCCTCAGGGCACGGCCGCTCCCGCCGCCGCGCCGGCCGGGCCGTTCGCCAAGAACGGCAAGGCGCTCGCGCTCCGCTTCGTCCTGCCCTCCGGCCCCGGCTCGGACACGCTGAACACGGTCGCCGAGCGGATCGTCACGATGCTGGACCAGGTCGGCATCCGCACGACGATCACCAAGGTCTCGGACGAGAGCTACTTCAAGGACCACATCGCCGCCGGCGACTTCGACCTCGCCCTCTACTCCTGGCCGTCCTCCGCCTTCCCCGCGACGGACGCCCGGCCGGTCTACGCCAAGCCGGTGCCGGCGGCGGACGGCTCGGTGAACGTCGAGCAGAACTACACGCGGGTCGGTACGGACCAGGTCGACCAGCTCTTCGACCAGGCCGTGACCACACTGGACGAGGACGAGGCGGAGAATCTGATCCGCAAGGCCGACGCCAGGATCTGGGCCGCGGCCGGATCCATCCCGCTGTACCAGCGCCCACAGCTCGTCGGGACGAGGAAGAACCTGGTCAACGCGGGGGCCTTCGGGTTCCAGACACCGGTCTTCGAGGACATGGGCTACCTGAAGAAGGGGGCGAAGATCTCGCCGAGCCCGTCCGGCAGGTGAGACCTCCGTGGCCCTGAGGAGGCCGACCCTCCCGGGGCCACGTAACATGGGGTGAGGCCGTGGCATGTCAAGCCCGGCAGGGCCCGCGTCACACGGACGTACGCAGAGGGCCTTCCTCACACTCTGGGAGTACGTCGCAATATGGCCACGCGCCACGACATCCGCAACGTCGCCATCGTCGCCCACGTCGACCACGGCAAGACCACCATCGTCGACGGCATGCTGAAGCAGGCCGGCGCGTTCGCCGCCCACCAGCTCGACCAGGTCGACGACCGGGTCATGGACTCGAACGACCTGGAGCGTGAGAAGGGCATCACGATCCTCGCCAAGAACACGGCGGTCAAGTACCACCCGAAGGACGGCGGGGAACCGATCACCATCAACATCATCGACACGCCCGGCCACGCCGACTTCGGCGGCGAGGTCGAGCGCGGTCTGTCGATGGTGGACGGTGTCGTGCTGCTGGTCGACGCCTCCGAGGGCCCGCTGCCGCAGACCCGCTTCGTGCTGCGCAAGGCCCTCCAGCAGCGCCTGCCCGTCATCCTGTGCATCAACAAGACGGACCGCCCCGACTCCCGGATCGACGAGGTCGTCAACGAGACCTACGACCTGTTCCTGGACCTGGACGCGGACGAGGACCAGATCGAGTTCCCGATCGTCTACGCGTGCGGCCGCGACGGCGTCGCCTCGCTGACCAAGCCGGCCGACGGCACGGTCCCGGCCGACAGCGACAGCCTGGAGCCGTTCTTCTCCACGATCCTGGAGCACATCCCGGCCCCGACCTACGACGAGGAGGCCCCGCTCCAGGCCCACGTCACCAACCTCGACGCCGACAACTTCCTCGGCCGTATCGCGCTGCTCCGCGTCGAGCAGGGCGAGCTGCGCAAGGGCCAGACGGTCGCCTGGATCAAGCGTGACGGGTCCATCAGCAACGTCCGCATCACCGAGCTGATGATGACCGAGGCGCTCACCCGCAAGCCCGCCGAGAAGGCCGGACCGGGTGACATCTGTGCCGTCGCCGGCATCCCGGAGATCATGATCGGCGAGACCCTCGCCGACACCGAGAACCCGGTCCCGCTCCCGCTGATCACGGTGGACGAGCCGGCCATCTCCATGGTCATCGGCACCAACACCTCCCCGTTGGTCGGCCGCGGCGGCACCGGCAAGGGCGCCGACGCGAAGGCGGCGGTCAAGGACCGCAAGGTCACCGCCCGCCAGGTCAAGGACCGCCTGGACCGCGAGCTGATCGGTAACGTCTCGCTGCGCGTCCTGGACACCGAGCGTCCGGACGCCTGGGAGGTCCAGGGCCGTGGTGAGCTGGCGCTCGCCATCCTGGTCGAGCAGATGCGCCGCGAGGGCTTCGAGCTGACCATCGGCAAGCCGCAGGTCGTCACCAAGGACGTCGACGGCAAGACCTACGAGCCCGTCGAGCGCATGACGATCGACGTGCCCGAGGAGCACATGGGTGCCGTCACCCAGCTCATGGGCGTCCGCAAGGGCCGGATGGACAACATGTCCAACCACGGCTCCGGCTGGGTGCGCATGGAGTTCGTGGTGCCCTCCCGCGGTCTGATCGGCTTCCGGACCGAGTTCCTGACCCAGACCCGCGGCACGGGCATCGGCCACTCCATCCACGAGGGTTTCGAGCCGTGGTTCGGGACCCTGCAGACCCGTAACAACGGTTCGCTCGTCGCCGACCGCTCCGGTGCCGTCACCGCGTTCGCCATGACGAACCTTCAGGAGCGCGGCGTGCTCTTCACGGAGCCGGGCACCGAGGTGTACGAGGGCATGATCGTCGGTGAGAACTCGCGCTCCGACGACATGGACGTGAACATCACCAAGGAGAAGAAGCTCACGAACATGCGGTCCTCGTCGGCCGACTCGTTCGAGGCCATCGTCCCGCCGCGCAAGCTCTCCCTGGAGCAGTCGCTGGAGTTCTGCCGCGACGACGAGTGCGTCGAGGTGACCCCGGAGGCCGTTCGCATCCGCAAGGTCGTGCTCGACCAGCGCGACCGGGCCCGCGCCGCGAGCCGCGCCAAGCACAGCTGACCCACAGGCTGTTGAGCCCGGGTGGCCCCATGATGGGGGCACCCGGGCTTTTTGCAACCCGTTTTCCGGCGGCCGGTGGTCGCCTACGGGGCCATGGGTGTCCGGATTGCGGAGATCCCCGACCGATACCCATGTAACACGTCCGTTTCGCGGCCTTCTCCCGGCGAACAGTTTGTCCAGTTTTTGGAAGTTGTTCGCGTCAGCTGTGACTGAATTGAGATTTAAAGACAGTGGTCGCCACCTGCCTCATGGCAGATAGTTAGCCGCGTAGCGCTCGGGTCAATGGGTCTCGCGCTGTGGGGACAGCGCCGACTCGCGAGCACCAAGGGGTGTCTGACCCTCCGTCAGGGGTGTCGGAGGGAAGACGGTAACCCCCTCCTGTTGGTGAACACGTGAAGTCATGAGGAGGAACCCCCATGCGCGGTGTCACGAACACCAAGCGGGTCGGTCCGTCACGTCCATCGGTGTGATCCGGCTGTAGAACTACGCGCGTCCGAGTGTGGTTTCGCGCGTCATCGGAGTACCCGGGTACCACTCACACTTATACCTGTGGAACGGACGAACCGTGACAAGTCCTATCGACATTGAGGGCGGCGGAGCTTCGGTCGTCGTCGACGGCGAACCAGGGCCGGAGACGAAGGACGAAGCCGTCAAGCTCGAAGGCCGGTCACCCGGCCAGCTGATGTGGATGCGCTTCAAGCGCGACCGCACGGGCGTGATCTCGGCCTACGTCGTGGGCTTCTTCTTCCTGATCGGACTGCTCGCCCCGCTGATCTCCAAGCTGTACGGCAAGGACCCGTACACCGTGTACGCGGACGAGCGCCCCGAACTCTTCGACAGCGCCGGCGTTCCGGTGCAGCCCAACGGCGGTATCAGCAGCGAGTTCTGGTTCGGCCTCGAACCGGGCAACGGCTACGACGTCTTCACCAAGCTGATCTTCGGTATCCGCACCTCGCTGATGATCTCGGTCGCCGTCACCGTGGCGGTCGTCGTGACCGGCATCCTGCTCGGCGTCACCGCCGGCTACCTCGGCGGCAAGGCCGACTACTTCATCGGCCGGATCATCGACTTCCTGCTCGCCTTCCCGGCCCAGCTGTTCTTCATCGCGAGCATGCCCGTCGTCGTCTCCCTGTTCGTCAGCCCGCGCGACGAGACACCCACGTACGTCCGGGTGGTGGCGCTGATCCTCGTCCAGTGGTTCCTGGGCTGGATGGGTCTCGGGCGCATCCTGCGCGGTACCGCACTCGCCCTGCGGGAACGGGAGTTCATCGAGGCGGCCAAGGTCAGCGGCGCCTCGCCGTGGCGGATCATCCGCAAGGAGATCCTGCCGAACATCGTCACCCCGTTGCTGGTGCAGTCGACGTATCTGCTGCCCGGTTTCGTGACCGCCGAGGCCGGTCTGTCCTTCCTCGGCGTGGGCATCGTCGAACCGACGCCGGACTGGGGACAGATGTTCTCCAAGGCGTCCACCGAACTGGTGATGCAGAACGACATCACCTACATGTTCTTCCCCGGCATCTCGATGATCATTTTTGTCGTCGCGTTCAACCTGCTCGGGGACTCGGTCAGAGACGCATTCGATCCCAAGACCGCGCGCTGACCCAAGCACCGAACCGCACGGGACGTCAGTTCCGCTGCACCTCACTGCACTTCCAGCAGTTCTCTTTCGCACTGGTGACACACAGATCGCACTGGTGACACACAGATGGGTGGGAATCTTCGTGATGAGTAGGGGCGGACGCCACGCATACGGCGCACTCTCCGTGCTCGCGGCCGGGGCTCTTGTGCTCACCGGTTGCAGCAAGGGCGGCAGCGACGGCAGCAGCGACGGCAAGAAGGACCAGCAGAACGCCAAGCGGCAGCAGGCGTCCATCAAGTTCGGTGACGCGGCGGCCTCCACCGGCCCGGCCGCCGAGGTACCCGGCGCCAAGCCCGGCGGCACGATGGAGGTGCTGCAGCGCGACAGCTACGCCCACCTCGACCCGGCGCAGATCTACGTCTCCGACGAGGGCTCGCTCGCCTCGCTGCTCCACCGCGGCCTGACCGGTTACAAGGCCACGAGCAACGACGGCAGCAAGCACGAGGTGGTCGGCGACCTCGCCACCGACTCCGGCACCACCACCGACGGCGGCAAGACCTGGAAGTACACGCTCAAGGACGGCGTCAAGTTCCAGGACGGCTCCCCGATCACGTCCAAGGACGTCCGGCACAGTGTCGAGCGGCTCTTCGCGCCGTTCATCAACCAGGGCCCCACCTACCTCCAGCAGTGGCTGGCCGACAAGCCGGGCACGGAGTACCGCAAGCTCCTCAAGGACGGCCCCTACAAGGGCAAGCACCTGCCGGACTCGGTCCTGGAGACCCCGGACGACAAGACGATCGTCTTCCACTTCAAGACCCCGCACCCCGACCTGCCCTACGCCCTGGCGATGGCGGGCTACGCGCTGGTCTCGGAGAAGGGCGACACCAAGGAGAGGTACGACAAGGCGCCGGTCGTGACCGGCCCGTACAAGATCCAGTCGTTCAAGTCCGGCAAGTCGATGGTGCTGGTCAAGAACACCAACTGGGACCCGAAGACGGACCCGATCCGCCACCAGTACGTGGACCAGTTCAACATCACGTTCAACCAGCAGTACGAGACGTCCACCAAGGCCCTGCTCGCCGACAGCGGCGCGGACCAGGCCGGCCTCAGCTTCAACAACCAGGTCGACGCGGGCAACCTGTCCCAGGTGCTGCGCGACCCGAAGATGAAGGCGCGCACGGTCTCCGGCTACCAGCCGTACGTGGGCCAGATGAACATCAACATGAGCCACCCGGCCATGAAGGACAAGACGATCCGCGAGGCCATCGCCTACGCCCTGCCGGTCACCCCGTTCGTGCGCGCCTACGGCGGCACCGACGCCATGGAGGTCGCGGGCGGCCTGATCTCCCCGACCGTCTCCGGCTACGACGCGGCGTTCGACCCGTGGGGCAAGAAGAAGAAGCCCGCCGGTGACCCGGCCAAGGCCAAGGAACTGCTGAAGAAGGCCGGCAAGCTCAACATGAAGCTGACCTTCGGCTACATCAACACCCCCGAGGGCCAGCAGTACTCCACCGCCATGGCGGCAGGCCTGAAGAAGGCCGGTTTCAACGTCCAGCGCCAGGAGATCCCGGCCGAGACCTTCTACGACCAGGTCTCCAAGCTCAACAACAACTACGACATCTTCCACACCGCGTGGGGTGCCGACTGGCCGTCCGCCTCGACCGTGATCCCGCCGCTGTACGACGGCCGCGTGATCGCCGACGGCGCGCAGAACTACTCGCAGATCAACGACCAGAAGATCAACAGCGAGATCGACCGGATCAACCAGATCACCGACCCGGTCAAGTCCGCGGCCGAGTGGGAGAAGCTCGACCAGTACATCGTCAAGGACGTCGTCAACGTCGTCCCGACGGCGTACTACAAGCAGACGCAGATCGCCGGTTCCAAGGTCGGCGGCCTCGTCTACGACGACGTGCTCGGCGGGGTCGACCCGCGTCGCCTCTACATCAAGTAACCGTCCCCTGCGGTACCCGGCGCGCCCGCACAGTCGCGGGGCGCCGGGTACCGCCCGGACCGCCGACGTCAGAGAGCTGCCTCTGCCATGCTGCGCTTCCTCGTGCGCCGGACCCTCGGTGCCGTCGTCATCCTCTTCCTGCTGAGCATCGTCGCGTTCCTGCTGTTCTTCGGAGTGCCCCGCGACCCGGCACTGCTGATGTGCGGCAAGACCTGCAACCCGGACAGCATCGCGAACATCCACCATGTGCTCGGACTGGACAAGTCCGTCCCCGAGCAGTACTGGATCTTCCTGCACAATCTCGTCCTGGGCAGCGACCAGTTCGCCCAGGGCCCCTGCCCGGCCCCGTGCTTCGGCTACTCGTACCACACCAACGAGCAGGTGTGGGCCACCCTGATGGACCGCCTGCCCATCACCTTCTCGCTCACCCTCGGCGGGGCCGTCTGCTTCCTGATCGTCGGCCTCGGCACGGGCCTGCTCGCCGCCTGGCGGCGCGGCACGCTGATCGACAAGGCGGCGACCGGCGGCGCGATGGTGCTCAGCTCGATGCAGATCTACTTCCTCGGCCCGCTGGCGCTGGCCGTCCTCGTCTACCAGACCCACTGGTTCGACAAACCCGCCTACAACGAGTTCACCCAGGACCCGGCCTCCTGGTTCTCCGGCCTGATCATCCCCTGGGTCGTCCTCTCCACGATCTTCGCCGCGCAGTACACCCGTATGGCCCGGTCCTCGATGATCGAACAGCTGCAGGAGGAACACGTCCGCACCGCCCGCGCCAAGGGCATGTCGCGGCAGTACGTCTTCTTCCGCTACGCCTGGCGCGGCTCGCTGATCCCCATCGTCACCATCTTCGGCATCGACCTCGGCTCGCTGCTCGGCGGCGCCATCATCACCGAGACCACCTTCAGCCTGCCCGGCCTCGGACAGCTCGCCGTGCAGTCCGTGTTCTTCAGCGATCTGCCGCTGCTGCTCGGCGTGATGCTGTTCTCCGCCACCATGATCCTGCTCTTCAACATCATCGTCGACGCCGCCTACGCCTTCATCGACCCGCGCGTACGGCTGTCCTAGGAGCACTGTCGTGACCACTCTGACCAAGGAAGCCGGTGCTCCGAACCCGGCCGGCACCGGTCCTCTGCTCTCGGTGCGGGACCTGCACGTCAGCTTCAAGACCGAGGACGGCATCGTCCGGGCCGTGGACGGCCTCTCCTTCGACCTGGAGCGCGGCAGGACGCTGGGCATCGTGGGGGAGTCCGGCTCGGGCAAGTCGGTGACGAACCTGACCATCCTCGGCCTGCACAACCCCATGTTCACCACGGTCGAGGGCGAGATCCTGCTGGACGGGCAGGAGCTGACCACGGCCCGGGAGTCGGAGCTGGAGAGGCTGCGCGGCAACAAGGCCGCCATGATCTTCCAGGACCCCCTCACCGCGCTCTCCCCGTACTACACCGTCGGCCGGCAGATCGCCGAGCCGTACATGAAGCACAACGGCGCCTCCAAGAAGGAGGGCTGGGAACGAGCCGTGGAGATGCTCGGCAAGGTCGGCATCCCCAACCCCCGGGCACGGGCGGCGGACTACCCGCACCAGTTCTCCGGCGGCATGCGCCAGCGCGCAATGATCGCCATGGCCCTGGTCTGCGACCCCGACCTGCTGATCGCCGACGAGCCGACGACGGCCCTGGACGTCACGGTCCAGGCCCAGATCCTGGACCTGCTCAAGGACCTCCAGCAGGAGTTCGGTTCCGGCATCGTCTTCATCACCCACGACCTGGGCGTGATCGCCGACATGGCCGACGACATCATGGTGATGTACGCGGGCGGCGCGGTGGAGCGGGGCACGACCGAGGAGGTGCTGCGCGCACCCCAGCACCCGTACACCTGGGGCCTGCTGAACTCGATGCCGCGCCTCGACTCCGACCTCGGCGCCCAGCTCTCCCCGATCCCCGGCACCCCGCCCTCGCTGCTGCACCCGCCGTCCGGCTGCCGCTTCCACCCGCGCTGCACCTTCCAGGACCGGGTGGAGGGGGCGGGCCGCTGTGTGAACGAACGCCCGATGCTGGCCCCGGACCGGGCGTCGGCCTGCCATCTGACCGCCGACCAGAAGCGGACCATCTTCGTCGAGGAGATCAAGCCCCGACTGGGCTAGGTCATAGGAGGACACCGTCATGAAAGAGGACCTGGTCCTCCCGGTCCCGCGGGAGAAGAGCGCCGGTGCGGACGGGGAGCCGCTGCTGGAGGTCTCGGGGCTGACCAAGCACTTCCCGGTCAAGGGCGGCTTTCCGATCCGCCGTACGGTCGGCGCGGTGCAGGCCGTGGACGGCATCGACCTGACCGTCCACGCCGGCGAGAGCTTCGGCCTGGTCGGCGAGTCGGGCTGCGGCAAGTCGACCACGGGCCGGCTCATCACGCGTCTGATGGAGCCCACGAGCGGCACGATCACCTACCGGGGCAGGGACATCAGCCGCGCGACGCGCAAGGCGCTCGCGCCGATCCGCTCCGAGATCCAGATGATTTTCCAAGATCCGTACTCGTCGCTGAACCCGCGGCAGACGGTCGGCAAGATCATCTCTGGTCCGATGGAGATCAACGGGATCCAGCCGCAGGGCGGTCGCGAGAAGCGCGTCCGCGAGCTGCTGGAGATCGTCGGCCTCAACCCCGAGCACTACAACCGCTTCCCGCACGAGTTCTCCGGCGGCCAGCGCCAGCGCATCGGCGTGGCCCGGGCGCTCGCCCTGGAACCGAAGCTGATCGTCGCCGACGAGCCGGTCTCCGCACTGGACGTCTCCATCCAGGCGCAGGTGGTCAACCTGCTCCAGCAGGTGCAGCGGGAACTGGGCATCGCCTTCGTCTTCATCGCCCACGACCTGGCCGTCGTACGGCACTTCTCGCAGCGGGTCGCGGTCATGTACCTCGGCAAGATCATCGAGGTGGGCGACCGCGTCTCCATCTACACCCGCCCGCGGCACCCCTACACCCACGCCCTGCTGTCCGCCGTACCCGAGGTGAACCTCGCGGCCGACGACGTGCCCGCACGTGAGCGCATCCGCCTCGCGGGTGACGTACCGTCCCCCATCTCTCCGCCCTCCGGCTGCCGTTTCCGTACCCGCTGCTGGAAGGCGCAGGACAAGTGTGCGGCCGAGGAACCCCCGCTGAGCCGGCTCACCGGCAACAGCGAGGGCCACCTGACGGCCTGCCACTTCCCGGAGGACCCGACCACCGAGGCCCGCGCCGAGGACATCGTCCTGGACCCGGCGCTCGCGGCGCTGGAGGAGGGCACGACGGACCAGCCGTGACCCGGCCGGCCGGGCCACGGTCGACGTGGCCCGGCCGCTGCCCGGTGTTGCCGGGGGATGCGTGGCGCGGCCGGCGCCTGGTGCTGTCGGGCGAGTCGTGGCCCGGCTGCTGCCCGGTGTTGTCGGGCGAGTCGTGGCCCGGCTGCTGCCCGGTGTTGCCGGGCGAGTCGTGGTCACCGGCGCCGCTCGTACACCGTCACCCGCCGGCCGCGGACCTGCTCGTCCGCCACCACCGCGAAGTGTCTCCGCAGTACCGCCGCCTTCGTCCTGTCCCGCTCCGCCGACACCGCCGGGGCCACCTCCGGCGCGTCGGTGACCAGCAGGATGCGCCGGTGCGTCAGCATCTCGGCCCGTATCCGCCGCGGGCCCGACTCCACGCCCTTCAGGTTCCCGGACTCCACGGCGCTCTGCACGAGAGCGACGTCGCGCAGGCCGGCGAAGGCGTCGGGGGAGACCAGCGCGGTGTCACGCCGGTCCGCCGGTATGAAGACCACCGCGTCCCCGGTCCTCTTCAGTTTCCGCACGTCATCGGCCACCGCGAGGACGTCGTCCACGCGACTGGCCGGGGACCGCTTCTCCAGAGTCTGCGGCAGCAGGGCCGCCACCGCCACGGCGGTCGCCACCGGAACGAGCCACGGCGCCGCCCGCGGGAACCGGGGGGCGGCCGCCCGCACTCCGGCGTCGAGCACCGCGCCGATCAGCAGGGCCAGGCCCAGCATGCTGAACAGGATGTAGCGGTCCTGGTAGAGGGATGTGCTCAGGGAGACCCCGATGAGGCCGAGTTGCGGCACCGCCAGCAGGGGCAGCCCGACCGCTGCCGCCGACAGCCGGCCCGCCCGCGGCCGGTCCAGCAGCGCACCGAGACCGCCGAGCGCCAGCAGAACCGCGGGGCCGATCACCGTGTGCCAGGTCAGCGGCGGTATCCACGCCACCTGGGCGCGCTGAGTCCGGCTGAACAGAATCAGCGGAAGTGCCGCGGTGACCGCCGCCGTCGCGGCCGCCGCCCAGCACCCCCAGGTGCGCCGTCCGGCCTTCGTCCACACCAAAGTCACCAGGTGGGCGGGGAGGATCAGCAGTGACAGCCAGTTCAGCAGCGCGCACACCAGGACCGTGCTGCCGTACGCCACCCAGCGGGGGGCGCGACCGCGGCCCTGGAGCAGGTCCACCAGCAGCAGTGTCGAGATCGCGCATCCCGCGGTCACCAGCGCGTACGGGCGGCCGTCCTGGAGATGGAACTGCACGGAGGGAAGCAGTCCGAACGCCAGCCCTCCCGCCACGCCCGCCCGGGCCCCGGTCAGCCGGGCGCCGACGGCCGTCACACAGCACGCGGCCACCGTCATGGCCAGGACGGAAGGCAGCCGCAGCGTGATGATGCCCGGCCCGAAACAGGTGAACAGCCCGTGCATCAGCAGGTAGTAGAGCCCGTGCACGACGTCCATCTGCTCCAGCAGACGGCACATGTCGGGTACGGACCGCCCGGCCGCCATCCAGGTCGCGGCCTCGTCCCGCCACAGACTGTGCTCCCGGGTCAGTCCCCAGAGCCCGAGAGCGAGCGTCCAGGGCACGGGGAGCAGCCACACGGGCAGGCGGCAGCGCGAAACGGTCGTCTTCACGTGTCGGTCCCCTGCCCCCCTGAGCCGCACCCGCCGTCGGTGGTCAGCCGACCGGGTGGGTCTCCCGGAAACCTACTGGCAGAGGGCACACGGCAACCAGTGATCACGTTCATGATCACAATCACGGCCGGCGCGATGAACCTCCGGCTCGCGACAAGCCCGATTTGCCGGAGTACGAAGCCTTGAACCGCCGGAGACGACCTAGGACCGGCGGGCCACGGTGATGATCTCCGGGGCGGTCGCGGTGAGCGGTCCCCGGTCCCAGTCCCCGTACTGCTCGATCACCGTCAGGCCCGCCTCCGTGAGGAAGTCCCGCAGAGGGCCCGCGTCCAGGAAGCGGAGGACGCTGCGGCCGACCCGCGGGGTGGGCCAGTGGGGGCCGGCGTAGGTCTCGGTGAAGTGCACCCGGCCCCGGCGCAGTCCGCCGCCCTGAACCTCGTGCCGGACCTGTACGGGGGTGCCGTCGGCGGCGGTGACCTCGCGGACCCGGTCCGGGGTCCACCGCTCCCAGGCGCGGGCGCCCGGATTACGCGTCTCGAACACGAACCGCCCGCCGTCGGCGAGGGCCGCGCGGACTCCTCGCAGACAGCTGCGGATCTCCTCGTCGGTCACCAGTGCCTGGAAGGCGTGCCCCGTCATGACGACGAGGTCGAACTCGCCGTCCCACAACCGCACCCGGGTGTCCCCGAGCACCCACTCGACGTCCGGACGGTTCCGCCGGGCCTGTACGAGCATCGCGGCGGCCGGATCGAGTCCCGTCAGCCGGCCCGGATGCCCCCCGGCCCGGGCCCGTCGCAGCAACTGCCCAGTACCGCAGCCGACGTCCAGCACGGCCGGGGCCTCCTGCACCAGACCGAGGTAGAAGTCGTCACCCGGTCCCCAGGGATTGAGGCTGTCGTACAGCCCGGCGAGCGAGAGATCGGCAAAGACGTGATCCACCACCGCGGCAGTGTGTCACACGATGCTGAACGACGCGTCAGGAACAGGGCACTTGTCGACATCCTCGGGCCGAGCCGAGTCCTCGGGCCGAGCCGAGTCCTCGGGCCGAGCCGAGTCCTCGGGCCGAGCCGAGTCCTCGGGCCGAGCCGAGTCCTCGGGCCGGCACGGCCGCCTGGCCGGCTCCGGTATGCCGAAGAGGGCCCGTACCTGGGGAGGCGCGGGCCCTCTTCCCCTGGAACGGAACATTCATGGGCTCGGGTCAATGGGCCGGTGAAGGTCCGTTCCGCAAGGGGGCGGCTGACGGAAAGGGGTGTGTCAGGCCGCCGCCTCGGGGTCCTTGGAGAGGCGCGGCGCGGGGACGGTGTCGGCCGTCTCCGGGTAGTGGCAGGCCGTCAGGTGGCCGGGCTTGTTGCCCTCCACCTGGACCAGCGGCGGTGCCTCCGTCGCGCACTTCTCGGTCGCCTTCCAGCACCGGGTGCGGAACCGGCAGCCGGACGGCGGGTTGATCGGCGACGGCACGTCCCCGGTCAGGCGGATGCGCTCCCGGGGCTCCTCGTCCACCGTTGCCTCGGGCACGGCGGACAGCAGGGCCCTCGTGTACGGGTGGCGCGGGTTGCCGTACAGGTCCTCGCGGTCGGCGATCTCGACGATCTTACCCAGGTACATGACCGCGACGCGCTGTGAGAAGTGCCGCACGACGGCCAGGTCGTGGGCGATGAAGACGAAGGCGATGCCGAGTTCCCGCTGCACCTTCTGCAGCAGGTTGACCACCTGGGCCTGGATGGAGACGTCCAGGGCCGAGACCGGCTCGTCGGCGACGATCAGCTTCGGTTCCAGGGCAAGCGCGCGGGCGACACCGATGCGCTGACGCTGGCCGCCGGAGAACTCGTGCGGGAAGCGGTTGTAGTGCTCGGGGTTCAGGCCGACGATCTCCAGCAGCTCGCGGACGCGCTTCTCGCGGCCCCCGGCCGGGTTGATGTCGTTGATCTCCATCGGGCCCGAGATGATCTTGCCGACCGTCTGCCGCGGGTTCAGCGAGGCGTACGGGTCCTGGAAGATCATCTGGATCTCGGACCGGATCGGCGCGAGCGCCTTGCGGCCCGCGTGCGTGATGTCCTGCCCGCGGTAGGTGATCCTTCCGCTGGTCGGCTCCATCAGACGCGTGATCAGCCGGCCCGTGGTCGACTTGCCGCAGCCCGACTCGCCGACCAGGCCCAGGCTCTCGCCCTCGGCCACCTGGAAGTCCAGTCCGTCCACGGCCTGTACCGCGCCGACCGTACGGCGGATCGGGAAGCCGCCCTTGATCGGGAAGTGCTTCGTCAGTCCGGAGACGTCCAGGAGGGGGTTCGTGTTGCTCATGGTCGTGAAGTCCCGTCTCGTGTCCGTCAGTTGTGCCGGGATCCGGCGAAGTCGGGGAAGAGTTCCTGCTTCTGCTCCTCGGTGAGGTGGCAGGCCGAGCCGCGGCCGCCGACCACCTCGAGCGCCGGGCGCTCACCGGAGCACAGCCCGCCGGCGACCTTCTCGGCGAAGGTGCAGCGCGGGTGGAAGCGGCAGCCCGACGGCGGGTTGAGCAGCGAGGGCGGCGAACCGGGGATCGGCGTCAGCGGCACGTCCACCGGCCCGTGCAGGCTCGGCATCGAACTCATCAGGCCCAGGGTGTAGGGGTGCTGCGGGTCGCGCAGCACCTCCTGCTTGGTACCGCGCTCCACGCACCGGCCGCCGTACATCACCAGCACGTCGTCGGCGATGTCGGCGATGACGCCGAGGTCGTGGGTGATGAAGATGATCGCGGTGCCGAACTCCTGCTGGAGGTCCTTGAGCAGGTCCATGATCTGGGCCTGGACCGTCACGTCGAGCGCGGTGGTCGGCTCGTCGGCGATCAGCAGCTCGGGGTCGCAGACCAGCGCCATGGCGATCATCGCGCGCTGGCGCATACCGCCCGAGAACTGGTGCGGGTAGTCGTCCACCCGCATGTCCGGCTGCGGGATGCCGACCCGGCGCAGCATCTCGATCGCCCGCTTGCGCGCCTCGGACTTGGAGCAGCCCGTGTGCTTGCGGTAGGTCTCACCGATCTGGGTGCCGATGCTGTGGTACGGCGAGAGCGAGGCCAGCGCGTCCTGGAAGATCATGGACATCTTGTTGCCGCGCAGCTGCTCCAGCTGCCTCTCGGAGGCGGTGAGCAGCTCCTGACCGTCCAGCAGGATCTCACCCTCGATCGCGGTGCGGTCGCGGTCGTGGAGGCCCAGGATCGTCAGGTTGGTGACGGACTTGCCGGAGCCCGACTCGCCGACGATGCCGAGGGTCTGGCCCTTGGCGAGGTCGAAGCTGAGTCCGTCGACGGCCTTGACGATGCCGTCCTCGGTGGAGAAGTGGACCTTGAGGTCCCTGATGGAGAGGAACGGCTGCTGATCGGTGCTCGTCACGGGGACGCTCCTGGGGGGTGATGCGAGGGTCGCCGGGTGGGGCGGGTGGGAAGGGGGCGGCGGGGGCGGAGGTCAGGCGAGCCGGATCCGCGGGTCGATGGCGGCGTAGATGGCGTCGACGACGATGTTGATGATCACGATCGCGCCGGCCGACAGCACGGTCACGCCGAGCAGCATGGGCAGATCACTCTTGTCCACGGAGTCGACGGCGAGCCGGCCCACGCCCTGGAGGCTGAAGACGGTCTCGGTGATGATCGCGCCGCCGATGAGGGTGGCGAGGTCGATGCCGAAGATGGTGACGATCGGTCCCATGGCGCCGCGCCAGGCGAACCGGAAGAAGACGTTGCGGCGGGACAGACCCTTGGCGCGGGCGGTGCGGACGTAGTCCTCGTTGAGCGTCTCGACCAACTGAGAGCGCGTCATACGGGTGTAGTTCGCGGTCCAGATCAGGGCAAGCACCAGCCAGGGCAGCAACAGGCCGGAGAACCAGGCGCCCGGGTTTTCGCTGATCGGGGTGTACGACGGGTTGTCGAGGATGTCGAACTTCCCGACCAGGAAGTACATCGCGATGTAGCCGACGAAGTAGATCTGCATCGAGGAGGCGATGAGCGAGGCGGAACTAGCCGCCTTGTCCTGCCACTTGCCCTGCTTGACGGCGGCGATCATGCCCGCGCCGACACCACCGGTGATGAAGACGACGGCGGAGCCGAAGGCGAGCGACAGGGTGAGCGGGAGCCGGTCGAGGATGGTGCCGAGGACGGGCTCGCGGTTGGCGAAGGAGTAGCCGAGGCACGGCGCGTTGCAGTGCCCGAAGCCCGGGTAGTCCCGCCCGACGAAGATGCCCTTGAGCCACTCCCAGTACTGGACCGGGAGCGGGTGGTCGATGCCCAGGTTGTGCCGCACCTGTTCGAGCATGGGCTTGGTGCAGTTCTTGCCGCAGGACATCATGGCGGGGTCACGCGGGATGGCATAGAAGAGCCAGAATGTGACAGCGCTGATGATCAGCATGATGACCAGCGCGCCGAGGGTTCGGCGGACAAGGAAGCGGAACATGGGGCGTGACTTTCCGGACGGGGCGCCGTCGCCGGGGTGAGGGGTGGGCCGGAGGGGGCGGCCAGGTCATGGCCGCCCCCGGTGGGTCGAACGCTTACTTCTTGGCGTACAGCTTGCAGAGCGCGACGCAGGTGTTGCCGGCGTCGTAGATGACGTTGCCGACCTTGGATCCGTACATCCAGTTGCGGATGGAGTGGTAGTCCGGGACGCAGGCGCCCAGCTCCATGATCTGGCGGTCGATGTCGCCCCAGGCCTTGTTGGCCTGCTCCTGGTCGGTGATCTTCGAGGCCGCGTCGATGGCCTTGTTGACGCTGGTGTCGTTGAGCTGCGACCAGTTCTGACCGCCGTCGATGATCTGGCTGCCGTGCCAGCACGGGTAGAACACCGAGTAACCGGCGGGCCAGTCCGGGCTCCAGCCGGCGGCGAACATGTCGTAACCGTTGTCGAGCTTGCTGATCTGGGTGTAGAAGGTCGACTTGTCGACCTGCTTGTTGACGACCTCGAAGCCGGCGGCCTCCAGCGCGTTCTTGATCGCGACGGCCTGCTTCACCGAGTTGTCCGACTGCTGGTAGGCGATGACCAGCTTCTGGCCGACCTTGCCGGCCTCCTTCAGCAGGGCCTTGGCCTTCTGCGGGTCGCCGTTCGGCTTGGTGGTCTTGCCGTACAGGTCGAACTTCTGGTAGCCGGGGGTCACCGGGCTGAGGATGGTGGTGGCCGTCTCGCTGGTGGACTTGCCACCGCGGATGGTCTGCAGCTGCTGCTGCGGCCAGGCGTAGTTGATGGCCTGGCGGACCTTGACGTCCTTGATCCGGCTGGTGTTGATCGGCCAGTAGTAGGTGACCGTGTCGACCTCGGTGAGGACGCGCGCCTTCAGCTTCGGGTTGGTGAGCACCTGGGCGACGCGCTCGGGGGCGACCTCGTTGAAGATCGACATCGTGTACTGGTCGTTGCCACGGTCCGAGATGTAACGGTCGGTGGACGCCAGGTTCTGGAAGCCGAACTGGAAGACGTACTTGTCCGGGTAGGCGTTGCGGATCGAGTCCGTCTTCGGGTCCCAGTGCTCGTTGCGCACGTAGGTCATCGACTTGCCCGGCTGACGGCTGTCGATCTTGTACGGGGCGCAGGAGAACGGACGCTTGTCGTACTTCTCCTTGGTGTCGTGCTTCTTCGACACCAGGGCGTAGCCACGCATGGCGAGCGTGTAGTTGAAGTCACCGCGCGGCTGGTTCAGGCGGAAGGTGACGGTCTTGCCGGAGATCTCGACGGAGTCGAGGTGCTTGCCGCCGTAGGGGCCCTTGTAGCCCTTCGTGCCCTCCAGGAAGTTCTGGACGTGGCGCGGACCCTCGGTGACGAAGTCGGCGAAGAGGCGCTCGAAGGTGTGGCGGACGTCGTCCATGGAGACGTCCTTGCCGTCCTCCCACTTCAGACCGTCCTTCAGGGTGAAGGACCAGGTCTTGCCGCCGTCCTTCATGGTGCCGGCGTCGGTGGCGAGGTCACCGACGAGGACGGCGCCGCCCTTGTCGTCGAGCTTGTAGCCGGTCAGACCGCGCAGGATCGGGACCGTGATCGCGCCCTCGGTCGAGGAGTAGATCTGGGCCGGGTCCAGGTGGTCCATGTCGAACTGGTCGAGCGAGTAGATGGTCCCGCCCTTGGTGGCGCCCGGAACCTCGGCCGCCGGACCGGTCGAGTCGGCCTTGGTGCCGACGTCGATCTTGGTCTTCTTGCTGCCGCTGACCGAGGGGACGTTGTCCTTCGTGCCGCTGCCGCTGCCGCTGCTGCAGGCGCTCAGCACGGAGGTCGAGGCCGCCGCCACACCGGTGGCGATCAGGAAGTTTCTACGGGAAAAGGACATGCTGAGCCTGCCTTGTGTCGATCGGAACAGACGGGACCAGCCGGTCGACGTCGAACCGGGCCGGGGGTGGAACGTGGACTAGCGCTTGGACTTCGGGTCGAGCGCGTCGCGCACCGAGTCACCGAGGAGGTTGAAGGCGAGGACGAAGATCACCATGGACAGGCCCGGGAAGAGCATGAAGGTGAGGTCCTCGGTGTAGAACTGGGCGCCGCGGCCGATCATGACGCCCCAGTCCGGGGTGGGGTCGATCATGCCGACGCCCAGGAAGGCCAGCCCCGCCTCGGCCGTGACATAAGCGGGCAGCATCAGGGTGGACTGGATGATGATCGGCGTCCACAGGTTGGGCAGCAGTTCTTTGAACACGATGCGCATCGGAGAGGCACCGGTCACCTTCGCCGCCTCGACGAACTCCCGCTCTCGCAGGGCCAGTACCTGTCCGCGGAGCAGACGGGCGATGGACGCCCAGCCGAAGAAGGAGAGGACCACGATCAGCGCGACGGCTCGCAGTGATGCCGGGATGTTCTCGTCGTCGGCGATGAAGAGGGCGTAGACGACCGGCATGAAGGCGATGAAGAACAGCGTGGACGGGAACGACAGCAGGATGTCGATGACCCGGCCTACGAGGTAGTCCGTCTTGCCGCCGAGGTAGCCCGCCGTGACTCCGATCACCACACCGAGGATCACCGTGAGCACGGTGGCGGCGAGGGCGATGCCCAGCGAGTTGCGGATGCCGTACAGCAGGAACGTGAAGACGTCCCGACCCAGCTGCGGCTCGATGCCGAACCAGAACTCCGAACTCATGCCGCCGTTGGGGCCGGCCGGGTACGAGAAGGCGTTGAGCAACTCGGGTCGCGCGCTCGCGTAGGTGGTGTACGGGTCCTTGCCGTACAGCTTCGCTATCAGTGGCGCCGCGATCGCTATCACGAAGAAGAAGATCACGACGTACGCGGATATGACGCCCGTCTTGTCGCGCTTGAAGCGCTTCCAGGCAAGCCGTCCCGGAGAGCGGCCTTCGCTGCCCTTCGAACCGTCCGAAGTGATCGACTTCGTGACGGTCTCGTCGGTCACCTCAAGCGGGGCAGCCGCAGATGGAGTTGGGGGGGTCATGGTGCTCCTGGCCCAAGGGAGGGTCTGATGACTCCGCAGGGCGCTCCCCTACGGGCTACGCCGGACTTTTTCAACGCAATTCATTCAAGGTCAATAAATTCTCGGTCGGCTTGGGTTTCTCTTTACCTTCTTTGCCCGTACTTGATCATTCCGTAGCTACGCGGGTAGCACGCCGTAATCAATCCGTGCTTCACATCGGGCCAAACGGACTAAACGGGCAAGGAGTTCGATATGCGGACGGTGGAGTGTCGAAATGCGTACATCGGAACGTCGCAATCCAACGTTTCAGCATCGTTGCATGAAGATCTATTGCGCTCCACATCCAAGATCATCAGGACGGTGGGCGGAGCGTGCCTGCATTCGGATGACGTGTCCGCCTAAAGGTCGGTCAATCGGACAGAGGTCATGCGATACATGTCTTATGAGCCGATATTGACCGGTATCGGTGTCGCGGTCATGAGGAGGCCCGCCCATGCGTCGCATCGCGCACGCCCGAGGGGCCGCCTGCGCGGTGGCGGTGGCGCTCGCCGCCACCGGATGCGGCGGCGGACCGGGTGGCGGGTACAGCGGCGCGGTGTTCAGCGCCTCCTGGACCGACCCGCAGAACCCGCTGGAGCCGGCCGACACCAACGAGGTCCAGGGCGGCAAGGTGCTCGACATGGTCTTCCGGGGCCTGAAGAGGTACAACGCGAAGACCGGCAGGGCCGAGAACATGCTGGCCGAGTCCATCACCACCCGGGACTCGCGGAACTTCACCGTCCGCCTCAAGTCCGGCTGGACCTTCTCCAACGGCGAGAAGGTGACCGCCCGCTCCTTCGTGGACGCCTGGAACTACGGGGCGAGCCTCAGGAACAACCAGAAGAACGCCTACTTCTTCGGCTACATCGACGGCTTCGACAAGATCCACCCCAGCAGCGGCCGGCAGAGCGCCGACACGCTCTCGGGACTCGAGGTGATCGACGCCCGCACCTTCACCGTCCGGCTGAACCAGAGCTTCTCGAGCTTCCCCGCCACCCTCGGGTACAACGCCTTCGTCCCGCTGCCCCGCGCCTTCTTCACCGACCACGCGGCCTGGCTGAAGAGGCCGGTCGGCAACGGGCCCTACACCATCGGGTCCTACACGGTGGGCTCACAGATGTCCCTGAAGAAGTGGGACGGCTACCCCGGACCTGACAAGGCCCGCAACGGCGGCGTGATGCTCGTGGTCTACACCGACTTCAACACCGCCTACACCGATCTGATGGCCGGCAACCTCGACCTCCTCGACGACGTGCCCGCCGCCCAGCTGAAGAACGTCAGGACCGACCTGGAGGACCGTTACATCAACACTCCGGCCGGCATCATCCAGACCCTCGCGTTCCCCTACTACGACAAGGCCTGGAACGGACCGGGTTCGCAGAAGGTCCGCACCGGGCTGTCCATGGCGATCGACCGGAAGCAGATCACCGACAAGATCTTCCGCCGGACCCGCACCCCCGCCACCGACTGGACCTCGCCCGTCCTCGGCACCGCCGGCGGCTTCCGGGCGGGTCTGTGCGGCGCGGCCTGCGACTACGACCCCGCCCGGGCGAAGCAGCTGATCGAGGAGGGCGGCGGGATCCCCGGCGGCCGGTTCACGATCTCGTACAACGCGGACTCGGGCTCGCACAAGGAGTGGGTGGACGCCGTGTGCAACTCCATCAACAACGCCCTGGACAACAGCAAGGCCTGCGTCGGCAACCCCGTCGGCACCTTCGCCGACTTCCGGAACCGGATCGGGCGGCACAAGATGAACGGGCCGTTCCGGGCCGGCTGGCAGATGGACTACCCGCTGATCCAGAACTTCCTGCAGCCGCTCTACTACACCGACGCCTCCTCCAACGACGGCAAGTGGTCGAACCGGGCCTTCGACAGGCTCGTCGACCAGGCCAACGCGGAGCCCGGCACCGCCAAGGCGGTCGCCACCTTCCAGCAGGCCGAGGAGGTGGTCCGGGACAACATGGCGGCCATCCCGCTCTGGTACCAGAACGGCAGCGCCGGCTACTCCCAGCGGCTCTCCGACGTGGCGCTCAACCCCTTCAGCGTCCCGGTCTACAACGAGATCAAGGTCAGCTGAGCCGGCATGGGGCGCTACGTCGTCCGGCGACTGCTGCAGATGGTGCCGGTGTTCATCGGCTCCACCCTGCTGATCTTCCTCATGGTGAACGTGATGGGCGACCCCGTCGCGGGCCTGTGCGGCGACCGGCAGTGCGACCCGGCGACCGCCGCCCAGCTGAGGCGGGAGTTCGGCCTGGACCGGCCGCTGTGGCAGCAGTACCTCACGTACATGCGGAACGTCTTCACCGGGGACTTCGGTACGGCGTTCAACGGCCAGCCGGTCACCGAACTGATGGCCGCGGCGTTCCCCGTCACCATCCGGCTGACCGTCGTGGCCATCCTGTTCGAGATCGTCGTCGGCATCACCCTGGGCGTGCTCACCGGCCTGCACCGCGGCCGGCCCGTCGACACCACCGTGCTGCTGCTGACCCTGATGGTGATCTCCGTCCCCACCTTCGTCAGCGGCCTGGTGCTGCAACTGCTCCTCGGCGTCGAATGGGCCTGGATCAGACCCTCCGTCTCCCCGGCCGCCGGCTTCGGCGAGCTGATCGTGCCGGGACTGGTGCTCGCTGCCGTCTCGCTCGCCTACGTCACCCGGCTGACCCGCACCTCCATCGCCGAGAACAAGCGGTCCGACTACGTCCGCACGGCCATCGCCAAGGGCCTGCCCCGGCACCGGGTCATCACCCGGCACCTGCTGCGCAACTCCCTGATCCCCGTGGTCACGTTCATCGGCTTCGACATCGGCGCGCTGATGGGCGGCGCCATCGTCACCGAGCGGATCTTCAACATCCACGGCGTCGGCTACCAGCTCTACCAGGGCATCCTGCGGCAGAACAGCCAGACGGTCGTCGGCTTCGTGACCGTGCTCGTCCTCGTCTTCCTGGCCGCCAACCTCCTCGTCGACCTTCTGTACGCCGTACTCGACCCGAGGATCCGCTATGCCTGACCAGCCGTACGAGCCCGAGCGCGCGATCGCCGGCACGGGCATGGGCGCCACCATGGACCTCGGCACGAGCGAGGCGGCCACGCTGGACCGGACGCCGGGCGGCCCCGCCGGACCCGGCCCGGCCGGCAGACCGCGCTCTCTCCGGTCCGACGCCTGGCGGGACCTGCGCCGCAACCCGGTCTTCCTCGTCTCGGCCCTGGTCATCGTCTTCCTGGTCCTCATCTCCCTGTGGCCCTCGATGATCGCCTCCGGCGACCCCCTGAGCTGCGACCTCGCCAAGGCCCAGGACGGTGCGCGGCCCGGCCATCCCTTCGGCTACGACGGACAGGGCTGCGACGTCTACACGCGCACCGTCTACGGCGCCCGTACGTCCGTCACGGTCGGCCTGTGCGCCACGCTCGGGGTGGCCCTGACCGGGTCGGTGCTCGGCGGGCTCGCCGGCTACTTCGGTGGCCTCTGGGACTCGGTGCTGTCCCGGCTCACCGACGTCTTCTTCGCCATCCCGGTCCTCCTCGGCGGTCTCGTCCTCCTCTCCGTCGTGACCAGCAATACGGTCTGGCCGGTCGTCGGGTTCATCGTCCTGCTCGGCTGGCCGCAGATCTCCCGGATCGCGCGCGGCTCGGTCATCACCGTCAAGCAGAACGACTACGTCCAGGCGGCCCGCGCCCTGGGCGCCTCCGACACCCGGATCCTGCTGCGGCACATCGCGCCCAACGCCGTGGCCCCGGTCATCGTCGTCGCGACCATCGCCCTCGGCACCTACATCGCCCTGGAAGCGACGCTCTCCTACCTGGGCGTCGGCCTCAAACCGCCGAGCATCTCCTGGGGCATCGACATCTCCGCCGCCTCCCCCTACATCCGCAACGCCCCGCACGCCCTGCTGTGGCCCTCGGGCGCGCTGGCGGTCACCGTGCTGGCCTTCATCATGCTCGGCGACGCGGTGCGCGACGCCCTCGATCCGAAGCTGAGGTGAGGGCGCCGTGCTGCTCGAAGTGCGCGACCTGCACGTGGAGTTCCGGACCCGGGACGGGATCGCCCACGCCGTCAACGGCGTCAGCTACGGCGTGGAGGCGGGGGAGACCCTGGCCGTGCTCGGCGAGTCAGGGTCGGGCAAGTCCGTCACCGCGCAGGCCGTGATGGGCATCCTGGACGTGCCGCCGGGGCGGATCACCGGCGGGCAGGTCCTGTTCCGTGGGCAGGACCTGCTGAAGCTGAAGGGGGAGGAGCGCAGGCGGATCCGGGGCGCCGGGATGGCGATGATCTTCCAGGACGCACTGTCGGCCCTCAACCCGGTGCTGTCCGTGGGCGACCAGCTCGGCGAGATGTTCGTCGTGCACCGCGGGATGTCCAGGAAGGACGCGCGGGCCAGGGCCGTCGAGCTGATGGACCGGGTGCGCATCCCGGGCGCGGCGCAGCGGGTGCGGGACTATCCCCACCAGTTCTCCGGCGGCATGCGCCAGCGCATCATGATCGCCATGGCGCTGGCCCTGGAGCCGGCGCTCGTCATCGCCGACGAGCCGACCACCGCCCTGGACGTCACCGTGCAGGCACAGGTCATGGACCTGCTCGCGGAGTTGCAGCGCGAGTACCGCATGGGGCTGATCCTGATCACGCACGACCTCGGTGTCGTCGCGGACGTGGCCGACAAGATCGCCGTGATGTACGCGGGGCGGATCGTCGAGTCGGCCCCGGTCCACGACATCTACAAGGCGCCCGCGCACCCCTACACACGCGGCCTGCTCGACTCCATCCCGCGTCTGGACCAGAAGGGCCGGGAGCTCTACGCCATCGAGGGACTGCCGCCCAGCCTCTTGGCCGTCCCGCCGGGGTGCTCCTTCAACCCGCGCTGCCCGATGGCCCGCGACGTGTGCCGCACGGACGAACCACCGCTGTACGAGGTTGATCAACGTCGGAGCAGTGCCTGCCACTTCTGGAGGGAGTGCCTCCATGGCCGCAATGATTGATCCGATCCTGGAAGTGAGTGGACTGGTCAAGCACTATCCGCTGACCCAGGGCATCTTGATCAGGAAGCAGGTCGGTGCGGTCAAGGCTGTTGACGGTGTCGACTTCACGCTCGGCAAAGGAGAGACCCTCGGCATCGTCGGGGAGTCCGGTTGCGGCAAGTCCACGGTCGCCAGGATGCTGGTCCATCTCGAGCGGCCGACGGCCGGTTCGATCGCGTACAAGGGTGAGGACGTCACCAGCCTGAGCGGCCGTGCGCTGAAGGCGGTCCGCCGCAACGTCCAGATGGTCTTCCAGGACCCGTACACCTCGCTCAACCCCCGGATGACGGTCGGCGACATCATCGGCGAGCCCTACGAGATCCACCCCGAGGCCGCCCCGAAGGGCGACCGGCGGCGCAGGGTCCGGGAACTGCTGGACGTCGTCGGACTCAACCCCGAGTACATCAACCGTTATCCGCACCAGTTCTCCGGCGGCCAGCGCCAACGCATCGGCATCGCCCGCGCGTTGGCGCTGCGCCCCGAAATCGTCGTAGCCGACGAGCCGGTGTCCGCACTGGACGTCTCGGTCCAGGCCCAGGTGCTCAACCTCCTGGACCGGCTCCAGTCGGCGTTCGACCTCTCCTACGTCTTCATCGCGCACGATCTCTCGATCGTGCGGCACATCTCGGACCGGGTCGGGGTGATGTACCTGGGCCGGATCGTGGAGACCGGGCGGGACACCGAGATCTACGACCACCCGACCCATCCCTACACCCAGGCCCTGCTGTCCGCCGTGCCCGTGCCCGACCCCGAGGCCCGCGAACGACGCCGGCGGATCATCCTCACGGGTGACGTGCCCTCGCCGACGAACATCCCGTCCGGCTGCCGGTTCCGCACCCGCTGCTGGAAGGCACAGGAACGCTGCGCCCGGGAGGTGCCTGCGCTCGCCGTCCCCGAGGTCTTCCGGGGCACGTCCGGGCCCGCGGCCCACGCCTCGGCGTGCCACTTCGCGGAGGAGGCCGTGGTGGCCGGGCCCTCGGGGCCGGGGACCGAACGGCCGGCGCAGCCGGGCGCCGAGGGCGGCGGGCCGGGTGCCGTACCGCCGGAGAAGGGCAACGGGCCGGGGTGACATGGCGCACCCCGGCCCGCTCACGGCACCCGCACGGCCGTACGGTGTTCAGACTCCCGTGTCCGTATATCGGTGCCGCTTCCATGCGGTTGCCCGCGTGTTAACGCACTTCACGCCCGGTCGTCGGGCCGGGGCAGGGAGCGCCGGAGGAAGTCCAGCTGGAGGCGGAGCAGGTTCTCCGCGACCGTCTCCTGCGGGGTCATGTGCGTCACGCCGGACAGGGGCAGCACCTCGTGCGGGCGGCCCGCGGCCAGCAGGGCGGAGGACAGGCGCAGGGAGTGGGCCACGACCACGTTGTCGTCCGCCAGACCGTGGATGATCATCATGGGGCGGTGCGGCTCGGCCGCGTCGACCACACCGGCGTCGTCGATCAGTGAATTCCGGCGGTAGACGTCCGGCTGCTCGTTCGGGTCGCCGAGGTAGCGCTCCTGGTAGTGGGTGTCGTACAGCCGCAGGTCGGTGACGGGGGCGCCGACCACCGCCGCGTGGAAGACGTCCGGCCGGCGCAGCACCGCCAGTGCCGCGAGGTAGCCGCCGAAGGACCAGCCCCGGATCGCCACCCGGCCCAGGTCCAGCGGGAATCGTTCGGCGAGCGCGTGCAGCGCGTCGACCTGGTCCTGGAGCACGACGGCGGCCAGGTCGTCCCGGACCGCCTTCTCCCAGGCCGGCGAGCGTCCCGGAGTGCCCCGGCCGTCGGCGACGACGACCGCGAAGCCCTGGTCCGCGAACCACTGCGAGGTGAGGTGGGCGTTGTGCGCGGCGGCCACCCGCTGGCCGTGCGGGCCGCCGTAGGGGTCCAGGAGAACCGGCAAGGGGGTGTCGTCGTGGTAGTCCCGTGGCATAAGCACGGCGCACGGGATTCGCCGTGCGCCCCCCTCGGTGAGGGTCACCCGTGGGGACATACCGGGATCTTCAGCGTACGACCGGACAGTCGCCGCCGGTTTTCCGTCACACAGCACCTGGACCCGGGCGCCCGGCCGGTCCAGCGCGGCGGACACGAGAACGGTCACGTTCCCCGCCCGCACCGCCGTATGCACACCGGGCTCCTGCGACACGCGCTCCACGCCCAGCTCGTTCACTCGGTACACATGGACTTCGCCGATTTCCGGCGCCTCCGCCTCCGTGCCGGCGGAGGCGGAAACGAGTACGTCCTCCGCACCCACGTCCAGAACCGCACGGATGTGCAACTGGCCGCTGGTCAAGGGCCGTTCACCGACCGCGAGCACCCGCGCCCCGCCCTCGTCCGCAATCCGGACAAGATGCCCGGACGGGCTCCAGCAGGGCACTCCAGCGAACAGTTCAAGCCAAGTTGGATCTTCATCGGCGTGCACCATCCGGGTCGCACCCGTGTCCGGATCCACCGCCAGGAACAGCTGGCTGCGCTGGTCGCGCGCCTGCGCCAGGAGCAGCGGCGCGCCCCCCGCTGACCAGTGCACACGCGCCAGGTACGGATAGCGCGAGCGGTCCCAGGCGACCTCCGTGCGCGTCCCGTCCAGGCCGCACACGAACAGCCGTACGTCCGCGTTCGGCGTACCCGCCGCCGGGTACCGGATGTTGAGTGGCTCACGCTCCGGGTGGGCCGGATCCGCGATCCACCACCGCCGTACCGGCGTGTCGTCCACCCGTGCCACGAGCAGCCGGTCCGACTCCGGGGCCCACCAGAACCCCCGCGAACGGGACATCTCCTCGGCCGCGACGAACTCCGCGAGCCCGTAGGAGACGTCCTCCGCCTCCGGCTCGGCCAGCGCCCGGTCGTCCTCGCCCTCGGCGCCCACCACCCGCAGCGCACCCCGGGCGACATAGGCGACGTGCCGGCCGTCCGGGGACGGCCGCGGGTCGATCACCGGGCCCGGGACCGGGAGTTCACGCGCCGTGCCGGCCTGCAGCTCGGCCGTGAAAAGCCGCCCTGACAAGGCGAAAGCCGCCAACTCCAGGGCGCCGTCGGTGGCGTATCCGACGACGCCGGCACCCCCCTCGCGGCTGCGCTCCCGGCGCGCCCGCTCCTCAGCCGACAGCTCTTCGGAGGCGCCCTGGAGAAGGGCCCGCGGATCGGCCGCGAGCCGCTCCGTGCCCTCCGGGAGATCCAGGACCCACAGGGAGTTGGCCCGGTCGGTGCCGGAGCCGGAACGCAGGAACGCGACACGCGAACCGTCGGGTGCCACGGTGAACGCACGCGGCGCGCCGAGCGAGAACCGCTGGGTCCGGGCGTGCCGACGGGGGAAGGAGTCAGCCTCGGTCTTCATGCCCTGACCATATTGGCCATGCGCCCCCTTGTGCGGCCGTGCGCCGAGCGATGCGCGAGTACGGATAGTTATGATCACTACCGCTGTGTGGGTATGAACCTGCTGGCGTCCGCATGGAGTTGCTCTACACCCGCCGCGTCCCTGGGATCTTTGGAGGTGAGCCGCCGTGGCACTCTCGATTTCGGCGGTGGTGCTGCTGGCGATCATCGTCTTCCTGTTGGTCAAGAAGTCAGGGCTGAAGGGCGGCCACGCGGTCGTCTGCATCCTGCTCGGCTTCTATCTCGCCTCCTCGACCGTCGCTCCCACGATCAGCGAGCTGACCACCAACGTCGCCAGCATGATCGGCAGCATCAAGTTCTGACGGCCGCCGTCGCGGGGACCGGCGCGGGGCCTCGTAGGGTGGTCCCATGACGGAACTGCCAGCCCGGCGTCTGCTGCTGGTGCACGCGCACCCGGACGACGAGTCGATCAACAACGGCGCGACCATGGCCAGGTACGCGGCCGAGGGTGCCCACGTGACCCTGGTCACCTGCACCCTCGGGGAGCGCGGCGAGGTCATCCCGCCGGAGCTGCGGCATCTGACGGGCCCCGCGCTGGGCGCCCACCGGCGCGGCGAGCTGGTCGAAGCCGCGCGCGCACTGGGCGTCACGGACGTCCGGCTGCTGGGCGGTGCCGGCCGGTACGGCGACTCCGGCATGATGGGCATCGCGGACAACGACGACCCCGCCTGCTTCTGGCAGGCCGACCCGGACGACGCCGCCGGCCATCTCGCCGAGGTGATCCTGGAGATCCGTCCGCAGGTCCTCGTCACGTACGACGACAACGGCGGCTACGGCCACCCGGACCACATCCAGGCGCACCGCGTCGCCATGCGCGCCGTCGAACTGGCGGCCGACCGGGGCCACCGCATCGACAAGGTGTACTGGAACCGCGTCCCGCGCTCCGTCGCCGAGGCTGCCTTCGCCCGCCTCCAGGACGAGCTGTCCGCACTGCCGTTCGACAAGGGTGCGGTCGTGGACGACGTGCCCGGCGTGGTGGACGACGAGCGGATCACCACCACCGTCGACGGCGCCGCGTACGCCGCCGCCAAGGCCGCCGCGATGCGCGCCCACGCCACCCAGATCGAGGTCGCCGAGCCGTACTTCGCGCTCTCCAACGAACTCGCCCAGCCGCTGTTCACCACCGAGTACTACGAGTTGGTGCGCGGGCAGGGCCGGCGCGGGGAGACCGACCTGTTCGCCGGCACCGAGGAGGCGTCATGAGCAACGGTGGACACGGCTCGATGCTCGCGCAGCCGTTGCGCCCGCCCTCCGCCGGACGGGCCGCCGCGCACATCGGCCTGTTCGTGCTCGGCGTGGTCGTGGGCCTGGCCGGGACCCTGGTGCAGGCCGCATGGTTCCCGGGTGGGCTGCTGCTCGCCCTCGCGGGCGCCGCCGCGCTGTTCCTCGGCGGTTCCTACGCCACCACGACCCGGAGCGGGGCGGTCGCCCCGGCGGCCGGCTGGATCGTCGCCGTCATCCTGCTCACCACCGCGCGTCCCGAGGGCGACTTCCTGTTCGGCGCCGGCGGCGGTTCCTACCTTTTCCTGCTCGGAGGCATGGCCCTGGCTGTGATCTGTGCCACCGTCGGCGCCGGGCGGCAACCCGGAGGAGGCTCCGCCCGACTTGGCAAGTGACGTACCACTTCTCCACGCGGCGCTCGTGGGAGTCCGGTGTGGGTTTCCTCAGCGGTCATGGGATACGCGGCAGAGGCGGCCAGTATGGTGGTGCGCGCCGCCGAGCCTCCCCCAAGCGCTCGACACAGCTCGGGCAGGGGGACCCCCACTCGCAGTGAGGTTGTAACGGGCGGCGGAGCCAACTGGGAGAACATGCCTTGAGTCGTGAAACTGACACTCCGTCCACCGGGCCCCATGGGCGCGGCGGAGCCGCATACCCCTCCGGCACGCCGCCGTACGGGACCCCCATGGCTTCCGATGACGGTGCGGACGCGAGCCGTTCGGGCGAGAAGAAGACCGAGACCACGCTGACGACCCGGATCCGGATCAACATCCCCGGGTCCCGGCCCATCCCGCCGGTCGTCGTGCGCAAGCCCGTCGGGGACGCCGAGGGCACCGCGGACGAGCAGCCCGCAGCCGAGCCGAAGCCCGCGGCCGCTCCGCCGGCCGGCGCAGCCGCCGAGGCCCCGGCCGAGCCCGTGGCCCCGGAGGAGGAGAAGACCAGCGACTGGTTCGCGCCCCGCAAGTCCTCCGCCCCCAAGAGCGGTCCGGGCGGCGGCGGCACGAACGGCGCGGGCATCCCCGGCGGTTCCGCAGCCGCCGGCGCATCCTCCGGCGTGTCGGGCCCCCGCACGGGCGCGCCGGGTGCCGGCACGGCCGGTGGCACCGGCGCCCGCCCGGGCGCAGGACGGCCCGGCGGTGTGGTCGGCTCCATGAGCGTGCCGGGCGGCTCACGGCCCGGCGGCACGAACGGCAAGGGCCTGCCCGGCGCCACCGGTGGCCCCGTCGCCCCCGGGCACGGTGGCGGCACCGGCTCCTTCGACGTGACCGAGGCGCTGACCGCGGGTCCGCTGGGCGGCGGCTCCCGCCCCGGCTCCGCCGGCACCGGCGAGCCCCGCCGGGACGAACTGCCGTACTTCTCGGAGAACGGCGGCAAGGACGGCTACGGCGACAGCACCACGAACGGCCAGGACCCGTTCGGCCCGGACACGGGCGCGGGCGACCAGGACCCGTTCGGCACCGGCACGGGCGCGAACGGCCGGCACCCTTTCGGCACCGGTACCGGCGCGGCCGGCCAGGACCCGTTCGGCACCGGCACGGGTGCGGGCGGACACGGCGGCCCCGGCGGCCCCAGCGGCTTCAACGGCCCGGGCGGGCACGGCGGCCCCGGCGGCCCGCAGGGCCCGGCCGGTCCCACCGGCGGCCCGGTCACCGGCGACGGCACCCTCGTGCCGTCGGCGGGCGGACTCGGCATGGACGCGGGCGAGCCCTTCGACGGCCCCGCGGGCTCCGGCTTCGGCACCCCGCGCCCCGGCACCGCACCCGGCGGCCCGGCAGGCGGTCCCGGCGCGGGCTTCGGCGACGACACCGCGATCCTCACCCCGCAGAAGCCGGCCCCCGAACCGGGTACGTCCGGCTACCGCTCCCCGGCCGCCGACAACGTCTCCGGACACACCGTCACCAGCGGCATCCCGGTCGTACCGAGCGGTGGGAACGCCCCGTTCGGCACCCACCCCGACGGGCCGACGGCGCCCGCGGCGCCCAAGCCCGAGCCGGCCGCCGCGCCCAAGGCGGCGGCCAAGCCGAAGAAGAAGGGCCGCAGCAAGCTGATGCTGCTCGGCGTCGGCGTGTTCGTCGTCGCAGGCGGTGCCTACGGCGCAGGCCTGCTGATGAACCACACCGACGTGCCCAAGGGCACCACCGTGCTCGGGGTCGACATCGGCGGCGGCACCCGCGACGACGCCGTCAAGAAGCTGGACGACGCCTTCGGCAGCCGGGTGAACAAGCCGCTGAAGCTCGACGTCGGCGGCAAGACGGTCAGCCTCACGCCGGAGAACGCGGGCCTCCAGTTCGACTACCAGGCCACCGTCAGCGAGGCCGCGAAGAGCGACTACAACCCGGTCCACGTCATCGGTTCCCTGTTCGGGCAGAAGCGCGTGGTCGAGCCGGTCATGCCGGTGGACGAGGAGAAGCTGCAGGCCGCCCTCCAGCAGGCGGGCGGTGGCTCGGGCTCCGGCTCGGTCACCGACGGCACCATCGAGTTCAAGTCCGGCAAGGCCGTGGCCGTCTACGGCAAGGCGGGCAAGGCCATCGACGCGGGCGGGTCCACCAAGGCGGTCGAGCAGGCCTACCGCACGCTGGTGGAGACGGACAGCGCGGCCCCGGTCGCCGTGCCCACCACCACCAAGCAGCCGACGGTCTCCGACGCCGAGGTGGACCGGATGATGAAGGAGTTCGCGAAGCCGGCGATGTCGGCGAACGTCACCGTGAAGACGGACACCGGGAAGGGCCTCGAGTTCAGCCCGCAGAACTCCCTCTGGAAGTTCCTCAGGGTCAAGGCCGTCGACGGCAAGCTCACCGACAGCCCGGACCTGAACGCCCTCAAGGGGCTCTACGGCGCAACCTTCGAGAACGTCCTGATCACCCGGGGCACCGGCAAGAAGACGGCCGTCACTCCCCAGGACGTCTACGTCGCCCTGCGCCAGGCACTGGTGAGCAGGACGACCCGGGTCGGGATCATCGAGACGAACCCGAGCTGACACAGGGGCATGCAAGGAGGCGGCTGAAACGAGTCGGTGCGCGGACCCGTTTCAGCCGCATTCCTGTGTGATCAGCGGGGCGTGACCGCGTCCGCGTCCTGGCCGGGGCGACGAGCTGGACCTCAGCTGTGTGCGCAGCTCGAAGGGCGCGACAGAGGGGCCGCTGAGCAGCGGGATGACATCTGTCATGCGGTTCTGACGACGCCCGGCACTGCCGCCGATCGGGCCTCGGGGCCGACGATCGGTGTCATGACGACGAAGACAGCACCCGCGGTCGGCTTCGACCAGGTGAGCAAGGCCTACGGGGACGTACGGGCCGTCGACGGACTGACCCTCGCCCTGCACCCGGGGGAGACCGTGGCCCTGCTCGGGCCCAACGGGGCCGGCAAGTCCACCACGCTGGACCTGCTCCTCGGGCTCAAGCCGGCCGACAGCGGCACGGTGAGCCTGTTCGGCAGCAGCCCGCGCGAGGCGATCGTCGCCGGCCGGGTCGGAGCCATGCTGCAGAGCGGCGGCCTGATGGACGGGGTCACCGTGGCCGAGCTGGTGAAGCTGGCCTGCTCCCTGCACCCGCGGCCGTACCAGGCGGCGGACGTGCTGGCCCGCGCCGGCATCGCGCAGATCGCCGACCGCAAGGTCGACAAGCTCTCCGGCGGCCAGGCCCAGCGCGTCCGGTTCGCGCTCGCCACCGCCGGCGACAGCGACCTGATCATCCTGGACGAGCCCACCACCGGCATGGACGTCTCCGCCCGCCAGGCCTTCTGGGCCACCATGCGCGAACAGGCCGACCAGGGCCGCACGGTCCTCTTCGCCACCCATTACCTGGAAGAGGCCGACGCCGTCGCCGACCGGGTCCTGGTGCTGCACCGCGGCCGGCTCCTCGCCGACGGCACCGCCGCCGAGATCAAGGCCAAGGCGGGCGCCCGCCGGGTCGCCTTCGACCTGGAGGGCGAGATCGACGAGAGCGCCCTGCGCGGCCTGCCGTTCCTCACCGCGCTCACGGTGTCCCGCAGCGGCTCCGCCGCGGGCTCGGGCCGGAAGACGGTCCGCATCCAGTCGACCGACGCCGACGCCACCGTGCACGCGCTGTACGGCCTCGGCGTCTACCCCCGCAATCTCGAAGTCGCCGGGCTCGGACTCGAGCAGGCCTTCGTCGCCATCACGGAGGCCGAGGAGGCCAGGCAGTCGTGAACAGCCTGATCAAGCTGGAGATCACCCGCGCCCTGCGCAACCGCAAGTTCCTGTTCTTCTCCGTGATCTACCCGGCGGGGCTGTTCCTGCTGATCGCGGGCGGCGCCGACAGCCACACCGAGATCGACGGCACGGGCCTGACCCTGCCGGCGTACATGATGGTCTCCATGGCCTCGTTCGGCGCCCTGACCGCCGTCCTCATGGGCAACAGCGAGCGCATCGCCAAGGAGCGCGAGAGCGGGTGGGTACGGCAGCTGCGGCTGACCACCCTGCCCGGGCGCGGGTACGTCCTCGCCAAGACCGCCGGCGCGGCCGTGGTCAGCCTGCCGTCCATCGTGATCGTGTTCCTGGTCGCCGCCGCGGTGAAGGACGTACGCCTCGACGCCTGGCAGTGGCTCGCCCTGAGCGGCGCGATCTGGGCCGGCAGCCTGGTCTTCGCCGCGCTCGGCGTCGCCCTCGGCTACCTCGCCAACGGGGACGCGGTGCGCCCGATCACCATGATCATCTACTTCGGCCTGTCCATGCTCGGCGGCCTGTGGATGCCCACGACCACCTTCCCGCAGTGGCTGCAGGACGTCGCGAAGTGGCTGCCCACCCACGCGTACGCTTCCCTGGGGCGGGCGATCGAAGAGAGCCGGACCCCGCACGCCCAGGACATCGTCGTCCTCGCCGTCTCGTTCGTGGTGTTCGCGGGCGGCGCGGCCTGGCTGTACCGGAAGGACACGCTGAAGGCGTGAGCGCGATGACGGAGGACCGGCACGGAATGCCGAAGCACACGCCCGTCGGCTGGCCGCCCCGGAACCGGCGTGAGCTGCTGGTGAAGACGCTGTGGATCGGGGTCTGGCTGGTCTTTCTCAGCTCGCCGGTCGAGGACCTGGTCAACGGCGGACACAGCACCGGCGCGACCGTGGCCGGCGCACTCGGCCTCGCCGTCTTCGTCGGGGTCTATCTGACGCTGGTGTTCCGCAACATGGGCCGGCCGTTCTCCCCGCCCGTGGTGCTCGGTCTGGGCGGGATCCTCGGTGTGCTCGCCCCGGTACTGGCCTACACCCTCGGCAGCGCCTGGCTGGGCCTGTTCGTCTACCTGTCGGTCGCCTTCGGGGCCACCCTGCCGCTGCGGGCGGCCTACTGGGCCATCCCCGCCTCCGCCGTGGTGATGTACCTGATCGGTCTGCACTCCGACGAGGAGCAGGCGCGGGGCCTGTTCCTGCTGGTCCTCCTCATCGGCTTCGCGATGACCGGCGTCGGCCAACTCGTCCGCACCACCATCGAGTTGCGCAAGGCCCGGGCCACCGTGGCCCAGCTCGCCGCCAACGAGGAGCGCCTCCGCCTCGCCCGCGACCTGCACGACCTGCTCGGCCACTCGCTGTCGCTGATCACGCTGAAGAGCGAGCTGGCCGGCCGGATGCTGCCCGGCCACCCCGACAAGGCGGCCCAGCAGGTCGCCGACATCGAACAGGTCAGCCGGCAGGCCCTGGTCGACGTCCGGGAGGCCGTCACCGGCTACCGGCGGCCCCGGCTCGCCGCCGAACTCGCCGGCACCCAGGTCGCCCTGACCGCCGCCGGGGTCGTCGCCGAGGTGCCCGCCGAGCCCGACCTCACGGACGTGCCCGAGGAGTCCGAGTCCGCCCTCGCCTGGGCGCTGCGCGAGGCGGTCACCAACGTGGTCCGGCACAGCGGCGCGGACCGCTGTGCCGTCCGGCTGCTGCGCCGCCAGACCCTGGACGGACCGGTGCTCGAACTCTCCGTCGAGGACAACGGCTCCGGCGGCTCGGGCAAGGGGCCGGGCAACGGCCTGACCGGTCTGACCGAACGTCTGGAGAAGGCCGGAGGCACCCTGGAGGCGGGCCGGGTCAAGCACGGGTTCCGGCTCGTCGCCCGCGCGCCCACGGATCCCCCGGCGGACGTAGGATCCCGGGCATGACGAGCATGATCAAGGTCCTGCTGGCCGAGGACCAGTCGATGGTCCGCGAGGCGCTGGCCGCGCTGCTCGGCCTGGAGGACGACATCGAGGTCGTCACCCAGGTCGCGCGCGGCGACGAGGTACTCGCGGCCGTCGGCGCGCACGGCGTGGACGTCGCGCTGCTCGACATCGAGATGCCCGGCTGCACCGGCATCGAGGCGGCCGCGCAGGTGCACCGGGAGTTTCCGCAGGTCAAGCTGGTCGTCCTCACCACCTTCGGGCGGCCCGGCTATCTGCGCAGCGCCATGGAGGCGGGCGCCGACGCCTTCCTCGTCAAGGACGCCCCGGCCGCCCAGCTCGCCGAGGCGATCCGCAAGGTGCTGGCCGGTGAGCGGGTCATCGACCCCACGCTGGCCGCCGCCGCGCTCGCCGAGGGCGCCAACCCGCTCACCGAGCGGGAACGGGAGGTGCTCCGCGCGGCGGCCGACGGCTCCACCAACGCCGAACTCGCCCGCGTCCTCCACCTCTCCCAGGGCACGGTCCGCAACTACCTGTCCACGGCCATCCAGAAACTGGCGGTGCGGAACCGGGCGGAGGCGGTACGGATCGCGCGGGAGAAGGGGTGGCTGTAGGCGGGCGCCCACTCCAGGTGTGCCGGGGAGCGGGCACGCGCATGACAGCAGGGTGATGGCACGAGGCTTCGTGTCCGGACTGCCTCGGTGGGTACCGGTTCAGGAGGCGGGCGCCCACTCCAGGTGTGCCGGGGAGCGGGCACGCGCATGACAGCGAGGCGATGGCACGAGGTTTCGCGTCCGGGCTGCCTCGGTGGGCGCCGGTTCAGGAGGCGGGCGTCCTCTTCAGGTGTGCCGGGGGCGGGCACGCGCATGACAGCAGGGCGATGGCACGAGGTTTCGCGTCCGGACTGGCTCGGTGGGTGCTGGTTCAGTTGAGCTTGGCCCGTGCCGTCCGGGCCTCCTCCCGCACCTTCCGGGCCACCGACTCGTCGACCACCTCGATCAGGTCGGCATACGTGTCCAGCTCCTCGGCACCCGCGACGAACTGACCCCGCTGCACCAGCAGTTGTCCGCGCTCGTAGCGCAGCCGCGCCGGGTGCGAAGGGATGAGCAGCGCCAGGTCCACCGCCCGCAGGGCCACGTCCGACCGCTCCGGCCGGGCCGCGGCCCACGCCCGGATGTTGTTGAGGATGCGCTGCACGACCTCCAAGGGCGCCGCAGGCTCCAGCATGGACGGCTGCAGCGGCGCACCCGTGGCGCCCACCACCAGCAGCTCGGCGTCCGTCCCGGTCAGCACCCGGCCCCCGTCGAACGGATCCGCCAGCACCTGCTCCTGCGCCGCCCCGAACCCGACCACGAAATGCCCCGGCAGCGCGACCCCGTACACCGGAGCCCCCGCCCTGCGCGCCACCTCCAGCCACACCACCGACAGCAGGATCGGCAGGCCGCGCCGCCGCCGCAGCACCTCGTGCAGCAGCGAGGACTCCAGCCGCTGATAGTCGCCCGGCGTCCCGTGGAACTCGAGGCGGGCGCCGAGCAGCCGCTGTACGGCCTCCGCCCACGCGCGCGGGCCGCCCGGCCGGTACGGCAGCTCGCCCGCCAGCCGGTCCAGCTCCAGTTGCGCGGCGTCGATGCCGGCCTCGTCCAGCGCCCCGTCCGCCTCCGCGCCGATCAGCAGACACAGCGCGGACAGATCGGGCCGCTCGGACCGGGCCTCCTCGGCGAACCGCTGCCGCAGCTCGGCGGAGCGCTCCGGCGAGGGCGGGTACGGGGGCGGCAGGTACGGGTGACTCATGGCAGGCTCATGCCCTTCCACGGCAGTTCTAGAGCCGCTCGGCACCCGAGGACGCCTCCGGCTCCTCCGGTGCCCGGTAATGGTGGTACGCGTGGTGCGGGCTGAAACCGAGCGCCGCGTACAGCGCCCGGCCCGCCTCGTTGTCCGTCTCCACCTGGAGCCACGCCGCCGACGCGCCCTCGTCCAGCGCGCGCCGGGCCAGCGCGGCCATCACCTCGGTGGCCAGCCCCTGCCGGCGCCGGCCGGGATCCACCTCGACCGCGGCGAACCCGGCCCACCGTCCGTCCACCGCACATCGCCCGATCGCCGCCGGCGGCTCGCCGTGCCCGGCGCCGGGCACGGACGCGAACCACACCGACGGGCCGCCGGAAAGCACCCTCAGGGCCACCTCGCTCACCCCCTTGCGCTGGTACCGCGCGAGCCAGGCCTCGTCCGCCGACCGGGAGAGGACCACCCCCGCACCCTCTGCCCGGTCCGCGACCGGTGCCAGCGCCCCGATCCACACCTCGGCGGTCACCTCCCGCACCCAGCCGCGCCGCTCCAGCTCCGCGCACAGCAGCTCCTGCGTGCCCTCGGCGCCGGTCGCGGTCTGCACATAGGCGGGCAGGCCACGCTCGCCGTACCAGCGTCGTACGGCCTCCAGGGCCGCGTCGAGCGGAAGACCGGGATCGCCGAGCGGCAGCACGCTGTTGGCCCGCCGGGTGAAGCCCTCCCGCCGCGCGGTCACCACCCCGGCCGGACGCTCACCCGGTGCCGAAAGCCCGGGAGCACCCCCCTCGCGCGGCACCTCCTCGACGGCGGCCCGCAGCTCCCACTCGCCGAGCCGCTCGCTCTCCACCGGCCGCCACGCGCGCGCGGCGACGCGCGCCAGTTCCGGGTACGTGGCGGCGGGCCCCCTGCGCCGTGCCGGGGCGGCCGGCACGACCTTCCCCGCCACCAGCGCGGATTCCGGAATCCTGACACTTTCGCCGTCGCGACGTGTGATCATGAGCACGCCGTCGTCCCATGATGTGAGAACACCCACCGTGTCAGTGAACTTCTCCAGCCCGGCACCAGTTTCGCCCAAGCGCCGTACAGAGACCCGTTTTCCCACGTCAGCAGGGGTGATACGGACTTCCGAGCGTCCTGTTGCCGAGATTTCCACTGGTCAGTTCACCCCTCCTGTTCGGATCATGCTCCGGAACGGAGATACTAGGGGCGGGCATCGACGACGCCGCGCTCCCGCGCGCCAGGCGGCGGAGCCTGAGGAGGCCCGCCAGCGCCCTATCGAGGAGGAACGACAGCGTGACCTACGTCATCGCGCAGCCTTGTGTCGACGTCAAGGACAAGGCGTGCATCGAGGAGTGCCCGGTCGACTGCATCTACGAGGGCCAGCGGTCCTTGTACATCCACCCGGACGAATGCGTCGACTGTGGTGCCTGTGAGCCGGTCTGCCCGGTCGAGGCGATCTTCTACGAGGACGACGTCCCGGAGGAGTGGAAGGACTACTACAAGGCGAACGTCGAGTTCTTCGACGAGCTGGGCTCTCCCGGCGGCGCCAGCAAGCTGGGGCTGATCGAGCGCGACCACCCCTTCGTCGCCGCGCTGCCGCCGCAGGGCGAGTGACCGTCTAAGCGCCAAGCGGCCCGCACCCCGGTTCCCGGCTTCGCCCGAACCGGGGGACTCCAGCGCCGCCTCGGTCCCGTACGGCCGGATCACCCCGATCGGCGCCGTACGGGACCGAGGCGTTTGCCGCACCCGTACGAAAGTGAGCCACTGATCGTGTCCGCAGTCTCCGGCCCCCTGCCTGGCGCCCGTCACCACTCTTCCGGCGAGTCGCCGCGCGACCGCCTCCCCGTGTTCCCGTGGGACAAGCTGGCCCCGTACAAGAAGACCGCCGCGGCCCACCCGGACGGCATCGTCGACCTGTCCGTCGGCACGCCCGTCGACCCGGTCCCCGAGCTGATCCAGAAGGCCCTCATCGACGCGGCCGACTCCCCGGGCTACCCGACGGTCTGGGGCACCCCCGCGCTGCGCGACGCGATCACCGGCTGGCTGGAGCGCCGACTCGGCGCCCGTGACATCACCGACCGCCACGTCCTGCCCGTCGTCGGCTCCAAGGAACTGGTCGCCTGGCTGCCCACCCAGCTCGGCCTCGGCCCCGGCGACAAGGTCGCCTACCCCCGGCTGGCCTACCCCACCTACGAGGTCGGCGCCCGCCTCGCCCGCGCCGACCACGAGGTCTACGACGACCCGCGCGAGCTGGACCCGTCGAACCTGAAGCTCCTCTGGCTGAACTCCCCGTCCAACCCGACGGGCAAGGTCCTGTCCCGGCAGGAGCTGACCGACATCGTCGCCTGGGCCCGCGCCCACGACGTCCTGGTCTTCTCCGACGAGTGCTACCTGGAGCTGGGCTGGGAGGCCGACCCGGTCTCGGTCCTGCACCCCGACGTCAACGGCGGCTCCTACGACGGCATCGTCGCCGTCCACTCCCTCTCCAAGCGCTCCAACCTGGCGGGCTACCGGGCGGCCTTCATCGCCGGCGACCCGGCCGTCCTCGGCCCGCTGCTGGAGATCCGCAAGCACGGCGGCATGATGACGTCCGCGCCGACGCAGGCGGCGGTCGTGGCCGCCCTCGGCGACGACGCCCACGTCCACGAGCAGCGCGAGCGCTACGCGGCCCGCCGCGAGGCCCTCCGGGCCGCCCTGCTGTCCCACGGCTTCCGCATCGAGCACAGCGAGGCCAGCCTCTACCTCTGGGCCACCCGCGACGAGTCCTGCTGGACCACGGTCGCCCACCTGGCCGAGCTGGGCATCCTGGTGGCCCCCGGCGACTTCTACGGCGAGGCGGGCGAGAACTTCGTACGCGTGGCCTTCACGGCGACGGACGAGCGTGTACGGGCCGCGGTGACCCGACTGACGAAGTAACCCGCGCACACACGGCGAACGGGGCCCAGGAAAACTCCCTGGGCCCCGTCGGCGGTCAGAGCCGAGGCGCTCAGCCGATCGGCAGGGACGCCGTCGGCAGCCCCTTGGTCGGCAGGGACGCCGTCGGCAGCCCCTTGGTCGGCAGGGACGCCGCCGGCAGACCGCCCTTGGCGATGGAGTCCGTCGGCAGGCCGCCCTTCGCCGCTCCGGCCGCGGCGTCCCCGAGGACACCGGCCGCGGTCCCGGCCGCCTCACCCGCGGTCTTCTGCGCGGCGGGTGCCGCCGTCTTCAGGGCAGTGCCGCCGGTCTTGCCCGCGGCCGGCAGTGCCTGCTTGACCGCCTTGCTGCCGGCGTCACCCGCGAGCGAGGTGACGTTCTGCGCGGCACCGTCGACCGAGTTGGCGACGTGTGCCCCGTCCAGGGCGGTCACGCCACCCACGTTCGGGTTGGTCGCCGGCAGATTCGTGGCCGCACCGGCGGAGCCGGCCGCACCGACCCCGGCAGCCGCTCCCGCTGCGACGAGCAGCGCGGCACGGGCGATCCGGCGGGTCAGAGGGAGGGACATGATGCTCCATTCGACGGGAGAGAACGGTGTCGTCCGGACTGGACGTGTCGTCGTCCGGACTGTTCGTGTCCGGGCTCGGACGCCGTGACTACCGCTCGAAGGCCGCGAAGGTTGCGGACACTCCAGGTAAAGAATGGATAACGCATCGCATTATCAGGTGTGGATAAAAACGGGCAAACAGTGTCCGCGCGGAAGCCTGCAGAATCCTTCCACTCCTTGATTTCCAAGGGCTCCCGAGCCCGGCACACCCCCCGCACGGACGGCCCGCCGACCGCGCGCCGCACAACCCGCCGGAGTGATCAGCCGTACTACTGTCCGGTCACGATCCGGACCGTGCCCGCAGACCTCTCCGACCCGGCGGTCCCGCGCGACCCGGTCGTCCGCCACTCGCTGCCGTCTCTCCCCGCGGCCCACTCCCGCCCGGCGTACGACACCCGCTGGATGTGCAGCGCCGAGGAGTTGGCGACCGCCCACTGCGCCACCTGCCAGCCCCGCTCACGCTCGCGTTCGCCGCGCCCGGCCGCGCCCGCCTTCGTGCCCTCGGTCACCGGAACGGTCACCGTCCGCCCGTGCGCGGTCGCGGTCACGCTCGGCGACGGGGACGGCGTCGGCACGGGCGTCCCGCCCACCTCCGCACCGGTCTCCTGCAGCGCGTCCCGCCCGAAGTCCCGCACCAGCGCCGTACGCACCGCGCCCGGACCCGTGGCCGAAGCCGTGCGCTCCGGGCGCCCGTCGCAGGTCAGCGTGGCCGCCGCCCGCCCGGTCAGGGCCGCGGCCAGCAGCGTGGCGTCCGGCTCGTGCTTGGCGTACGCCTCGGGATAGCCGCTGCGCTGCACCCGCTGCGCCGCCACCGTCAACGGCAGGCCGGTGTAGTCCGGCACCCTGTCGAGGTGCGCGTAGAACATGCCCGCCGCGTATGCCGGGTCCATGATCTGCCGCTCGGTGCCCCAGCCCTGCGAGGGCCGCTGCTGGAACAGGCCCAGCGAGTCCCGGTCGCCGTGCTCGATGTTCCGCAGCCCCGACTCCTGCAGCGCAGTCGCTATCGCGATCGTCACGGCACGCTCGGGCATTCCACGCCCGGTGCCGACGGCGGCGATCGTCGCCGCGTTCACCGCCTGCTCCGGCGTGAACTCGTACGACGCCCCGTCGCCCGAGGCCGAGACCACCGTGCAGCCGCGCGCTCCGCCGCCTCCGGTGACGTACTGCACCACGAGGTAGGCGGCGACGCCGCACAGGACCAACAGGGCCGCGGCGAAACGGAAGAGGCGGCCGCGGCGCTTGGGACGGGTGGGGGACGGCTCTGACACGCGTACAAGGTACTGGAGCCCCGCCGGACCCTCACGGGGGGTTCCGCACCGCGCGGCCGCAAACGGCCCCCCGCGACCGGCGCGATAGGGTCGGGGCCATGGCCGACACCTCGCTTGACCTCACTCTCGACGCCGCCGCGCTCACCGCGCAGCTCGTGGACTTCCCCTCCGAGAGCGGCACCGAGAAGCCGCTCGCGGACGCGGTCGAGGCCGCCCTGCGCGCGCTGCCGCACCTGGAGGTGGACCGCTACGGCAACAACGTGATCGCCCGTACCCACCTGGGCCGCGCCGAGCGCGTGATCCTGGCCGGCCACATCGACACCGTCCCGATCGCGGACAACGTACCCTCGCGCCTGGACGAGCACGGCGTGCTCTGGGGCTGCGGCACCTGTGACATGAAGTCGGGCGTCGCGGTCCAGCTGCGCATCGCGGCCACGGTCCCGGCCCCCAACCGCGACCTGACCTTCGTCTTCTACGACAACGAGGAGGTCGCCGCCGAGCTGAACGGGCTCAAGCACGTCGCCGAGGCCCGTCCCGAGTGGCTGGCGGGCGACTTCGCGGTCCTGCTGGAGCCCTCCGACGGCCAGGTCGAGGGCGGCTGCCAGGGCACCCTGCGGGTGCTGCTGAGGACCAAGGGCGAGCGGGCCCATTCGGCGCGCGGCTGGATGGGCTCCAACGCCATCCACGCCGCCGCCCCCATCCTGGCCCGCCTGGCCTCGTACGAGCCCCGCTGGCCGGTGATCGACGGCCTGGAGTACCGCGAGGGCCTGAACGCGGTGGGCATCAGCGGGGGAGTGGCCGGGAACGTCATCCCGGACGAGTGCGTGGTGACGGTCAACTTCCGCTACGCCCCCGACCGCACCGAGGAGGAGGCGATCGCGCACGTCCGCGAGGTGTTCGCGGACTGCGGCGTCGAGGAGTTCGTGGTCGACGACCACAGCCCCGGCGCGCTCCCCGGCCTCTCCCACCCGGCCGCCGCGGCGTTCATCGAGGCGGTGGGCGGTACCCCGCAGCCCAAGTACGGCTGGACGGACGTGTCCCGCTTCTCCGCGCTGGGCGTCCCCGCGGTGAACTACGGCCCCGGCAACCCGCACTTGGCCCACAAGCGGGACGAGCGCGTGGAGACGGCGAAGATCCTCGCGGGCGAGGAGCGCCTGCGGGCCTGGCTCACCGCCTAGACCGCGCGGCGGGGCGCCGCTTCACGCCGGACATGCTTATGTCCCCCCTCCGTAACCCGCGTAGATCTAGTCTGAGATCGAACTACCGGCAAGCGGAGGGAGCGCACATGGCTACCGGCAACCCCGAGGGGAAGAAGCAGCCGCCGGACGAGCAGCGACTCGGACCGGTCCTCCGGCGGCGGTCCCAGGTGACGTCCAGTACGACCGACCAGCGGCTGCTGGACGAGCGCGCCCCCTCGGACTGGGTCCACACGGACCCCTGGCGGGTGCTCCGCATCCAGTCGGAATTCATCGAGGGCTTCGGCACCCTTGCCGAACTCCCGCCCGCCATCAGTGTGTTCGGCTCGGCCCGTACGCGAGCCGATTCGCCGGAGTACGACGCGGGCGTGCGGCTCGGCCGGGGGCTGGTCGATGCCGGCTGGGCGGTGATCACCGGTGGTGGCCCGGGCGCGATGGAGGCGGCCAACAAGGGTGCGCTGGAGGCGGGCGGCATCTCGGTCGGCCTCGGCATCGAACTGCCCTTCGAGCAGGGGCTGAACCCGTACGTCGACATCGGCCTGAACTTCCGCTACTTCTTCGTCCGCAAGATGATGTTCGTGAAGTACGCGCAGGGCTTCGTCGTCCTGCCCGGTGGCCTCGGCACGCTGGACGAACTCTTCGAGGCCCTCACCCTCGTCCAGACCCAGAAGGTCACCCGCTTCCCGATCGTCCTCTTCGGCACCGAGTACTGGGGCGGCCTGTTGTCCTGGCTGCAGAACACGCTGGTGGCCCAGGGCAAGGCGGCGGAGAAGGACCTGATGCTCTTCCACGTCACGGACGAGGTGGACGAAGCGGTGGCCCTGGTCTCGAAGGAGGCGGGCCGCTGACGCAGGACCGAGCCCCCCGCTTTCCTACCCACCCGTGCTGACTCGCTCGGCTGGAGGGTGAGGGTCGTGCTGACTGGCTGGGCTGGAGGGCGGGGGGCGTGCTGACTGGCTGGGCTGGAGGGCGGGGCGTGCCGTCAGGGCCTCGGCTCAGGTGCCGGGAAGTGGGGGCTTCGGGGCGGTGTGCTGGGAGGCGGGGGCGCGCAGTGGCCTTGTCGCTCGCTTCTCGGCCGAACCGAGTCGGGTGGACGGGTGGGCGAGCGGGGGGCCAGGGGGCGGAGCCCCCTGGTACCTCAGGCCAGACCCCGGCGAGCCACCGCAGGGACCCGGTGCCCGGCGATCGACGCCACCATCTCCAGCACCTGCCGGGTCTCGGCCACCTCATGCACCCGGTACACCTGCGCCCCGAGCCACGCAGAGACCGCGGTCGTCGCCAACGTACCGATCAGCCGTTCCTTCACCGGCCGGTCCAACGTCTCGCCCACGAAGTCCTTGTTGGACAGGGACACCAGCACCGGCCACCCCGTCGCCACCATCTCGTCCAGCCGCCGCGTCGCCTCCAGACTGTGCCGCGTGTTCTTCCCGAAGTCGTGCCCGGGATCGATCATCACGGACTCCCGTGGCACCCCCAGCGCCACCGCCCGCTCGGCCAGCCCCACGGTCACGTCCAGGATGTCGTCCATGACGTCGTCGTACGTCACCCGGTGCGGTCGCGTCCGCGGCTGCGCGCCCCCGGCGTGCGTGCACACCAGCCCCACCCGGTACCGCGCCGCGACCTCCGCGAGCCCCGGGTCGACCCCGCCCCACGCGTCGTTGAGCAGATCCGCGCCGGCCTCGCACACCGCCTCGCCGACCTCGGCCCGCCAGGTGTCCACGCTGATGATCACGTCCGGGAAGCGCCGCCGTACCTCGGCCACGAAGCCGACCGTCCGCCGGGCCTCCTCCTCCGCCGTGACCTCCTCGCCGGGCCCCGCCTTCACCCCGCCCACGTCGATGATCGCGGCGCCCTCGGCCACGGCCTGCTCCACCCGCGCCAGGGCCGGCTCGTCGCGGAAGGTGGCTCCCCGGTCGTAGAAGGAGTCCGGCGTCCGGTTGACGATCGCCATGATCACCGGTTCGTGCGGCCCGAATTCCCGCTTGCCCAGCCTGAGCATCCCCTGTGACCTCTCCTCGTACGTCCCGCAGTACCGCCGCCTGTGACCCTAACCGTCGGACGCGCATGGCACGATCGGACCCTGACACATTCAGCATCCGGCACAGCGTCGGTAACGAGCGTGGGGACCTTACGGCGATGGTGATGTTCTTGTTCCTGGTCGTCGCGCTGGCCGTCGTGGTCGCCGCGGTGACGCTGGCCGTGGTGGGCGGCGGCGAGAGCGGCCCGCTGCCCGAGGCGGCGCCCGAGCGGCTGCAGGACCCGCTGCCCGCGGACCGCCCGGTGGACCGCGCGGACGTGGAGAGCCTGCGCTTCCCGGTGGCACCGCGCGGCTACCGCATGGCCGACGTCGACGACGCCCTCGGCCGGCTCGCCGCGGAACTGGCCGAGCGTGACTCTCGTATCGCGGATCTGGAGTCCGCGCTGGCCGGCGCGAGAACCGCCGCCGCGCACGCCCGCCTGGACAAGCCCGAGCCGGAGGACCAGCGATGACCGCCGGCACCGCCGTCGCGGGGCCCGACGGCGCCCTGCGCTGCCCCTGGGCGCTGTCCACCGACGACTACGTGTCGTACCACGACGAGGAATGGGGCCGCCCCGTCCACGGCGACGACGCCCTCTTCGAGCGGATCAGCCTGGAGGCCTTCCAGTCGGGCCTGTCCTGGATCACGATCCTGCGCCGCCGCCCGGGCTTCCGCGCCGCCTTCGCCGGCTTCCGCATCGAGAAGGTCGCCGCCTTCACCGACACCGACCGCGAGCGCCTGCTGGCCGACGCGGGCATCATCCGCAACCGGGCCAAGATCGACGCGACACTCGCCAACGCGCGTGTGCTCGCCGACTGGGCCGAGGGTGACCTGGACGACCTGGTCTGGTCCCACGCCCCCGACCCGGCGACCCGCCCGGTCCCGCAGACCCTCGCCGACGTCCCGGCCGTGACCCCGCAGTCCACGGCCCTGTCCAAGGCACTGAAGAAGCGGGGCCTCAGATTCGTCGGCCCGACGACGGCGTACGCGCTCATGCAGGCGTGCGGCCTGGTGAACGACCACCTGGAGGCCTGCGTGGCGCGCAGCGCCCACTAGGGACGCCTGGGACGCCAGGGACGCGGAGGCTGTGCCGTGCGGCTCCGTCGCACGTGTCGTCGGGGAACGCCGGCACAGCCCCGGCGAGTCCGCGGTGCCCGCCGGTGGGCTAGCGGCCCAGGTACTTCGGCTTCTCCTTGTTCACGAAGGCCTGCACCGCGATCGCGTGGTCCTCGGACTGACCCGCCCGCGTCTGCAGCTCGTCCTCCTTCTCCAGGGTCTCGGAGAGGGAGTGCGTGAGCCCGTACGCCACGGCTTCCTTGAGGGCCGCGTACGCCACCGTCGGCCCCTCGGCCAGTGCCCGCGCCACCTTCTCGGCCTCGGCGCGCAGCTCGGCGGAGGGCACCACCCGGTTGGCGATGCCCAGCTCCAGCGCGTCCTGGGCGCTGATGCTGCGTGGGAAGAGCAGCAGATCGGCGGCGCGGCTCGGGCCGATCACCCGGGGCAGGGTCCAGGAGATGCCGGAGTCGGCGGTCAGCGCCACGCCCGCGAACGAGGTGTTGAAGCCCGCGGTGTCGGCCACGATGCGGTAGTCCGCGGCGAGCGCGAACCCGAACCCGGCCCCGGCCGCGACGCCGTTCACGGCAGCCACCACCGGCTTCGGCGCCCCGGCGAGGGCCCGCACGATCGGGTTGTAGTGCTCCTTGACCGTGCTCATCGTCTGCCCGGACCCGGTCTCCCGGTCGGCGGCCAGCAGCCCGATGTGTTCCTTGAGGTCCTGGCCCACGCAGAACGCCCGGTCCCCGGCGGCGGTGAGCAGGATCGCCCGGACGGCCGTGTCCGAGGCCGCGGATTCCGCCGCCTCGCGGAGGGCTGCCTTGGTGGCGACGTTCAGCGCGTTCATCGCCTCGGGGCGGTTCAGCGTGATCGTCGCGAGTCCGTCGCTCACCTCGTAGAGCACGGTGTCGGCCATGGCGCATCCCCTCCGGTTCGCGGCTGGTGACGTACCGCTCAGTACGTCCATGTCTACGCACAGCATGGCGGAGATCGGGGTCCCGCGGCCGGACCGGACGTGTGACCTGCGTCAAAGAAATTCGGGGCGCGGCAGCTCGGCGGGGATCGGTGCGGTGGCGCAGTATCGCAGCCACATCGCCGAATTGAGTGGTTTTGCTCGCGCGCGTTGCCCAAGCGATGCCGACCGATGTTGGTCATCGGGTCCGTTGATGCGGGATAATGGCTTGGAAGCAATGTGTTCGATGCCGGTGTCGCGTGTCCGTTGCGGACGGCGGGTGCCCTCCCGGGGCCGTCGGCAGACGATGAGCTGGTTTCAGGAAGGGGAACGAGCATGGCGGCCATGAAGCCGCGGACGGGTGATGGCCCGCTCGAGGTGACCAAGGAGGGGCGGGGCATCGTCATGCGCGTTCCGCTCGAAGGCGGCGGTCGACTCGTCGTCGAGCTGACCCCTGACGAGGCCGAGGCGCTCGGCGACGCCCTCAAGAAGGTCGTCGTCTGACGTCCCAGCGATCAGTCCTTCCGGCTGCCCCGGCATCGTATGCGGTGCCGGGGCAGCCGCGTTCCGGGACCTCCCGCGGTGACTACCGCCCGCTCGGGCGCGGCCGGGTACCGGGGGTTCAGCGCTTGACGGCGCACAGCAGCCCGTCGCCGACCGGCAGCAGCGAGGCGACCAGCTCCGGACTCTCGCGCACGGTGCGCAGCAGTTCCCGCAGCCGCAGCACCTCGGTCGGCTGCGGCCCCGAGTCGACGGTGCGGCCGTTGGCGAAGACGCCCTCGAACACCACCAGACCGCCCGGTCGCAGCAGGCGCAACGATTCAGCGAGGTAGTCCAGGTACTCCAGCCGGTCCCCGTCGCAGAAGACGAGGTCGTAGCCGGCATCCGCGAGACGCGGCAGGACGTCCAGGGCCCGGCCGGGGATGAAGCGGGCCCGGTTGCTGGCGAAGCCGCAGATCCGGAAGGCCTGCCGGGCGAACTGCTGGTGCTCCGGCTCCTGGTCCACCGTGGTGAGCACGCCGTCCGGCCGCATCCCGTGCAGCAGATGGAGTCCGGACACCCCGCAGCCCGTGCCGATCTCCGCGACCGCCTTCGCGTCCACGGAGGCGGCGAGCAGTCGCAGCGCGGCGCCCGTGCCGGGCGACACCGAGCGCAGCCCTGCCTCCCGGGCCCGGTCACGGGCCCAGCGCAGCGCTTCGTCCTCGGCGACAAAGGCGTCGGCGAACGCCCAGCTCGTCTGCCGGTTGCCGGTAATGACCCTCTCCTGTCCCCGTGGTTGCCTGGGCGTGACTGTATCCGTTGGCGCCGGGAACCCGCAGATGAGCCCGGGCGTTTATAGGGATGTAGCGGTGGCCGGAGACGCGACGGGGGGCGAGAGGTGGACCAGGGCGCCGAGCAACTGCTGACGCAGCCGCATGAGCCGTATCAGCGCGTATCAAATTCTCGTAAAACCGCTTATCCGGAGCTAACGGGCGAGGTGGCTATGGTAGGGGCTCCACTGGACACCACCAGAGCCGACAGGGGAGGTGCGGCTGCACCCGGGGACCGGGGCGGAGCGCTGCGGCGCTTCCTCGGGTCGGCGGGCAGGCCGAAATCCGTGACCGACACAGCAGCTGACAGCCACGCCGCGGGCTCCGCCGCAGGCGAGACCCAGACCGCGACCTTTGCCACCGACGCGGACGGGCAGGCGTGGACTCCGCCCACGTGGGACGAGATCGTCAGCATGCACAGCGGCCGCGTCTACCGCCTTGCGTACCGCCTGACGGGCAACCAGCACGACGCCGAGGACCTCACGCAGGAAGTCTTCGTCCGTGTCTTCCGCTCCCTGTCGACGTACTCGCCGGGCACCTTCGAGGGCTGGCTGCACCGCATCACGACGAACCTCTTCCTCGACATGGTCCGGCGCAAGCAGCGCATCCGCTTCGACGCCCTCGGCGAGGACGCGGCCGACCGCCTGGCCAGCCGCGAGCCCACGCCGCAGCAGCTCTTCAACGACGCCCACTTCGACGCCGACGTCCAGCAGGCCCTGGACACCCTCGCGCCCGAGTTCCGCGCCGCCGTCGTCCTGTGCGACATCGAAGGTCTGTCGTACGAAGAGATCGCCGCGACCCTCGGCGTGAAGCTCGGCACCGTCCGCTCCCGTATCCACCGCGGCCGGTCCCAGCTCCGCAAGGCGCTCGCGCACCGCTCCCCGGAAGCCCGCGCCGCCGAGCGGCGCTCCTTCCTGGCCCGTGTCCCCGCTCTGGGGGGAGGGGGCGCGACCGCGTGACCGGATCACGACCGAAACCTGTCCAGGAGCCGCACCTCGCGGAACAGCACCTGGGAGACCGGCTCTCCGCCCTGGTCGACGGAGAGCTGGGTCATGAGACGCGGGAGCGGGTCCTCGCGCACCTGGCCACCTGTGCCCGGTGCAAGGCCGAGGCGGACGCCCAGCGTGCGCTGAAGAGCGTGTTCGCGGAGGCGGCCCCGCCCCCGCCCTCGGCCGGCTTCCTGGCCCGCCTGCAGGGCCTCCCCGGGGGAGGAGACCTGGGCAGTGGCACGCCGTCGCCGGGCAGCGGGCTCTTCGGCCGCGACCCCGGCGCCGGAGCCTTCGGTGTGCGGCGCGACGAGCGCCTCCCGTTCGGGTACGTGCCGGCCGGTCCGCACGGCTACGCCGCCGCCCGCCCGCAGAGTGCCGCACCCGAGGACCGCGGCTTCCGGATCCATCCCGTCGGCCGCCCGGACGACGGCCGCTCCGCCTCGCGCGGGCTGCGCTTCGCGTTCGTCGCCGCCGGGGCGGTGTCGCTGGCCGCGGTCGCCCTCGGCGGCGTGACCAGTGTCATCCCCGGCGACCCGACCGCGGAGGCCCGCGCCGGCTCCGGCACGGGCAGCAACGTCACCCCCACGGGCAGCGGTGCGGGCTCGGCCGCGTCCGACGGCCAGCGCCGTCGGCCGGTGGGCCCGCTGCTCGCCCAGGGCGGAGCGTTGCTCGGTCAGGCGCCGGGCGCGCCGACCTCCCTGTCCGCGCCGCTGGTGCCGGGGATACCGTCCCCGCTCAGCGGACAGGTCCGGACCGACACCGTGCGGGGCGTCACGGCGCCGGTGCTGGCCGGTGCGGCAGCCGTGTCCCCGCTGATACGCCCGCTGGACGAGACCGTGGCCCTTCCGCTCGCCGACCGGTCCACCACGCCCGGAGTCACCGGCTCAGGCTTGCTGTCCGCCCCCGTCCCCGACACCACTCCCGCTCCCTCCGCCTCATCCGCCGCGCCTCCGCAGTCGCCCTGACCGGCCACTGCGCCCCGGCCGGCGAACCTGGTTGAATCCTGTGAGAGCCGTGCCCGCGGCGATACCCCGGGCGCGCAGACGATGTTCCGTGGCCGCGGCAGCGCGCTGTCGCGGCCGGCCGTGGGGAGAGCATGAACGAGGCGAACCGTGTCCCGCCGGTGGAAGGACCGGAGGGAGCGGCGGGGGTGCCGCCGGCCGACCGCCCTGAGAGCGCCGTACCGGAAGCCACCCGGACCGAGCAGGCCCCGGGGACCCCGGTGACCGCACCAGAGCCCCAGGAAGGCACCGACGGCGACTTCCAGCTGGCCAAGCCGACGACGTCCGCCGAACCGACGGATCCTGCGACGACGTCCGCCGGGCCGACGGATTCTGCGACGACGTCCGCCGGGCCGACGGATTCTGCGGCGGCGTCCGCCGGGCCGACGGATTCTGCGGCGGCGTCCGCCGGGCCGACGGATTCTGCTGCGGCGGAGGTCATGGTGGCGGATCCCGTTCCGGCGGACTCCGTGGCGCCGGCGGCTTCCGTACCGGCGGCGGCTCCCGTAGCGGCGGACTCCGTGGCGGCTGACCCCGTGGAGGCAGAGGGCGCTGCCTGGGCGGCTCCTGCCGAGCGGCCGAAGCCCCTGCACGACCCCGACCCGTACAGCACCCCGCCGTACGGCGAACCCGGCCCCTGGGCACCCGCCCCGCCGGTGCAGCACCCGGCGGCCACACCGGCACACACCACAGCCGTGCCCGCACCGTCGGCCCCTGCGGCGACCATGCCCACAGCAGCCATGCCAACGGCACCCCTGCCCACGCCCGCCGCGCACGTACCGGCGCCCGCCCCCGCCGTTCCCACGGCACCCCAGCCCGCGGCACACGTCCCGGCGCCCGCCCCCACAGCACCCGGGCCCGCTCCCACGGCACCGGTGCCCGCCCCCGCCGTTCCCGCGGCACCCCTGCCCGCGCCCGCCGCACACGCACCGGCGCCCGCCCCCACAGCGCCCGGGCCCGCCCCCGCCGCGCCCCTCCCCGCGTCCGCGGCTCCGCAGGCCCCCGCGTCGGTGCCGGCACCGGTGGCCGTGCAGCCTTCCGTGGCCGCGCCCGGCGCTCCGGCCGCCGACTCCGTTGTGCCGCCCGCCGACCCCTGGGGCCGCTACGACCCGTGGGCCGCCGGCTCCGTCACGGAGCAGGCGCTGGCCCGGGGGCCGTTGCAGCAGACGGGTGCCGGGGTGCTGACGCAGGAGCAGCGCAAGCGCCGGGCGACGCGCTTCATGCTCGCCTGGACCCTCGTCGTCGCCGTCGTCTGCGCGGGCATCGGCGGAGCCGTCGGCGCCTACATCGAGCGCGAGGGCATCGGCGACGACGTACGGCTGCCGCAGGCCGGGGGTGTGCCGGCCGGCCGGGCGCCGGACAGCGTGGCCGGGATCGCGGCCCGCGCCCTGCCCAGCGTCGTCACGCTGCACGTCCGAGGGGCCGACGGGGCGGGCACCGGCACCGGCTTCGTGCTCGACGCCCAGGGGCACATCCTCACCAACAACCACGTCGTCCAGCCCGCCGGGTCGGGCGGCGAGATAACCGTGACGTTCAGCAGCGGTGACACCGTCAAGGCCGAGGTCGTCGGCCGGGACAGCGGGTACGACCTCGCCGTCGTCCAGGTGCACGGCGTCCACGGCCTCACCCCGCTGCCCCTCGGCGACTCCGACGACGTCCGGGTCGGCGACCCCGTCGTCGCCATCGGCGCCCCCTTCGACCTGGCCAACACGGTCACCTCCGGCATCATCAGCGCCAAGGAACGGCCCATCACGGCGGGCGGCGAGAAGAGCGACGGGAGCGACATGTCGTACGTCGACGCGCTCCAGACCGACGCCCCCATAAACCCGGGCAACTCCGGTGGCCCCCTGCTCGACGCCCGGGCGCGGGTCATCGGGATCAACTCCGCCATCCGCTCGGCCGAAAGCGGCTCCGGCTCCGGGCGCGGACAGGCCGGTTCCATCGGCCTCGGCTTCGCGATTCCGGTAAACCAGGCCAAGCGTGTCGCCGAGGAACTGATCGACAAGGGCCGGGCGACCCACCCCGTGATCGGAGTCCGGCTCGACATGGGCTACACCGGCGACGGCGCCCGGATCGACACCAAGGAGGGGGACAGCCGCCCCGCGCTCGCCGAGGACGGCCCCGCTGACCGGGCCGGCATGGCGGAGGGGGACGTCATCACCGAGATCGACGGGGAGCGCGTCCACACCGGCGCGGAGCTGATCGTCAAGATCCGTGCCCACCGGCCCGGCGACCGGCTGCACCTCACGGTCGAGCGCGACGGGACCGAGCGGGAGATCTCACTCGTGCTGGGCGCCTCGGAACAGAACTGACAGAAGTCTCACCTGGGGACGGTACCGGTCGGACAGGAACGCCGGGTACCGTTGAGCGACCGAGGACATCGCAAGGAGCGTCAGGTGTTCAATGACATAGGACCACTGGAGCTGGTGACGATCATCGTGCTCGCCGTGCTCGTCTTCGGTCCGGACAAGCTCCCGAAGGTCATCCAGGACGTGATGCGCACGGTCCGGAAGATCCGCGAGTTCTCCGAGAGTGCCAAGCAGGACATCCGCAGCGAACTCGGCCCGGAGTTCAAGGACTTCGAGTTCGAGGACCTCAACCCCAAGGCATTCCTCCGCAAGCAGCTGGACAACGAGGAACTGGGGCTGAAGGAGATCCGCAACGGCTTCGACCTGAAGAAGGAGATGGCCGAGGTCACGGACGCGGTCAACAGCCGTGAGGGCGGGGCGTCCTCCGCGGCTTCCTCCGGCGGCCGCATCGACATGACCAAGAAGCCGGAGACGCCCGGAGACGAGCGGCCGCCCTACGACGCGGACGCCACCTGACGCCGCCGCCTCACGACGCGGACGCCACCCTGACGCCGCCGCCCCACGACGCGGACGCCACCTGACGCCGCTGCGCTCGGGCGTCACCACGCAGGGCCTTCCGCGGCGGCAGGATCGCGGCCCGCTCCGTCGACTCGTTCTCGGACCGCTCCTCCGACACGCACGCCGGTGTACGCCGCGCACGTGACGCGTTTCATAGCGCACACCCGTCGCACGCGGCCCGAACAGGCCGTTCGCACGACCCACGCATCCAGCGCCTGCCCTGCCGGTCTCACCGGTGTGGATATGCTGCCGAGTTGTTGTGCGGACCGGACGAGTACGCCCGAAGGGGGGCGGGCCGCCCCGGTCCGACGAGAGCGAGGAGGCGTCCGGGCAGATGGAGACGACGAGTCGGGTGGGCGCGCAGACGCCGGCCGCGGAGGGCGGGCAGCAGCTCCCCTCCGCCCGGCGAACGGTCGACGGTTACCTGCAGGCGCCCTTCCCGTGGTACGGCCTCGACGAGGCCTTCACGGGGCCGCGCTGGCTGATGCAGGTCGGCACGGCGGCCGACGGTGCCGTCGAGCACGGATCGATCGGGCACGGGGACGAGCCCTCCGTACGGGCAGAGGCGGGCTCCGCCGGTGAGCCGCGGGAGAAGTTCGCGGTCGTCGTCACCGTCGCCGCGCAGCCGTCCCGCAGGAGCGCCGACGGTACGGGACTGCTGGAGGCCACCTCCGTGTCCTCCGCCGCGTGGCTGGCCGGGGTCGGGCTGCTGTCGTTCACCTGGCCCGGGCAGATGGATCACAGCCTGCGGGACGACTGGCTGGAGCAGCAGACGGAGACGGCGTGGGCGCTGGCCGACGATCTCGAGGGGCCGGAGTGGTCCAAGCTCTCTCTTCCGGTGGACGGCGTGGCGGCGTCGTTCCACTACCGGGAGTCGGAGTTCGGGTGGGTGCTGGCCGGTACGACCGAGGCGGGGGTTCACCTGGGGGCGTACGGGCGGGGCATGAGCGCGTACGGCCTGGGGTTCGCCGTGGTGAAGGACGTTTCCGCATACGCGTGACGGAGGGGCGCCGGCATGGTTCGGCGCCCCTTCGGCCCAACGCCCGGTGAAGCCCGGCGGGTGCGGATTCGTCGTGGCCGGTCGCGCAGTTCCCGCGCCCCTGGCCACGCGTCCGCACCTCTTACGGCAAAGGCTCCCCCGCCACACCCGATGACCTGTCGTATCGCTCCCGCCCACACATCACACCCGGTGACCTGTCGTATCGTTCCTCGTCACCGTGCGGACAAGGGGAGGGATCATGAGCAGGGTCATCGGGCGAAGACACATGGCGCTCGTGGCTTTGACGGTCATCGGCGTGACGGCGTGCGGCAGCAGGCAGGACGCGGGCGCCCCGAGGGAGACGGTCGGCCGAGGCGCGGACCGGAATGCGCCTGTGCTGTCTCAGCGGCAGCTCGAAGACGCCGTGGTGGACGCGCATGATCTTCCCGGAGTCCACGTGGCAGAGATCGGAGCGGGAACGAGAGGTGTGGGCAACGGCGTCGTCCGTGCCGCACGCCGTACCGACACCGCCCCTTCCGGGTGCGCCCCGGTCAGCGCCGCAGTGGAGGGAGCCAGCGGCTACCCTCCTGTGGGGAGCGTGCGGCGTGTTGCAGGCACGACGGGCCACTTTGCGATCCTCACCCTGGTGTCGTATCGCTCAGCGGACGCCTCTCGCGTCATGAAGGCGCTCCGTGCGGGCTTGAAGTCCTGCAAGGAATACACGGTGGGCACGGGTGCCATGCGGATGGCGTACGACGACGTCGAAGTCACCGAGGCTCCCCCGCGGGGCGATGAAGGGGTCGCCTTCCGCCTCAAGTGGGTTGTCGAGCCCGGTGCGGACGGCCTGAAGTCCCCCGTCAGCGTGGCCGTCATCCGTCACGGGTCCACGCTCGCGGTCTACAAGGCCGTCTCCACTGCTCCCCGGGCGCGGGCGAGCATCCCGGGCGATCTCGTCGACGCCCAGTCGGAAGTGCTCGACGCCGCCGTTCGCACCACTTCGTAGTCCTGCCCCCGGCGTGCCCGACGAGAGGGCAAGCGGCAGGGGACAGCCGATGAGAGCGAACGTCGACGGCTCCGCCGCCGGTCAGGCATGACCGATGGCGGAGCCGCAGGCTCACAGGCGCCCGATGTCAGAACTTGTTCTTCGGGGTGATGCCCAGGGACAGGCCCGACAGGCCACGCTGGCGGCCGCCCAGCTTGCCGGCGATGGCGCGGAGGGCCGAGCCTGCCGGGGAGTCCGGGTCGGTCAGGACGACCGGCTTGCCCTCGTCGCCGCCCTCGCGGAGGCGGACGTCGATGGGGATGTTGCCGAGGACCGGGACGGTCGTGCCCGTGGTGCGCGTCAGACCGTCGGCGACCAGCTGGCCGCCGCCCGTGCCGAAGACGTCGACCATCTCGCCGCAGTGCGGGCAGGGCAGGCCGGACATGTTCTCGACCACGCCGACGATCTTCTGGTGGGTCTGTACGGCGATGGAGCCGGCGCGCTCGGCCACCTCGGCCGCCGCCTGCTGCGGGGTCGTCACGACCAGGATCTCGGCGTTCGGGACCAGCTGGGCCACGGAGATCGCGATGTCACCGGTGCCGGGCGGGAGGTCCAGCAGAAGGACGTCGAGGTCGCCCCAGTACACGTCGGCGAGGAACTGCTGGAGGGCGCGGTGCAGCATCGGGCCGCGCCAGACGACCGGGGCGTTCCCCGGGGTGAACATGCCGATGGAGATGACCTTCACGCCGTTCGCGGACGGCGGCATGATCATGTTCTCGACCTGGGTGGGGCGGCCGTCGGCGCCCAGCATGCGCGGCACGCTGTGGCCGTAGATGTCGGCGTCCACGACACCGACCTTCAGGCCGTCGGCGGCCATCGCCGCGGCGAGGTTCACCGTCACCGAGGACTTGCCGACGCCGCCCTTGCCGGAGGCGACCGCGTAGACCCGGGTGAGGTTGCCCGGCTTGGCGAAGGGCACCTCGCGCTCGGCCTGGCCGCCGCGCAGGGCCGCCGCCAGCTCCTTGCGCTGCTCGTCGCTCATCACGTCCAGCGTGACGTCGACGCGGGTGACGCCCTCGACCCGGGAGACCGCCTCGGTGACGCGCTGCGTGATCGTGTCACGCATCGGACAGCCGGACACCGTCAGATACACGGTGACCGCGACCGCTCCGTCCGCGCCGATCTCCACCGACTTGACCATCCCCAGCTCGGTGATGGGTCGGTTGATCTCGGGGTCGTTCACCGTCGCCAGTGCCTCGCGCACCGCGTCTTCCGTAGCCATAAGGACGATGGTACGGCGCTGCACCGGGCGTCCGGGATGCCCCTCAACGGTCGTCTGTGTCACGTCCTGGCGGGCGTTCTGCCCGTTCCGCCGGGAATACGACGTGACCGGCGTGCCCCTCGTGGCGGCGGCGCTCCTCCAACTCCTTGACCAGGTCCTGCAGCTCGGACCGGATCCAGTCGCGGGTGGCCACCTCGCCCAGGCCCATGCGCAGCGCGGCGACCTCCCGGGTCAGGTACTCGGTGTCGGCGATGGAGCGCTCGTTCTGCTTGCGGTCCTGCTCCAGGTTGACCCGGTCGCGGTCGTCCTGCCTGTTCTGCGCGAGCAGGATCAGCGGGGCCGCGTAGGAGGCCTGCAGGGACAGCATCAGGGTCAGGAAGATGAACGGGTACTGGTCGAAGCGCAACGCCACCGGCGCGGCGACGTTCCACAGCACCCACAGGATGATGACGACCGTCATCCAGACGATGAAGCGTCCGGTGCCCAGGAACCGGGCGATGCGCTCCGAGAGCCGGCCGAAGGCCTCCGGGTCCCACTCGGGCAGGAACCGCCGGCGCGGCGGGCGCGGCTGGTCCAGCCGGGGCGCCCGGGGCCGGGTGGTGGCCGTGGCGCCCGCCGGATGACGTTCACGGGTCGCGGACTCGCGCTCAGGAGCCATGCGTGGGCGCCTCCTCCCCCGACTCGTCCAGATGGAACTCGGTCTCCCGCCAGTCGTCGGGCAGCATGTGGTCCAGTACGTCGTCCACGGTCACCGCGCCGAGCAGCGAGCCGGACTCGTCCACCACGGGTGCGGCCACCATGTCATAGGTGGCGAAGAACCCGGCGATGAGCGGCAGGGTGGCGTCCGGGTCCAAGGGCTGCAGATCGTCGTCGACCAGCGAGCTGACCAGGGTGTACGGGGGGTCGCGCAGCAGCCGCTGGAAGTGGACCGTGCCCAGGTACTTGCCGGTCGGGGTCTCGTCCGGCGGGCGGCAGACGTAGACCTGGGCGGCGAGGGCGGGGGAGAGGTCCTGGTTGCGGACCCGGGCGAGCGCGTCGGCGACGGTGGCGTCCGGCCGCAGCACGATCGGCTCCGTCGTCATCAGACCGCCGGCCGTGTGCTCCTCGTACGACATCAGGCGCCGCATGTCGGCCGCGTCGGCGGGCTGCATCAGGCTCAGCAGCCGTTCCTTGTCCTCCTCGGGCAGTTCGGAGAGCAGGTCGGCCGCGTCGTCCGGGTCCATCGCCTCCAGCACGTCCGCCGCTCGCTCCTCCTTGAGCTTGCCGAGGATCTCGATCTGGTCGTCCTCCGGCAGCTCCTCCAGCACGTCGGCGAGCCGGTCGTCGTCCAGCGCGGCGGCGACCTCGGCGCGCCGCTTCGGGGACAGGTGGTGCAGGACGTTGGCGAGGTCGGCGGGGCGCAGCTGCTCGAAGGTGGCGAGCAGGCTCTCGGCGCCCTGTCCGTGCTCCTCCAGCGAGAACCCGGTGACGGCCGACCACTCGGCGGTCAGCGTCTCGCCCTTGGCCCGCCGGAAGGCGCCGCCCTTCTTGCCCTTGCGCAGGAAGACCCGGTCGACCTCCCAGTCGCGGCGGGCGGGCAGCTGCTGCACGGACACGTCGAGGACGGTGACCTCCTCGCCGGTCTCCACCAGCGTCACGCGCCGGTCCAGCAGCTCGCCGAAGACCAGCCGCTCGGTGGGCCGCTGCTCGAAGCGCCGGACGTTCACCACCCCGGTGGTGATGACCTGCCCGGACTCGATGCCGGTGACCCGGGTCATGGGCAGGAAGATGCGCCGCCGGTTGGACAGCTCGACGACCAGACCGAGGACACGGGGAGGTCTGCGGCCCACGCGCAGCATCACGACCAGGTCGCGTACGCGGCCGACCTGGTCACCGGTCGGATCGAAGACGGGAACCCCGGCGATGTGCGAGACGAAGATCCGGGGGGCGCCGGCTGCCATGGCTCTGCTTCCTTTGCCTGGGAATCGCTGGAACTGCTGTTGCGTGGGATCTGCTCGGACGTGCCCGCTCAGGTGCGCTTCAGGCTAGCCCGTACCGGTCGGATACGCCCTGGTGGGCGGTCCGGACGGACTGGCTCCGCCGGGTGGCCGGGGCACCGGTACGCTGCGGTACGCCGCTCAGGAACCGTCAGAAAGGCGACCCCACCTGTGACTGCGATTCCCCAGGGCCGTACCCGCCGGTCCGCGCTGGTGACCGCGAGCTGCGCACTGGCCGTGACGGGGGTGATGGTGCTGTCGGGATGCGCTGGTGACGACGATCCGGACGCGGGGACGAACGGGGTCGGCAAGCTGTCCGCCGCGAAGATCCAGGCGAAGACGCGGTCCGCGGCGGACGCGGCGCCCGCCGTACGGCTGTCCGGGACCGTGGTCACCAGTGGCCGTACGTACCGGCTGGACATGCAGCTGAAGGACGACGGCGGGACCGGGTCCGTGGCCTCGCAGGGGGCCACCTTCAAGCTGCTGCGGATCGGGGAGCAGCTGTATCTCAAGGCCGACGCGGACTTCTGGAACCACGCCGACGGCGACGACGGAGCCACCGGCAAGCTGGACGGCAAGTACGTGAAAGTGCCGCAGGGGGACCCCGCGTACAAGAAGTTCAGCGGCTTCACGGACAAGGACGTCCTCCTCGAGGGGCTGCTGACGCTGCACGGCACCCTGGCCACGGACGGCCACCATGCCGATCAGTCGGGTACCCGCACGATCCGCATCACCGGCGACAAGGGTTCCGGCGGCACGCTGGACGTCTCCCTGGAGGGCAAGCCGTACCCGCTCCGTCTGGTCCGCGCGGGCGGCGCGGGGACGCTCCGCTTCTCGGACTGGGGCAAGGACTTCGCCGTCACCCCACCGGCCAGGACGGACACGGTCGACTACGGCAGACAACTGCCGGCGTCGTAGCAGCGGGGCCGGGACGGCATGGGCGGTGCCGAACCCGCTCGGCGTCCGCCGTTCATTTCCTCTTCCGGCGCTTGAGCAGCAGCTTCGGCAGGCTCGCCGGGACCGGGCGGCGGGTCGTGGCCGGTGTGGGGACGGGGCGCTCGGCCAGGCTGTCGGACGGTACCGGTGTCACGGAGCCCGTCGGCACCAGGCGGAGCACCCGGCACTCGCGGGCCCAGCGGGCCGGCATCTCCTCGCCGTCGGGAGCGTTCAGCCGCTTCCCCTTCAGCTCGGCGACAATCGCCTCCCACTCCTGCGAGCCGGGCGCCGGCTCGGCCACGGACACCGGGAACGTCACCAGTCGGCCGCCCTTGTCCTTGCTGCGCACGCTCACCTCGGCCGAGCCACCCGCGGTGAGCCCCTCCAGCGGCTGCTCACCGGGCCCGTCGCCGACCACGCACACGGCGCCCTCGTGCCACACGTGCCACAGCGCACGCGCGGCCGGGGCACCCGCGCCCCTGACCCAGATCAGGCCGGACTTCTTCGAGGCCTCCTCGATGAGGGCCCGGTCGAGCAGCTCACTTGTCATGGCCCCCAGCCTATCCAGGCGGTCCGGACCCGCTCACAGCCAGCCGTTGCGCTTCAGCGTGCGGTGGATGCCGAGGCAGATGACCCCGGTGATGGCCATGATGACCGGGTAGCCGAACCGCCAGTGCGTCTCCGGCATGTGGTCGAAGTTCATGCCGTACACCCCGCACACCATCGTCGGCACGGCGATGATCGCGGCCCAGGACGTGATCTTGCGCATGTCCTCGTTCTGCGCCACGGACGCCTGCGCGAGGTTGGCCTGGAGGATGGAGTTGAGGAGTTCGTCGAAGCCCAGCACCTGCTCCTGGACCCTGGCGAGGTGGTCGGCGACGTCCCGGAAGTACTTCTGGATGTCCGGGTCGATCAGCCGCATCGGCCGCTCGCTCAGCAGCTGCATGGGCCGCAGCAGCGGCGCCACGGCCCGCTTGAACTCCATCACCTCACGCTTGAGTTGGTAGATCCGGGCCGAGTCCACACCGCGCGAGACCCCGCCCTTGCGGCCGGGCGAGAAGACCTCGGTCTCCACCTCGTCGATGTCGTCCTGCACCGCGTCGGCGACCGCGATGTAGCCGTCGACGACGTGGTCGGCGATGGCGTGCAGCACGGCCGAGGGACCCTTGGCGAGCAGCTCGGGGTCGTCCTGGAGCCGGTGCCGCAGCGCCCGCAGCGAGCCCTGGCCGCCGTGCCGGACGGTGATGAAGAAGTCCCGGCCGGTGAAGCACATGACCTCGCCGGTCTCCACGACCTCGCTGTTGGCGGTGAGCTGGTCGTGCTCGACGTAGTGGATGGTCTTGAAGACCGTGAAGAGGGAGTCGTCGTAGCGCTCCAGCTTCGGGCGCTGGTGGGCCTGCACCGCGTCCTCGACGGCCAGCGGGTGCAGCCCGAACTCGCGTGCGATTCCGGAGAATTCCGCCTCGGTGGGCTCGTGCAGCCCGATCCACACGAAGCCGCCGTCGCGGCGTACGAGCCGCATCGCCTCGTGCGGACTCAGCGGCTTCTCGCTCGCGACGCGGGCGCCGTCACGGTAGACGGCGCAGTCCACGACGGCCGAGGGCGTGGCCGGGTCGCGGGTGGTGTCGTACGAGGCGCCGGTGTCCTTGCGCAGTGACACACGGGACGACGGGCGGACCACGGCGCGCAGGTCGCGGATCATCGACATGGGCAGGCTCCTTCGCGGGCGGGCAGCGAAAGTGCGCCGGCATCGGGTGGAACTACCCGGAATGGGGACGTCTGCCCGTGCATGTTTGGCACGTCCACAAAGCGGGGAGCACCGCACCGTTGCGGTGGCGACTTCGCTACTGATGCAGAACTGATTCAGATCGGGCGGATCAGACGATCAGACGGATCAGGCAAAGCGAAACGAAGTGCTCTTCCGAACGGCGACGCGCACGGGAAGGCGGCAGCCAGCCAGTAACTACATCAGCGGCAGGAAGAGCGAGTGGTACTGCACGGTCGACTTCGATCCATGACAGCCCCACCTCCTCCGGCCGGTCCCTCGTAAGGGAGTCTCATCGGCGTCGGGACTCGATAGCGACGCTTCAGCGTGCTGCCCCGAACCACCGGCTCAGCGTAGCAGCCGCCTGTTGTGTCAAGGTGCCGCTTTGCCCGCTGCTGACGAGTTCTATGCTCACCGCATGGTTGATGTTCTTCCTCTGGTCGAGGCTCGGTTGACCACTGCGCTGGGCGAACCGGACGCGCGCGCCGCGGTCACCTTTCTCGGCACGGACCGCATCGAGGTGCTGCGCTTCAGCGAGGGGGACGTCGTCCGCTACGCCTCCCTCGGCATGTCCGCGCACCCCATGACGGACCCCACCGCGATGCTCGCCGACCCGGTCAAGGGTCCTCGCGCGGAGCTGGTCCTGTCGGTCCGGGCAGGCCTCGCCGACACGGACAAGGTGCTCCGCCCGCTCGCCGTCCTGGCCGCCTCCCCGCAGGTCGAGGGTCTGGTGGTGACCCCAGGCGCCTCTCTGGACGTCGGCGATCCGCTGTGGCCCGGTGCCCCCTTCACCTCGGTCCTGGTGGGCGAGCCCGGTGGTCTCGTCGAGGATCTGGAGCTGGACGCGCCGATGGACCCCGTACGGTTCCTGCCGCTGCTGCCGATGACCCCGAACGAGGCCGCCTGGAAGCGGGTGCACGGCGCCCAGGCCCTCCAGGAGCGCTGGCTCGCGAACGGAACGGACCTGAGGGATCCCGCCCGCACGGCCGTTCCGCTGGACTGACGCCCACGTGACCGATCTCACCAACGCAAGGCGGGACTGGGCCAGTTGGTGAAGAGCGCGGGGCGGCGATCACGGAGAAGACGGCGAGCGGCACGCTCCGGGCGAAGAACACCGCACCCGTGTGGGGCGGGGCCGTGTTCGGCGCGCACGGCGTGAAGACCGGCGCGGTGGGCGACGTGCGGTCGCAGGAGCCGGGACACGGCTGTCCCACACGCCTGACCGGCCTGATTGCTGTGGCGTACATCTAGTTGTGTCCGGTCAGGTGTTCCGTCCGGACGGGTGATCGTCCTTGACGTGGGCGGGCAGGGGTAGGACCGTGGAGCCCTATGAGGGGCGAACCCAGTTGCCCGAGGTGCGGTGGCCGGGTCAGGGCTCCCGGTCTCTTCGCCGATTCGTGGCAGTGCGATGTGCACGGCACCGTCTATCCGCTGCAGCCTGTGATCCCGCCCAGCGTCGAGGCGCTCAACGTGGTGGTGCACCGCACCCAGGTGCCGGTGTGGATGCCGTGGCCGCTGCCGGTCGGATGGCTGTTCACGGGTGTGGCGTACGCCGGGGACGACCGCAGCGGCGGCCGTGCGACCGCCGTGGCCTGCTCGGGCCCGGGGCCGCTCGGCGGTCCCGGTGAGCTGATCCTGATCGCCGAGGAACTGGGTGTCGGCCTCGGTGCGCACTACGCGGGCATCGACGGCCCCGATCCGGGGTCTTACATGAACGTCGAGAAGCCGCCGCAGGCCAAGGTGCTGGCCGCGGGCCGGCCGACCCCGCTCTGGCACGTCTTCCGCACCCCCGACGACCGGGCCGTCTTCGCCGGCGAGGCGCTCGGGATGTGGCTGTGGGCAGTGATGTGGCCCGAGCAGGCCGGGCTGCTGATGTACGACGAGCTGGTGCTGACCGACCTGCGGGACGCGGGGGCGGAGATAGACCTGGTGCCCTGCGGGGCGCTGTCGCCGCGCCTGCTCCGGCCGTGACGCCTGCCGGGGTGCCGGGTGCTGTACGCGGGCGACTGCCGATGCTCCGTGCCTGCCCGCGCGGTTTCCCGTGCCCCGAGGACCGGCTGTCGTAGGGGGCGCTCCCCGGGAGCGGGTGTGACAGCCGGGGTGGAAAACCCGGCTATCCTTGAGTGTCCCTTCCCGTGCCACCCGTCTGGAGTTGCTGTGCGCATCGACCTGCACTGTCACTCCACGGCCTCCGACGGCACGGACACCCCGGCCGAACTGGTGCGCAATGCCGCTGCGGCGGGGCTCGACGTCGTGGCGCTGACCGACCACGACACCACCCGGGGCCACGGCGAGGCGATCGCCGCGCTGCCCGCGGGGGTCACCCTGGTCACCGGTGCCGAGCTGTCGTGCCGTGTCGACGGCGTCTCGATGCACATGCTGGCCTACCTCTTCGACCCCGAGGAGCCTGCCCTGCTCGCCGAGCGGGAGCTGGTCCGGGACGACCGGGTGCCGCGGGCCAAGGGCATGATCGCCAAGCTGAACGCGCTGGGCGTGCCGGTCACCTGGGAACAGGTCGAGCGGATCGCCGCCGGCGGCTCCGTCGGGCGTCCGCATGTCGCGACCGCGCTGGTCGAGCTGGGTGTCGTAGGCACCGTGAGCGATGCGTTCACCGAGGACTGGCTGGCCGACGGCGGGCGGGCCTTCGTGGAGAAGCACGAGACCGACCCCTTCGAGGCGATCCGGCTGGTGAAGGCCGCGGGCGGGGTCTGCGTGTTCGCGCACCCGGCCGCCGCCAAGCGCGGCCGTACGGTGCCGGAGTCCCGCATCGCCGAACTGGCCGACGCCGGCCTCGACGGTCTGGAGGTCGACCACATGGACCACGACCCCGACGCCCGGGCCCGGTTGCGTGGCCTCGCGAAGGAACTGGGACTGCTGGTCACGGGCTCCTCGGACTACCACGGCAGCCGCAAGACCGTGGCGCTGGGCGCGTACACGACCGACCCCGAGGTGTACGGGGAGATCACGCGGCGGGCCACCGGGGCGTTCCCGGTCCCCGGTACCGGCGGAGCCTGAGGCCCCCCGGGGCCGTTCCGCGTCGGCTCACGCCGCCCTCACGCCCGAATCACTTCTTCTCCCAGCAAGGCCTGTAGCACCACCATGTTCGATGTCGCCATCTTCGGCTCTCTGTTTCTGACCCTCTTTGTCATCATGGATCCCCCCGGGATCACCCCGATCTTCCTCGCCCTGACCGCCGGACGGCCGGCCAAGGTGCAGAAGCGCATGGCCTTCCAGGCCGTGTGCGTGGCGGGCGGTGTCATCGCCACGTTCGGCGTCCTGGGCCATCAGATCCTGAACTACCTGCACGTGTCCGTGCCCGCGCTGATGATCGCGGGCGGGCTGCTGCTTCTGCTGATCGCGCTGGACCTGCTCACCGGCAAGACCGACGAGCCCAAGCAGACCAAGGACGTGAACGTCGCCCTCGTGCCGCTGGGCATGCCGCTGCTGGCGGGGCCCGGTGCCATCGTGTCCGTGATCCTTGCCGTGCAGAAGGCCGACAGCGTGGCCACGCAGGTCTCGGTGTGGTCCGCGATCCTCGCGATCCACGTCGTGCTGTGGCTGGTGATGCGCTACTCGCTGCTGATCATCCGGGTCATCAAGGACGGCGGTGTCGTCCTGGTGACGCGGCTCGCGGGCATGATGCTCTCCGCGATCGCCGTGCAGCAGATCATCAACGGAGTCACTCAGGTGATCCGGGGGAGCTGAGCCCTGGTCGGCTCGGCTCCCCCGGAAAGCTTGAGTGGCGAACGCCCGTGTGCGGGTTACGAGACCGTGGTCTCGGCCGGGCGGATCCACAGGCGCTGTCCGATGGCGGCGGCCTGCTGAACGATCCGGTTGACGGAGGCGGCGTCCACGACGGTGCTGTCCACGGTGGTGCCGTCGACCTCGTCGAGTCGCATGATTTCGAAGCGCATGGGCTTCTCCCTTCGTCTGGTCATCCTCCTGCGGAGAACTACTCGAGGTGCACCGGATGGGTATCCCGTGACATGGAGAGTCAACGTGCTGCTTGTTACAAACATTCCCTACGCTAAAGAAATTTTTCGAACGACTAACTACTGACCGGTAAGCGGTGCCCGCCCGACCGACCGGGACCGGTTGTGTTCGCTGCGTGACCACCGGGACAATGGAGGCGATGAACGACGACCTGGCTGCCCTGGGCGCCCGCATCGACCGCACGAACGAGCTGCTGGAACGCATGCTCGCCGAGGTGGCGAAGACGCCCTCCACCCACGCGATCTTCGTCGACGCGGGTTACCTGTACGCAGCCGCCGGCCGGCTGGTCGCCGGAACCGAGGACCGCAGGGCCTTCGACCTCGACGCCGAGGGCCTCATCGACGCGCTGATCGACCGGGCCCGCACCATCTTCGCGGACAGCCGACTGCTGCGCGTGTACTGGTACGACGGCGCCCGGCGCCGCATCCACACCGCCGAGCAGCAGTCCATCGCCGAACTGCCCGACGTCAAGGTCCGCCTCGGCAACCTCAACGCCAACAACCAGCAGAAGGGCGTCGACTCACTGATCCGCACGGACCTGGAGTCCCTCGCCCGGCACCGCGCGATCAGCGACGCGGCCCTCCTCGGCGGCGACGAGGACCTCGTCTCGGCGGTCGAGGCGGCCCAGGGCTACGGCGCCCGCGTGCACCTCTGGGGCATCGAGGCCCCCGAGGGCCGCAACCAGGCCGAGCCGCTGCTCTGGGAGGTCGACAGCCAGCGCACGTTCGACCTGGAGTTCTTCAAGCCGTACGTCTCCCGGCGCACGGCCGCCGCCTACGAGGCCACCGCCGGTGCCCGGCCCAGCCGCGAGGACGTCCGCTTCGTCGGCGCCCAGATCGCGGCGAAGTGGCTCGCCTCCCGGGGTCGCGAAGCACTGGTCGAACTCTTCCCCGGACATCCCTACCTGCCCGGCTCCGTCGACCAGGACCTGCTGGTCGAGGCCGAGGACCTGCTCCAGTACTCGCTGCGCGGCCAGGCCGACCTCCGCCGCGCCCTGCGGGACGGCTTCTGGCAGCACCTGCAGGCGCAGTACTAGCACGCCGAGCGTCAGGTGCCGCTCGCGGTGTCGTCCCAGAAGTCGGCGATCGCGCGGGCCGTCTCCAGCGGCCGGTCGGTGTTGGGGGAGTGCTCGGCGCCGTGGACGACCGTCCGCCGTGCCTTCAGCCGCACCGCCATGTCGTCGAGCAACGGCAGCGGCCAGGTGTCGTCCTGTGAACCCGACAGGACGTGGAACGACAGCGGCAGCACCGCCAGTTCGGCGACCCGGTCCGGCTCCGTGCACAACTGACGTCCGGCGGCGAGGAGTTGGGCAGGCTTGGTGCCCAGCCAGCGGCGCCGCAGGTCGTCCCGGTCGTCGAGGCCGCCGTCGAGCGAGGGAGTCTCGGTCTCCTCCGGCGGTTCCATCGCCTGGATCGCCTCCCAGACCTCCGCCATGCTCATCACCGCGAGCGCGTCCCGCAGCAGCTTCACCCGCTCCTGCTGGGGCGGCGAGATCTGCGCCGGACCGGACGCCATCAGGGTGAGCGACCGGAACGGCGAGTGGTCCAGCAGTGCGGCCGCGCGCGAGATCTGCCCGCCGAACGAATGCCCCAGCAGATGCACCGGACCGCCGATCGCCTCGGCCTGGGCCAGTACGTCCCGCGCCAACTCCTCCTGCGCATAAGCGGATTCGTCGGTCACGGGCCCGTCCGACTCGAACTGGCCGCGTCCGTCCACGGCCACGGTCCGGTACCCGCGCCGGGCCAGCGGCACGTGCAGCGGATTGAAGTCCTCCTTGCTCCCGGTGAACCCGGGCAGCAGCAGCGCAACACCCTTCGGTTCGACCCCGGCCGCGACGGGGGCGTCGACCACGGCGAAGTCCCCGCGAGCCGTGGCAAGGGAGTACGCACGGGCACCGGACGGCGGCACAAAGGTGGAGGGCCTGCTCATGGGGAAGAGGCTATCGGGCGGGGGTGCGGGCGGGTGTCGGGTGGTGGGCGCTCGGGTGTCGGGGGTGGGGGCGTGGGGGTGTCGGGCGCTGGGCGCGCTCGGGTGTCGGGGGTGGGTGGAGGTGAGCGCGCTCGGGTGTCGGGGGTGGGTGCGGGTGGATGTGGGGTGCTGGGCGCTTGGACGTCGGGACTGGGGGGAGGCGGGTGACGGGTGGTGGAGACGCCGATGGCCGGGCCCACTGTCGTGAACCCGGCCATCGGACCGGCCTGCTCTACCGCGGCGCCCGCGGCGCCGGATCAGCCCTCAGGGGCCTCCACAGCAGCCGTCGCCTTGCGGGCGCGGCGCGGCTTCGGCGCCGACTCGGTGCCCTCACCGGCCGCCTCGGCAGCGGATGCCGCGGTCTTGCGGGTCCGGCGCCGCGGCTTGACCTCGGGCTCCTCGGTCGCCTGCGCCGGAATCTCCGCAACCGCCGCCTCGGCAACGGCCTTACGGGTGCGCCGCGCCTTCGGAGCGGCCACCACTTCCCCGTCGACCGCATCCACGGCGGTGGCCGCGGTCTTGCGGGTGCGGCGGGGCTTGGCCTCGGTCGCTTCCGCGGTGTCCGCCGCGGTTTCGGCGGCGGCCGCGGTCTTCCGCGTGCGGCGCGGCTTTGCTTCGGCCTCGGGGGCTTCGGCGGCGGCCGCGGTCTTCCGCGTGCGGCGGGGCTTTGCTTCGGTCGCCTCGGTGGTGTCCGCAGCGGTTTCGGCAGCGGCCGCGGTCTTGCGGGTGCGGCGGGGCTTGGCCTCGGTCGCTTCCGCGGTGTCCACGGCGGTTTCGGCGGCGGCCGCGGTCTTGCGGGTGCGGCGGGGCTTTGCTTCGGCCTCGGGGGCTTCGGCGGCGGCCGCGGTCTTCCGCGTGCGGCGGGGCTTTGCTTCGGTCGCCTCGGTGGTGTCCACGGCGGTTTCGGCGGCGGCCGCGGTCTTGCGGGTGCGGCGGGGCTTGGCCTCGGTCGCTTCCGCGGTGTCCACGGCGGTTTCGGCGGCGGCCGCGGTCTTCCGCGTGCGGCGCGGCTTGGCCTCGGCCTCGGGGGCTTCGGCGGTGTCCACCGATGCTCCGGCGGTGTCCACGGCGGCTTCCGCGGCAGCGGCGCTCTTGCGGGTCCGGCGGGGCTTGGCCTCGGCCTCGGGGGCCTCCGTGACCGTCGCCGTGGCCTTGCGGGTACGGCGCGGCTTCGTCTCGGCGGCCTCCGCCGTGTCCAGTACCGCTTCCGCCTGGGCGGCCGGCTCGGCCGTCTTGCGGGTGCGGCGGCGCGGCTTGGTCTCCGCGGCCGGAGCGGCCTCGACCGCAGGCTCCGCCACCGGGCTGTCCGCGCTCACGGGCTCGGCCACGGGGGCCGGGGCCACCACCGGCTCGCTCGCCGGCGCGGACGTCACCGTGGTCTGCGTCGCCGCAGGCTTGCGCGTGCGGCGGCGGCGCGGCTTGTCCGGGGTCTCCACGACGGCGGGGCCTTCCACCGTGGTCACCGTCTCGACGGCGGCGGTCTCGTCGGTCGACGCGGGCGCCGCGACGGCCGTCACCGGCTCCGTCGACGCTCCGCCGCGCGTACGGCGACGGCGGCGCGGGGTGCGGGTCGCAGCCGGGGCGTCCTCCGTGCCGGCGATCTCGGCGGCAGGAGCCGACGCGGCGGGGGAGGCGTCCAGCGGCGCTCCGCCGCGCGTGCGGCGGCGACGGCGCGGCGTACCGGCCGGGCGCTCACGCTCGGGCGGCGCCGACTCGGCTCGGCCACCACGGCCACCACGGCCGCGCGCGCCACGCCCGCCGGTCTCGCCCAGGTCCTCCAGCTCCTCCGCGTCCAGACCGGCACGGGTCCGCTCCGAGCGCGGCAGGATGCCCTTCGTGCCCTCGGGGATGCCGAGGTCGGAGAACAGGTGCGGGGAGCTGGAGTACGTCTCCACCGGGTCGTTGAAGCCCAGCTCCAGCGCCTTGTTGATCAGCTGCCAGCGCGGGATGTCGTCCCAGTCGACGAACGTGATCGCCGTACCCTTGGCGCCCGCGCGGCCGGTACGCCCGACGCGGTGCAGGTACGTCTTCTCGTCCTCGGGGGACTGGTAGTTGATGACGTGGGTCACGCCCTCGACGTCGATGCCGCGCGCGGCGACGTCGGTGCAGACCAGGACGTCGACCTTGCCGTTGCGGAAGGCGCGCAGCGCCTGCTCGCGGGCGCCCTGGCCGAGGTCGCCGTGGACCGCGCCGGAGGCGAACCCGCGGCGCTGGAGCTGCTCGGCGATGTCGGCGGCCGTGCGCTTGGTCCGGCAGAAGATCATCGCGAGCCCGCGGCCGTCGGCCTGCAGGATGCGGGCGACCATCTCCGGCTTGTCCATGTTGTGCGCGCGGTAGACGAACTGCTTGATGTTCGCGACCGTCGCGCCCTCGTCGTCCGGCGCGGTGGCGCGGATGTGCGTGGGCCGGGACATGTAGCGGCGCGCGAGGCCGATGACCGCGCCCGGCATGGTCGCCGAGAACAGCATGGTCTGGCGCTTGGCCGGCAGCATGTCGATGATCTTCTCGACGTCGGGCAGGAAGCCCAGGTCGAGCATCTCGTCGGCCTCGTCGAGGACCAGGCACTTGACGTGCTTCAGGTTGAGCTTCTTCTGACCCGCGAGGTCGAGCAGGCGGCCCGGGGTGCCGACGACCACGTCGACGCCCTTCTTGAGGGCCTCGACCTGCGGCTCGTAGGCCCGACCGCCGTAGATCGCGGCCACGCGCACGTTACGGACCTTGCCCGCCGTCAGCAGGTCGTTGGTGACCTGGGTGCACAGCTCGCGCGTGGGGACGACCACGAGGGCCTGAGGGGCGTCGGTGAGGGCCTCGGGGGCGGCGCGTCCGGCCTCGACGTCGGCGGGGACGGTGACGCGCTCGAGGAGCGGGAGGCCGAAGCCCAGCGTCTTGCCGGTGCCGGTCTTGGCCTGGCCGATGACATCCGTGCCGGAAAGGGCGACGGGGAGGGTCATCTCCTGGATGGGGAAGGGAGTGATGATGCCGACGGCTTCCAGCGCTTCGGCGGTCTCGGGGAGGATCCCGAGGTCTCGGAACGTCGTAGTCAGGGTGCTGCCTCTTCTGTGTGCGCGGTGCGAGGCGAGCGCGGGGGTCATGTCTGACCGTGCCGGGGACGTCGGCTGCCGTACGGGCGAACCACTCGGGCAAGCCGTAAGACACGGGACCTCTGCCGACGCTCTAGCGCTCGTACCGCTGAGGTGTCCCTCCGGTCGTCGTACGTACTGAGTCGTACGGCCGGGGAGGGCTGTCGGGTCGGAGCCGATCGGGCCACCGACCGGGCATCCTCATGCATGCAGCCTGTCGGGACACGTCGAACATCGTCGACGCACTCAGCAGGCGCATTACCACCATACCCCGGAATCGCGCACATGTGATGGCCGAATTGGTCACGTAGTCGCCGTCACAGTGGTTGGCCAGGGCCTTGAGAGGGGTGCCGAGCGGGCTATTGTGCGGCTCATGACTAGCTCTGACAAGCCTGAGAACGCGCCCGCCGAATCCGCCGAACCCACCGGTGTCGCCGCCCAGGACTGGGCGCAGGCGTCCGCCGACCCGCAGTACCGGGCCGCGGTAGTGGACCTGCTCGGCGCGCTCGCGTACGGAGAGCTGGCAGCGTTCGAGCGGCTCGCGGAGGACGCCAAGCTGGCGCCGACCCTCGCGGACAAGGCGGAGCTGGCGAAGATGGCCTCGGCCGAGTTCCACCACTTCGAACGGCTGCGGGACCGGCTGACCGAGATCGGCGAGGAGCCGACGGCCGCCATGGACCCGTTCGTCGCCGCGCTCGACGGCTTCCACAAGCAGACCGCGCCGTCGGACTGGCTGGAGGGCCTGGTCAAGGCGTACGTCGGCGACTCGATCGCGAGCGACTTCTACCGGGAGGTCGCCGCCCGTCTCGACTCCGACACGCGCGAGCTGGTGCTCGCCGTGCTCGACGACACGGGGCACGCCGGGTTCGCGGTGGAGAAGGTGCGGGCCGCCATCGACGCCGACCCGCGCGTGGGCGGGCGGCTCGCGTTGTGGGCGCGGCGGCTGATGGGCGAGGCGCTGTCGCAGTCCCAGCGGGTCGTCGCCGACCGGGATGCGTTGTCCACGATGCTCGTGGGGGGCGTTGCCGACGGGTTCGATCTCGCGGAGGTCGGCAAGATGTTCTCGCGGATCACGGAGGCGCACACGAAGCGGATGGCTGCGCTGGGCCTGGCGGCCTGAGCGCCGGCGCGGCTTGTGGGGGGTGGATGCGGGGAGTTGCGCGGCTGCGGATGCGTCGTGGTCGCTCGCGCAGTTCCCCGCGCCCCTGACCACCGGCGGCTGCGCCGTCTCGCGTCAGGGTTGGGGTGCGTCGGGGTTGGTTGTGCGATTCCTCGCGGCCCTGGCCACTGGCGGCTCTGCCGCCTCGTGCCCCGGCTGCGGGTGGTGTTACGCCGTCGCTGATCGTCGGCGGAGGTGGCCCGTGGGGCGGAGGAGCAGGGACAGGGACGCCGCGGCGATGATCGCGGAGCCCAGGAGGCTCAGCAGGGCCATGCCGGGGCCCAGGGCGGTGTGGGTGACGAAGTCACCGAAGAGGGCGCCGGCGATGCCCGTGGAGTACACCAGCGGGCGGGCCGGCAGGCGGTGCCCGAGGCGGTGTGCCGCCGCCCAGGCGAGGATCAGGCCGAGCACGGCGGAGCCGAGTGCTTCCAGGATCATGTCGGGGGTCCCTCCCACGGCCGGTCTGGCTCGACGGTCGTAGCCCGTCCTACCCGTGACCTGCGGATTGCAATCCTGCGCTGTGGAGGCGTTGTGCTCTGTCTGTGTGCACACCGCATACGGAAGGGCCCGGCGGCACACGGCCGCCGGGCCCTTCTCACGGCTTCGGCCTACAGCGTGCCGAACCCCACCTTGCGCACGGTGGGCTCGCCGATCTCCACGTACGCCAGACGGTCGGTCGGCACCAGGACCTTGCGGCCCTTCTCGTCCTGAAGGCTCAGCAGATGCGTCTTCCCGGACAGCGCGTCGTTCACGAGACGCTCCACCTCCTCGACGCTCTGACCGCTCTCCAGAACGATCTCGCGGGGCGCGTACTGCACGCCGATCTTGACCTCCACGACTATGTCCCTCCGACGGTCAGTGTGTGCGCGATCATCCGCGCCGTACCCAGCACACATTAGCCCGGTGAGGGGACGTACACGCTGCGCGGCGGAACGCCAGGAGCGAACACCCGGCGGGAACAAATGCCCGTCAGTGATGATCGGTGCCGTGCAGCGGGAAACCGGCGATGCCCCGCCAGGCCAGCGAGGTCAGCAGCTGCACCGCCTCCTCGCGCGGGACGCTGCGGTCGCTGTGCAGCCAGGAACGGGCGACCACCTGGGCCAGCCCGCCGAGACCGGAGGCCAGCAGCATCGACTCCGCGCGCGAGAGGCCCGTGTCCTCGGCGATGACGTCGCAGATGGCCTCGGCGCACTCGTTCGTCACCTTGTCGACGCGCTCGCGCACCGCGGGCTCGTTCGTCAGGTCCGACTCGAAGACCAGCCGGAACGCGCCGCCGTCGTCCTCCACGTACGCGAAGTAGGCGTCCATCGTCGCCCGTACGCGCTGCTTGTTGTCCGTCGTCGATGCCAGCGCGCCCCGCACGGCCTGGATCAGCGACTCGCAGTGCTGGTCGAGCAGGGCGAGGTAGAGGTCGAGCTTGCCCGGGAAGTGCTGGTAGAGCACCGGCTTGCTCACGCCGGCCCGCTCGGCGATGTCGTCCATCGCCGCAGCGTGATAGCCCTGCGCGACGAAAACCTCCTGGGCGGCGCCCAGCAGCTGGTTCCGTCGGGCTCGGCGCGGCAGACGGGTGCCACGCGGGCGTGCCGCCTCAGTTTGCTCGATGGCTGTCACGCCGCCTCCCAATGTCGTCCACATGCGGTGTCGGCCGCGCGGCCATCGTACTTTTCGGTAACAGTGGTGTGCGCGGTGCGAGCGCAGAATTTCACGTACCGGACGGCTGCGAAAGCCGTGCAGCCCGCGTTTGCGGTCTGCCGCGACCCGCGAGTGCTGCGAGGTATGACGAGGTCAGCGGTAGTCGTCCTCGTCGAGTGCGACCACGCGCGCCTGTTCGAGCAGATCGGCTTCGTTCCCCCGGTCCGGGTCCACGCCCGTCAGCGGGTCGTCGCGCTGCGGCGTGATGTCGGCGTGCTGCTCGGCAGCGTCCACCTCGGGCGCCTCGACGTCGATGTCCGCGTTCGCGCCGTCCTCCAGGTCCTCCAGGTCCTCGCGGTCCTCCAGGTTCTCGAGATCCTCGATCGCGCCGGGCTCGGTGGGGTCATAGGCCATGGTGGGCTCCCTTCCTACGAACGTCCCTGGAAACAGCAGGGGCCACATGCGGGTGCCCTCTGTATGAGCCTAGGAGACTGCTGATCCGGACGCCATGCCGTCCGGCCTGTTCGCCGACCGGTTCTCCGGCCTCGTCCGGTTCACGCTGTGACGGCCGACACACAAATCTCGGCGTGATCACCTCGTAACATTGCCGCATGTCTTCGACCGAGTCGCCGTCCGTGTCGGCCGCCAGTGTGCTTCCGAAGGTGGCGCCCGTCCGGGTCGGCGAGGGCGAGCGGCTGCGGTCCGTGGGCCTGCCCGGCGTCACCCTGTCGATCCGTTCCCGGCCCCCCGCGCGTGAAGGGCTTCCGCCCGCGCTGTTCGTCCACGGTCTCGGCGGTTCCTCGCAGAACTGGTCGTCGCTCATGGCCGAGCTGGACGGTGTGGTCGCCGGCGAGGCGGTCGACCTGCCGGGCTTCGGCGACTCCCCGCCCCCGGACGACGGCGACTACTCCGTCACGGGGCACGCGCGCGCGGTGATCCGTTATCTCGACGCGGCCGCGCGCGGCCCGGTCCATCTCTTCGGCAACTCGCTCGGCGGCGCGGTCACCACGCGCGTGGCGGCCGTACGCCCCGACCTGGTCCGTACGCTCACGCTCGTCTCGCCGGCCCTGCCCGAGCTGCGGGTGCAGCGCACCGCCGTGCCGACGGCGCTGCTCGGCGTGCCCGGTGTCGCCGGCCTCTTCACCCGGATCACCCGGCAATGGACGGCCGAGCAGCGGGTGCGCGGCGTCATGGCGCTCTGCTACGGCGATCCCGGGCGGGTCTCGCCGGAGGCCTTCCGGCATGCCGTCGAGGAGCTGGAACGGCGGCTGCAGCTGCCGTACTTCTGGGACGCGATGGCCCGTTCCGCCCGCGGGGTCGTCAACGCTTACACGCTCGGTGGCCAGCACGGGCTGTGGCGCCAGGCCGAGCGGGTGTTCGCCCCCACGCTGCTGATCTACGGCGGCCGGGACCAGCTGGTCGGCTTCCGCATGGCACGCAAGGCGGCCCGCGCCTTCCGCGACTCCCGTCTGCTGACCCTGCCGGAGGCCGGGCACGTGGCGATGATGGAGTACCCGGACATGGTCGCCGGCGCTTTCCGGGAACTCCTGGCCGAGACGGGCGCCCCGGGCGAGGCCGCCTCGTCAGGGGACGGCGTCACCGTCACGGGCGCGGGGAGCTGAGGGCCGGGGTGGGACGCCACAGTCGCCGCGGACCAGCACCCAAGGGTGACTCCGCGGACACAGCCGCAGGGCGCAGGGACCAGCGCGGCGCACGCTCCGAGGACAACCGCCGGGACGCGCGGGCGCAGGGGAGCGGGCCGGGGACGGCCGGGGGCACACCGGTACAGCCGCTACAGCCGGTACAGAACGCACCGAGGTTCCCCGACGGCACGCCGGCGCACGGCATGCCCCGACTTCCGGACGGAACGCCTGCTCATGGTGTGCCGGCGTTCCCCGATGGCACTCCCGCGCGCGGTGGGACCCGTTCGCGTGAAGGCGCCCCCGTGCGCAGTGGACACCCCGAGCAGCGGGAAGCCGGCGGCGCCTGGGGGGAGTTCGAGGGGCGGCCCGGTGGCGGTGGGCCCGGTGGCAGTGGGGTCGCGGCCGGTGGGCCCGGTGCGGGTGGGCCCGGTGTGGTGCTGCCGCGGCAGCGACAGGCGGGGCCGGACGGTCGGCGGCGCGCCAAGGGGCCCCGGCAGGAGTACCTGGACGCGTTCGAGGGCGTCGACGACGGCATGGGGGACGTCGAGGACATCGACGCCTTCGCGGCTCGCGCCGGCAGGGCCCGTCGTGCCGGGCGGCAGCCGGCCCAGGAGCCGCAGACGCTCGCATCCGCGGCCGACGGCGTCGTCGCCGTACCCGCCCAGCGCACGACGAACAAGGGGCGCGCCTTCACCGGCATCGCGGCGGCCGCCGTCACCACCGTGCTCGCGGTGGTCGTCGCCGGGCAGGTGACCGAGGGGGACGACGACGGCGCCGTGCAGTCGCGGTCCACCACCGGCCAGGCCCCCGGCGCACATGCCTCCGCCGAGGCGACGCCCTCCGCCGGGCCCAGCGTGGTGCCGCTGACGTACGACCAGAAGATGGGCACGACCTATCCGCTCAGCGCCACGCTCAAGGGCTCGGGCAAATTCGACGCCGTGCCCGGCTTCGACAAGGCGCCCGGCACCGGCCAGAAGTACCGGTACCGCGTCGACATCGAACAGCAGATGGGGCTGGACGGCGCGCTGTTCGCCGAGGCCGTGCAGAAGACCCTGAACGACAAGCGGAGCTGGGCCCACGGGGGCGACCGTACCTTCGAACGCATCTCCTCCGGCAAGCCCGACTTCGTGATCACGCTGGCCAGCCCCGGCACCACCGCCAAGTGGTGTGCCAAGTCGGGCCTGGACACGACCGAGGACAACGTCTCCTGCGACTCGGCCGCCACCGAGCGCGTCATGATCAATGCGTACCGGTGGGCTCAAGGCAGCAAGACGTACGGCGACAAGATCATCCATGCCTACCGGCAGATGCTCATCAATCACGAGGTCGGCCACCGGCTCGGCAACGGGCACGTCAGCTGCCAGAAAGACGGGGAACTGGCGCCCGTCATGCAGCAGCAGACCAAGTTCCTCGACCATGACGGAATCCACTGCAAGCCCAATCCTTGGCCATACCCGGGGCGTTGACGGGCTCCACTGCGTATCGCAGCGGTTCGCGCCGGTTCCCATCGAGTCGAGCCGAGTCGCATCGAGCCACATCGAGCCACATCGAGCCACATCGAGCCGCAACGAGTCGAGCCGAGTCGCATCGAGCCACATCGAGCCGGATCGAATCGAGTCAGTCGCACCGAGTCGCACGGAGTCGCACCGAGTCGCACCGAGTCGCACCGAGTCGCATCACGTCTTGTCGAGCCGCATCGGGGTGAGGTCGCCGGCCGCCTCGCCCGAACCGGAGCGGTTCAGCGCGCAGGGACGCCCAGGGCGGAGCCCCGGGCCCCTGCATGAGGCGTAACGTTTCGCGCTCGGGTAATCACCTCACGGCCCCCTAGCGCGACGGAACGCGACCCGCACGCGAAAGTTACGACCGTTCACCCCTTTTGGTGGTGCGACGGACAACCGTCCGTCGTACCACCGCCTTGTCCGCTTACGTTCATCCCGCTGCGAGCCGTCGGGACAACGGCGGCTCCCCAGACGGGAGATCGGGGGTGCACACGTGCGCATAGGACTGCTTACCGAGGGTGGGTATCCATATGTGAGCGGTGACGCCGGGCTCTGGTGCGACCGGCTCGTGCGCGGGCTCGGGCAGCACGAGTTCGACATCTACGCGCTCAGTCGCAGCCGACGCCAGGAGGACGAGGGCTGGGTCCCGCTCCCGCCGCAGGTCAACCGGGTGCGTACGGCGCCGCTGTGGACCACCCCGGACGAGGGGGCCGCCCTCGGACGGCGCGCGCGCCGGCGCTTCACCGAGTACTACGGAGAACTGGTGAGCGCGGTCTGCGCCGGAAGCGAGGCGGCCGGAACAGAAGCCGCGCGTACCACGGCCGCCGGGACCGGAACCACCCGGACCGGGGCCGTCCGCGACGAGGCCGTCAAAACCGGGGCCCTCCGAAACGAGGCCGCCAGGACAGGGGCCGTCCCAGTCGAGGCGCTCCCGGCAGAGGCCCTCCCGACCGAGGCCGTCCGGACCGGAGCGGCCCTAACCGGTGGCTCCGCGGCCGACGGTGCGTCCAATGAACAGGCGGACCGTTTCGGCAACGCGCTCTACGGGCTCGCAGAACTCGCCCGCACCGAGGGCGGACTCGTCGGCGCACTGCGTTCCGACACCGCCGTACGCACCCTGGAACGCGCCTGCCACGCACCTCACGCGCTGCGCACGGCGCGCGAGGCGCGCGTGCCCGACCTGCTCGCCGTCGCCGCGCAGCTCGAACGCGCCCTGCGCCCCCTCTCCCTCGACTGGTACGACGACCAGGAACTCGGCGCGGCCGACCTCTGCCACGCCACCGCCGGAGGTCCCGCCGCCCTCGCCGGACTGCTCGCCCGGCACTTCTGCGACGTACCGCTGCTCGTCACCGAGTACGGCGTCCAGCTCCGCTCGCACTACCTGACCCTCGGTCCCGACGCCGCCCCCGCCGTACGCTCCCTGCTCGGCGCCTTCCACGGCCGGCTCGCCGCCGAGGTGTACCGCAGGGCGGAGATCCTCACCCCGGGCAACACGCACGTGCGCCGCTGGCAGGAACGGTGCGGCGCCGACCGCGCCCGGATCCGCACGGTGTACCCGGGCATGGAGGCCGCCCGTTTCACGGAGGTCGGCGAGTCCCCCGACCACGCCGACCCGCACACCCTGGTCTGGGTCGGCCGGGTCGAGCCCGCCAAGGACCTGGTCTCGCTGCTGCACGCCTTCGCCGAGGTCCGCAGGGAGGAGCCGCGGGCCCGCCTGCGCATCGTCGGCGCGCCTTCCGGCGCCGAGGGTGCCGCCTACCTCGGTCACTGCCGGGCGCTCGCCGCGCAGCTCTTCCCGGACGAGGCGGAGGGCGTGCACGCCGTCGGGGACAACCCCGTCTCCTTCGAGGAGATCGGCGGCCCGGAGGCCCCCACGCTGCCCGACGCGTACGCCGCCGGCGCTGCCGTCGTCCTCTCCAGCGTCGTGGAGGGCTTCCCGGTCAGCCTTGTCGAGGCCATGTTCTGCGGGCGTGCCACGGTGTCCACGGACGTCGGCGCGGTCGTGGAGGTCATCGGCGGCACGGGACTCGTCGTGCCCCCGCGCAACCCCAGGGCGCTCGCCGAGGCCTGCGTGGCGTTGCTGCGCGACCCCGAGCGCCGTGAACGGCTCGGTGCCGCCGCGCGCGCCCGGGCGCTCGAACTGTTCACCGTCGAGCAGAACATCGCGGCATTTCACGGCATTTACCTGGAGATCGTCGCGCACTGCCCGGTCCGCCGGGTCGTCCTGGACGAGACCGGCGAACCCCTGCCGTTCGCCACTCCTGCCGAGTCCCACGTGCCCGGCCGCTGGACCGGCCCCACGATCCGTGCCCTGCCCCGCGGCATCCCCGGCTGGGCCACGAGCACACCGGTACGGGCCACGCCGCTGGCGGCCGCCGAGGGGGCCAGATGAGCGACTTGGGCAACCGGACGGATGCGAGCGGGATCGGTCCGGCGATCGTGGGTGAGCCCGGCCCGGCCGGTCAGCAGGGTGGTCCGGGCGTGAGTGCCGTACGCGTGCCGGACGGGCTGGGTGCCGTCACGACGGGCCCGTCGGCGGCCGCTGTCGTGAGCGGTTCCGCCGTGGGCGGTGGCCGGAGTGACAGCGAGCCTTCGGCGGCGGACCGGCCGGGGATGCCCAGCGCCGCCGCCCCCTGGAGCGCGCGGTCGGAGGAGTGGGCGGCAGCCGGGCCGGACGATTTCCGGGCCTCCGCACAGGCATGCGGGTCACCGGCCGACCTCACCGGTGAGTCCCGGCCCGACCTCGGCGCCGGGCCTCGGCACGACTCCGTTGCGGAGGCCGACCGCACCACCGCCCTCCGCGCGGCCGGCCCCCTCCGCACCCCCGCCGTGCCCGGCACCCGCGTAGCGGACGAGGTGCCGGACCGCAGGCGTGCTCCCGGACCGCGCCGCGGTTCCGTCGACCCGGTGAAAGCCCTGCTGCACCGGCACCGTGAACTGTGCGAGCGGGCCGTGGACCCGTTGGAGATCGCGGCCGGGCTGGAAGCACACGGGGTCACCGACCGGACCGCCGCCCGCTTCCGTCACCGCGATGTCTTCTCGCTCGCCGAGGAGCTGTACGCGCGCGTGCCTCGCAACAATGACCAGCCCCCGGGCCGCCGGCCCCTGCCCGCGCCCCGCATCCGCGCCGGCTGGGTCCTGCTCGCCCTCCTGCCGGGGGCGCTCGGCGCGGTAACCGTGGCCGGACTGCGTCTCACCCACGGACAGGCCCGCCTGCTGGTGGCCCTCGCCGGCCTGCTCACCGTCGCGCTCGCCACACGCGCATGCCTGCGCCACGGTCCGCTCGCCGGTCCGGCACGCACGCGCGCGTGGCCGACGGCAGACGGTACGCACGTGTGGACCCTCTGGCTGCTCGGATACGCCCTCACCGGCGACGGCCTCCTGCGCGCCGTCGTGACCGGCGGCCCCGACGCCCCGCCCACCGGTACCCCGGACGGCCCCTGGCCCACGGCCACCGCGCCCGTCCTGGCCCTCCTGCTGGCCTGCGCTCCCGCAGCCTGGTGCGCTCACCTCCTCACCGCCGGTGCCCGCCGCAGGCTCGCCGGCAGCCGGGGCCTGGAGGACTTCGCAGCCGCCGCGAAGCCACTGCTGTTCGGCGCGTTCGCCCTGTTCCTGGGCGCACTCGCCGTCCTGCTCGCGCTGTGCGGCACCGTCCTGCACGAACCCGCGGCCTACCCGCAGGCCCTCACCCTGGGCGCCCTGCTGCTGCTCGCCCGCCTGCTCACCGTGCACCGGCACCCGCGCGCGCCGGCCCTGCTGCTCGGCACCGCGACGGCGACGGAGGCGGCGGCACTGGCGCTGCCACTGGCCGGCCGGCTGCCCGGCTGCGCCGCCCTGGCCACCCCCGTCGAGACCCTCGTCAACGCCGGGGGCGAGGCCGCCGTACCGGCCCTCGCCTGCGGCGCCGCGGCCCTCGCCCTGCTGCTGCACGCCGGCCGCGCCCTCACCCGGGCCTCGGCCCACGCGCCCACCGGAGCACCCGAGTGAAGCTTCCGCCCCCGGCCCGACCCGCCGCCGGAGGCACCCGCACCACCCTTGTGAAGGAGAAGACCAGATGACCACCTCCCGATCCGGAGCGTCCGGCACGACCGGAACCGCCGGAGCGCCCGGCATCACCGGAACCGCCGGAGCGTCCGGAGCAGCCGCCGGAGCCTTCGACACGGCCGGTGCCGCCGGCGCGCACACCCCGGGAGCCGCACGATGAGGGTCCTGCTGATCGGAGCCAACGGATTCATCGGCCGTTTCGTCGCCGACCGCCTGCTCGCCGACCCGGCCGTCCAGCTCACCGCGCTCGGCCGCGGGGACGATGCCGACGTCCGCTTCGACCTCGCCACCGGCAGCCCGGGCGCGCTCACCCGCTTCCTCGACGCGGTCCACCCCGGGGTCGTCGTCAACTGCGCGGGCGCCACCCGCGGCGGCGCCCGCGAACTCACCCGGCACAACACCGTCGCCGTGGCCACCGTCTGCGAGGCTCTGCGACGCAGCGGCTGCGGCGCCCGTCTGGTGCAGATCGGGTGCGGCTCCGAGTACGGCCCCAGCCAGCCCGGCTCCTCCACGGCCGAGGACGCCGTACCGCGCCCCGGCGGCCCCTACGGCGTCAGCAAACTCGCCGCGACCGAGCTGGTCCTCGGCTCCGGCCTGGACGCCGTCGTCCTGCGGGTCTTCTCGCCGGCCGGCCCCGGCACCCCGGCCGGCTCCCCGCTGGGCCGGCTCGCGGAGGCCATGCGCCGGGCGATGCAGTCCGGCGACGGCGAACTCAAGCTCGGCGGGCTCGGCGTCCAGCGTGACTTCATCGACGTACGGGACGTCGCGCGGGCCGTGCACGCCGCCTCGCTGTCCGCCGCCCAGGGCGTGATCAACATCGGCTCCGGCCGCTCCGTCCGCCTCCGGGACGCCGCCGCCGTCCTCGCGCGCGTGGCCGGGTACGGCGGGGCCCTCCACGAACTCGACGCCCCGCCCGCGCCGCTGCGCAGTGCCATCGGCCATCCCCGCGCGGACTCCGACCACCCGGCCCCGATGGCGTACCCGTACCCGGACGGCTGCGGCAGCTGGCAGCAGGCCGATGTGCGCACCGCGCGGGACCGGCTCGGCTGGCGGCCCCGCATCAACCTCGAAGAGTCCCTGGCCGACATCTGGATGGAGGCGGCATGCCGCATCTGACCAGCACCACCGCGAGCGCCACCGGCACCGGCGTCCGCACCGCGCTGGGCGTCCCCGGGTACGCCCACCCGCTCCTCTCCCCGGCGCAGTGGGCGGAACTCGCCCGCCCGGGCACCCCGCTGGACTGGGTGGTCCTGAACGTGGCCGCCGGCCCCGGCACCCGCCCCGACCCGCACTGCCTGGCCGCCGTGGCCCGGCTGCACGACGCGGGCGTCCGCGTCCTCGGCCACCTGGACCTCACCTACGGTGGCCGGCCCTTCGGCGACCTGCTCTCCGACGCGCACCGACACGTCGACTGGTACCGCGTCGACGGCTTCCTGCTGGACCGCTGCCCCACGGATCGCGCCGCGCTCCCCGAGGTCCGGCGCGCGGTCAGCACGCTCCGGGCGATCCGGGACCCCGCCCACATCGTCCTCGGCCACGGCAGCCATCCGCACCCCGGCTACGCCGAGAACGCGGACCAGCTCGTGACCTTCTCCGGCCCCTGGTCCCGCTACCGCTGGTCGCAGGTGGCCGAGTGGACCGCCGACCACTCGCCCGACCGGTTCTGCCATTTCGTGCACGGCGTGCCCCGCGGGCATCTGGACGAGGCGTTGCGCATCGCCCGCTGGCAAGGAGCGGCGACGATCTACTTCACGGACCGCACCGACGAGGGCGGCCGTGCCGACCCCTGGGAGACGATGCCCGGCTACTGGGACGAAATCGTCTCGCGTATCGGAACAGGTGTCTCGGAATGAAGAAGGCCGTGGCAGTGTTACCAGGAGAACAACTGTAGTGATTGACCGACCAACGGAGTCCCCGTGTCGTTGCCACCCCTGGTCGAGCCGGCTGCCGAGCTCACCGTAGACGAGGTTCGCAGGTACTCCCGCCACCTGATCATCCCCGACGTGGGCATGGACGGGCAGAAGCGGCTGAAGAACGCGAAGGTGCTCTGTGTGGGCGCCGGCGGCCTGGGCTCGCCGGCGCTGATGTACCTGGCCGCCGCCGGCGTGGGCACCCTCGGCATCGTGGAGTTCGACGAGGTCGACGAGTCGAACCTGCAGCGCCAGATCATCCACAGCCAGGCGGACATCGGCCGCTCCAAGGCCGAGTCCGCCCGCGACAGCGTCAAGGGCATCAACCCGTACGTGAACGTGATCCTTCACGAGGAGCGGCTCGAGGCCGACAACGTGATGGAGATCTTCAGCCAGTACGACCTGATCGTCGACGGCACCGACAACTTCGCGACCCGCTACCTGGTCAACGACGCGTGCGTGCTGCTGAACAAGCCGTACGTGTGGGGTTCGATCTACCGCTTCGACGGCCAGGCCTCGGTCTTCTGGTCCGAGCATGGCCCTTGCTACCGCTGCCTCTACCCGGAGCCCCCGCCCCCCGGCATGGTCCCCTCCTGCGCCGAGGGCGGCGTCCTGGGCGTGCTGTGCGCGTCCATCGGCTCCATCCAGGTCAACGAGGCCATCAAGCTCCTCGCCGGTATCGGTGAGCCGCTGGTCGGCCGCCTGATGATCTACGACGCCCTGGAGATGCAGTACCGCCAGGTCAAGGTCCGCAAGGACCCGGGCTGCGCGGTCTGCGGCGAGAACCCGACCGTCACCGAGCTGATCGACTACGAGGCCTTCTGCGGCGTCGTCTCCGAGGAGGCCCAGGCGGCGGCGGCCGGCTCCACGATCACTCCGAAGCAGCTCAAGGAGTGGATCGACGACGGCGAGAACATCGACATCATCGATGTCCGCGAGCCGAACGAGTACGAGATCGTCTCGATCCCGGGCGCCAGGCTGGTCCCGAAGAACGAGTTCCTCATGGGCAGCGCCCTCGAGGGCCTCCCGCAGGACAAGAAGATCGTCCTGCATTGCAAGACGGGTGTCCGCAGTGCGGAAGTCCTCGCGGTTCTGAAGTCCGCGGGCTTCGCCGACGCGGTCCACGTCGGCGGCGGCGTCATCGGCTGGGTCAACCAGATCGAACCGCACAAGCCGGTCTACTGATCACCGGTCCCGCCGGCCAGCGGGACTGACGAAGCCCACGGCTCTGACCTGGTCGGATGCCGTGGGCTTCGGTCGTTGTCGATCGGCGTCAGGCGCCCTCGCACGGCCCGGGGACGGCCCGGTCTCCGGCTGGCCGGGCGGGAAATTGTGGTGCGGTAGCACTCGACGCCGCTCTACGATCTCCCCGCCTGTTCGGCCGGTAGTTGTAGGTCCACAGCACCGGCCCGTTATGGAGGGGCCAGCCCGTTCGAGCCGCGCCAGGTGGGCTGACATCTGCTGTGAGCGGCTGAGTCGTTGGGAGCCAACCTGGTGTGGGACGGGGCGTTCTACCGCGTTCGGCGTGACGGCTACGAGATCTGCTTCGTGCCCGATTTCGGGGTACCCCTCGACGAGATCGATGACGTCGACATGTGGGTGGTCTTCGACAATGGGGAACGCTGGTCAGGGACGATCTACACCCTGGACGATGTCCACCGCACCATGGACCGTTGGCGACAGACCGGTGAATGCCTTGGCGGCAGGTACTTCTACGTCTGGGACGGGCTGATCGTCCGGGACCGAGGCATTCCCCGGATGGTCGAGGTGGTCGATGAACTCGTCCGGAGTGGTGACTACAGAAGCGTCTTCCGCGACGTCGGTCCAGAAGACGCGGATGACTGACCACTTCGTCCCGAAGCAACTTGGCTGGGCACTCGACCTTTGGCCGCGGCGCCTCTCACCTGCGGCGGTGGTCCGCTGGCGTTCGCGGGCGTCTGCTGTTGTTCGCTGGCGTTGTCACGCAGTCAGACACTCACCCGGTGCGCGGGACTGAGCACTCTCGCATGGCCCAGAGACGGCCCAGGTTCGATCACGCGTCGGCTCCCTGCCACTCGTCGAGCCGGACCCTGACCTGGTGGTGGCGGTCGTCGTGCCAGTAGACCTCACCACTGACCGAAGCCCCGAGGGCCGGAAGGTCCATCCCCAGCGGCATGCGCGTGATCTCCGCCAGCGCTATGGCGTCCGGCACGCCGTCTATACGTAGGAAGACCCCAAAGGGCTGGCGGCCGATAACCGCTCCGGTGATCTGGCTCCGTGCAGGCAGGGCCGCGACGGTCGCCACCCAGCTAGCCCGAACCGCCTCCGCGGCCGGCATTTTGGGGCTCGCGGCCCACCCATACTCATCCATTGCTAGAGCATGACGCAGCAAGCGCTTAGAAGATGCGGGCATGCCGTGGTGGGCGGCCCTGACGCGGCCTTGCCGTGCCGCCCAGGGCTGCCGGGCACCGCTGCCGTCCATCCTCGTTGCCGTCACGGTTGCCGTCGCTGCCGTCGAGCAGTGCTTCGGCGCCGTCCGACCGCACACAGTTCAGCCACAACTGATCAACGGGCCGTGACCTGCGGCCGTCTCATTGATCAGCGTCCTGACCTGCTGCTGAGCTGTCGGCAGTTGTCGGCGTTGGTCATCGTTGAGCGCCCTTCCACGGCCCGAAGACGGCCCGGGAGGGCGCTCGCGCGTTGGGCAAGATGTGTCCTCGGCGGTCGTCGTTGCAGTCGTTCAGTTCATTAATCTGTAACTTCCCACTCGCTGACGGCTAGGCTACTGCCCCTTGATGGCTCCTTCTCAAAGCCCCGGTTCTTACGAGGATTGGGTAATTCCGAAAGGAAGCAATGCGTAGTTTGATGGATCCTTTCCGACGGGATGCGCGTTCAGCTTTTCGTAGAACTGTTCGGGAGGGGCTGTCGTGGGTGAATGATCTGTCCGGCGTTGATGAGGCTCAACGTCAACTATTGCGCAGGAAAGTGCGCCGTTCCATCAGTCGGTCGCGCGCTAAAACTCGGTACTACACCGCCTTGTGGATGCCAGCAATTCAGCTGGGTTGGACCCTGCTGATGTTGGGGCTTGCTCTTGCGACGTCAGCATTCCTCCGATTTTGGAGTGATGCGGCACGGACGACTGAAGTATTCGGCGGGCTAGCAGTCGGCCTAGCTCTGCTTTTCATGGCTACACTCACCTTGAAGGGAGTTAGAGGGAGATATAGAAGAAGTCGATTTCTGAGGAGATTTGTATTTCTCTCTTTGGCCGTCTACCCCTCCTTCAGTGTAACTTATTCCGTAGTTGATGAGTCTTGGGTCGCTTATACCGTAGGGGCGACAATCGCTCCAATTTCCATCTTTGCTGCCGCGTTTGTCTTCGCGTTTGCCGTGAGCAGAGTGGCTAGACGCTCAATGCCACCCGACACCGTCTATGACCGTACGGCGCTAGCAATGCTGGAGACTGCTGCGCTGGTTTCCCGTAGCCGACTAGAGTGGCAATCGAGTAGGGTTTCACGACGGGTCGTCGCAGCACTGGAGGACCTGGCGAGGGTATGTCAAGAAACGCTATCTCTCCGATCTCGAATCGGCCGATGGCACGCCGATGTATTTTCTCAGACGGCCGTTGAGTCTCTAAGGATTGCCCATGTTGTAAGGGAGCACAAAAAGTTGATCGCATGCGCCTCGGGTCCGGATGATTTCGATGACGTAGCGGTATCCTTGAGTAACGGAGTTGCGGCGCTTCTTGTCAACGACCGGAAAAAGCTTCTAGAAAATGCCCCAGACGCGGTACTTAAGGATCGTGTAAGGCAAATAATTCGCCACATCATTCCTGTCGTCCTATTTATTGCTGCGGCCGTCATCCTTCCAATGGTGCCGCCGATCTCGGATCAAAGCAAAGTGGCCGACAGTCTCCGACTGACGTTCATCGTTGCAGCGGTTCTGGCTTTGGTGGCTCCCCGAAGTGAATCCTCGACGAGGATTCTGGATGTGCTTGGTAAGGCCACGCCCTCAAAGTAACTTTTGCATGAGTGAATCACGGTGAGGTGTCGTGTAGGGGTGCGCATGCGTCAAGGTCGGTGGAGCGGCTGGGCTCGCGCCAAATTGGCTCCCTAAAGCCGTGGAGCCGACCGCCCCAGCCGCAGCGGGTTTTTCCCCACGACCTGCCCGCAGCCGCCGGGCGCGGCCAGCCGGGGCGAAGACAGGAGGCAGGCCGCGCTGCAGAGGCGGCGCGCGCCCGCGCCGTGCGCGGGCCTTGATGAAGGAGAGAAGGTTTTATCCCGCCGGGATGAGGCGCTTGTGTCTTGTCCTAGGTTGATGCTTGACGTTGTGGCTTCACCTGATGCTTGACACCGCTTGCCTCGGCTTGGCTGTGCGCGTCTTATCCGCGTGCAGGGAGGGCCGGGGCCGTGCCGGCAGGCGGGGGCGCCCGCCCTGCCGGCCCCTGGGCGGACGACCCGGCCTGGCGAAGGACACGAAGGGGGCGGTGGAGGTGGACCGGACCGTGAACGCGGTCGGCTACGTCGGCCTGGGCGGTGACAAGGTCCTGGTCCGCTGGTCGTTCGCCGGATAGCGGGTCACCCTCCGGCTCGACGGCAAAGTGCTGTAGGTCCTGGACGAGCAGTGTGTTCTGCAGGCCACCCTGCTCAGCCCTCTGCCGCCCTCGGCCTGCGGGCGCCTGCAAGGTGCTCGTCCGGCCGGGCCGCCACCGCTGCTGCCTCCGCCCGCCGAGCAGATCGCCGAGCGGACGGTCAGCAGCGTCGGCGGCTTCATGGTCGCCGGACAGCGCCGGCGCAGGCCGCACAGCGGGTGGCGCGGCGGTTGTATCGCCCTGCCCGCTGGCCAGCTCCTGGTCCGCTGCAGACCTACCGCCGCGACACCTTCCACCTGATCACCGCCGGTCTCCGGGGCGGCAGGGGCACACCGGAACAGGTCGGCACACATCCGCGTGTCTTTGCCACCTTCACCGCCCCCGGCGTCGGCCCGGTTCACAACCGCCCCTCCGGCGGACGTGACTGCCGCTGCGGCATCCGGCATGAGGGAGTGGATCCCGTCCTGGGCGCGCCCCTCGACCCGGACACCTACGACTACGAAGCGGCCGTGCTCTGGAACGCGCACGCCGGGGCCCTGTGGCGGCGCTTCTCGATCTACCTCCGCCGAGAGGTCGCCAAGCGCGCCGGCCTCACCCGACGCGACTTCCGCGATCACGCCCGGATCTCGTTCGCGAAGGTCGCCGAGTACCAGAAGCGGGGCGCCGTCCACTTCCATGCGGTCATCCGCCTCGACGGCCCGGAAGGCGGTGACACGCCTCCACCGGCTTGAGCCACGACCGAGCTGCTGACGGACGCCATCGGTTCGGCTGCCGCTGCCGCACGCGTCGACGGCCCGGAGGTCGACGGCCGGTCCCACGCGTTCGTCTTCGGCCGCCAGCTCGACGTCCGCCCGATCCGCTCCGCCGACTTCCACGGCGGCCAGGAGCTGACCGAGCGAGCCGTGGCGGCATACATCGCCAAGTACGCCACCAAGGGAGCCGAGACCGCGACCGGCACCCTCGACCGGCCGGTCAGGTTCCTCGCCGAACTGGCCCAAGCCAGGATCACCGACCACGCCCGGCGCATGATCCGTACCGCCTGGACCCTCGGCGCACGCCCCGAGCTGGCAGACCTCCGGCTCCGTGCCTGGGCGCACATGCTCGGCTGCCGCGGCCACTTCTCCACCAAGTCCCGCCGCTACTCCACCACCCTCGGCGCCCTCCGGGATGCGCGCGCCGAATGGCGCCGAGCCCAAACCGCTCCGGTTGTCGCGCAGGACGGTGAGACCACACTCGTCCTCGCCCACTGGGTGTTCGCCGGCACCGGCCTCAGCGCCGCCGAGACCTGGCTGAACCGCCTCACTCGAACCCGCCCCCGGAACAGAAGGAGAACCTACGCATGGGTGACGACGAGCTGCTGACCGTGGCCGAGGTCATGGCTCGACTGAAGGTCGGGCGTTCGACGGTCTACGACCTGATCCGGACCCGGCGTCTGCCCTCCGTGCCCATCGGGCGGTGTCGGCGCATCCCCGCCTCTGCACTCGGAGAGTTCATTGCCGGGCAGATGGAGCGTGCTGCCTGATGACCGAGCGCCGGAGCCGCGGTGACGGCGGTCTGCACTCGGACGAGAAGAGACAACGGTGGATCGCCACGGCCAACCTCGGCTTCGACCCGAGCGGCAAGCGGATCGTGAAGCGGGGGAGTGGCAAGACCAAGACAGAGGCGAAGAACAAGCTCAAGGAGGTGCTGCGGGACCACGAAGACGGACTAGCCATCGCACCCACCAACTACACGGTCAAGGACGCTGTGACGGACTGGCTGGCGTACGGCTTGGCCGGTCTCGACCCCAGCACTGTCGAGACCGTGAGGCTCCTCAGTCAGAAGCACGTGATCTCATCGCTCGGCGCACGCAAGCTGCGGGAGCTGAGTGCTGAAGACGTAGACCGCTGGCTGGCCACCAAGGGAAGACGCTCAGCACGCGCACGCTCCAGGGAATCCACTCCTGCCTCAACCGCGCGGTCAAGCGGGCCATGGCGCGGGACAAGGTGAAGCGCAATGTCGTCGAGCTGTGCTCGGTGCCTCAGGGCCAGGCGGGGCGCCCGTCCAAGGCGCTCACCTTCGCCCAGGCCGAGGCCGTGCTCAAGGGCGCCGAGGGGACCTTGATGTACGCGTACATCGTCGTCGCCCTGCTGACCGGGGCCCGCACCGAGGAGCTGCGGGCCCTCACCTGGGACCACGTCTTCCTGAAGGGCCGGCCGGGCCTCGACCCGCCGCAGCCTCCGCACATCGCCGTTTGGCGGTCGGTCCGGAGGAGTGGGGACACGAAGACCCGGAAGTCCCGGCGCACGCTCGCCCTGCCGGTGCGCTGCGTGGACGCTCTCTGGCAGCAGTTCGAGGATCAGGGGTGGGATCGGCTCGCCGCTGATGAGGAGTGGGAGGAACACGGCCTCGTCTTCTCCTCGGCCGTGGGCAAGCCGCTCGATGCCGCCAACGTCCGCCGTGCCTTCCGCCAGGCGCTCAAGGGCATCGACGGGATCAACGCCGACGAGTGGACCCCGAGGGAACTGCGGCACAGCTTCGTGTCCTTGCTGTCCGACCGGGGCGTGCCGCTGGAGGAAATCTCGCGGCTCGTCGGCCACTCTGGGACTGCCGTCACCGAGGAGGTCTACCGGAAGCAGATCCGGCCCGTGATCCAGACCGGTGCCGTGGTCATGGACGGCATCTTCGGGGCGCAGGAGCGGCGGTCGTAGACACGCGGAGAGCGATAGTCACGCACACAGAAACAGGTGAGGCACCTACAAACGTTTGTAGGTGCCTCACCTGGTGTTTCGGCTGTCGGGGTGGCGGGATTTGAACCCACGACCTCTTCGTCCCGAAGCAACTGGGATGAGGCCTCCGCCTTGGGTTGAGCCACCTCCCGGGCCGTCGTCGGTGCCGTGCCGGTCATGCGCCGGGAGGGCGGAAGGTGACCTGGCGGCGGGCGGCCTCGTCGATCTCGGCGAGTGTGAGGAGGGGAGTGGCCCGGGTCTGGAGGGCGCCGCTCGCCTTGACGCTGAGGCTGACGGCGGCCATGGAGACCGGGTCGGGGAAGTCGATGATGCACACGAGGTCGTCCGCTCCGAAGGCGAAGTACATGGCTTCGACTGTCCCGCCGAGGCCGGTGACCACTTGATCGACGGCGGAACGGCGGCCGCTCGCGCCTTCCTCGAGCAAGCCCTTCGTCCCTTCGGGCGTGTAAGTGGCCTGGATGAGGAACTTCGGCATAGGAGACTCCCTGCCCGCGATGCGCCGGTGTGCCAAATGGCCTTCCCGCTGTCACGTCGGCCACCGATCGACGAGCGGCTGGATTCACCCGTAAGGGACCTCTGCATGTGCCTGTGGGACGGCACCTGGAGCGGCGAAGAGAGGCTGTGTCCGTCCCGAGGTGACTCAGTGGGCGGTCTCATCGAGCCACCCCGCTGGTTTCTGGTCGATGCGGAGCGGTGGGGCAGGAGATCCGCAAGGAGCACTGAGCGCGGGCCTCTCAGGAGCAGACCTTGCCGTCCTTCGGCGGCGTGCCGTTCAGCAGGTAGGCGTTCACCGTCGAGTCGACGCAGTCGCTGCCGTTGCCGTAAGCCGTGTGCCCCTCGCCCTTCCAGGTGAGTTCGATGCCGACGCCCTTGCCCAGCTCGTCGGCCATCCTGCGGGTGCCCTCGTAGGGGGTCGCCGGGTCGCCGGTGTTGCCGACCAGCAGGATCGGTGCCGCACCGGGTGCACTGACCTCCGGGGTGTCGAACTGGCCCGGCACGGGCCAGTCGTGGCACCAGCCGGCCGTGTCCCAGCCGAGGAAGTCTCCGAACACGGGTGAGGTCCGCTCGAAGTCCGCCAGCCGCCGCTTCGCCTCGGCGAGCGTCGGCCGCTGCCGTTCGTCCAGGCACGATATGACCCGCTGGGAGTGGGACATCGTGCCGTAGCGGCCCGAGGCGTCCCGGTCGTTGTACTCGTCGGCGAGCGCGAGCAGCTGCGAACCGTCGCCGTTCTGCGCCGACTTGAGGGCGCTGGTCAGCCTGGGCCAACCGGTCTCGCTGTAGAGCGGCAGGATGATCCCGATGGTGGCCAGCGTCTGGGTCAGCTTCCGCCCGGACGCTGTCGGCAGCGGTTTGGCGTCGATCCGCTCGAGGAGGTCCGCGATCTGCCGCGAGCCCCGCTCGGGGTCCTGGCCGGTGGACTTGAGGTAGTCGTCCAGTGCCCGCTGGAAACCGCGGGCCTGGTTCTGCGCGTGCCCCGCCGTGTCCGCGGCCGGGTCGACCACCCCGTCGAGCACCAGCCGTCCCACCCGCTTCGGGAACAGATGGGCGTAGACACCGCCGAGTTCGGTGCCGTAGGACATGCCGAAGTAGTGCAGCTTGTCGTCGCCGAGGACTTGGCGCATCAGGTCCATGTCGCGGGCGGTGTCGGTGGTCGACACGTGTGCCAGCAGCCGGCCGGCTGCCTTCTGGCAGCCCTTGCCGAAGTCGGTGGCGTCCTGGAAGTACGCCTTCTCCTCGGCCGGGGTGTCCGGTGTGGCGTCCACGGCCTCGGCGGCCTGGATCTCCCGGTCACCGCGGCAGCGGACGCCCTCGCTCGCGCCGACCCCGCGCGGGTCCCAGCTCACCAGGTCGTAGCGCTCGTGGAGTGCGGAGACGGTGGCCGAGAAGTACGGGATCGTCGAGACACCGGAGCCGCCGGGGCCGCCGAAATTGAACAGCAGCGAGCCGATGCGGTCGCCGCCGCTAGCCTGTGCGCGGATGAGAGCGAGGCCGATCGTCTCCCCGTCCGGCCTGGACCAGTCCAGCGGCACCTTCAGCGTCGCGCACCGCCAGTCGTCGCCCGGTGCGGAGCCGCCACCGGTGGCCTTGCAACGGCGCCAGTCCAGGCGCTGTCCGGTGAGCGAGGAGGGAAGGCCGGCCGTGGCCGGCGAAGCTGTGGACTGCGGCGTCGACGGGGGAGCCGAACCGGTTCCCTTGCCATCGTCCTCGCTGCCGCTCCCGTCGGACGAGCTGCCGCAGCCGGCCATCAGCAGTGCTGCGGCCACCGCGGCCGTCCATCGCAGCAATCGCCTCATGTGTGCACCCCCCTCACAGGCCCCGCGCCGTGCCGCGCCGGGCGTTCAGGCCATGGTAGGCGGCCCGCGCCCGGCCCGTGACAGCCTGTGGATAACCCTCTGGCCTGCGGTTTCCTGCGGTTCTCTGGCGCCGGTCAGGAGCAGACGATGCCGGCCTTCGGTACTTTTCCGTCCAGCAGGTAGCCGTTCACCGCGCTCTGCACGCACTTGTTCTTGCTGTCGTACGCGCCGTGCCCCTGGCCCTTGTACGTCAGCTCGACCGCGACGCCCTTGCCGAGGGCCTCCACCATCTTCCTCGCGCCCTCGTACGGGGTGGCCGGGTCACCGGTGTTGCCGACGACGAGGATGGGCGCCGATCCTGGCGCGCTGACGTCGGGATGGTCGGCCGCGCCCGGCACCACCCAGTCGGTGCAGCTGACCATGCCCCAGGCCAGGTAGGCCCCGAACAGGGGTGAGGCGGCGTGGAACTCGGGCAGCCTCTGCTGGACGAAGTCGGGGGTGTACCGAGGTTTCTCGTCTGCGCAGTTGATGGCGATGTTGGCGGCGGTGATGTTGCTGTACTCGCCGTTCTCGTTGCGGCCGTTCATCGAGTCGGACAGCAGCATGAGGATCTTGCCGTCGCCGTCGTACGCCTGCTCCAGCCCCTCGGTGAGGATCTCCCAGAAATCCTTGGAGTACAGCGACTGTGCGATGCCGTTGGTGGCGGCGGTCTGGGTCAGCTGCCGCGGGAAGATGCCCGGGATCGGCTTCTTCTCCAGGTCGGCGAGCAGTTTCGCGATACGGTCCTTCACCTCCTGCGGGGTGTCGCCGAGCGGGCAGTCCTCCTTCGACGTGCAGTCCTCCGCGAAGTTGTCGAGAGCGAGCTGGAAGCCCTTGGCCTGGCCGAGCGCTCCCTGTTCGGGGGTCTGTGTGGGGTCCACGACGGCGTCGAGGACGGCCCGGCCGACGTTCTTCGGGAACAGGTGGGCGTAGACACCGCCGAGTTCGGTGCCGTAGGAGATGCCGAAGTAGTACAGCTTGTCGTCGCCGAGTACCTGGCGCATCAGGTCCATGTCGCGGGCCGCGTCCGTGGTGCGCACGTGGGGCAGGATCTTGCTGGAGTTCTTGTCGCAGGCGGCGTTGAACTGCTTGGTGCGCTTCAGGAGCTGGGCGCGTTCGGCGCTGTCGTCCGGGGTCGCGTCCTGCTGGAAGAAGACATCCAGCTGGGCGTCGCTCTCGCACTCCACCGGCCGGCTGCGGCCGACTCCGCGCGGGTCGAAGCTGACCAGGTCGTAACGGGTGCGCAGGGCGCTGTAGTCCCCGGCGAACGCGGGCAGCGAGGTGACGCCGCTGCCGCCGGGGCCGCCGAAGTTGAACACGAGCGAGCCGATCCGTTTGTTCGCCGGGCCGCTGGCCTTGGCGCGGATCAGGGCGATGCCGATCGTGTCGCCCTGGGGCCTGTCCCAGTCCAGGGGCGCCTCCATGGTGGCGCACTGCCACTCGGCGCCGCCCGGCAGCGGTGAGGGAGCGCTGCCGCCGCCCTCGGCCTCGGAGGGCGCCGGGCAGTCCTTCCAGTCCAGCTTCTGCGCCGTGAGGTCCCCGTGCTCGGCGTTGTCGCCGCATCCGGCCAGTGCGGTGGAGAACAGCACGGCGGCGGTGGTCAGGACGGCGGCGCGCAGCCGGGAGGAGTTCGCCATAATCCCATCGTGCGGGCGGGTTCGCCGGGGCGCGCGGGACGCGGGCCGTCCGAGGTACCGGCACGGACGCCTACCAGGTTCCCTCACGTCACGGCGTCCCCGGGTTGCACACGGCTCCCTCACCTCACCGCGCACCCTCATGTCACCGCGCATCCTTGCGTCGCCGGGCTCCCCGTGGCACAGGGCCCCCTCAGCCGCCGCGCCCCTTGGCACAGGGCCGCCTCGCCGTCACAGGGCTGCCCGCCGTCACAGGGCCGCCCCGCCGTCACAGGGCCGCCCCGCCGTCGGCGGCTGCCGTCACAGGGCTCCCTTGCGGGTGAGGTGGTTGAACGCCAGCCAGCCTGGCAGCACCGGAAGCCACAGGGTCAGCAGCCGGAAGAGCAGGACGGCCGGGGCGGCCACCTCTTTGGGCAGGCCGAAGGCGATGAGACCGAGAGTGAGGCTCGCCTCCACCGCGCCGACGCCACCCGGGGTGGGTGCCGCGGAACCGAGCGCGTTGCCGGCGAGGAAGACGACGGCGACACTGGCGATGCTCAGTGAGGCCGTGCCGTCGCCGAACGCCCGGACGGAGGCGTCCAGGCACATCACGAAGCAGGCGGTCAGCAGAAGCATGCCGCCGATACCGGTGATGAGCTTCTGCGGACGCTGAAGCACGTCCAGCATGCGCGGTACGACACCGGCGAACAGCGACCTCACGCGCGTGACGACGAATTTCCGCAGGAACGGCACGGACGTCACCACGAGGACGAGCACCGCCACGGTCAGCAGACCCGCGATGACTGTGCGGGACGGCGACAGCGACGGTGTCTTCTCCGTACCGGTCAGATAGCCGAAGGACAGCAGCATCAGGATGTGACAGCCCAGCCCGAACAGCTGCGACGCGCCGACACTCGCCACCGCGAGCCCCGGGCGCACGCCGGTGCGCTGCAGGAAGCGCGTGTTGAGGGCCACACCGCCGACCGCGGCCGGCGCCACGATCTTCACGAAGGATCCGGCGACCTGGGCCGCCACCGTCCTCAGGAACGGCACCCGTTCCGGTACGAAGCCCAGCAGGGCCATCGCGGCGGCCACGTAGCTCAGCGCGGAGAACAGCACCGCGGCGGCCACCCAGCCCCACTGGGCTTGCGCGAAGAGCGTGCCGAACTCGATGTGGGTGAGCTGCGTCAGCAGGTAGTACGCGCCGATGGCGCCGGCGATGAAGCTGATCAGCGTCCGCGGGCGCACCCGCTCCAGGCGGGCCGGCTCCACGGGGGCCTGCGGCCTGATCCGCAGCACCTCGTGCCGGATCTGGGTGAGCAGGTCCTCTTCGCGGGCCTCATCCAGGGCTTCGTCTATGGCCCGTCTCTCCGCGCGCTGCTCGGCGCGCACGGCTTTCTTGCCGGGAACGGGCTGGGTCGTCTCGGCAGCCTCCTCCGCGCGGGCCAGCTTGGCCTGCCGGGAGGCTTCGAGCACCGCGTCACGTTCGCGCTGGGCCCGTTCCCGGGCCAGCCGACGCAGCGTCGCGCGCGTGGAGCGCGTCAGCGCGATCGGCTGGAGCATGGGCAGACAGTCGGCGACCGCGTCCGGGCCGAGCACCCCGACCGCCGACGCCACCGCACGCTCGGCACCGACCCGCAGGCCGAGCGTGGTGACCAGCTGGGCGACGTCCATGCGCAGAAGCAGCTCACCGGCCGCGATCTCGCCGCCGCGGAGTTCGGTGAGGATCACCCTGCCGGAACGATCCACCAGAATCGCGTCACCGGCCAGCCTGCGGTGCGCGATGCGCCGCGACTGCAGTGCCTGCACCTGGTACCAGGTGTTGCGCAGCAGCTCGTCGGTGATCTCCTCGTCGGCCAGCGAGTCCAGCGTGCGCCCGCCGGTGTGCTCGTAGACGAGCATGACCGCGTCGGGGCCGAGCTCGGCGGTGGCGATCAGCTTGGGCGCGTTGGCGCCGGCCGCGATCGCCGCGTAGGCCAGCAGCGCCTCCTGCTCCAGCGCCTGACGCAGTGACTGGAGGCTGGAGCGGGTGGCGAAGCCGCGCAGGGTCAGATTGCGCCACGCGCGGTAGAAGAAGCCTTGTGCCTGCTGTTCCCGGTCGACGACCGTGACATCCAGCGGCGGGCCGTCCTCCAGGCTGACGAAGTAGCGCCGGCCCCGGTCGCCGTTCTCCGTCTCCACGGCCTCCTCGCGGGCCGCGCTGACGGGGCGGAAGCCGACGTGCCGGAGGCCCGCCATCAGTGTCCGGCCGGTGGGCCGGACGTTGGGGGAGCCGACCGTGTACAGGGTCCCGTAGGCGATGGTCCAGCCGATCAGGACCGTCAGGATGATCGAGAAGGGGGTCGTGTATCCGGTGACCAGCATCGAGAAGGCGTCGAGCAGCAGCACCATCCACAGCACGGCGCGCCATCTGGGTCTGCGGGACATGCCGACGGCCGTCATGTAGGCGATGACGGGCGCCAGATAACCGTGCACGGGATCGGTCAGGGCATGGATGTCGCCGGGCGAGGGCTGGGTCAGGGCCTCCTGGATCGAGTCCGGGGCGGCCCGGGCGACCCACAGGTCGGTGGCGAGGGTCACTCCGTGGGCGAGGACGGCCGCGAGGACGCCGTCGGCGATGCGCAGCCCGTCCCGTTTGATCAGCCGTTCGATCGCGAAGGCGACCGGTACCAGCAGGATCGCGATGCTGGACGCCAGGCCCGCGATCTTGATGAGCAGGTCCGGAGCCTGTCCGGTGCCCTTGTTGATGTCCTGTTCGAGGCCCGAGGTGGTGCCGTGGGCGAACGCGGCGATGGCGAGCAGCACCACGATGGCCAGGACGCCCACCAGGAGCCGCATGAGGTCCGAGGGGCGGTGCACACGGGCGGGGAGCAGCGGTTCGTCGCCCTCCACCTGCTCGGCGTGCAGGTCGTCGTCGACGCATGAGGCGGGATCCCGGGGCGCTTTCCCGGTGGCCCGAGCCGTCACCGCCGGCGTCCTCCCGGCACCGTCGCCGCGGGCCTCGGTGCCGCTCTCCCGCGCGCGCGTGCCGCCGTCCCCACGCGGACCGGTGTCATCCTGCGGACCAGTGGCGTCCCGAGGACCGGTGTCACCCCGCGGGCCGGTGTCGCCCTGCGGACCGGGTGCCTCCTGCAAGCCGGGGGCCTCCAGCTGACCGGTGTCACTTTGCCGACTGTCGGCGTCGCGCGGGCTGGGGGCGCCGCTCGGACCGGTGTCGTCCTTGTGTGCGTCGGTGCCGGCGCCGGCCGGGCGGGCGCCGGGGCGCGCCGAGGCGTCAGGGGTGCCCGCCGCTCCTTCGGGGTGCACGCCCTGCTCCTTCATGGTCTCTTCTTGGTCTCGTATCACCAGTCACCGCCCGCACGATGGTGGCATGCCCCACCGACACACACGGGCATCAGGGTGTGGATGCGCGGGCGCACAGTCTGCCGGAAGGACCGCCCGGGGGCGAGAGGACCGTTCCCCACGGTCCCCGCCGGGAGGCCGGCGCGGTGCGGCAGGATGGTGTGGATGAGCGAGCTGAACCGTGCCGAGGACGCGCGCGAGGGGTACGCCGATACGCTGCCGGAATACGCCGAGCGGGTCCTCGACGTCGCCGAGCGGATTCCGCCGGGCCGGGTCATGACCTACGGCGATGTCGCCGAGTGGCTCGAGGAGGGCGGCCCGCGCCAGGTCGGCCGGGTGATGTCCCTCTACGGGGGCGCCGTCCCGTGGTGGCGGGTCGTACGCGCCGACGGCACGCTGCTTCCCGGGCACGAACTGCGTGCGCTCGCCCACTATCGCGCGGAGGGCACGCCGCTGAAGCAGGCAGGCAGGAGCGCGGAGGGTCATCTGCCCCGGCTCGACATGCGGCGTGCCCGGTGGGACGGCGGCGCGGACGCGGAGGCTCACATCTGACAGCTTCCGCCATCGGATGCCCTCGGGGACAACCTGTGGCCCGTACGGGTGACTGGGGGGACGTCCGTGGCATGCCGTACGTTCGTGGGGTGTGGGACTCGCGTGGTGCGAGCGTCGCAAGGGAAGAACCGGAAGCCCTGCTTCCGCCTGGAGCGGCGGCGTAGCGTCGCCAGCACGTGACCCCCTCACCCCGCGGCCACCGCCTCGCACGCGTGACCGCCCGCCCACCAGCACAACCACCAGGACCGGCCAACCACGTGAGCTCCTCTTCCTCCACCAGCCAGCTGCCGCACCGCTCGGTGCGGCAGGGGAGCCGTGGCGCTCACCGGCTGGTCCGAACGCCGCCGGCCACCGTGGATCCCCCTCCTCTGGACGCTGCGCAGCGTGCCGTGGTTGACCACCGCAGCGGACCACTGCTCGTCCTGGCCGGACCCGGCACCGGCAAGACCACCACCCTGATCGAGTCCGTCGCCGCACGGATCGCCCAAGGCGGCGACCCCGAGCGGATCCTGGTGCTGACGTTCAGCCGCAAGGCCGCCGTCGACCTGCGCGACCGCATGGCCCTGCGCATGGGCGCGGCCCGCGCGCCCAGGGCGACCACGTTCCACTCCTACAGCTACGCCCTGGTCCGCGCCCACCAGGACAGCGGCCGGGTCACCGAGCCGCTGCGCCTGCTCTCCGGACCCGAGCAGGACGTCACCGTCCGCGAGCTGCTCGCCGGGCAGGCCGAGCTGGAACGGCTCGGGCTGACCCATGTGCGCTGGCCGGCCGAACTGCGCGCCTGCCTGACCACACGCGGCTTCGCCGACGAGGTCCGTGCCGTCCTCGCGCGCACCCGCGAGCTGGGCCTCGGCCCGGACGCCCTGGACGCCTTCGCACGCCGTATCGGCCGCCCCGACTGGCGAGCGGCAGCCGCCTTCCTCGCCGAGTACCTCGACGTCCTCGACCTCCAAGGCGTGATCGACTACGCGGAACTGGTCCACCGCGCGGTCCTGCTCGCCCGCCGCCCGGGGACCGCCGCGCGGCTCGCCGCCCAGTACGACGCCGTCTACGTCGACGAGTACCAGGACACCGACCCCGCTCAGGTACGGCTCCTGCACGCACTGGCCGGGCGCGGCCGCACCCTCGTCGCGTTCGGCGACCCGGACCAGTCGATCTACGCCTTCCGGGGCGCCGACGTGAACGGGATCCTCGGCTTCCCGGAAGCCTTCCCGCGCGCGGACGGCCGACCCGCTCCCGTCCGGGTGCTGCGCACCTCCCGCCGCTCCGGCGCCGCCCTGTTGGCCGCGACCCGGCTGATCACCCAGCGCATGCCGCTGGTCCGGCTGCCCGCCGACAAGGTCCGGGCCCACCGCGAGCCGGCCCCCGTACGCGACGGCGGCCGGGCCGAGGTCTACACGTACCCGACGCCCGGCACCGAACTGGACAACGTCGCCGACATCCTGCGCCGCGCGCACCTGGAGGACGGTGTCCCCTGGAGCGAGATGGCCGTCCTGGTGCGTGCCGGATCCCGCATACCGACCCTCCGTCGCGCCCTCACCGCCGCCGGCGTCCCCCTGGACGTCGACGGCGACGACCTGCCCCTGCGGCACGAGCCGGCGGTGGCACCGCTGCTGACGGCCCTCCGCGCGGTGGCCACGGCGGAGGCGCGGCAGCCCGGCGAGGACTCCGCCGCGCAAGAGGCCACCTGGCTCGACACCGAGAACGCCCTCACCCTGCTCGCCTCCCCCCTCGCCGGCATGGACACCGCCGACCTGCGCCGCCTCGGGCGTGCCCTGCGTGAGGAAGAGCGGGCCGCCGGCAACCCGCTGCCGCCGCCGTCCGACGAACTGCTCGCACGGGCACTCGCCGAGCCCGAGCGCCTGGCCGTGCACGACCCGGCGTACGCGCGCGGTGCGCAGCGCCTGGGCGCGCTGCTCCGCAAGGCGCGCGAGCGCCTGGCAGGCGGTGGTACGGCCGAGGAGGCGTTGTGGGACCTGTGGGACGGCACTCCATGGCCCGGGCGCCTGGAGCGCGCCGCCCGGCGTGGCGGAGCGGCCGGCCGTAACGCCGACCGTGACCTGGACGCGGTGTGCGCGCTGTTCGCCACCGCCGCGCGCGCGGAGGAGCGCACCGGAGGCCGCGGCGCCCTGAACTTCCTGGAGGAGGTCGAGGCCGAGGACATCGCCGCCGACACGCTCACGCGCCGCGCGGTACGTCCCGACGCCGTCCGCCTGATGACCGCGCACCGCTCCAAGGGCCTGGAGTGGCGCCTGGTCGTCGTCGCCGGCGTCCAGGACGGTCTGTGGCCCGACCTGCGCCGCCGCGGCTCGCTGCTGGAGGCCGACCGCATCGGCCGCGACGGACTCGCCGAGCCGCTCACCCCGGGCGCGCTGCTCGCCGAGGAGCGCCGCCTGTTCTACGTCGCCGCCACCCGCGCGCGGGACCGGCTCGTCGTCACCGCGGTGAAGGCACCGGCCGACGACGGCGACCAGCCCTCCCGGTTCCTGACCGAGCTGGGCGTCGAGCCCAGGGACGTCACCGGCCGCCCCCGGCGCCCGCTTGCCGTCGCCGCGCTCGTCGCCGAACTGCGCGCCACCACCGTCGACCCGCGCGCGTCCGCCGCACTGCGGGAGGCCGCCGCCCACCGCCTGGCCCGGCTCGCCGCACTCGCCGACGAGGACGGCCGCCCCCTGGTGCCGTCCGCACACCCCTACCGCTGGTGGGGCATGTTCGAGCCGACCGAGAGCAAGGTGCCGCTGCGCCACCGCGACCAGCCCGTCGTGCTCTCCGGCAGCGCGCTCGACCAGCTGGCCAACACATGCGCGCTGCAGTGGTTCCTCGGCCGCGAGGTCAAGGCCGACGCCCCCGCCACCGCCGCGCAGGGCTTCGGCAACGTCGTCCACGCCCTCGCCGACGAGGTCGCCTCCGGCCGCACCGCCGCCGACCTCGAGGTGCTCATGGAGCGCCTGGACTCCGTGTGGAACGCACTCGCCTTCGACGCCCCCTGGAAGTCGCAGCAGGAGAAGGACAACGCGCGCGTGGCACTCGAGCGTTTCCTGAACTGGCACGTGCTGGACCGCGCCGGCCGCATGCCCGTGGCGAGCGAGCAGGACTTCGACGTCACCCTCGAAGCGGGCGACTACCAGGTCCGCATCCGCGGCCAGATGGACCGTGTGGAGGTGGACGCCGAGGGCCGGGCCTACGTGGTCGACTTCAAGACCGGCAAGCAGGCGCCCACCGCGCGCGAGGTGGAGCGGCACCCGCAGCTCGCCGTCTACCAGCTCGCCGTCCGCGAAGGCGTCGTCGACGCGGCCTTCGACGGCGTACGCCCCGAACCGGGCGGCGCCGAACTGGTCCACCTCAGGCAGGGCGCCGCCAAGCGCGACGGGGGCGACAGTCTGCCCAAGGCGCAGAGCCAGGAGCCGCTGACGGGGGAGTGGGTCGGCGAGCTGCTGGCCACCGCCGCCGGAAAGGTCCTGGACGAGCGGTTCACGCCGAGCACCGGCCAGCACTGCACGCACTGCGCCTTCCGCGCCTCGTGCAGCGCCCGGCCGGAGGGGCGGCACGTGGTCGAGTGAGACGGCGCCGGCGAGCCGTACAGCCGAAGTGCCGACAAGCCGTACAGCCGAAGTGACGTACGGCCGGTGGCGTGCGGCTGAAGTGACGTACGGCACCACCCGGTCCGGCGCCGCCCGTGCTGACCTGCGCGTCTTCGGTCCCGGAAGGCTGCTGCGTCCTCGGTTGTCAGTGCCCGCCGCTAGCCTCTTTCGACATGCCCGCCCGTATCACCGACCCCGAGCAGCTCAAGGAGCTTCTCGGGATCCCGTTCACCCCGGAGCAGACGGCCTGCATCACCGCGCCGCCCGCTCCGCAGGTGATCGTGGCCGGCGCCGGGTCGGGCAAGACCACCGTGATGGCGGCCCGCGTCGTCTGGCTGGTCGGCACCGGGCAGGTCGCCCCCGAGCAGGTCCTCGGCCTGACCTTCACCAACAAGGCCGCCGGTGAGCTGGCCGAGCGCGTGCGCAAGGCACTGATCAAGGCCGGCGTCACCGACCCCGACGCCCTCCCGTCACCCGACCACCACCCCGCGACGACGCCCCCTCGCACCAACCCCTCCTGGCCGGACCCCGAGAACCCGCCCGGCGAGCCGGTCATCTCGACGTACCACGCCTTCGCCGGCCGGCTGCTCACCGACCACGGTCTGCGCATCGGCCTGGAACCCACCTCACGGCTGCTCGCCGACGCCACCCGCTACCAGCTCGCCGCCCGCGTGCTCCGCGAGGCCCCCGGCCCCTACCCCGCGCTGACCCGCTCCTTCGCCGACCTGGTCAGCGACCTGCTCGCCCTCGACTCCGAACTCGCCGAACACCTGGTCGAGCCGCAGGAGCTGCGCGCCTGGGACGCCGACCTGCTGGGCACCCTCGAACGGGCCAAGCTCACCAACGCCGACCTGCGCAAGGTCCCCGAGGCGGCCGCGGCCCGCCGGGAACTCGCCGATCTGGTCCGGCGCTACCGGGCCGCCAAGCGCGAGCGGGACCTGCTCGACTTCGGCGACCAGATCGCCCTGTCCGCCCGCCTCGCCCACAACCCCGAGGTGGGCCGTCTGCTGCGGGAGGAGTTCCGCGTGGTGCTCCTGGACGAGTACCAGGACACCTCCGTGGCCCAGCGCGTCCTGCTCGCGGGCCTGTTCGGCAACGGCACGGGCCACCCGGTCACCGCCGTCGGCGACCCCTGCCAGGCCATCTACGGCTGGCGCGGCGCCTCCGTCGCCAACCTGGACGACTTCCCCGAACACTTCGCCCACTCCGACGGCCGGCCCGCCACCCGGCAGGCGCTCAGCGAGAACCGCCGCAGCGGCGGTCGCCTCCTCGACCTCGCCAACGGCCTCGCCGAGCCACTGCGCGCCATGCACGCGGGCGTGGAGGCCCTCCGCCCGGCCCCCGGCGCCGAGTACGACGGCACGGTCCGCTGCGCACTGCTGCCCACCCACGCCGAGGAGATCGACTGGATCGCCGACTCCCTCGCCCACCTCGTGCGCACCGGCACCGCGCCGGGCGAGATCGCCGTGCTGTGCCGGACCGCCACCGACTTCGCCGAGATCCAGGGCGCGCTCGTCGCCCGAGACATCCCCGTCGAGGTGGTCGGCCTGTCCGGGCTGCTGCACCTGCCCGAGATCGCCGACCTCGTGGCCGTGTGCGAGGTTCTGCAGGACCCCGGCGCCAACGCCGCCCTGGTGCGCCTGCTCACCGGACCGCGCTGGCGCATCGGCCCCCGCGACCTCGCCCTGCTCGGCCGGCGCGCCCGCCTGCTGGTCGCTCACGCGCGCGTGGACGGCACCGACGACCCCGACCGCCGGCTCGCCGCGGCCGTGGAGGGGGTCGACCCGTCCGAGGTGATATCCCTCGCGGACGCCCTGGACACGTTCCTCGAGACTCCGACGGAGGGCGACGGGTACGACGACGGGCTGCCGTTCTCCCCGGACGCGCGCGTGCGGTTCGCCCGGCTCGCCGCAGAGCTGCGCGACCTGCGCCGCTCGCTGTCCGACCCGCTGATGGACGTCCTGCACCGCGTCCTCGCCGTCACCGGCCTGGAGGTGGAGCTGTCGGCGTCCCCGCACGCGCTCGCCGCCCGCCGCCGGGAGACCCTGTCCAACTTCCTGGACGTCGCCGCCTCCTTCGCCGCGAGCGACGCCGAGGCCACCCTGCTCGCCTTCCTCGGCTTCCTGCGCACCGCCGCCCAGTACGAGAAGGGCCTCGACAACGCCCTGCCCGGCGGCGAGAACACGGTCAAGGTGCTCACCGCGCACAAGTCCAAGGGCCTCGAATGGGACGTCGTGGCCGTCCCCGGACTGGTGAACGGCACCTTCCCCAGCGCCCAGGGCCGCGAGAAGTGGACCGCCCAGGCCAAGGTGCTGCCGCACGCCCTGCGCGGCGACAGCGACACCCTGCCCGACCTCGGCTCGTGGGACTCCCGGGGCATGAAGGCCTTCCACGAGGCCATGAAGGACCACCAGCACACCGAGGAACTCCGCCTCGGTTACGTCACCTTCACCCGCCCCCGCTCGCTCCTGCTCGGCTCCGGCCACTGGTGGGGGCCCAGCCAGAAGAAGCCCCGCGGCCCGTCCGACTTCCTCCAGGCCCTGCACGACCACTGCGCCGCCGGGTACGGCGAGATCGAGGCCTGGGCGGACGAGCCCGCCGAGGACGAGGAGAACCCGGCCCTGCACACGGCCGGCGCCGACCAGGTGTGGCCGCTCCCGCTGGACCCCGCCGCCCTGGCCCGCCGGCGCGCCGCCGCCGAGACCGTCCTCGCCCACCTGGACACCCTCGCCGCCCGGCCCGGCGGCCACGCCCCGGCCCCCCACGACCCCACCGACGCCGAGGACCCGGACTGGCCGGCGCCACAGGACGACGACCTTCCCGACGACGTGCCGTACGAGGACTTCCCTCACATGGGGGACCCGCCCCCCGGGCAGCCCTTCCCTCACGAGACGGCCTTCCCGTACGACGGCACCGCCTTCGACGACGTGCCCCCGGACGACGCGGCCTGGACCGCCCCCGCCCCCGCTGAGGACGACCCCGCCGGCCCCGCCGCCGGGCCCGCCGATGACCCTGCCGGCTGGGATGCCTGGAGCGCCGAGCGGCCGAAGGTGCCCCACCAGGCGCCGGCCCCGCAGGCCCGCCCCCGCCCCGCAGAGCCCCCGCCCTCCGGCCCGCTCACCCCCGAGGAGGCCCGCACCATCGCCTCCTGGGACCGCGATCTCGACGCGCTCACCGGGGAGCTGCTGCGCGCCCGGCAGACCGTCACGGACGTCCCGCTGCCCGCCACGCTCACCGCGTCCCAGCTGCTGCGTCTCGCAGAGGACCCGGACGGGCTCGCGCAGGAACTCGCGCGCCCCATGCCGCGCCCCCCGCAACCGGCCGCGCGCCGGGGCACCCGTTTCCACGCCTGGGTGGAAACCCGCTTCGAAGAACTGACCCTGCCACTGCTGGAACCCGACGAGCTGCCCGGCAGCGACGCCGAGATCGCCGACGAACGCGACCTGGAAGCCCTGAAGGAGGCCTTCGAGCGAACCGAATACGCCCGGCGCACCCCCTACCGGGTCGAGGCCCCCTTCCAGCTCACCCTCGCCGGCCGCGTCGTCCGGGGCCGCATCGACGCCGTCTACCGGCACGGCGACGGCGACGGGACGACGTACGAGATCGTCGACTGGAAGACCAGCCGCACCCGCACCGCCGACCCGCTCCAGCTCGCCGTGTACCGGCTGGCCTGGGCCGAGCAGCAGGGCGTACCACCGGAGTCGGTCACGGCCGCCTTCCTGTACGTGCGCAGCGGTGAGGTCGTACGACCGCGGGACCTGCCGGACCGGGCCGCCCTGGAACGGCTCCTCACGGAAGACTCCGAAACGGCACACCAGGAGAGCTGAGTGTGACGAACCGCCCGCCGAGGATGCCGGTGCGGACGGATAGGCTCGGGAGCATGAGCCAGACCCCGGACAGCGCCGTCCGCACGTACATCGAGCAGCACCGCGCCGCCTTCCTCGGCGACCTCGCCGCATGGCTGCGCATCCCCTCCGTGTCGGCCCAGCCCGATCACGGGCCCGACGTACGGCGCAGCGCCGACTGGCTCGCCGCCAAGCTCAAGGAGACCGGCTTCCCGACCGCCGAGGTCTGGCAGACCCCGGGCGCCCCGGCCGTCTTCGCCGAATGGCCCTCGGGCGACCCGCAGGCGCCCACGGTCCTCGTGTACGGCCACCACGACGTACAGCCCGCCGCCCGCGAGGACGGCTGGGACAGCGACCCCTTCGAGCCGGTCGTCCGGGAGAACCGTCTCTACGCGCGCGGGGCGGCCGACGACAAGGGCCAGGTGTTCTTCCACACACTCGGCGTCCGCGCCCACCTCGCCGCCACCGGCCGCACCGCCCCGGCCGTCAACCTCAAGCTGCTCATCGAAGGCGAGGAGGAATCCGGCTCCCCGCACTTCCGGTCCCTGGTCGAGGAACGGGCCGGGCGGCTCGCCGCCGATGCCGTGATCGTCTCCGACACCGGCATGTGGTCCGAGGACACCCCGACGGTGTGCACGGGCATGCGCGGCCTCGCCGAGTGCGAGATCCGGCTGTACGGCCCCGGCCAGGACATCCACTCCGGCTCCTTCGGTGGCGCCGTACCCAACCCGGCCACCGCCGCCGCCCGCCTGGTCGCCGCCCTCCACGACGAGCACGCGCGCGTGGCGGTCCCCGGCTTCTACGACGGCATCGTCGAGCTGACCGACCGCGAGCGCGAACTCTTCGCCGAGCTGCCCTTCGACGAGGAACGCTGGCTGCACACCGCCAAGTCGCACGCCCTCCACGGCGAGGCCGGCTACTCGACCCTGGAGCGCATCTGGGCCCGCCCGACCGCCGAGGTGAACGGCATGGGCGGCGGCTACCAGGGCCCCGGCAGCAAGACGATCATCCCCTCCGCGGCCATGGTGAAGCTGTCATTCCGGCTGGTCGCCGGCCAGGACCCGGACCACATCGAGAAGGCCGTTCGCACCTGGGTCGCCGAGCAGGTGCCCGCCGGAATCCGGTACGAGATCGACTTCGGCTCGGCCACGCGTCCCTGCCTCACCCCGCTCGACCACCCCGCGCTGCAGTCCGTGGCCCGCGCCATGGGCCGCGCCTTCCAGGGCCCGGTCCGCTTCACCCGCGAGGGCGGTTCCGGACCCGCCGCCGACCTCCAGGAAGTCCTCGGTGCCCCCGTGCTCTTCCTGGGCATCTCCGTCCCTTCCGACGGCTGGCACGCCCCCAACGAGAAGGTCGAGCTGGACCTCCTCCTCAAGGGCGTCGAGACCAGCGCCTACCTGTGGGGGGACCTGGCCGAGAACTGGCGTCCCGCGCCCTGACCGGCCGGAGCCGCACGGAAGGGCACCGCATGCAGGGCACACTGGAGAACCGCCCGCCCCGCCAGAGCCCGGACCGGTGCCCTCCCGCCCTACGTCCCGCCGAACCACCCGCCGAGAGATCCGCTGCACTGGGGGAGTTGGAAGCACCCGTGACCACCTGGACCGACCACACAGCCGACCGACCCATCTCGCTGACCGCCCCGAGCGGCATCGACCGCGCCGCCCACCACCGGCTGGACGAGGCCTGGCTCGCGGCGGCGTGGAGCCACCCCACGACCCGGTGTTTCGTGGTCTCCGGCGGCCAGGTACTCATCGACGAGACCCCGGACGGGCGGACCGAACTGGTCATGACCCCCTCGTTCGAGGCCCCGCTCACCGAGGCGCACCGCTACTTCCTGGGCATCGACGAGGACGGCGTCAGCTACTTCGCGCTCCAGAAGGACGCGCTGCCCGGCCGTATCGACCAGTCCGCGCGCCCGGCGGGCCTGCGCGAGGCCGGCCTGCTGCTGTCGCCGCGCGACGCCGGGCTCATGGTGCACGCGGTCGGCCTGGAGAACTGGCAGCGCACCCACCGTTTCTGCTCCCGCTGTGGTGAGCGCACGGTCATCGCCGCCGCCGGCCACATCCGGCGCTGCCAGGCATGCGGCGCCGAGCACTACCCGCGGACGGACCCGGCCGTGATCATGGCCGTGACCGACGAGGACGACCGCATCCTGCTCGGCCGGCAGGTCCACTGGCCCGAGGGCCGCTTCTCCACGCTCGCGGGATTCGTCGAGCCGGGCGAGTCCATCGAGCAGGCGGTGCGCCGCGAGGTGTGCGAGGAGGTCGGCGTCACCGTCGGACCGGTGGAGTACGTCGCCAGCCAGCCCTGGCCCTTCCCGTCCAGCCTGATGCTGGGCTTCATGGCCCGTGCCACGTCCACCGGCATCGACGTCGACGGGGACGAGATCCACGAGGCCCGCTGGTTCTCCCGCGAGGAGCTGCACACCGCCTTCGAGTCCGGCGAGGTGCTGCCGCCGTACGGCATCTCCATCGCGGCCCGGCTGATCGAGATGTGGTACGGCAAGCCCCTGCCGACGCGCAGCTTCGTCTGAGCCGTGCGGCGCCCGGGCGGACATCGGCCCGGGCGCGGCCGCGGCACCAGACACGGACGGCCGCGGCACCAGACACGGAACGGCGGCTCCCGGGTCCCCTGCGGGCCCGGGAGCCGCCGTCCGGCAGTTCGGAGCGTTACGCCGCGAGCTTCTGCTTGACCTGGGCCAGCGACGGGTTCGTCAGTGTGGAACCGTCGGCGAAGCGCACGGTCGGCACGGTCTGGTTTCCGCCGTTCGCCTTCTCCACGAAGGCGGCCGACTCCGGGTCCTGCTCGATGTTGATCTCGGTGTAGGCGATGCCTTCCCGGTCCAGCTGGCTCTTCAGCCGCCGGCAGTAGCCGCACCAAGTCGTGCTGTACATCGTCACAGTGCCCTGCATGTCTCTCGCGCTCCTCAGGCAGCTCGGAAAGGTCGTCCAGGGAGAGAACGTAAGCCACCGGCCCGCCATTCCCCCCGGGATGTGCACGCCCGGTGTGACACCTGCCGCATTGGTACGACTATCAGTACCCCCCTGTGGACAACCGGCGCAGCCGTCCCGGGCGACCTGGCAGCATGGCGGTGTGACAGCAGCAACGCACTCCACCCTCTTCCCGCAGGTACCGGTCTCGGCCGACGCGGTGCTCGAAGGGCTCGACCCCGAGCAGCGCGAGGTGGCCACCGCGCTGCAGGGTCCGGTGTGCGTCCTGGCCGGAGCGGGCACGGGCAAGACCCGGGCGATCACCCATCGCATCGCCTACGGGGTGCGTGCCGGCATCCTGCAGTCGTCCAGCGTGCTCGCCGTCACCTTCACCAACCGAGCCGCCGGAGAGATGCGCGGCCGGCTGCGCCAGCTCGGGGCCCAGGGCGTCCAGGCCCGCACCTTCCACTCCGCCGCCCTGCGCCAGCTCCAGTACTTCTGGCCGAAAGCGATCGGTGGGTCCATGCCCCGGCTCGTCGACCGCAAGATCCAGCTCGTCGCCGACGCGGCCGCCGCCCTGGGCACCCGGCTCGACCGGAACGAGCTGCGGGACGTGACGGCCGAGATCGAATGGTCCAAGGTCACCCAGACCATTCCCGCCGACTATGCGTATGCGGCTGCTAAGGCCGGCCGGGAGGTTCCCCGCGACCCGGCCGAGATCGCCCACCTCTACGCGGCCTACGAGGACCTCAAGCGCGACCGCTCGGTCATCGACTTCGAGGACGTCCTGCTGCTGACCGTCGCCATCCTGCAGGACCGTCACGACATCGCCGACCAGGTCCGTGCGCAGTACCAGCACTTCGTCGTGGACGAATACCAGGACGTCAGCCCGCTGCAGCAGCGGCTGCTGGACCTGTGGCTCGGCGAGCGCGACAACCTGTGTGTCGTCGGCGACGCCAGCCAGACGATCTATTCGTTCACGGGAGCAACGCCCGATCACCTTCTCGATTTCCGCGCCCGGCATCCCAGCGCCACCGTCGTGAAGCTGGTCCGTGACTACCGCTCCACGCCCCAGGTCGTGCGCCTCGCCAACGGTCTGCTCGCTCAGGCTCAGGGCCGCGCCGCCGGCCACCGGCTGGAACTCGTCTCCCAGCGTTCCTCGGGGCCCGAACCCGTCTACACCGAGTACACCGACGAGCCCGCCGAGGCCGAGGGCGCCGCCCGCCGGATCCGCGAGCTGATCGACGCGGGCGTCCCGGCCGCCGAGATCGCCGTCCTGTTCCGCACGAACTCCCAGTCGGAGACCTACGAGCAGGCCCTCGCCGACGCCGGTGTCCCGTACCAGCTGCGCGGCGCAGAGCGCTTCTTCGACCGGCCCGAGATCCGCAAGGCCGGCATCGCCCTGCGTGGCGCGGCCCGCTTCGGCGGCAACGACTCCCTCCTGGACGACGTCGTGGATCTGCCCTCCCAGGTGCGCGCCGTCCTCTCCGGCGAGGGCTGGACCAGTGAGCCCCCGGCGGGCTCCGGAGCGGTCAGAGAGCGCTGGGAGTCCCTGGCCGCCCTGGTGAACCTCGCCCACGACCTCGCCGCCGCCAGACCGGGGGCCACGCTCGCCGACTTCGTGGCGGAGCTCGACGAGCGGGCGAACGCCCAGCACGCCCCCACGGTCCAGGGCGTAACCCTCGCCTCCCTGCACGCCGCCAAGGGCCTGGAGTGGGACGTCGTCTTCCTCGTCGGTGTCGCCGAGGGCATGCTGCCCATCACCTACGCCAGGACCGACGAGCAGATCGAGGAGGAACGCCGCCTCCTCTACGTCGGAGTCACCCGCGCGCGGGAACGGCTCCATGTCTCCTGGGCCCTGTCCCGGTCGCCCGGCGGACGCCCGGGGCGCAGGCCGAGCCGTTTCCTCGACGGCCTGCGCCCCGGCACCACCCCGACCGTCGGCCACAGCGGCGCGGGTGCCGTCGGAGGGGTCGAGCGCGGGACCGTCGGGAGCACCGTCGCCGTTCCCCGTCGCACTCAGCGCACCCCGGCCCGCTGCCGGGTCTGCGGCCGGACGCTCACCGACGCGGGCGATATGAAGCTGATGCGCTGCGAGGACTGCCCCTCCGACATGGACGAAGGGCTCTACGAGCGGCTGCGCGAGTGGCGGGCGGTCCAGGCCGGTCGCAGCGGGCAGCCGGACTTCTGCGTCTTCACCGACCGGACGCTGATGGCCATCGCGGAAGCCCGCCCGGAGAACTCCGCCGAACTCTCCCGCATCCCTGGCGTCCTCAACCGGAAGCTCCGCAGTTACGGCGCCGATGTTCTGGCCATCTGTGCAGGTCAGGAGCCTGCGGAGGGCGATGTGAGCGACTGATGCGAACTCGTCGAAAAAATAGTTTGCGCATGCCCAGGCAATCCCCATAGGTTCTAGGCACGGAAGCAGCGGCCTTCTCGAAGGCTGCGGCTCCGTGATGTACTTACACAACCGAACGGACTGGCTCACCCCAGTCCCCAAGACGCCGAGAGGAGGCGAGTCCAGTGATCAGCATGAACATCAGCACCATCAGCACGGCCAAACTGACCGATCGCTCGACCGTCTCCACGTGCATGCTCGGCGCCTCGAACCAGGGCACCGGTCTGTCCGGCATTCGTGCCGCCCGTCCGGCGTCCTCCGTTGCCCTCGCGGGCCTTGTCAGCGAGCGCAATGAGCGACCGACCAAGGCACTGGAAGCGGTAGAGGCACAGGCACACGCCTATGCCCTTGCGGCGGCCGGTGCCGGATTCCGGAAGCAGACGACGCAGCACCACCTGATGTGGGCCTTCCGTGGGCCAGAACCCTGGAGTGATCCAGCCTGATCAATCAGGCCGGCGCCTTCAGGGCCGCGGAACCCCATCCGGGATCCGCGGCCCTTCTGTTTGCCCCCAACGGGGACGACGGAGCGAAGGGGCCTCGGGACAAGAAAAGAACCCGGTACCAGCCGACACCCGGTCAACAGGCCGGAACGACCAGACGAGGAAGACCAACCGTGCAACTCGAAGCGCACGCCCCGTCCGTACCGCCTTCGCAAACGATCCCCCCGCCCGGCCTCACGGAGGACTCCACCTTGACCCCCCTCACTGCGCTCACCGCGCTCGACGACGCCATCGAGAACCTCGGCGTACCCGTCCCCTGCCGCTCGTACGACCCGGAGGTCTTCTTCGCCGAGTCGCCCGCGGACGTGGAGTACGCCAAGTCCCTCTGCCGCACCTGCCCGCTGATGGAGGCCTGCCTCGCCGGCGCCAAGGAGCGGCGTGAGCCCTGGGGTGTCTGGGGTGGCGAGCTGTTCGTCCAGGGTGTCGTCGTCGCCCGGAAGCGGCCGCGTGGCCGTCCGCGGAAGAACCCGGTCACGGCATGAACACCGCAGGAACGATCGACCGCCCCCTCACGCACGACCCCATGAAGCAGGCCCCGATGAAGCCGTCCACCAGCGAGCCCACTGGCTCCGCGACCCAAGACTTCACCACCACCGGCGCGACCGAAGCGCGTCAGAACAGGAACCGAGAAATGCAACTCATGCAAGAAGCCCTGGCTCGTGCGCATATGCACGAGCGGCTCCATGACGCCGCGCGAGAACGGCGGGCCGTGCGCCTGGCCACCGCCCGGCGGATGCAGCGCCGGGCCGAGCGTGCCTCGCTGCGCGCCCGCCGGGCGCTCGCCATGGCCGTCATGCAGTAACGATCACACCTGAGAAGCGGTGGCCTCCCGGCCCAGGGAGGCGAAGCATCCTCGCGGGGGCCGGTCCGGCCGAACGGACCGGTCCCCGCGGTGCGTTGTGCACCATGATCCGCGGTGCGCAGGGTTATCGTCGCCGGGTGACGAGTCTTCCCGGAGGATGTGATCAAGGCGGCTCCACCGCGGAGCGCCGCCCCCTCGTGTGCGCACGCTGCGGCGTTCCCGCCGACGGCCCCCCGCCGGCCACCTGGACCTGCTCCGTGGAGAACGGCATCCGTCAGTACTTCTGCGACGCCTGCTCCCGGGAGAACCTGCGGGCGATCGAGGGACGGCTGGACTCGGCCTGGTGGTGAGACCCCCCCCGGGCCCGTGATCACGCTCCCGCTGCCGGCTCCTCCTCGGCCGGTCCAGTCACGAAGCCCGGCAGCCACTCCTCGAGTTCCTCCCGCAGCCGCACCGTGGCGCCCAGCTGGCACAGCACTCCGATCGTGCTCAATGTCACCCGGTGTATCAGCAGGTAGGCCGGCGGCAGGTTGAGCTGCTTGCCCAGCTGGTAGGCGGGGGAGCGCGGGTCGGCGATGCGTGCGGCCTGGCTGCGCATCCAGGAGCGGGTGAAGGTGAAGGCATCCGCCCGGGCCGGCTCGATGATCGGCAGCAGGTAGTCCAGGACCGCGTCCGGGTCCAGCTCTATGGTCTCCTTCACGAACCCTTCGGCGCACAACAGCTCGTAGACCGTCTCGGCGTCGCCGTCCAGCGTCATCCGCAGGGAGAGGCCGATCGGGGCCGGCAGGCCCCCCGGGAGCCGGTCGACCGTGCCGAAGTCCAGGACACCGAGGCGCCAGTCGTCCTCCCCGGCCGGGCCGCCGGGCAGCAGACGGAAGTTGCCGGGGTGCGGGTCGGCGTGCAGCAGGCCGGTGCGGGCCGGGCCCGAGAACAGGAAGCGGGCCAGGAGCTGGCCGGCCCGGTCGCGCTGCTCCTGGGTGCCGTCCGAGATGATCTCGGACAGCGGGATGCCGTCGATCCACTCGGTCACCAGCACCTGCTCGCACTGGTGCACCACCGCCGGGACGACCACGTCCGGGTCGTGAGCGAACTCCTGCGAGTGCGCGGTCTGGGCCTGGGCCTCCAGGCCGTAGTCCAGTTCCTCGGAGACGCGGTCCTTCAGCTCCGCGATCAGCGGCTTGATGTCCATGCCCGGGATGAGCGGTCCCAACAGCCGGGCGAATCGGCTCAGTTGGCTCAGGTCGGACAGCAGGGCCTCGCCGGCGCCCGGGTACTGCACCTTGACCGCCACCTCGCGGCCGTCGTGCCACACCGCCCGGTGCACCTGGCCGATCGAGGCCGCGGCGGCAGGCTTGTCCTCGAACTCCTCGAACAGATCGTGCCAGTCCGAACCCAGCCGCTGCTCCAGCACCGCGTGCACGGTGCGGGTCGGCATCGGCGGGGCGGCGTCCTGGAGTTTGGTCAGGGCCGCGCGGTAGGGGCCGGCGATCTCCTCGGGCAGGGCCGATTCGAAGACGGACATGGCCTGCCCGAACTTCATCGCACCGCCCTTCAGCTCGCCGAGCACCTTGAACAACTGCTCGGCCGTGCGCTGTTGCAGCTCGCGGCCGACGATCTCCGCGGACTCGCCCACGATCCTCTTGCCCAGCCCCCAGGTCGCCCGGCCGGCGAAGCCGAGCGGGAGCGCGGCGAGCTTGGCGGTCCGGGTGACCGCCTTCCGGGGAAGATCAGACATGCGCCCTCCAAGTCCCAGTCGGCCGTGCCGCGCCTGGCTCGCGACCTTGCTTCGTCGACGGCCGTTGCACCGCCATTGTCTCGCGTGGCTCCCCGTCCGTTGCCGAGTCCTCCCCATCGGCCTTCTCCGCGGCTCGCTGTGCCGCACCGCAGCCGCACGCGGGATGCGGCCAGACCGGCCGGGCGCGCCAGTTCAGGCCGGGTACGGAGACCTCCCAGCGCGCTCCGGCGCTGGACGGGGACTCGCCGTCGAGGAAGGCCAGGGCGTGTGCCGCGGCGAGGCCGGCGACCGCCGTGGCCAGGGTGAGGTCGCAGGCCCCGACCCGGCGGGCCCGGCCGGACCGCCACTGGGCGACCAGCCGCGGCCAGGCCGGGTCCCGGTCCGTGCGGTCCTCGTGCAGACAGCGGGCGCAGCCGGACTCGCCGGGCAGCACGAGGGGACCCACGACGCCCGTGCCCTCCACCACACCGGCGTACAGATGGGGTGTGCCGGCGGTCATGAGCGGTTCGGCGGTGAACGGATCCGGGGCGTGTACGGCGACGTCGTCCCGGGGCGCGAGGATCACGAGGGAGAGGCCGGGGTCCTCGGCACCGGAGCCCGGGGTATGGGCGCGGCGCGGCGGGCGGTCCGGCGCGGCGCGGCGGACGGCGGCACGCGCCGCCGCGTCCCGGCGGGTGCCGAGCGCGTCGGCGGGCAGTCCGCCCGGCGCCACGTCCCACGGCTCCACGCGCCCCACGTCGCGCACGTCGACCTCGCCGACACCCGCACCCGACAGCACCGACGCCAGCAGGGCGCCGACCCGGCCCGCGCCCCGTACCTGCACGCGCAGGGCGCGCCGGGCGGCGAGGCGGGCCAGCGCGCCGCCCGGTTCGTGCGTGGTCAGGGACAGGGCGGCGAGGTCGGGGCGCAGCCGTTCGAGGACGTCCGTCTTGTCCCGCAGCGCGTCCGCGGCCGGCCCGCCACCGCGCGTGTCGTCGACGAGCCCGGCACCGGCCAGCCGCTCCACCAGCGCGTCGACCTGGCCGGCCGGCACGTCCATGCGGCTGCCCTCCTCACGCAGCAGCGGCAGCCCCCGGGTGCCGTCGAGCAGCTCCAGGAAGCTGCCTGTCGCGGTGTCCACCGGGCCCAGTGTCAGCGCGTGCGCCGGGGTCATCCCGAACTGCACCGTGTTGAGATCACGCCAGCCGCGCCGCAGCGCGGGTTTCACCACCGGATGCATGCCTGGCCCCCGTATCGGTTGCGACCGCCCGGATCGTCCGGGCCGGTCCGTCCTCCCGGCGCAAGCGGTGGTGCTCCGCCGATGCCTGCCAGCATGCCCGCCCCGGCCGTCCGGGCGCAGAAAGTTGTCCACAGGCACAGGAATTCGTCGTACAAATCGGGCACATGTCAAACATTCGTCAGTCGGGTGAACCCGTACAAAGCGCACCCGGGCAGCGGTCCTACGAATCAAACACTTGGCGGGGGTTCGGCAGCGAACCGTCCAGGAGCCGGGACTTTGCCCACGCTCACCGGGTAACGTCGGGGCGTGCCCGCCGACCCACTGCACCGCGCCGGAACGCCACAGCGCAGTACGACGAGCCAGCCGCCCAGCGGCTCGGGGGCGAGCGCGATCGAGGTCCGCAGGAGTGCCCGGCGCCGCCGGACGGTCTCCGCGTACCGCGAGGGCGATCGCACCGTCGTTCTGATCCCCGCCCGGATGTCGAAGGCGGAGGAGCAGCGCTGGGTGACCCTCATGCTCGACAAACTCGCTGCGCAGGAGAGCAAGCGGGTGCTGGGCGACGCCGAGCTGGCCGAGCGCGCCGAGCGGCTGTCGGCCCAGTACTTCGACGGCCGGGCCCGGCCCGTCTCCGTGCGCTGGGTGACCAACCAGAACACCCGCTGGGGCTCGTGCACCCCGGCCGAGGGCAGCATCCGGCTCTCGCACCGCCTGCAGGGGATGCCGGAGTACGTCGTCGACTACGTGCTCTGCCACGAGCTGGCGCATCTGCTGGTCCCCGGGCACGGGCCCGGCTTCTGGCGGCTGCTGGAGGCCTATCCGCGCACCGAGCGGGCCCGTGGCTACCTCGAAGGGGTCGTCGCGGCCGAGCGGTTGCCGCATGTGCCCGGCGCGCGCGGTGAGCGCGACGCCTGAGCATGCCGTGTGAGCGGCCGGGTGCGGTTGTGTACCGGGTCTGTACCGACGACGACCGGCTGGGGCCGATGCCGGTCTCAGCCGTTAGCCTGGCGCGACGCACTCACATTCGGGATGGGGGACGGTCGTAACGCATGGCCAGGGAATTCCAACGCGGCCACAAGGCCAGGATCAGTGACCTCACGGCGGGCACGGATCTGTACGTAGGCGTGCAGATCTCCGCCCCCGGACTGACCTTCGACATCAGCTGCTTCGGTCTGGACGCCGACGAGCGTCTCTCGGACGACCGGTACTTCGTCTTCTTCAACCAGCCGAAGTCGCCGGAGGAGTCCATCCAGCTGCTGGGTGCCCAGGCGGGTGACACGGAGTCGTTCCGGATCACGCTCGACCGGATCCCCGCGCACATCCGGAAGCTCTCCTTCACGGCGACCCTCGACGGGGCCGGGCAGATGTCGCAGATCGCCCCCGGCTACCTGCGGATCGTCGCGGGCGGCGAAGAGGTCGCCCGGTACTCGTTCCACGGCGCGGAGTTCTCCACCGAGCGGGCCGTGATGCTCGGTGACTTCTACTTCAAGGACGTGTGGCGGTTCGCCGCGGTCGGCCAGGGCTTCGACGGCGGTCTGGAGGCGCTGCTGAAGAACTTCGGCGGCGAGGTGGCCGAGGAGGAGACGCCCGCCGCACCCCAGCAGCCCCAGCCGCAGACCGGCGCGGCCCCCGGCTTCGCCCCGCCCGCCCAGGCCACGGCACCGCCCGCGTTCGGTGCTCCGCCCGCGCCCGCGCCCGCCCCGGCCCCGCAGCCCGCCCCGGCCCCGCAGGGCTTCGCCCCGCCGCCCGGCCACACCCCGCCCCCGGCGCCCGCGCCCAACGTGCACGGCGCCCCCACGGTCATCGCGCCCATGGCGCCGCCCGCCGGCGGCACCGTCCCGCCGCCGGCCGCGCCCCCGGCCCCCGCACCCGCGCCCTACGGCCAGCAGCCTCAGCAGCCCCCCTACGGCCAGCCGCCCCAGCAGCCGTCGTACGGTGGCCAGCCCGGCGCGCCGATGCCCCCGGGCTACGGCCAGCAGCCGGCCCCCCACGGCGGTCAGCCGACCCCGCCCATGCCGCCGGGCTACGGCCAGGTCCCCGGTCAGCAGGCCGCCCCCTACGGAGTGCCGCAGGGTGCGCCCCAGGGCGGTGCCGGGGTGACGGCCGCGCTCCAGGCGTTCAAGGAGACGCCGACCGGGCAGCGCTGGACGCAGCAGAACAAGAAGCTGGTCCGCGTCGACCTCGGCATCGGCGGCCAGCCGGTGCTGGCCCGGCAGGGCAGCATGGTGCTCTACCAGGGCAAGGTCGACTTCAGCTACAAGGGCGCCGGGTTCGCCGGGCGCATCGTCGGCAACGCCACCGGCCAGGAGATGCAGCTGATGCGCTGCACCGGCCAGGGCCAGGTGTTCCTCGCCGAGAACTCCACCCACCTGCACCCGGTCGAACTGCAGGGCGACGCCATCTGCGTGTCCGCCGAGAACGTCCTCGCCTTCGACGAGAGCCTGCAGTACGAGGTCCGCCGCATCGAAGGCCACGGCATCCCCGGCGGCGCGCTGTTCACCATGCAGTTCCAGGGCACCGGCACGATCGTCGTCAAGACGCACGGCACGCCCGTGGTGCTGCCGGTCACGCCGACCACCTTCGCCGACTGCAACGCCGTCGTCGCCTGGTCGGCCGCCTCGCAGGTGATCGTCTCCAGCCAGGTCCGGATGCGCCGCAACGCCTACCCCGGGGACACCGGCGAGAGCGTCAACCTCCAGTTCCGGGGCGCTCCCGGCAACTTCATCGTCGTCCAGCCGTACGAGGTCTGAGGGAGCCCGTCATGAACCAGCCGCTCGCGGGCTACGCCCCCGCACCCGTCACCGCCCGCATGGAGAACCACGGCAACCACATGCTGAAGGTCGCCCTGCAGACCGGGAACGACCTCCTTGCGCGCGTGGGCTCGATGGTCGCCTACGAGGGTTTCATCCAGTACGAGCCCAACCCGCCGGCCGTCCGCCAGATCGCCCGCGACTGGATCACCGGCGAGGGCGCCCCGCTGATGAAGTGCTCCGGCGACGGCCTGCTCTACCTCGCCGACTACGGCGCGAACGTCGTCGTCATCAACCTCAACGGCGACGGCATCTCCGTCAACGCCACCAATCTGCTCGCCTTCGACGCCCATCTCACCTGGGGCGTGGAGCGCGTCAAGGGGCTTGCGAAGTTCGCCGGGCAGGGCCTGTGGAACACGAAGATCTCCGGACAGGGCTGGGTCGCGCTGACCTCCCGGGGCAAGCCGATCGTCGTCGACTGCGGCGGCGGCGAGGACGAGACGTACGTCGACCCGGACGCGCTCGTCGCCTGGTCGCCGAACCTGAAGGTCAAGGGCAAGCGCAGCTTCAAGGCGCAGTCGCTGATCGGCCGTGGCAGCGGAGAGGCCTACCAGATGGCCTTCTCCGGCCAGGGCATCGTCGTCGTCCAGCCCAGCGAGGACAGCACCGACCGTCTCCGGTTCCGGGGCTGAGGGGGAGCCAGAACACCATGCAGAGCCCGCTTTTCGCCCACAACGACCAGCAGACCCAGGAGCGCTGGAGCCTGCAGAACAAGCAGATGCTCCGTGTCACCCTGGAGGGCCACGACGACATCCTCGCCCGCAAGGGCACCATGGTGGCCTATCAGGGCCTGGTCGAGTTCGACGCCGAGTACCGCAACAACAACCAGGCACGCGCGCGTGCACGCACCGGCGAGGGCCTGGACCTGATGCGCTGCCACGGACAGGGCACCGTCTACCTCGCCAACCTCGCCCAGCACGTGCACGTCATGGACGTCGAGCAGGACGGGCTGACCGTCGACAGCTCCTACGTCCTCGCCATGGACTCGTCGCTGCATCACGAGGTCATCGCCGTCGACAGCCTCTACGGCATCTCCGGCTCCGGGAAGTACCAGCTCAACATCACCGGCCGCGGCAAGGTCGCCCTGATGACCTCGGGCGCGCCGCTGCTGATGCAGGTCACCCCCGACAAGTACGTCAACTGCGACGCCGACGCGATCGTGGCCTGGTCGACCGGGCTGCGTGTGCAGATGCAGGCTCAGACGCATTCCTCCGGCGTGTGGCGCCGGCGCGGCAACACCGGTGAGGGCTGGGAGCTGAGCTTCATGGGCTCCGGTTTCGCGCTGGTGCAGCCCAGCGAGCTGCTGCCGCCGCAGAACGCGGTGATCGGGCAGGGGGTCGCCGCCCAGTTCGGCATGGGGCAGCAGGGGGCGCGCGGGCAGAACCAGGGCAACGTCTGGAGCTGACCGATCCGAGGACGGACGTGAGGGGCGACCGCTCGGGCGGTCGCCCCTCACACGTTCAGAGCCTGGCGCGCGTGGCCTCCAGCAGACGTACGACCGACTCGTCCGCCACGTCCGCCACCTCGTCGTAGCCGTACCAGCGCAGGTCGAGCGACTCGTCGCTGATCGCCTGCACCGCGCCGGGCGGGGCCAGGACGGCGTACTGGACGTCGAAGTGCCAGTGGCAGGGGGCCGGGATGGCATGCCGGTCCAGACGGACCGGGCCGCCGGGCAGCAGCGTCAGCCCGGCGATGCCGGACTCCTCGGTCGCCTCGCGCAGGGCCGCCGCCTCCAGCGAGGGGTCGCCCGGCTCGCAGTGGCCGCCCATCTGGAGCCACATCTGCAGCTTCCGGTGCAGGGTGAGCAGGACCCGGCCGCCCTCGGTGTCGATCACCATCGCGCTCGCCGTGACATGTCCGGCACCGCAGGCCTTCCACACACCGTCCGGGTGGGCCGTCAGATGGTCCAGGTAGGCCTGGCGCAGCTCTTCCTGGCCCTCGTACGCCTTCAGGGCGAGGACCACGTCGTCGTACAGGCTCACTCGGCGTCGTCGCCCTTGCTGTCGTCCTCGTCCTTCTTGTGCAGGTCCGGCTTGCCGTGCGAGCCGGACGCCGCCTCCCCGAGCATCTTGTCCAGTTCGGAGAAGTCCATGTGCTCGCGGTGGACGAAGCCGTCCGGGTCGTCCAGGTCGGTCGCGGTCGGCAGCATGTCCGGGTGGGCCCACAGGCCGTCCCGGCCCTCCACCCCGCGGGCGTCCGTCAGCGAGGCCCACAGGCGGGAGGCGTCGCGCAGACGGCGGGGGCGCAGCTCCAGGCCGATCAGCGTGGCGAACGTCTGCTCCGCGGGGCCGCCGGTGGCACGGCGGCGGCGCAGCGTCTCGCGCAGGGCGTCGGCGGACGACAGGCGGGGCTTCGCGGCGGCGTGGACCACCGCGTCCACCCAGCCCTCCACGAGCGCCAGAGCGGTTTCCAGCCGGGCCAGGGCGGCCTTCTGCTCGGGCGTGTCCTCCGGCTGGAACATGCCCTGCTGGAGCGCGTCCTGCAGCTGCTCGGGGTTCTGCGGGTCGAACTGGCCGACCACGTCCTCCAGCTTGGCCGTGTCGACCTTGATCCCGCGCGCATAGCCGTCGACCGCGCCGAACAGGTGCGAGCGCAGCCACGGCACGTGCGCGAACAGGCGCTGGTGGGCGGCCTCGCGCAGGGCCAGGTACAGCCGCACCTCCTCCTGCGGCACGCCCAGGTCCTTGCCGAACGCCTCCACGTTGGCCGGGAGCAGGGCGGCCTTGCCGGCCGGGCCCAGCGGCAGGCCGATGTCGGTCGAACCGACGACCTCGCCCGCGAGCACGCCGACGGCCTGCCCGATCTGCGTGCCGAACATGGCGCCGCCCATCGAGCGCATCATGCCGATCAGCGGGCCCGCCATGGCCTGCATCTCCTCCGGCAGCACGTCGCCCATGGCCGCGCCGACCCGCTCGGCGACCGGGTCGACCAGCTCCTGCCAGGCCGGCAGGGTCGCCTCGACCCACTCCGCGCGCGACCAGGCCACCGCCGAGCCGGAGCCCGACGGCAGGGACGTCGCGTCGTCCAGCCACAGGTCGGCCAGGCGGACGGCCTCCTCGACCGCCCTGCGCTCGGCGGGGCCGACGCTGGCGTCCTTCGTGCCGTCCGCGGTGCCCTGGGAGACCGTCTGGCGGGCGATCTGCTTGGCCATGTCCCAGTTCACCGGCCCGCCCTCGTACGAAAGCATCTGGCCCAGTTGCTGGAACGCCGCGCCCAGGTCGGTGGGGTTCAGGGAACCGAACATGGCTGCGAGCGGGTTGTCGGCACCGGGGCCGCCAAAGCCTCCGGCTCCGGGCAGGCCGCCGAAACCGAACGGATTGGCCGGTCCCTGCCCACCACCGCTCTGCTGGTCCTTCTTCTTGCCCTCGTCGCCGTCTTCCGGCTCCTCCGGCGGAAGGCCGAAACCGAATGGGGTGTCACTCACGGGATTCCTCGGCTGGTAAGGCCACCGGTTGCTCCGGCGGCGCGGCTGCCCGACAACACCACCCAGCGTAGACACCTGAACCCGATCGGGCCTCGGTGCTTCGCCCACGGAAGGCCTGCGGCAGGATGGATGCACCTGGTACGTACGCGTCACTCGCGCCCGTATTGAAGACAACCGCTGGAGACGCCCGGTGAGTTCCCCAGATCCGCAGGTTCGCGCAGCGCGAAACCCTTCAACCCCTCCCGCCGTGCGCGGGCCCGTCGTCGCGGTGACCGGCGCAGCGACCGGGGTCGGCGCCCTGCTCACCGAGCGGCTCGCCGCGTCGGAGGAGATCAGACAGGTCCTCGCCATCGACGAGCGGCGCGGCGAGTGCGCCGACGCGCAGTGGCACATCCTCGACGTCCGCGACCCCGCGATCGCGGACAAGCTGCGGGGCGCCGACGTGGTCGTCCACCTCGCGCTCGACCTCGATCTGGAGACCGATCCGGCGGCGCGCACCGCTTACAACGTCCGGGGGACACAGACCGTCCTGACGGCCGCCGCGGCGGCCGGCGTGCACCGGGTGGTGCTGTGCACCTCGACGATGGTCTACGGGGCGCTGCCGGACAACGAGCTGCCGCTGTCGGAGGACGCCGAGCTGCGCGCGACCGCCGAGGCCACCGGCGTCGGCGACCTGCTGGAGATCGAGCGGCTGGCGCGGCGCGCGCCCCGGGCCCACCCCGGGCTGAACGTCACCGTGGTGCGGCCCGCGGTGCTGGTGGGCGGCACCGACACCGCCCTGACCCGCTACTTCGAGTCGCCGCGGCTGCTCGTCGTCGCCGGGTCGCGGCCCGCGTGGCAGTTCTGCCACGTGGAGGATCTGTGCAGCGCCCTGGAGTACGCCGTACTGGAGAAGGTCGACGGGGAACTGGCCGTCGGCTGCGACGGGTGGCTGGAGCAGGAGGAGGTCGAGGAGCTGAGCGGGATCCGGCGGATGGAGCTGCCGTCCGCGGTCGCCCTGGGCGCAGCGGCGCGGCTGCACCGGATCGGGCTCACTCCGTCCCCGGCCGGGGACCTGGCGTACACGATGTACCCCTGGGTGGTCAGCGGGAGCCGGCTGCACGATGCCGGGTGGCGGCCGAAGTGGACCAACGAGGAGGTGCTCGCGGAGCTGCTGGAGGAGGTGTCCGGGCGGCACACGGTGGCCGGGCGGCGGCTGGGACGCAAGGACGCGACGGCCGCGGGTGCGGCGGGCGCGACGGTGGCGCTGCTCGGCGCTGCCGCTGTGGTCCGGCGGGCCCGGAAGGCCCGCCGGCGGGTGTGAGGTGCCGGGCGCCCGGGCGGTGGGATCGCTCAGCAGCCGCGTTCTCTGTAGGACACTCCAAACGCCCCCGCGCGCGTGACTGGTGAATCTCGCATTCCCTCCGGTCGGGGGCGTGCGGCACGATGGACGCATGGCACTCACGAACGACCACCCCGGTGAGCAGGCGGCGCAGGAGCCCATCAAGCTGATCGCCATCCGGGAGAGCGCGCTCTCCGTGGACGAGGTGTTCCAGGCCGTCGGGGACCACGCGGCCGGCGGCATCGCCCTGTTCGTGGGGACCGTGCGGAACCACGACGAGGGTGCCGATGTGGACGCGCTCGGGTATTCGTGCCATCCCAGTGCCGAGGCCGAGATGCGGCGGATCGCCGAAAAGGTCGTCGCGGACTACCCCGTGCGGGCGCTGGCCGCCGTCCACCGGGTGGGGGACCTCGGGGTCGGGGATCTCGCCGTGGTCGTCGCCGTGGCCTGCGCGCACCGCGGGGAGGCGTTCGAGGCCTGCCGCAAGCTGATCGACGACCTCAAGCACGAGGTGCCCATCTGGAAGCACCAGAAGTTCTCGGACGGCACCGAGGAGTGGGTCGGCGCCTGCTGATCCCCGAGAAGCGGCCCCTGCCCCGATCGGCGCCCCCCGGTCCTCCGTTTGCGTCACACGGGGCGCACGGTCCCCTCCGGTTGCGTAACCGGCACCCTAGCGTGAGCGTTGTCCGTGCGGATGGTTAATCTGCTGATCAGTCAGTTGCGGACGCTCATGGCGTATGGAGGTCGGCATGGCGGTGCTTGTCTGGCTGCTGATTCCGCTTGTGGCTGCGATCGGCGGCGGACTCTGGGGCAGTTGGGCCAACCGGACGCGCAAGGCGCGCGGTGACGGCCCTGAGCTGGACGGATACGCCCGGTTCCGCGAAGCCATGGAGAAGCCCCACCCGGGAGCGGGCGGAGCCTGACGGCAGCCCTGACGGTGCGCTGACAGCGGCGTCCCGTACTGTCGATGCATGCCACGCCGCACCGCGACGATGCTCGCCTCCACCCTGATGCTGATCGCGCTCCTGTGCGCGGGAGTGCTCATCCCCGTGCCGTACTCGGAGATGTCTCCCGGCCCGACCGTGAACACGCTGGCGGAGCACGGCGGCGAGCCGGTGCTGCAGATCTCGGGGCACAAGACCTATCCGACGGACGGCCACCTGAACATGACCACCGTCCGGGTCACCAGCGCGGACTACCGGATGAACCTGGTCGAGGCGGTCTACGGCTGGCTGGCGCACGACAGCAAGATCGTCCCGCACGACACGCTGTACCCCGACGGCAAGACCGAGGAGCAGTCCACCCAGGAGAACGCGGAGGAGTTCAGCCAGTCCCAGGAGAGCGCCAAGGTCGCCGCCCTGAAGGAACTGGGCATCCCGGTGAAGTCCTGGGTGATCGTCTCCACGGTCGTGAAGGACTCCCCGGCCGAGGGCAAGCTGCACGCCGGTGACGTGATCAAGGCGGTCGACGGCGCGGCCGTGAAGCAGCCCTCCGACGTCGCCAAGTTCGTCACCAAGCACAAGCCCGGGCAGAACGTCGTCTTCACCGTCGTCCCGGTCAAGGAACAGGCAGCCGCGGAGAAGGCGAACCGGACGGCGACCAAGACGCAGAACATCACCATCCCCACGGCGACCTCGGACGACAGCGGCGTCAAGCGGGCCATCGTCGGCATCTCCGCCGGGACCGACCACACCTTCCCGTTCACCATCGACATCAAGCTCGCCGACGTCGGCGGCCCCAGCGCCGGTCTGATGTTCGCGCTCGGCATCTACGACAAGCTCACCCCGGGCAGCCTCACCGGCGGCAAGTTCGTCGCCGGCACCGGCACCATCGACGACAACGGCACGGTCGGCCCGATCGGCGGCATCGAGATGAAGACCGTCGGCGCCCGCGAGAAGGGCGCGCGCTACTTCCTGACGCCCGCCGACAACTGCGCGGCCGCCGCCAAGGACACCCCGGGCGGGCTCACCCTGGTCAAGGTCAAGAAGATCGGGGACGCGCTCGACGCGCTGAAGGACATCCGCAGCGGGAACACCGCCGACCTGCCGAAATGCACCACCAAGGGCTGAGCGGTCCGGGACAACGGCCGGGGACGCTCCCCGGGCATGCCGGCCGGGGGCGCTCCCCGGGTGTCAGGGGCGCCCCCGTCGCCGTACCGCGGCGGGCGGGATCAGTCCGCGAACGTCGCCGCCAGCGCCTCCGCGAGGCCCGGCACCAGGTCGGGGCCGGTCAGGACCTCCGTCGGGGAGTCCTTCTCACGCAGCCGCAGCGCCGACTCGCGGCTGCCGTCGCGCAGCACCGCCACCGTCATGCGGACCTCCTGGCGCTCGGGGTGCTGGGCCACCCACTTGGCGAGCCTGGTGTCGTCCAGCCCGGAGGGGACCTGCGCCTCGGCGGACGGCGGCAGCATCAGGCGCTCCACGGTGAGCGCGCAGCCGACGACCGCGTCGGGCCAGGCGATGGTGCCGAGGAACTCGTCCAGCGGCTTGGCGGACGAGATCTCCTCCTGCTCGATCGGGGTGAGACCGGCGGTCTCGGACTCGTCCTGCAGGCCCAGCTGGGCCGCGAGCGAAGGTTCCTGAGCCCGCAGCCGTGCGGTGTCTACGAGGGCGAAGAGGCGAGCGGGCCGGTCCCAGCCGAGGCCGGAGACGTACTCGTCGATCTCGAGTACGGCCCGGGTGAGCGGGCTCGCTGCCATGGGAGTGTTGGACATGGTCACAATCCTGCCTCGTTCCCGGCCGGAATCGGGAACCGAGTAAACCGTGAGTAAGTTGCATAGGTGTGGGCCCGCGATCACGGGGGGCCACGGCGGGCCCGCGAACCCGAGGGTCTGACGGATCGACAGCGAACTTCGAGGTGCGCACCTTGGCTTTCCAGATGCCGGACCGCGGTGGAGGCCCGACAGGGCCGCGGATCAGAGCGGGCCGCCCGTCCCGGCGCGTTCGGACCCTGCTCGTGACACTGGGCGTCCTTGCCGTTCTCGGCATGGCGTTCACCATGTTCGCGGGGTTCTGGACGGACTGGCTGTGGTACCGGTCGGTGCACTACTCGTCCGTGTTCACCACCACCCTGTCCACCAAGATCGGGCTGTTCTTCGTCTTCGGCCTGCTGATGGCGCTCGCGGTCGGCTTCAACATCTGGCTCGCGCACCGGCTGCGGCCCCCGCTGAGCGCCATGTCCATGGAGCAGCAGAGCCTCGACCGGTACCGGATGGGCATCGCGCCGTACAAGAAGTGGCTGCTGCTCGCGTTGACCTCCCTCGTCGGGCTCATCGCCGGTGCCTCGGCGTCGGGCCAGTGGCGGACCTGGCTGATGTGGGTCAACGGCGTGCCCTTCCACCAGCAGGACCCGCAGTTCCACCTCGACGTCTCGTTCTACGCCTTCGATCTGCCCTGGTACCGGTTCCTGCTGGGCTTCGGCTTCGCCACGGCCATCCTGTGCCTGATCGCCGCCGCGCTCACCCACTACCTGTACGGCGGACTGCGCGTCACGAGCCCCGGCGCGCGGGCCACCGCCGCCGCGACCGGCCACCTGTCGGTGCTGCTCGGCCTCTTCGTGGCCCTGAAGGCGGTCGCCTACTGGCTCGACCGGTACGGGCTCGCCGTGAAGTCCAGCGACTTCAAGGCGACCGACAACTGGACCGGCCTGCGCTACGTCGACGCCAACGCCTACCTGCAGGCGAAGACGATCCTGTTCTGCATCGCCCTCATCTGCGCGCTGCTGTTCTTCGCCACCCTCTGGCGGCGTACCTGGCAGCTGCCGGTCATCGGCTTCGGCCTGATGGTCCTGTCGGCGATCCTGATCGGCGGCCTGTACCCGGCCATCGTGCAGAAGTTCCAGGTCGAGCCGAACGAGCAGGCCAAGGAAGCGCCGTACGTCCAGAAGAACCTCAAGGCGACCCGTGAGGCGTACGGCATCGACGACGCCGAGATCACCGAGTACTCGGGCAAGTCCGCGACCCCGGACAAGACCGCACTGCGCGACAAGGTCGACGACACGGCCAGCATCCGCATCATGGACCCGAACGTCGTCTCGCCGACGTTCCAGCAGCTCCAGCAGATGAAGGGCTACTACGGGTTCCCGACCAACCTCGACGTCGACCGGTACCCGAAGGACGGCGACGAGCAGGACACCGTCCTCGGTCTGCGTGAGCTGAATCTGGACGGCATCCCGAAGAACAACTGGATCAACGACCACTTCCGCTACACGCACGGCTTCGGCGTGGTCGCCGCCAAGGGCACCGAGGCCGACGCCAAGGGCCGGCCGGTCTTCACCGAGAAGAACCTGCCGTCCCAGGGCGACCTCGGGTCCTACGAGCAGCGGGTCTACTACGGCGAGAAGACCTCCACGTACTCGATCGTCGGAGGACCCCAGAAGGAGGTCGACTACTCCGACAACGAGCGCGAGGAGACCACCAGCTACAAGGGCAAGAGCGGGGTCAACCTCGACAACCCGCTCAACCGGGCCGCATACGCGGTGGCGTTCAACGAACCGCAGATCCTCTACTCGGGCGCGATCGGCAAGGGCTCGCGGATCCTGTACAACCGCACGCCCAAGGAGCGCGTGGAGGCGGTCGCCCCCTGGCTGACCATCGACGGCGACGCCTACCCGGCCGTGGTGAACCACCGGATCCAGTGGATCGTGGACGCGTACACGACCACGAACGGCTACCCGTACGCCTCCCGGACGACCCTCGGTGACACGACGGCCGACTCGCTGACCGCGAACAACGACTCCCGTGCCGTCGTGGCGCAGCAGAACCAGGTCAACTACATCCGCAACTCGGTGAAGGCGACCGTCGACGCGTACACCGGCGACGTCAAGCTCTACCAGTGGGACACCAAGGACCCGGTGCTGAAGACCTGGATGAAGGCCTTCCCCGGCACCGTCGAGCCCCGCTCGGACATCTCCGCGGAGCTGATGGCCCACCTCCGCTACCCGCAGGACCTGTTCAAGGTCCAGCGCGAGCTGCTCACCCGCTACCACGTGCCGGACGCGCAGACGTTCCTCAGCGGCAGCGAGGTCTGGGAGGTCCCGGACGACCCGACCAACGACTCGGGCAGTGCGGTGCCGCCGTACTACCTGAGCATGAAGATGCCGGGCCAGAACATCAAGGCGTTCTCGCTGACGACCACGCTCACGCCCAACGGACGGGACAACCTCAGCGCCTTCATGGCCGTCGACTCCGACCCGCGCACCGGCGACTACGGCAAGATCAGAGTCCTGAAGCTGCCGACGAGCACGACCGTCGACGGCCCCAAGCAGGTCCAGAGCCAGTTCAACTCCGAATCGGACATCGCCGAGACCATCAGCCTGCTCAGCCGAGGGCATTCGAAGGTCGAGTACGGCAATCTGCTGACCGTGCCGCTCGACGGGGGACTGCTGTACGCGGAGCCCGTCTACGTCCGCGGTGGTTCCCTCAAGTACCCGTTGCTGAGGAAGGTCCTGGTCACCTACGAGGGCAAGACCGCCTTCAAGAACACCCTGGACGAGGCGCTCAACGAGGTGTTCGGGGTGCAGAGTTCGACCAGGCCGCCGGACACCGGCGCCACCAACCCTCCCGACACCGGCAATCCGACGGTCAAGCAGGCACTGCAAGAGGCCCAGAAGGCGTTCGACGCCGGGCAGCAGGCGCTGAAGGACGGACCGGACTGGGACGCGTACGCCAAGGCGCAGAAGGATCTGCAGGACGCGCTGAAGCGCGCCGAGGCGGCACAGTCCGACGCCGACAAGGCCGGCAAGGCCGATGGTGCCGACAAGAACGGCGACAAGGCGAGCGACGAGAACGGCGACAAGACGAGCGACGAGAACGGCGACAAGACGAGCGACAAGAACGGGAGTTGATCAAGGGCCCTCCGTGGCGTGGTACGGTTGACGTGCAACGGCGCGGGGTGGAGCAGCTCGGTAGCTCGCTGGGCTCATAACCCAGAGGTCGCAGGTTCAAATCCTGTCCCCGCTACTGAAGTCGAAGGCCCGGATCCGACAAGGATCCGGGCCTTCGTGGTGTGCGAACTCATGTGCTGAGGGGAGGGACGGCCGCGCCGGCGTGGGTAGTTGGGCGGTGTGTGTTTGACTTGTCTCCCTGTGGGCATGTCGACAAAACGCTGAAGTGACCTCACGGGCTGCGGTATACCGGGTGTACCCAGGTTGCAGGTGGTGCGACGATGGACGTTATGGGGGACAAGGCAACTCTGTTCGAGACAGGGCGATTTGTGCAGCCTTCCGGTACAGAGCCGGCCCGCGACGAAATGGTGGACATGGGGGAAGCCGCCGAGGAGACGCGTCTCGCGGTCGCCGCGCAGAGCGGTGACGCCGAAGCGGCGAGCGTCCTCGGGGCCATGCTGCTGCGCCGCGGTGACCTCGACGGAGCCGAACCCCACCTGCGCGCCGCCACCGCGGCCGGTGACCGGGCCGCCGCCAACAACCTGGGCGTCCTGCTGCACCAGCGCGGCTACCCCGAGGAAGCGGCCGGCTGGTGGCGGATCGCCGCCGTCGCCGGTTCCGCTGCCGCCGCGCACGCACTGGGCCGCCACCACCGCGAGCGCGGTGACGAGCCGGCCGCCGAGTACTGGCTGCGCCAGTCCGCCGAGCAGGGTCATGCCCTCGGTGCCTACGCGCTTGCCGACCTGCTGGAGCACCGCGGGGACGTCGGTGCCGAGCACTGGATGCGGGCCGCCGCCGAGCGGGGGCACCGGGAGGCCGCCTACCGGCTGGCGCGCGCTCTCGACGGCAAGTCAGGGCAGGGGGAGGAGACCGCCGCTGACAACGCTGTCGCGGAGGCCGAGCAGTGGTACCGGCAGGCCGCCGCGCGCGGACACCGGCGGGCCGCGCTGCACCTCGGGGCGATCCTGGAGAAGCGCGGGGAACTGAAGGAGGCCGGGCGCTGGTATCTGACCTCCGCCAAGGACGGCGAGCCGCGGGCCGCCTGTGCCCTCGGCTTCCTGCTGCGCGACGCCGGCGACACCGAGAGCGCGGCCGTGTGGTGGCTGCGGGCTGCCCAGGAGGGCGACGGCAACGCCGCCAACGCGCTGGGCGCGCTGCACGCCGAGCGGGGGGAGACCCAGACCGCCGAGCGCTGGTACCGGGCCGCGCTGGACGCCGGTGACGACAACGGGGCGTACAACCTCGGGCTGCTCAGCGCCGAGCAGGGGCGGACCGCACAGGCCGAGCAGTGGTACCGGCGGGCCGCCTACGCCGGGCACCGGGAGGCCGCGAACGCGCTCGCCATCCTGTTGCTGCAGGGCGGCGACACGACCGGTGCGGAGCCGTGGTTCTCCAAGGCCGCGGAAGCCGGGAGCGTGGACGCGGCGTTCAACCTCGGCATCCTCTACGCGGGACGCGACGAGGAGACGACGGCCCTGCGCTGGTACGAGCAGGCGGCTGCCGCCGGGCACACCGAGGCCGCGCTGCAGGTCGGGATCGCCCGGCTGCGTGAGGGCGACGAGCCGGAGGCCGAACGGCACCTGCGCTGGGCGGCGGGCGGCGGCAGCGCGGAGGGCGCGTACCGGCTGGCCGCCCTGCTGGATGCGCGCCGGCCGCCGGAGCCGGCCCATGAGCTGGGGGAGGTCGTGCACGAGAAGGCCGAGTGCGAGGAGTGGTACGAGCGGGCCGCCTCGCAGGGGCACCGCCGGGCGCAGGTGCGGGTCGGCATGCTCGCGGCGGCGCGGGGTGATGTCGTCGAGGCGGCGCGGTGGTACCGGGCGGCGGCCGAGGCCGGGTCGCGCAACGGCGCCTTCAATCTGGGACTGCTGCTCGCCCGCGAGGGGAGCGAGCCGGAGGCGGCGGTGTGGTGGGCCCGGGCCGCCGACGCCGGGCATGGCCGGGCGGCACTGCGGCTGGCCCTTGTCTACGCGCGTCGCGGCGAGCTGGCGGAGGGGCAGAGGTGGGCCGACCGGGCGGTGGCACTGGGGCCGGCGGAGGTGGCCGAGCGGGCGGGGCGGTTGCGGGACGCGCTGCGAGAGGAACTGTCGGCGTGAGGTGAGCGTGGTCGCGAGGCGCTCCGCTGCGGAGCGTGGTCGCGAGGCGCTCCACTGCGGACGGCCGGGGTCCGGCCGTCCGCCCCCGCTCGCAGGAGCACGTCGCCAAGCGATTTGCATCCGGGCACCCGCCTCACGTAATGTCGTGTTCACCGACGCGGGGTGGAGCAGCTCGGTAGCTCGCTGGGCTCATAACCCAGAGGTCGCAGGTTCAAATCCTGTCCCCGCTACTGAAGGCCGAGGGCCGGAATCCAGAGATGGGTTCCGGCCCTCGGTGTTTGTGTACGCACACGAGGCGCCCGCGGATACGCGAAGAGCCCCGGCGGATGCCGGGGCTCCAGGGAAGCGAGTGGGCTACGCGCCCGCGCAGTCCGGGCACAGCCCCCGGTACGTCACCTCGACGTCCGACACCGTGAAGCCGAAGCGCTCGGTGGCGGGGAGGTCGGCGAGCGGGTTGCCCGTCGGGTGGACGTCGCGGATCGCGCCGCACCGGGCGCAGACCAGGTGGTGGTGCGGCTGGTGTGCGTTCGGGTCGTACCGCTTGGCGCGCTTGTCCGTCGTGACTTCCAGTACTTCGCCGAGGGAGACCAGCTCGCCCAGCGTGTTGTAGACGGTCGCCCGGGAGATCTCCGGCAGCTTCGCGACGGCCCTCGCATGGACCTCGTCGGCCGTCAGATGGACGTGCTCGCCGTTCAGGACCTCGGCCACCACGCGTCGCTGCGCGGTCATCCGCCATCCGCGTCCACGCAGCCGTTCCAGAAGGTCGCTCATGGCCACCAGCGTAACAGGAAGGGGGACCAGGTCGGGAATAGGTGTGACTTTGGATCGACGTTTGACTTAGACAAAGTCCATTGTAGGATCGGGACCGGATTTGGTTACAGGACAGGACTGGTCAGTGATCACAGAGAACTGACCGGCGATGACACAGGAGGCGCACGTGTCGCAGGGACCGCTCACCACGGAGGCCGGGGCTCCGGTCGCCGACAACCAGAACAGCGAGACGGCGGGCGTCGGTGGGCCGGTCCTGGTCCAGGACCAGTTGCTGCTGGAGAAGCTGGCCCACTTCAACCGGGAGCGCATCCCGGAGCGCGTGGTGCACGCCCGCGGCGCCGGCGCCTACGGCACCTTCACCGTGACCGCCGACGTCACGCCGTACACGCGCGCCGCGTTCCTCTCCCAGGTCGGCAAGGAGACCGAGGTCTTCCTGCGCTTCTCGACCGTGGCCGGCAACCTGGGCGCCGCGGACGCCGTCCGCGACCCGCGTGGTTTCGCGCTGAAGTTCTACACCGAAGAGGGCAACTACGACCTCGTCGGGAACAACACCCCGGTCTTCTTCATCCGGGACGCGATCAAGTTCCCGGACTTCATCCACACCCAGAAGCGCGACCCGTACACCGGCAGCACGGAAGCCGACAACGTCTGGGACTTCTGGTCGCTGTCGCCGGAGTCGACCCACCAGGTGACCTGGCTCTTCGGTGACCGCGGCATCCCGGCGTCGTACCGCCACATGGACGGCTTCGGCTCGCACACCTTCCAGTGGAGCAACGAGGCCGGAGAGGTCTTCTGGGTCAAGTACCACTTCAAGACCGACCAGGGGATCAAGAACCTCACGGCCGAGGAGGCCGAGGTCCTCGCGGGCAAGGACCCCGACTCGCACCAGCGCGACCTGCGCGAGGCGATCGAGCGCGGCGAGTTCCCGAGCTGGACCGTGGGCGTACAGATCATGCCTGCGGCGGACGCGGCGACGTACCGCTTCAACCCGTTCGACCTGACCAAGGTCTGGCCGCACGCGGACTACCCGGTCATCGAGATCGGCACGCTGGAGCTGAACCGCAACCCGCAGAACGTCTTCGCCGAGGTCGAGCAGTCGGTCTTCTCCCCGGCGCACTTCGTGCCCGGCATCGGCCCGTCGCCCGACAAGATGCTCCAGGGCCGGCTCTTCGCCTACGGCGACGCGCACCGCTACCGCGTCGGCATCAACGCCGACCATCTGCCGGTGAACCGCCCGCACGCCACCGAGGCGCGCACCAACTCCCGGGACGGCCACCTCTACGACGGCCGGCACGGCGGGGCGAAGAACTACGAGCCGAACAGCTTCGGCGGGCCGCGGCAGACCGGCCGCCCGCTGTGGCAGCCGTTCGACGGATTCGCGGGCGGCACTGGCAACCACCCGACCCCGGTGCACGCGGAGGACGACGACTTCGTGCAGGCGGGCAACCTCTACCGGCTGATGTCGGAGGAGGAGAAGGAGCGGCTGGTCGCCAACCTGGCGGGCGCCATGGCGCCGGTCACGCGCGCGGACATCGTCGAGCGGGCGATCGGTAACTTCGCCGGCGCCGACGCCGACTTCGGCAAGCGGCTGGAGGCGGCGGTGCGGGCGCTGCGCGGCTGAGCCGGCCGCCTTCGCGGCTGGGCGGGCCGGACCCCACGGTGCTCGGGGTCCGGCCCGCTTCGCAGGTTCAGAGCGCCGGTGTGGGTTCGCGGGCCGGGACCCAGCAACGGATGATGTCGCGGACCGAGACGATCCCGGCCACCTCGCCGCGATCCAGGACGACCAGGTGCCTGAAGCCTCCGTGCGCCATGGCGCGCGCCGCGTCCTGGAGGGTCCAGGCCGGTGTGGCGAAGACGACGTCGGTGGTGGTGTGGGCGTGGGTGGGTTCCGTGTCCGGGTTCTGGCCGAGGCCGACGGAGTTGAGGATGTCGCGTTCGGTGAGGATGCCTATGCCGCCGGCGTCCGGGTCGAGGACCACTGCGGCGCCGACGCGGCGGGCGGACATCAGGGCGGCTGCCTGGCGAAGGGTGTGTGCGGGGCCGAGGGTGAGTATCACCGTGCTCATGGCGTCACGGACGAGCATGGATGGGCCACCTCCTAGGAATCGCGCGTTGTGCAGCGATTCACAAGTTCACAAGTGGGGGTGGACTCAGAGTGCCAGGTAAAGGACGGGTCAACAAGGGGGCGCGCGGCGCCAGTTGAGGGCGTACCGGGAGAGTGCTGCCGTCCTCAGCCGCGCTGGTTGAGACGGTCCAGCAACTCGTCGTGCAGCAGGCCGTTGGACGCCGCCGCGTCGCCGCTGTGCGGACCCGGGCGGCCGTCGAGACCGGTGAAGGTGCCGCCCGCCTCGGTGACGATGATCGCGTTCGCGGCCATGTCCCACAGGGACAGCTCCGGCTCCGCGCAGATGTCGACGGAACCCTCGGCGACCATCATGTACGGCCAGAAGTCGCCGTACGCGCGCGTGCGCCACACCTGGCGGGTGAGGTCCAGGAAGCCGTCGAGCCGGCCCCGCTCCTCCCAGCCGGAGAGCGAGGAGTACGCGAACGAGGCGTCCGCGAGCTTGCCGACGCGGGAGGCGTGGATACGGGTCGCGGAAGTGAGGTTGCGGCCGGTGAAGGCGCCGTGGCCCTTCGCGGCCCACCAGCGGCGGCCGAGAGCGGGGGCGGAGACGACGCCGACGACGGGCTGGAAGCCGCCCCCGCTCTCGGCCGCGCCCGAGCGGGAGGAGCCGGCGCCGCCGGCCTCCATCAGGGAGATGAGCGTGGCCCAGACCGGGACGCCGCGGACGTAGTTCTTGGTGCCGTCGATCGGGTCGATCACCCAGCGGCGGGGGCCGGTGCCCTCGACGCCGTACTCCTCGCCGAGGACCGCGTCCCGCGGGCGGGCGCGCTGCAGCTGGCCGCGGATCAGTTCTTCCGCCGCCTTGTCCGCTTCGCTCACCGGGGTCATGTCCGGCTTCGTCTCCACCTTGAGGTCGAGTGCCTTGAAGCGGGCCATGGTGGCGGCGTCGGCCGCGTCCGCGAGGACGTGGGCGAGGCGGAGGTCGTCGAGATAGTCCGGCATGTGAGGAACGGTATCGGTCCTGACGGGCGCGGGGCCACAGGGGTGAGGCGGGGCAGGGTGGCGTGGCGGACGGCCGATACGCAACCGGCGTACAGCGCGAACCCTTGACAGTGCATACGAGCGCGTCAAATCTGGGCGCAGAGTCGCTGTGCCCCGAGGAGGCGAGGATGCCTGCTGCCCGGGAGTCCCTGCTGGACGCCGCCTATACGGCGCTCGCGCGCCGGCCGTGGTCCGCGGTGCGGATGGTCGACGTCGCCGCGTCGGCCGGTGTGTCCCGGCAGACCCTGTACAACGAGTTCGGCAGCAAAGACGGGCTGGCCCGTGCCCTGGTCCGGCGGGAGGCCGACGGCTACCTCGCCGGGGTGGAGCGGGCGCTCGGCAGCTCCGCCGAACCGGGGGAGCGGCTCACCGCCACCGTCGAGTGGACGGCCGCGGCCGCCCGGGAGAACGCGCTGGTCCGGGCCATGCTCACCGGCTGCTGGAGTGAGCGGCTGCCCACCCCGGTGCTCACCGCCGTACCCTCCACGTCCGTGGTGCCTGCGCAGCGCCGGGCGGACGGGCCGCTGCCGGCGCCCCGCGACTTCGTCCGGATCGTCCGGGACCGCGCGGTGACCGCGCTGGCCGGCACCAACACCGGCAACAGCGCCGGTACCCGCAGCGTCACCGGCACCAACTCCGGCACGGGCCCACACAGCGTCACCGGCACCAACTCCGGCACGGGCCCACACAGCGTCACCGGCATCAACTCCGGCACGGGCACCAAGACCGGCACCGGCACCAATACCGGCACGGCCACCCACAGCGTCACCGGCACCAACACCGGAACGGGTCCCGGTACCGGAACGGGTCCCGGCGCCGGCCGCATCGGCGCGGCCGACACCGCCGAACTGCTCCGCTCCTGTGAACTGGTCGTACGCCTCGCCCTGTCCTGCGTGGCGGCGCCACCCCCGGAGGGCGGCATGGCGGAGATGGTCCGTGCGGTACTGCCCCGGCAGCTGGTCTAGCCGGCCGGCGGCCACGTCGGCCGTCGCCCCCTAGTACGGCCCGCCCCGGAAGTACAGGCCTCCGTACAGCCGGGGGCGGTAGCCGTGTACATGGGCGGCGTCGGACCGGTCGGCCGGCGCCGAACGCCGGGACAGCGTGCGCAGCCTCTCCAAGCCGGCCAGCACCTCGGCGCGATGGCGGGACTCCTTCATCCAGCGGGGAAGCCGAGCGAACATCGCCCTCGTCGGACGCGTGCCGCCGCGCTCGCGCAGCGCGGCGCCGACATACGCCGCCAGCGCCTCGATGTGTTCCTCGTCGTACGCCCACAGGATGCGCCCGGCACACCGTGTCTGGAGCCACAGCGGCTGTCCGAAGAAGGGGTCTTCGGTGCCGCCCAGTTGAGCCGCGACGAGCCCGCCGCCGCGCATGTCCGCCGCCCAGTCGGCCACGGCGCCGCACGCCGGACAGGTCAGCCGGCGCGGCCGGAACAGCAGCTCCGCAAAGGATTTGGGGGCGGGGAGCCCGGGCCGGGGAACGATGTGGGCGCGGCCGGAGCAGCGAGGGCAGACCACCAGCATGCGCCCCGCGAACTCGGCCAGCCAACGTCCCGCATCGTGGTGCCGGGACGGACGGCCGTGCCCGTCCCGTCCCCGGCCCTGAGAACCCACGCCGTCCGCTTCCGCTCCGTCCGGTCCCACGCGTATCCCCCCGCTGTCGCGCCTGTCGCGCCTGTCGCGCCTGTCGCGCCTGTCGCGCCTGTCGCGCCTGTCGCGCCTGTCGCGCCTGTCGCGCCTGTCGCGCCTGTCGCCGCCCGCCCCCTAGTGGGCCGACCCCGACAGCTGCAGGCCGATCACCCCGACGATGACCAGGCTGATGGAGACGATCTTCAGGGTGGACACCAGGTCGCCCAGGAAGACCATGCCGTAGATCGCGGTGCCGGCGGCACCGATGCCGGTCCACACGGCGTAGGCGGGGCCGACGTCGAGTTTCCGCAGCGAGAGGGTCAGCAGACCGAAGCTGCCGAGTGCGAACGTCGCGAAGGCGATCGTCGGCCACAGGCGGGTGAACCCGTGCGAGAGCTTCAGGCACACGGCGAAACCGGTCTCCAGAATCCCGGCCACTATGACCAGCAGCCACGCCATGTGCGGTCCTCCCGTTGATCCGGCTCTCCGGCTCGGTGCGATTATGCACTTACCGGCCTGCCGCCCGGGCAAACAACGCGGTGGTCAGTCGCCTTCCCGGCGCTCCCGCGTGGCCAGCAGCCGGCGCAGCGAGTACAGCCGGGCCGGGTCCGCATGACCCTCCTCGACCCACGCGTCCAGCGCGCAGTCCGGCTCGTCGTGGCTGCACGCGCGCGGGCAGCCCTCCGTGCCGGACTCGAGGTCCGGGAAGGCGTGGATCACCCGGGAGGGATCGATGTGCGCGAGGCCGAACGAACGGATGCCCGGGGTGTCCACGACCCAGCCGCCCGCGCTGCTCAACGGCAGGGCCAGCGCCGAGGTGGTGGTGTGGCGGCCGCGGCCGGTCACCGCGTTCACATGTCCCGTCGTACGCCGGCGCTCCTCCGGGACGAGCGCGTTGACCAGCGTCGTCTTGCCGACGCCCGAGTGGCCCACGAAAGCGGTGACCCTGCCGTCCAGGAGGGTGCGCACCCGGTCCGCCGCGTCCCCGTTCTCCAGCTCCTCGCGGCTGGTCACGACGTACGGGATGTCCAGGGCGCCGTACAGTTCCAGCAGCTTGTCCGGCGAGGCCAGGTCCGACTTGGTCATCACCAGCAACGGCTCCAGGCCGCCGTCGAAGGCCGCGACCAGACAGCGGTCGATCAGGCGGGGGCGGGGTTCCGGGTCGGCCAGGGCCGTGACGATCGCCAGCTGGTCGGCGTTGGCGACGACCACGCGCTCGTACGGATCGTCGTCGTCGGCCGTACGGCGCAGCACCGAGGACCGCTCCTCGATGCGGACGATCCGCGCGAGCGTGTCCTTCTTGCCGGACAGGTCACCGACCAGGGCCACCCGGTCGCCCACCACGGCGGCCTTGCGGCCCAGCTCGCGGGCCTTCATCGCGACGATGGCCCGGTCCTCCACCAGGCAGGTCAGCCGCCCCCGGTCGACGGTCAGGACCATGCCCTCCGCAGCGTCCTCGTGCTTGGGCCGGATGTTCGTCCGTGGCCGGTTGCCCTTGCGGTTGGGGCGGCTGCGGATGTCGTCCTCGTCGGTGTGCTTGCCGTAGCGGCGCATGGCGTACGTCCCTACTGCCCGAGCATCCCGGTCCACAGTTCGGGGAAGTCCGGCAGAGTCTTCGCGGTCGTCGCCACGTTCTCGATCTGCACGCCCTCGACCGCCAGGCCGATGATCGCACCGGCGGTCGCCATGCGGTGGTCCTCGTAGGTGTGGAAGATGCCGCCGTGCAGCTTGCGCGGGCGGATGTGGAGGCCGTCGGCCGTCTCGGTGACGTCACCGCCCAGCTCGTTGATCTCCTTGGTGAGCGCGGCCAGCCGGTCCGTCTCGTGCAGCCGCAGATGGGCCACGCCCCGCAGGGTGGACGGCGAGTCGGCGAGCGCGGCGACCGCGGCGATGCCCGGGGTCAGCTCACCCACGTCGCCCAGGTCCACGTCGATGCCGTGGACCGCTCCCGAACCGGCGAACTCCAGCCCGTACTCGGTGAGTTCGCAGGAACCGCCCATCTCGGTGAAGATCTCCCGCAGCCGGTCACCCGGCTGAGTGGTGCGGGCCGGCCAGTCCGGGATCAGCACCTTGCCGCCGGTGACCAGGGCCGCCGCCAGGAACGGCTGGGCGTTGGACAGGTCCGGTTCGATCGTCAGGTCCCGGCCGAGCAGCGCGCCCGGCGTCACCCGCCACACGTTCGGCTCACCGCCCGACTCCGGGGTGTCCACCTGGGCGCCGACCGCGCGCAGCATGTCGACGGTCATCCGGATGTGCGGCATCGAGGGCAGGGAGGTGCCGGTGTGCCGTACCTCGACGCCCTGGTTGAAACGCGGTCCGGAGAGCAGCAGGGCCGACACGAACTGGGAGGACGAGGAGGCGTCGATCGACACCGGGCCGCCTTCCAGGGCACCGCCGCCGTGCACGGTCAGCGGCAGCGCGCCACGGCCGTCGTCGTCGATCCGGGCGCCCAGCGCGCGCAGTGCGTCGATCACACCGTTCAGGGGACGCTCGTACGACCGCGGGTCACCGTCGAACCGGATCGGACCGTCGGCCAGCGCAGCCACCGGGGGCAGGAAGCGCATCACGGTGCCGGCGTTGCCGACATCCACGGTGGCCGGGCCGCGCAGGCCCGTGGGCAGCACCCGCCACGCCTCGCCGGTGCCGTCCGGGCCCACCCCCTCCTCGATCTCCACGCCCATCGCACGCAGCGCACCGGCCATCAGCAGGGTGTCGCGGGAACGCAGCGGGCGGCGCAGCCAGCCGGGCTCGGAGGCCAGGGCGGCCAGCACCAGGGCGCGGTTGGTGACCGACTTGGACCCGGGCACGTGGACCGTCGCGTCGACGGCCCCGCTCGCGTGCGGGGCGGGCCAGAGGGCGGTGGGGGCGGTGTTCGGGGCCATGGGGCCACTGTATAAGGAGGGCGAGGGGGCGGCCGGTCGCTGTTCGGGTGCGGCGCCGTGAGGGCCGGTCGCGCCGTACCCGCGCCCGTGACGCTTGTCAGACCTCCAGCAGCCAGCGGCCCCCGCCTATCAGCGAGCACAGCGACACCGCATGGAACAGGAACAGCCACAGGCCCGCCGGTACGTGCGTCAGCCGGGACAGCTGGTCCGCGTCCGAGTCCCCGGCGCCCTCCCGCGACCGCTTGGCCTGCAGCTCGAACGGCGGCCGTACCCCGCCGAACAGCAGGAACCACACCACCGCGTACGCGAACGCCGCCTGCACCTGCGGCCCTGCCAGCCAGGACACCAGCAGGAAGGCCCCGCCCGCGAGGACCACGGTCAGGACGCCGTACGCGTTGCGGATCATCACCAGCATCGACACCAGCAGCGCCGTGGCCACCCACAGCAGGACCGTGATGCGGCCGGCGGCCAGCAGCGCGGCCCCGCCGAGACCGAGCAGCGAGGGGGCGGTGTACCCGGCGGCGGCAGTCAGGATCATGCCGAGCCCGTACGGCTTGCCCCGGCTCAGGGTGAGCCCGCTGGTGTCGGAGTGCAGCCGGATGCCGGTGAGCTGCCGGCCGGTGAGCAGGGCGACGAGGCCGTGCCCGCCCTCGTGCGCGATAGTGATCGCGTTGCGGGACGTCCGCCACAGCGGGTGCGGGACGACGACGGCGAGCGCGGCGGCCAGGGTGGCCAGCACCACCCACAGATCGGGGTCGGGCTGGGTGCCGGTGAGCCGGTCCCAGATGTCGGGCAGCGCGGTGGCGGCGAGGCTTGCCATATGTCTGAGTGGCCCCCTGTTCCGGTACGGAGTCTGGCAGTGTGGCACGTATGTGCGGACGGTATGCATCGAGTCGTAGGCCCGAGGATCTCGCAGGGGTCTTCGAGATCGAGAAGTGGGAGCCCGAGGAGACCTTGGAGCCCGACTACAACGTGGCGCCGACCAAGGAGGTCTACGCCGTTCTCGACCGTCCCCTGAAGGACGCGGACTCCCCGCGCCCGGTTCGGCAGCTGCGGAAGCTGAAGTGGGGACTGGTCCCGTCCTGGTCCAAGACCCCCGAGGGCGGTGCCCGGATGATCAACGCCCGCGCGGAGACCGTGCACGAGAAGCCCTCCTACCGCCGTGCCTTCGCAGCCCGCCGCTGCATCATCCCCGCCGACGGCTACTACGAGTGGGTCACCGGCAAGCAGGAGCGCGAGCTGGAGGTCGAGGGCAGGAAGAAGCGGCCGCGCAAGCAGCCGTACTTCGTACTGCCCGCCGACGGCTCGGTGTTCGCGATGGCGGGCCTGTACGAGTTCTGGCGCGACCGCACCCTGCCCGACGACCACCCGGGGGCCTGGTGGGTCACGTGCTCGGTGATCACCACCGAGGCGGAGAAGACCCCGCTGGCCGTGGCCCCGGCAGAGGGCCCGCACGCGCTCGCCGAGATCCACCCCCGGATGCCCCTGATGCTCACCCCGGACCGCTGGGACGCCTGGCTGGACCCGGGCCGCACCGACCCCGACGACCTGCGTGACCTGCTGGCCCCGCCGCCGGCCGGCCTGATGCGCGCCTACCCGGTCTCCACCGCCGTCAGCAACGTCCGCAACAACGGCCCGGAGCTGCTGAAGGAGCTGGAGGCACCGGAAGAGGGCACACTTTTCTGACGTGACCGAAGACGTGACCGCAGATGTGACCGAAGACGTGAGCGCAGACGTGAGCGCAGGCGTGACCGCCGCCGTGACCGAAACGGTCCGGACCGACGCCGGGGACGCCCGCATCACCTGGCACACGGCACGGCGGCCCCGGCTGGTCCTCGCCGTCGGCCACGGCGCCGGCGGCGGTATCGAGGCCCGGGACCTGCAGGCCCTCGCGCGGACGCTGCCCGCGCAGGGCGTGACCGTCGCGCTCGTCGAGCAGCCCTGGCGGGTCGCCGGCAAGAAGGTCGCGCCCGCGCCGAAGACCCTGGACACCGGGTGGCGCGGAGTGTGGCCCCAGCTCACCGGGCCCGGCCTGCCGGTGATCTCCGCCGGCCGCAGCGCGGGCGCCCGGGTCGCCTGCCGTACGGCGACCGAGCTGGGCGCGCACGCCGTGCTCGCCCTGAGCTTCCCGCTGCACCCGCCGGGCAAGCCGGAGAAGTCCCGCGCGCAGGAGCTGCTGGGCGCCGGGGTGCCCACGCTGGTCGTGCAGGGCGGCAACGACCCCTTCGGGAAGCCGGCGGAGTTCCCCGAGGGGTCCTACGAACTGGTCGAGGTGCCCTTCGGCGATCACGGCTTCGCCGTGCCCAAGCGCGCCGGCACCACGCAGGAGCAGGCCCTGGGGATCATCACCGGCGCCGTGGTGGAGTGGATCGCGTCACTCGGGTGACGGGCGGGAATGCCGGGTGGGGGCCCGCTGTTGTGGCGGACAGAAGTGCTGAGGCCTCGGCACCGACGTCGCAGGAGAGGAAGTCCGCCGCATGGGTTCGACCGTATGCCCGAGCCGTCAGCGCAGCACTGACCTGGACTGGACGGTGCTGCACGCGGCCAAGACCGCGCCTATTCGAGGCGCGGCAGGCACGGGTCGTGTTCTATCCTCCGAAACGAGTGGGACCGGTCTCGGTCCTGCCCAGGATCTTGAGGAGGTGGGTCCGGTCACTGGGACCGACGCAGGGACCGACAACGGCCAGGCGGAGCTGCCCGAGGGCCAGGGCGTGAGCGCGGAGGCTTCCTCCGAGTCCAGCGCGGAGCGCAGCGCGCGCTTCGAGCGGGACGCGCTCGAATTCCTCGACCAGATGTACTCGGCGGCCCTGCGCATGACGCGCAACCCGGCCGACGCCGAGGACCTGGTGCAGGAGACGTACGCCAAGGCCTACGCGTCCTTCCACCAGTTCCGTGAGGGCACCAACCTCAAGGCGTGGCTGTACCGGATCCTCACCAACACCTTCATCAACTCCTACCGCAAGAAGCAGCGTGAGCCGCAGCGCTCCGCCGCGGAGGAGATCGAGGACTGGCAGCTGGCCCGCGCCGAGTCGCACATGTCGACCGGTCTGCGCTCCGCCGAGTCGCAGGCGCTCGACCACCTGCCCGACTCGGACGTGAAGGAAGCCCTGCAGGCGATCCCCGAGGAGTTCCGCATCGCCGTCTACCTCGCGGATGTAGAGGGCTTTGCGTACAAGGAGATCGCGGACATCATGGGGACACCCATCGGAACGGTGATGTCCCGGCTGCACCGGGGCCGCCGTCAACTGCGCGGCATGCTGGAGGACTACGCCCGTGAACGCGGACTGGTCCCGGCCGGCGCCGGAGAGTCGAACGAAGCGAAAGGCTCGGGCTCATGAGCTGCGGAGAGCCGCACGAGACGGACTGCAGTGAGGTCCTCGACCACCTGTACGAGTTCCTCGACAGCGAGATGCCGGACATCGATCGCGACAAGTTCCAGCACCACTTCGAGGAATGCTCGCCGTGCCTGGAGAAGTACGGCCTGGAGCAGGCCGTGAAGAAGCTGGTCAAGCGGTGCTGCGGACATGACGACGTGCCCGCCGACCTGCGCGCCAAGGTCATGGGGCGGATCGAACTGATCCGCTCCGGGCACACGGTGCCGGATCACGACGTCACCGTCACCGCCCCGGAGAACTGACCCGCGGGCGGCTGCCCCGGACCATCACCCGAATGTGCTAATCCTCAGGTCATAGGCGCCGCACCCCCGACCACCCGCCCTAGGCTCCGAGCCCGGACAGGCATGGTCGGGGAGGGATGCGATGGAGGCGGTACCGCCGAGGGCACGGGGCTATGTGGCCTGCGTCACCCTGCTGGCCGTGTCATGCCTCCTGCCGCTGTCCGCGACCCACGCCCCCTGGTTTGCGATCGGCCTGCTCGCGGCCCTCTACGCGGCCTGCGAGCACGGCGTACGGCGCAGCCTAGGCGGCACCTTCTACCCGGTCCTGCTCGCCGGAGCGTTCCTGCTGTCCCCGGCGGCCGCCGCGCTCGTCCCGCTGCCCGCCGCCCTGCTCTCCCCGGTCGAGCACCCGCCCGCCCTGCTGCGGCGCGGCTGGCGGGCCGCACAGCCCGCGCTCGCCGTGTGGGCCGCCGCCCAGGTGCACGGGGTGCTCGGCGGCCCAGGCGCCGTCCTCGGCTGCGACTTCCCCTACGTCCTGCTGCCCGCCGGTGCCGCCGTCCTCGCCTTCTGTCTGGTGCTCACCGTGCTCGACGGCGGCCTGCGTGCGGCCGCCGGGCTGGTGCCGGTGCGGCGCGCCTGGCGCGGGCTGCTGACCCGCACCCTCGCGCCCGTCGCGGTGCACGGACTCGCCGGGCTCATGATGGCCGTGCTGTGGCACAGTCCGTACGGCCCCGTCGCCGCCCTGCTCGTGCTGCTGCCGATGTGCGTCTCCTGGTGGGTGTTCGCCCAGTACCACCGCGAGCGCGCGGCCCACCAGGCCACCATCCGTGCCCTCGTGCAGGCCGTCGACATCAAGGACGGCTACACCCGCGGCCACAGCGAACGCGTCGGACAGGCCTCCGTGCTGATCGCCCGCGAACTCGGCATGGACGACGACCGCGTCGAGGTGCTGCGCTTCGCCGGCATCCTGCACGACGTCGGCAAGCTGGGTGTCCCCACCCGGCTGCTGCGCAAGGACGGACCGCTCACCCCCGAGGAGCGGCGGATCATCGAGCTGCACCCCGAGTACGGCCACGAGATGGTCCGCGGGATCTCCTTCCTCGGCGAGGCCCGCGCGGCCATCCTCCACCACCACGAACGCCTCGACGGCAGCGGCTACCCGTACGGTCTGGCCGGCACCCGGATTCCCGAGTGCGCCCGGATCGTCGCCGTCGCGGACGCCTTCGACGCCATGACCTCCACCCGCACCTACAGCAGGGCCCGGCCGGTCGAGGCCGCCGTCGCCGAGCTGGAGCGCTGCGCCGGCACCCAGTTCGATCCCCGCATGGTCGGCGCGCTCGTCCGCGCCCTGCGCCGCTCGGGCTGGCATCCCGCGGTCACCGCCGAGGAGCCGTCCTACGGCAGCGCACCCGCGCAGCGGGCCCCCAGCACCGGGGCGCCCCGATGACCCCGCTGCGGCTCATCCACGGCGCCGCGGCGCTCGTCGCGGCCGGCTCCCTCGCCCTCACCCTGTGGGGCGGCCTGGCCGACCGGGGCGACGCGCTCGCCTTCGGGGTGCTCATAACCGTCGGCGAACTGACCCGGTGGAGCGACGCCCAGGCACGGCAGGCCGCCCCCCTGGGCGCCGCCGGCTCCCTGTCGTACGCCCTGCTGGGCGCCGACGCCGGGCGGCCCAGCCAGCACGACGCCGCCCAGGTCGTCACCGTCGTACTCGTCGCCGCCCTGCTCGGTGCCGTACCGCACCTCTGGTCCGGCCGCGGCCCCACCCTCGACCACCTGGCCCGCCGCGTCCTCACCGTCGGCTTCGCCGCCGTCTGTTTCCAACCCCTGTACAACAGGGGCGTCTTCGGCTCCTGGGACGGCTCCGCCTACGCCCTGCTGCTGCTCACCCTGCTCGGCGCCACCTCCCTGTGCGGTGCCGTGCTGGCCGCCGCGCTGGCCCACTGCCGGACCCGCTGGCCGTTCGGCCCGCTGCTGCGCGAGGAGCTGCGCGGACTGCTCGGCATCGGCTCCGCCGTCTGTGCGACCGGCGCGGTGATGGCGCTCGCGGTCGCCGTGGTCGGCCTGTGGGCGCTGCCCGTGTTCTGTCTGCCCCTGCTGCTGGTCCAGCTGTCCGTGCGCCGGTACGCGGCAGTCCGCGCCACCTACCGGCAGACCATCGCCTCCCTCGCCCGCGCCACCGAGATCGCCGGCTGCACCCCCGCCGGGCACGCCCACCGGGTCGCCGCGCTCAGTCTCGCCGTCGGCCGTGACCTCGGTCTGACCGGACCCGAACTGACCGTTCTGGAGTACGCGGCCCTCATGCACGACATCGGCCAGCTCAGCCTGGTCGACCCGGTGCCGGCCGGTGCCACCGCGGCCCTGCCCGCCGCGGAACAGCGCCGCATCGCGCTGCTCGGCGGTGCCGTCGTGCGCCAGACCGGCGTCGACGCGGCCGTCGCCGTCGTCGTGGAGCGGCAGGCCGACCCCTACCCGGAGCAGCCGGTCGCCGCCCGTATCGTCCGGGCCGTGAACGCCTACGAGGAGAAGACCCGGGAGGCCGGACCCGAAGGCCCCCTGCGTGCGCTGGCGGAGCTGCGGCTCGGCACCGCCGGGGACTACGCTCCCGAGGTCGTGGAGTCGCTCGCCCGGGTCCTGGCCCGGCCCCGTGGGCTGCGCGAGCGGGAGCCGGCGCGGCGAACGGGACTGTCTGACCCCGCTCCCGGCTGGGTAACCCATGGGTAATGAGCGCCTTTCCCGCCGTACGTGGTTGGATGCGAGGGAGAGGGTGTCCGGGGGCACAAGCCAGCCCACTGTGCGGAAATGGAACTGGCAGGCGGGAATCGTGAGGATCTTCGGCAAGGGACGGCACCGGCCCTCCGCCTCCTGGCGGCAGGCCACCGACCGGGCGTTCACGCTGATCGGCGACGGCCGGTACGAGGACGCGGGCGAGCTTCTGACACGCGCCGCCGATCTCGAACCCTGGCTGTCGGAGTCCTGGTTCAACCTCGCGCTGCTGCACAAGTTCCGGCACGACTGGGAGCAGGCCCGCGCCGCCGGACTGCGCGCCGTCGCCCTGCTCGACCGGGAGACCGGGGCGCCCGACTGGTGGAACGTCGGCATCGCCGCCACCGCCCTGCAGGACTGGCCGCTGGCCCGCCGCGCCTGGCAGGCGTACGGACTGAAGGTGCCCGGTGGCGCCGCCGTGTCCGGGGAGCCGCTCGGCATGGAGCTGGGCAGCGCGGCCGTACGGCTCTCCCCGGAGGGAGAGGCCGAAGTCGTGTGGGGCCGCAGGCTGGACCCGGCACGGATGGAGGTCCTGTCGATTCCGCTTCCCTCGTCCGGGCGACGCTGGGGCGAGGTCGTGCTGCACGACGGCGTCCCGCACGGCGAGCGCACGACCTCCACCGGGCACAGCTTCCCGGTCTTCGACGAGATCGAGCTGTGGGCGCCGTCCCCCGTCCCCACCTGGGTGGTCCTGCTGGAGGCGGCCACGGAGGCGGACCGGGACGCGCTGGAGCAGCTGGCCGCCGACGCCGGCTTCGCCGCGGAGGACTGGTCGTCGTCCGTACGGCTGCTGTGCCGGATGTGCTCCGAGTCGCGGATGCCGTCCGACGAGGGCGAAGGGGTGCACCTGGACCCGCACGACCACAGTGAACCCGGTCACCCGGGCCCGCTGGGGCACCGCACCGACGGGCAGCTGTGGGTGCCCGAGCGGGAGTGCGGGGTGGCCGCGCCGGCTTCGCTGGTGCGGGGGCTGCTGGACGGGTGGGTCGCCGACAGTCCGGACTCGCGCGACTGGCGGGACCTCGAAGAGGTGTGCTGAGGACCGGTCCGGCTACGGGCGTGGCCGGTCGCGCCCACGCGGCCAAGCGGCAGAACCGGACACGGTCCCGCACCCCTCCAGGGCGCGTCCACGTACCCTGTATCAGCAACAGCACCCTGTTCATGTGAGGAAGGCGTACGTCGGTCATGGCGCAGCAGGACACCGATCAGCAGCACGCGGGCGTGCTCCCCGTCGACGACGAGGGGTACGTCGTCGACACGGAGGACTGCGAGGAGCGCGAGACCGCGTGGCGTGAGCGTGGCACCTCGCGGCCGATCACGGTCGTCGGCAATCCGGTGCTGCACAAGGAGTGCAAGGACGTCACCGAGTTCGGCGAGGAGCTGCAGCAGCTGGTCGCCGACATGTTCGCCAGCCAGCGCACCGCCGAGGGCGTGGGCCTGGCCGCCAACCAGATCGGTGTCGATCTGAAGCTCTTCGTCTACGACTGCCAGGACGACACGGGCGTCCGGCACGTCGGCGTGGTGTGCAACCCGAAGCTGGTCGAGCTGCCGGCCGACAGGCGCCGGCTGGACGACAGCAACGAGGGCTGCCTGTCCGTCCCCACGGCGTACGCGCCGCTGGCCCGTCCCGACTACGCCGAGGTGACCGGCCAGGACGAACAGGGCAACCCGGTCAAGGTGCGCGGCACCGGCTACTTCGCACGCTGTTTGCAGCACGAGACCGACCACCTCTACGGCTACCTGTACATCGACCGGCTGTCGAAGCGGGACCGCAAGGATGCGCTGCGGCAGATGGCCGAGAACGAGCCACGCTACCCCGTGGTCGCCAACGACTGAGCGGCACCGCACAGTTGGGCGCCCGGCCGGGATCCATCCTGGCCGGGCGCCTTCGTGTTGCCATTGTTCGCTCATGCGTGCGTCGTACAACCGATCCCTTACATGCATCTAGTGATCCTTAATCAGTCACAGATGGGGGGATTCTCGGCACCTTGGGGTAGTGAGTGGAGCAAATCCGTTCCCACAGCGGACAGTTGTGGTGCTGAATGGAAGAGCGGGGATACGCAACGGCGCACGCCCGGCACAACGGGAGGGGTGTGCGCTCCTGGCGGCTGAGAGGGGTTTGTTCTGTGCAAGCTTTCCCACACAGCACCACAGCGACACCGGCGGCGGTCGTGGTGCCGCCCTCCCTGGCACTCCCGGTGATCGAGTCGGCCTTTCCACGGCAACGGCACCCGTATTGGCCAAGGCTTCAGCTGGAGACACGCCTCTGGCTCCGGGAAAAACGGCTCATGCCGGCGGACAAGGTGCAGGAATATGCCGACGGACTTTGCTACACGGACCTCATGGCGGGCTACTACATGAGCGCCTCCGACGAGGTCCTGCAGGCCATAGCCGACTACAGCGCGTGGTTCTTCGTCTGGGACGACCGCCACGACCGCTTCGTCGTGCACGGCCGGTCCGGCGACTGGAGGCGGCTGCGCCACCGGCTGCACGCCGCCGTCGACGCCCCCCGGCACCATCTGCACCACCCCGACCCGCTGGTCGCGGGCTTCGCGGACAGCGTGCTGAGACTGTACGGGTTCCTGTCGCGCACCTGGAACCTGCGGTTCGCCGGGCACTTCCACGCCGTGATCGAGGCCTACGACCGTGAATTCCGCAACCGCACCGAAGGATATGTGCCCGGCGTCGAGGAATACCTGGCGCTGCGCCGCCACACCTTCGCGCACTGGATATGGACGGACCTACTCGAACCCAGTGCCGGCTACGAACTCCCGGTCGGCATAAGGAAACACCCGGCGTTCTACCGGGCCGCCCTCCTCAGTCAGGAATTCGCCGCCTGGTACAACGACCTCTGCTCGCTGCCCAAGGAAATAGCGGGCGACGAGGTCCACAATCTCGGACTCAGCCTCATCACCCATCAGGGGCTGACTCTCGAAGAAGCCGTGGACGAAGTCAGGCGCCGGATCGAGGAATGCATCGATGAATTCCTCGAAGCCGAGCGGAAATGCCTGGGGTTCGCCCGCGACATCGACGACGGAACGGTCCGCGGCAAGGAACTGAGCGCCGCCGTCCGGGCCTGCGTCGGCAACATGCGCAACTGGTTCAGCTCCGTCTACTGGTTCCACCACGAGTCCGGCCGGTACATGGTCGACAGCTGGGACGACCGGTCCACGCCCCCGTACGTCACGAACGAAGCGGCAGGTGAGAAATGACCGTCGAGTCGGTGAAGCCCGAGATCCCCGAGACGCGCGAACTGCGCGAACCACCCCTGGCCGCAGGAGCCGTGCCGTTCCTCGGGCACGGCCTGAAAATGGTCCGCGACCCGCTGTCCTTCATGGCCGCGCTGCGCGACCACGGCGACATCGTGCGGCTGAAGCTCGGCCCCAAGACGGTGTACGCCGTCACCACGCCGGAGCTGACCGGCGCACTGGCCCTCAGCCCCGACTTCAAGATCGACGGCCCCCTCTGGGAGTCCCTGGAAGGCCTGCTCGGCAAGGAGGGCGTGGCCACCGCCAACGGCCCCCGGCACCGGCGCCAGCGGCGCACCATCCAGCCCGCGTTCCGGCTCGACGCGATACCGGGCTACGGGCCGGTCATGGAGGAGGAGGCGCACGGTCTCACCAGCCGCTGGAAGCCCGGCGAGACCATCGACTGCACCTCGGAGTCCTTCCGGGTCGCCGTCCGCATCGCCGCCCGCTGCCTGCTGCGCGGCGACTTCATGGACGAGCGCGCCGAGCGGCTCAGCATCGACCTCGCCACCGTCTTCCGCGGCATGTACCGCAGGATGGTGATCCCGCTCGGGCCGCTCTACCGGCTGCCGCTCCCGGCCTACCGCGAATTCAACCGGGCGCTGGCCGATTTGCATCTGCTGGTGGACGAGATCGTGGCCGAGCGGAGGGCGTCTGGTCAAAAGCCGGACGATTTGCTGACGGCATTGCTGGAGGCGAAGGACGACAATGGTGACCCCATCGGGGAACAGGAGATCCACGACCAGGTGGTGGCGATAGTCACCCCGGGCAGCGAAACTGTCGCGTCCACGATCATGTGGCTGCTGCAGGTCCTCGCCGAACATCCCGAACACGCCGAGAAGGTACGGACCGAGGTCGAATCCGTGACCGCTGGTCGACCCGTCGGATTCGAGCACGTCCGCTCGCTCAGGCACACCAACAATGTCGTCGTCGAGGCCATGCGGCTCAGGCCCGCCGTATGGATATTGACGCGCCGCGCGGTGACCGACACCGCTCTCGGCGGTTATCGCATTCCGGCCGGGGCGGACATCGTCTACAGCCCCTACGCCATCCAGCGCGACGGCCGCTCCTACGACCACCACCTCGACTTCGACCCCGACCGCTGGCTGCCCGGGCGGGCCAAGGAGGTCCCCAAGCACGCCATGAGCCCGTTCAGCGCGGGCAACCGCAAGTGCCCCAGCGACCACTTCTCCATGGCCCAGCTGACCCTGATCACCGCCGCGGTCTCGGCGAAGTACCGCTTCGAGCAGGTCGGCGGGTCCGACGACACCACCCGTGTGGGCATCACGCTCCGCCCGCACAACCTGCTGCTGCGGGCGATGCCTTGGTAGGACACACCTGGTACCGGCGCGCGCTCAGGCGGCCCTGGGGCCCCGGAACGCGCGCCGGTACGCGTTGGGGGTCGTACCCAGCGCCTGGACGAACTGGTGGCGCAGCGCGGCGGCCGTACCGAACCCGGTGCGCCCCGCGATGGCGTCCATGGTCTCGTCCGTGCCTTCCAGCAACTCCTGTGCCAGCAGTACCCGTTGGCGAAGGATCCAGCGGTAGGGAGTGGTCCCCGTCTCCTGCTGGAAGCGCCGGGCGAACGTGCGCGGCGCCATGTGGGCGCGGGCGGCGAGCTGCTCGACCGTCACCTCCCGGTCGAGGTGCGCCTCCATCCACGCCAGCACCTCGCCGACCGTGTCGCAGGGAGCCTTCGGCAGCGGACGTTCTATGAACTGTGCCTGCCCGCCGTCCCGGTGCGGCGGCACCACCATCCGGCGGGCGATCTTGTTGGCCACCTCCGGGCCCTGCTCCTTGCGCACGAGGTGCAGGCAGGCGTCGATGCCGGCGGCGGTGCCGGCGGAGGTGATGACGGGATCCTCGTCCACGTAGAGCACGTCCGGCTCGACGCTGAGCCGGGGATGGCGCCGGGCGAGCTGCTCGGCATGGTGCCAGTGCACCGCGCACCGCCGGCCGTCCAGCAGTCCCGCCGCGGCCAGCACGAACACTCCGGAGCAGACGCTGAGCACCCGCGTGCCCCGGTCGACGGCTCGCCGCAGCGCCGCCAGCAGCTCGGGCGGATAGGCGCGCTCGGCATACGTCTCACCGGCCGGCACGGCGATCAGATCGGCCTCCTCCAGCCGCTCCAGGCCGTACGGAGTGGACACCGTGAACCCGCAGTGGGTGCGCAGGGTGGGACCTTCCGCCGAGACCACGGCGAAGTCGTAGGCGGGCAGCCCCTCGTCGCTGCGGTCGATGCCGAACACCTCGCACACGACACCCAGCTCGAAGGGATGCACCCCGTCCAGCAGCACGGCGGCCACGTTCTTCAGCATGTGGCCAGTGTGCCTCAGAGCTGGCAGTAATTCGAGGGTCTACGGCAGTCCTGCCACTCCCGGTAAGGAGCATCCGGCGCGACAGTGGTGTCCATGAACGGAAACCAGCTCGAAGGCCTGATCGGAATGACCATCACCCTGGGGATCCTGGTCCTCCTGGTCCTCCCGTCCGCGCTCGGCGTCCTGCGCGACAGGCGCATCGACCGACAGCTCAGGGAGGCCCAGGAGGCCCGGGGAGGAAAGCGGGATCAGAAGTCCTCGTCCAGGTCGACGGTGCCCTCCACCGCGACCTGGTACGCCGACGGGCGGCGCTCGAAGAAGTTCGTCAGCTCCTGAACGCCCTGCAGCTCCATGAAGGAGAAGGGATTCTCCGAGCCGTACACCGGCGCGAAGCCGAGGCGCGTGAGGCGCTGGTCGGCGACGCACTCGAGGTACTGCCGCATCGAGTCGGTGTTCATGCCGGGCAGGCCGTCACCGCACAGGTCGCGCGCGAACTGCAGCTCGGCCTCGACGGCCTCCCGGAGCATGTCGGTGACCTGCTGCTGCAGTTCGTCGTCGAACAGGTCCGGCTCCTCCTTGCGGACGGTGTCGACCACCTCGAAGGCGAAGGACATGTGCATGGTCTCGTCACGGAAGACCCAGTTGGTGCCGGTGGCGAGACCGTGCAGCAGACCGCGGCTGCGGAACCAGTACACGTAGGCGAAGGCGCCGTAGAAGAACAGCCCCTCGATGCAGGCCGCGAAGCAGATGAGGTTGAGCAGGAAGCGGCGGCGGTCGGCCCGCGATTCCAGCCGGTCGATCTTCTCGACCTCGTTGATCCACTTGAAGCAGAACCCGGCCTTCTCCCGGATGGAGGGGATGTTCTCCACGGCGTCGAAGGCGGCGGCGCGGTCCTCCGGGTCGGGCAGGTAGGTGTCCAGCAGCGTCAGATAGAACTGGACGTGCACGGCCTCCTCGAACAGCTGCCGGCTCAGGTAGAGCCGCGCCTCGGGCGAGTTGATGTGCTTGTACAGCGTCAGCACGAGGTTGTTCGCGACGATCGAGTCACCCGTCGCGAAGAAGGCCACGAGCCGGCCGATGAGGTGCTGCTCCTCGGGCGTCAGCTTGGCGAGGTCGGCGACGTCCGAGTGGAGGTCGACCTCCTCGACGGTCCAGGTGTTCTTGATGGCGTCCCGGTAGCGCTCGTAGAAGTCGGGGTAGCGCATCGGGCGCAGGGTCAGCTCGAAGCCCGGGTCGAGGAGGTTGGCGTGACGGGTGGACATTACTGGCAGGCCTCGCAGGACTCGGGGTTCTCAAGGGAGCAGGCGACCGCGTCGGGGTCGGCGACCTGCTGCACGGGGATGGTGGCCTGCGCCTGGGCGGCGCGGGCGATGCGCGTCGCCGGGCGGGAGCGCAGGTAGTACGTCGTCTTCAGCCCGGACTTCCAGGCGTACGCGTACATCGAGGAGAGCTTGCCGATGGTCGGCGTCTCCAGGAAGAGGTTCAGGGACTGGGACTGGTCCAGGAACGCGGTGCGGGCGGCGGCCATGTCGATCAGGCCGCGCTGCGGGATCTCCCAGGCCGTGCGGTACAGCTGCCGGACGTCCTCGGGGATCCAGACGAAGTCCTGCACCGAGCCGTTCGAGTCACGCAGCGCCTCGCGGGTGCGGGCGTCCCACACGCCCATGTCCTTGAGCTCCTGCACCAGGTACGAGTTGACCTGCAGGAACTCACCGGACAGGGTCTCGCGCTTGAACAGGTTGGAGACCTGCGGCTCGATGCACTCGTACACGCCCGCGATCGAGGCGATCGTGGCCGTCGGCGCGATCGCCAGCAGCAGCGAGTTGCGCATGCCGGTCGCCGCGATCCGCTCGCGCAGGGCGGCCCAGCGCTCCGGCCAGGTCAGCTCGACGTCGTAGTGGTCCGGGTGCAGCATGCCCTGGGCGGTACGGGTCTCCCCGTAGGCCGGCAGCGGGCCCTTGGCCTCGGCGAGGTCGACGGACGCCTCGTACGCGGCGAGCATGATGCGCTCGGCGATCCGGGTGGACAGCTGCTTCGCCTCCGCGGAGTCGAAGGGCAGCCGCAGTTTGAAGAAGACGTCCTGCAGGCCCATCGCGCCGAGGCCCACGGGGCGCCACTTGGCGTTCGACCGGGCCGCCTGCTCGGTCGGGTAGAAGTTGATGTCGACCACGCGGTCGAGGAAGACGACGGCCGTACGCACGGTCCGGTCCAGCCGCGCCCAGTCGAGATCCCCGGTCGCGGTGTCCACGAACGCGCCCAGGTTCACCGAGCCCAGGTTGCAGACCGCGGTCTCGCCGTCGTCGGTGACCTCAAGGATCTCCGTGCACAGGTTGGAGGAGTGCACGACACGGCCCGGGAGCGCCGTCTGGTTGGACGTGCGGTTGGCGGCGTCCTTGAAGGTCATCCAGCCGTTGCCGGTCTGCGCGAGGGTGCGCATCATGCGGCCGTACAGCTCACGCGCCGCAAGCGTCTTCTTCGCCAGGCCCGCCGCCTCCGCCTTGCGGTACGCGGCGTCGAACTCCTCGCCGTACAGGTCCACCAGCTCGGGCACGTCCGCCGGCGAGAACAGCGACCACTGCCCGTCGGCGTCGACCCGGCGCATGAACTCGTCCGGGATCCAGTGCGCGAGGTTCAGGTTGTGCGTGCGGCGGGCGTCCTCACCGGTGTTGTCCCGCAGCTCCAGGAACTCCTCGATGTCCGAGTGCCAGGTCTCCAGGTAGACGGCGGCCGCGCCCTTGCGCCGGCCGCCCTGATTCACCGCGGCCACCGAGGCGTCGAGCGTCTTCAGGAACGGCACGATGCCGTTGGAGTGCCCGTTGGTGCCGCGGATCAGCGAACCGCGGCTGCGGATGCGGGAGTACGACAGACCGATGCCGCCGGCGTGCTTCGACAGCCGGGCCACCTGGTGGTAGCGGTCGTAGATGGAGTCCAGCTCGTCCAGCGGGGAGTCCAGCAGGTAGCAGGACGACATCTGGGGGTGGCGCGTACCCGAGTTGAACAGGGTGGGGGAGGAGGGCAGGTAGTCCAGGCGGCTCATCAGGCCGTACAGGGACGCGACTTCGTCCACGGAGCGGGTCGAGTCGTCCTCGGCCAGACCGCTCGCCACGCGCAGCATGAAGTGCTGGGGCGTCTCGACGACCTTGCGGGTGATCGGGTGACGCAGCAGGTAGCGGCTGTGCAGCGTGCGCAGGCCGAAATAGCCGAACCGGTCGTCGGCCGTGCGGTCGATCAGCGCGTCGAGCCGCTCGGCGTGCAGCCGCACGAACTCCGCGGTGCGGTCGGCGACGAGGCCCTCGCGGTGCCCGACCGCGACGGACTCGGTGAAGGACGTCACGCCCTGCGAGGCGGCCTCGTCCCGGATCGTGAGGGTCAGCAGCCGGGCGGCCAGCTTCGAGTAGGCGGGGTCCTCGGAGATGAGGCCGGCGGCGGCCTCCGTCGCCAGCTCCCGCAGCTCCGCCTCGTCGGCCCGGGCGGACCGGCCGCGCAGTGCGGCGGCGGCGACCCGGCCGGAGTCGGCATCGGGCAGGTCGGCGGTCAGCTCGGTCAGGGTCCGCAGCAGCGCGGCACCGGGACCGTCGGTCTCCGGCTCGCGGACTGAAGCCGGGTCGGCTGGCGCGATGGTCACGTGGGGCTCTCCCTCGCTCGGCACTTGGGCCTGGCGGAGGGCAGGGGGCAGCCACGAGCGCGCACGGCGTCGCGTCCACCGGCCCACTCCACGAGGCCCGGACGTCTCAAGGCACCCGGACCGGACGGCCGGGCGCACGCTGTGGGCAGGTCCTCGGACTGAACAGGCGTGCGGATACACGCAAGTACACCGTTGCGGGACAGTTCCGGATTCGCACCGGATTCCCCTGCGGCGACAGCGAGGACGAGCATACATCTAGTGCCGGGCTGCCGTGGCACCCCCAGATGTTGTGTCGTGCCGGTCTCAGAGCGTCAACTCGTAGGTGAGGAGAGTGATGTCGTCGATGTCCGGGATCGGGTTCCAGTCCCGTTCCGGGACGCGCACGAAGCCCAGGCGTTCGTAGATGCGGTGGGCGGCGCGCATGGTGCGCTGGGTCGACAGGACGACGGCCGTACAGCCCTGCGTGGCCCGTGCCCGCTCGATGCAGGCCCGCACGAGCGCCTCGCCGGCGCCCTGGCCGCGGCCCGCACGGGCGACCGCGAGCATACGGATCTCGGCCTCCGAGGGGCGGGCGATGTCGGCCATGGGGCCGCCGGAGGGGACGAAGGTGACACCGCCGAGCAGGCTGCCGTCGCGCGTGGCCACGAGCACGTCGGCCGCGGACGCCCGCTTGGCCACGTCCCGCAGCTCGCCCAGGTAGCGGTCGCTCTCGCCGAAGTCGAGGAGACCGTCCTGGAGGTAGGCCTGGGCGGTGATCTCTCCCAGGGCGTCGTACTCGGCGGGCTCGGCGGCGCGGATGAGGATGTCCATGCTGTGAGTGTGCAAGCGAGCGGGCCGCCGTAGCACGTGCTTCACGGCGGCCCGCTGCGGGTTCTGGGTGCGCTCCTAGTGGCCGGCGCCCGCCGTGGCCGGCGGCAGCTCCACCTGGACGCCCGGGTCGCCCGCGTCCGCCGTGTAGTCCTCGGGCCGCGTCTCGTCGATGCCCTCGGGGGCCTTCACGGCCTTCAGGACGAAGGTCAGGACCACGGTCACCAGGACGTTCAGCACGAACGCCGTCAGGCCGATGTAGCCGATCTCGCCGATGCCCGGGATCTCCTTGGCGTTGCCGCCGAAGTGCTTCTGCGTCGGCGAGGCGATCCCGTACGCGGCCACCGTCCCGTACACCATGCCGACCGCCCAGCCGGCCAGCAGTGCCCAGCGGTGGAACCAGCGGGTGAACAGGCCGCCGACCAGGGCCGGGAAGGTCTGCAGGATCCAGATGCCGCCCAGCAGCTGGAAGTTGATGGCGACCGTCTTGTCCATGGTCAGGACGAAGACCAGGGCGCCGACCTTCACCAGCAGCGACACGAGCTTGGAGACCTTGGTCTCCTGCTCGGGCGTGGCGTCCGGCTTGATGAAGTCCTTGTAGATGTTGCGGGTGAAGAGGTTCGCCGCCGCGATGGACATGATCGCCGCCGGGACGAGCGCGCCGATGCCGATCGCCGCGAAGGCGACGCCCGCGAACCAGTCCGGGAACATGTCCTCGAACAGCTGCGGGATCGCCAGCTGTCCGTTGGTGACCTTCACCCCGGCCGCGATCGCCATGAAGCCCAGCAGGGCCAGCAGGCCCAGCATCAGCGAGTACAGCGGCAGGATCGTGGTGTTGCGGCGGATCACGTCACGGCTCTTGGACGACAGCGTCGCGGTGATCGAGTGCGGGTACATGAACAGGGCCAGCGCGGAGCCCAGTGCCAGCGTTGCGTACGTCCACTGGCCCTTGTCCGCCGGGGCCAGCGCACCGCGCGGAGCCTCGGTGACCGGGTTGATCTGGCTGAACGCCTCGCCCGCCTTGGCGAAGATGTCGTCGAACCCGCCCAGCTTGATCGGGATGTAGATGATCGCCACCGCGATGACGATGTAGATCAGCGTGTCCTTGACGAACGCGATCAGCGCGGGCGCCCGCAGGCCGGAGGAGTAGGTGTAGGCGGCCAGCACACCGAAGGCGATGAGCAGCGGCAGGTCCTTCACGAACCAGTTGGTGTTCTCGCCGCCGCCGACGCCCATCACGTCCAGCACCGCCTGGATGCCCACCAGCTGCAGCGCGATGTACGGCATCGTCGCCAGGATGCCGGTCACCGCGACGGCGAGCGACAGGCCCTTCGAGCCGAACCGTCCGCGCACGAAGTCGGAGGTGGTCACGTACCCGTGGCGGTGCGAGACCGACCACAGGCGGGGCAGGAAGGTGAAGATCAGCGGGTACACCAGGATCGTGTACGGCACCGCGAAGAAGCCCGCCGCGCCCGCCGCGTAGATCGCCGCCGGTACGGCGACGAACGTGTAGGCCGTGTACAGGTCACCGCCGAGCAGGAACCAGGTGATCCAGGTGCCGAACGACCGTCCGCCCAGGCCCCATTCGTCCAGGGACTGGTCGTTCTCGGCCCTGCGCCAGCGCGCGGCCAGGAAACCCATGACCGTGACGGCCAGGAAGAAGAAGATGAAGACGCCGAGCGCGACGCCGTTGACGTCCTTCACTTCGCCGCCTCCTCGTCCCGGCCGGCGGCCCTGCGGGCGCGCTGGTCACGCTGCCACAGCTGGTACGCGAAAACCGTGAGCGCGGTCGAGATCAGCACCCAGAGCATCTGGTACCAGTAGAAGAACGGGATCCCGATGAACGCGGGGTCCGTCTTGGCGTACGAGCCGACCCACAGCATCGCCACGAAGGGCGCGACGAGACACAGGGCGATGATCACCCGGACCGGTGTCACCACCGGTGGCCTCACTTCAGGCGTTTCGGACATGCCACGGCTCCGTCCCCTCGCTGATCACCTGTGTAATGCGCAGGCAATCTAGGTGACGGTGTCGCGCCAGAGGAAGACCTCGTCCGCATATCGGTCTACCGATTCGGCGAACGAGCCCGGCTTCCAGGAGCCCGGCTGCTACTCCGCGGGCCGCTTCAGCCGTGCCACGAACTTGTACCGGTCACCGCGGTACACGGACCGCACCCACTCCACCGGCTTGCCCTCGCGGTCCAGCGAGTGCCGGGAGAGCATCAGCATGGGCAGGCCGACGTCCGTGCCGAGCAGACCCGCCTCGCGCGGGGTGGCCAGGGAGGTCTCGATGGTTTCCTCGGCCTCGGCGAGGTGGACGTCGTAGACCTCGGCAAGCGCGGTGTACAGCGAGGTGTACTTCACCAGCGAGCGCCTGAGCGCCGGGAAGCGCTTGGCCGACAGATGGGTGGTCTCGATCGCCATCGGCTCGCCGTTGGCCATGCGCAGCCGCTCGATGCGCAGCACGCGCCCGCCGGCGGCGATGTCCAGCAGTTCGGCGAGCCGGTCGTCGGCGGTGATGTACCCGACGTCCAGCAGCTGCGAGGTCGGCTCCAGGCCCTGGGCCCGCATGTCCTCGGTGTAGGAGGTGAGCTGCAGCGCCTGGGAGACCTTGGGCTTGGCCACGAAGGTGCCCTTGCCCTGGATGCGCTCGAGCCGGCCCTCCACGACCAGCTCCTGCAGGGCCTGGCGGACCGTGGTGCGGGAGGTGTCGAACTCGGCCGCCAGCGTGCGTTCGGGCGGGACCGGCGTGCCGGGCGCCTGCGTCTCCGTCATGTCGAGCAGGTGCTTCTTCAAGCGGTAGTACTTGGGGACGCGCGCGGCACGGACGGTCGCGCCGGCCTCGTTCTCCGCACTGCTGACGTCGGTGCTCATGCTCTGCCTTCCCGGCTCCGAATGCCGAAAGCGGACCGACATCCCATCGGCCACGGCACACATCGTGGCACGGGTTGCCGGGTCAGGACTCCCCCTGCACGCTCCGTGATCTCCTCTGTATACCGTTGCACCCGCTGTTGGTCTAGTCCATCGAGCGGGCGAGCGCGGGGGCGCGCGGAACCGGCGGCACCCCGGCCCGCACCTCCCGCAGGGCGCCTGCGCTCCCGTACCCCCTAGATCCCCTGCCACTCCGGCTTGTCGGCGTAGGTGTGCCGGAAGTAGTCGGCCAGCTTCAGCTTGGACGCGGCGGCCTCGTCGGCGACCACCGTGGCGTGCGGGTGCAGCTGGAGCGCGGAGGCCGGGCACACCGCCGCGACCGGGCCCTCGACGGTCGCGGCGACCGCGTCCGCCTTGCCCTCGCCGGTCGCCAGCAGCACCAGGTGCCGCGCCTCCAGGATCGTCCCGATGCCCTGCGTGATGACGTGGTGCGGAACCTGCTGGATGTCGCCGTCGAAGAAGCGGGCGTTGTCGATCCGCGTCTGCTCGGTGAGGGTCTTGATCCGGGTGCGCGACGCGAGCGAGGAGCACGGTTCGTTGAACCCGATGTGCCCGTCGGTGCCGATGCCGAGCAGCTGCAGGTCCACCCCGCCGGCCTCGGCGAGCGTCCGGTCGTACGCCTCGCACGCCGCCTGGACGTCCTCGGCCGTGCCGTCCGGGCCCATGAACGCGTCCATGCCTATGCCGAGCGGCTCCAGCACCTCACGGCGCAGTACCGAGCGGTAGGACTCGGGGTGGTCGGCGGGCAGCCCCACGTACTCGTCGAGCTGGGCGATCCGGGCCCGCGAGGCGTCCACGGCGCCGGAGCGCACCTTGGCGGTCAGGGCCTGGTAGACGGGCAGCGGGGTGGAGCCGGTGGCCACGCCGAGCAGGGCGCCGGGCTTGCGTCGCAGCAGCTGCGCCATGGCCTCGGCGATCAGCTCGCCGCCCGCCGCGGCGTCCGGAACGATGACAACTTCCACGCTGGGCCTGCCGTTCTGGAGAGGGCTCTGTGCGTCTCTATGTGGTTTAGACCAATCTAACAGAATCGGTGTCCGCGAACCCAGTCTCCGGGGGCGGCTGAGAGCCTGCCGTCGCTTCCGGCCGGTGCCCGCCCGCACTGCCGTCCGCAGTCGCCGCGCCGAGCCCGACGAGGCGGAAGGGACCCGCTTGAGGGCTTGTCCCGGCAGGCGGGACGGCGCGAGCCGGGAGAAACCGGGAGCAAGGGGAAGCACTCGCGGAAATTGCCATGGCCATCTGGCCCCAGGAGTGTCGCGGGCGGGCTAGGCTGCGTGGCATCGCGTGCCAGTGGCCGGTGGCGGGACCTTCCCCACCATGGACACGCCCACGTGGTCTACTCCACAATCCAATAGAACACAGCCTCCGTCTTCCCCGCACAGGAAGGCGGACCGAGGAACCGGAGCTCTCTGCCCTGACTGCCCCGGCTCCTCGACCTTCGGCCGACCGGGACCGCACACCCCACGGCCGATGATGCTCCGGGCTGCGGTGCCGGGAGGGTTGAGGGTCCCTTCCAGGCGCCGCGGCCCGCGGGTGTTTTTCGGCCCCTTGCGACGCCCCGGGTACGCTCGCAGACGTGCCCTCCATGAACGAACTGGTCCGCCAGCACACCGCCCTCGACGACTCCGATCTCGAGTGGCTCCACCTGCTGGTCTCGGAGTGGCAGCTGCTCTCCGACCTCTCCTTCGCCGACCTGGTCCTCTGGGTTCCCACCCGGGACGGCACCCGGTACGTCTCGGTCGCGCAGATGCGCCCCAACACCGGCCCGACCTCCTACCAGGACGACATGGTCGGCCACCTGGTCCCGCGCGGCCGGCGGCCCATGCTGGACGCCGCACTGGACGAGGGCCGGATCGTCCGCGAGGGTGACCCGGAGTGGCGCGAAGAGGTCCCCGTGAGGGTCGAGTCCATCCCCGTACGGCGTGAGGGCCGCGTCCTCGGCGTGATCGCCCGCAACACCAACCTGCTCACCGTCCGCACCCCGAGCCGCCTGGAGCTGACCTACCTCCAGAGCGCCTCCGACCTCGCCCAGATGATCGCGGCCGGCGCCTTCCCGTTCCCCGACCAGCAGGTCGACATGGACGCCTCCCCGCGCGTCGGCGACGGACTGATCCGGCTGGACGCGGACGGCACCGTCCAGTACGCCTCCCCGAACGCCCTGTCCGCCTACCACCGTCTCGGCCTCGCCGCCGACCTGGTCGGCCACCACCTCGGGCAGACCACCGCCGAACTCGCCCCGACCCGGGGTCCGGTGGACGAGGCGCTCGCCAAGGCGGCCAGCGGCTGGGCGCCGCGCGAGTTCGAGATCGAGGCCAACGACGGCGTCATCCAGTTCCGGGCCATCCCCCTCAAGCCCAAGGGCACCCGCATCGGTTCGCTGGTGCTGTGCCGGGACGTCACCGAACTGCGGCGCCGCGAACGCGAGTTGATCACCAAGGACGCCACCATCCGGGAGATCCACCACCGGGTGAAGAACAACCTCCAGACGGTCGCCGCGCTGCTGCGGCTCCAGGCCCGGCGCATCGACTCCGAGCGCGGCCGGGAGGCTCTGGAGGAGGCCGTCCGGCGGGTCGGCTCGATCGCCATCGTGCATGAGACGCTGTCTCAGAACCTGGACGAGCGGGTGGAGTTCGACGACATCGCCGACCGGGTGCTGGCGATGGTCGCCGAGATCTCGCCGGGCAAGGTGACCGGCCGGCGCAGCGGACGCTTCGGCATACTCGACGCCGAGGTCGCCACGCCGCTGTCCATGGTCCTCACCGAGATCCTGCAGAACGCCCTGGAGCACGGCTTCCGCGAGGGCGACACCGGCACGGTCGAGGTGTCGGCGGTGCGCGGCGGCACCACGAAGGAGGCCCGCCTCCTGGTCACCGTCCAGGACGACGGCGTGGGCCTGCCCGCGGACTTCGACCCCCACCGCTCGGGCAACCTCGGCCTGCAGATCGTACGGACCCTGGTGGAGGGTGAGTTGGGCGGCACCTTCGACATGGTGCCGGCGCCGGAGCGGGGGACCCGGGTGATCCTGGACATTCCGGTGCGCGCGCAGAAGTGAACGATCGGTTGTCGCGCAAGGCGTCGGCGTCGCCGTCGCAGGGAGGCGGGCACAGCAAAAAGCCCCGGACCGCCTTTGGTCCGAGGCTCGTGCTCGATGCTGCTGTGCTAAATCGCGATGGGGCACCCCCCGCTCGAACTGGGTCGAGCGCTTGGGGGAGGCATCGGGGTTACTGCGCGCTGCGGCTCGGGGGCGGGAGATGCGCACGTGCTGTGCGCGCCGCCAAGCTCAGGCTGTCAGCAGGGGTGGGTGTGTCAGGCGGAGGCCTGACGGGCCCGGTTGCGGGCGGCGCGGCGCTTCATGGCGCGGCGCTCGTCCTCGCTGAGACCACCCCAGACGCCGGAGTCCTGACCGGACTCGAGCGCCCACTGCAGACACTGCTCGATCACCGGGCAGCGACGGCAGACGGCCTTGGCTTCCTCGATCTGCAGCAGCGCAGGACCGGTGTTGCCGATGGGGAAGAAGAGCTCGGGGTCTTCCTCGCGGCAAACGGCGTTGTGACGCCAGTCCATGGCTGCTACCTCTCCTTGGTGTTACGTGCTCGTTGCTTGTGAATGTGAACGCTTTCACGAATCCCCCGACAAGTGAAGGGCCGACCGCCGGGTCTTCCCCGGCGTGGGTCCTTGGTTTGAAGAGGGGTTCCGGTGATCAGTGGAGGCCGGTGTTGCGGGCCGTCCCGATCGCCACGTAGAGACTCGCAAACCTCAGCGGCGGATACAACCCCTTCCGGAAAGTTTTTTTTGATTCCTCGGTGTCGACTGGGTCACAGCCGTACTTCCATGGGGTGGATCCTGGCCTAAACGTTCGAGTGAAAGGACTTTCGCCCGTTCCGCTCACACAATCACACGCAGTGCGCGGCGTACGCCTGTGAACGTCACGCTGGTACGCAGTCCCAGGTGGTCACCGTCCATCTGAAGGGGCAGAGGCACCTTCGAATGCAAGGTGAACCCGTCCAGATCATGCAGTGAGACGGCGTGCTTGCCATGGGGTCCGCGCTCGGGGGACGAAGTGAGCAACTGGGTGCCATACCGGGCAACAGCGGCCGTCGACAGACGGCTGAGACCGAGTACGTCGATGCCCGCGTCGAACGAGGCCTTAGGTGACGTGTACATCGGGCGATTGCCGAGATACGTCCAAGGGGACGTGTTCGAGACTATGGCGACGACGAGGTCGCCGACCGGGTCGGCGCCCGGCTGCTCGAGCGTGATGGTGCCGTGCCGGCGGTGCGGTTCGCCGAGGAACTGTCGGACCACCTGGCGGACGTACAGCGCATGCGTCGACTTCTTCCCGCGCTCGCGCTGCTGCTCCACCCGCCCGACCACGCCCGCGTCGAAACCGAGCCCGGCGTTGAAGGTGAACCAGCGGGGCGGCACCGCCTCGTCCTCGGTGCCCGGGGTGCCCGAGGTCAGTCCGAGCCCGACGACCCGCTCGCTGCCCTCGCGCAGCGCGTCCAGCAGCGCGCCGGTGGCCTCGACCGGGTCGTTGGGCAGGCCCAGGGCACGGGCGAAGACGTTCGTGGACCCGCCGGGGACGACGGCGAGACCCGGCAGCCGGTCCGGCGCGGGGCCGGCGTGCAGGAGGCCGTTGACGACCTCGTTGACCGTGCCGTCACCGCCGAGAGCCACCACCATGTCGATGTCGTCGCTCTCCGCCGCCTGCCGGGCGAGATCCCGCGCATGGCCGCGGTACTCGGTGGTGACCGCCTCCAGCTTCACCTCGCTCGCCAGCGCGTGGATCAGGACATCGCGTCTGCGGGCGCTTGTGGTGGTTGCCGCTGGATTGACCACGAGAAGTGCACGCATGCATGGCAGCGTACCTACTGGGGGGTACCCGGCCCAGACCGAGGTAGGGATCCGGTAAGAGAGCAGGGCGTGAGCCTGGACACGTGATGCGGCCGGTCGTGCCGCTCCCCGGGGCCGGGGCGCGTCGTCGGCGCGCCGACCGCGGGCGGCTCCAGGCCGGCCGCGCGGACGCCCCTGCAGGGCGATTGCGGGGCCCCGGCTACCCTGCTGGGGTGAGCAGTCAGCAGAACCCCGTCCAGGACCCCGCCGAAGCCGGACCCGCCGAGCCGCGCCCGCGCCGGCTGACGTACGCGGCCGCGCTGGCGGCGCTGGAGGGTGCCGCCCTGGTGGCCGGCGGTCTGTGGGTGCTGGTCCGCGGACTCACCGGCGACCCGGACGACCGGCAGCAGGCCGTGACCCTCGGAATCACCCTGGCCGTCCTCGCGCTGCTGCCCCTGATCGCCGCCCGCGGTCTGCTGCTGCAGCGCAGCTGGAGCCGGGGCCCGGCCCTGATCACCCAGGTGATGGCGCTGCCGGTGGCCTACACCCTGCTCCAGGCCGACAGCATGGCGATCCCGGCAGGGATCGCCCTCGCGGTGGTCGCCGTGGCGGCCCTGGTGCTCCTGGTAAACGGCGAGACGACCCGGGCCCTCGGGATCAAGGGACCGGGCCGGGACGCATAGGGGCTCACTCCTCGACGAGGAGCTTCTCCCGCAGCTGGGCCAGCGTGCGGGCCAGCAGCCGGGAGACGTGCATCTGGGAGATGCCGACCTCCTGCGCGATCTGCGACTGGGTCATGTTGCCGAAGAAGCGCAGCAGCAGGATCCGCTTCTCACGCGGCGGCAGGTCCTCCAGCAGCGGCTTGAGGGACTCGCGGTACTCCACGCCCTCCAGCGCCTCGTCCTCGGCGCCCAGGGTGTCGGCGACCGCCGGCGACTCGTCGTCCGTGTCGGGGACGTCCAGGGACAGCGTGGAGTACGCGTTGGCGGACTCCAGGCCTTCCAGGACCTCTTCCTCGGAGATGGCGAGCTTCTCGGCCAGCTCGTGAACCGTGGGGGAGCGGCCGTGCAGCTGGGACAGCTCGGCCGTCGCCGTGGTCAGCGCGAGCCGCAGCTCCTGGAGCCGGCGCGGCACCCGGACCGCCCAGCCCTTGTCACGGAAGTGCCGCTTGATCTCGCCGACGACGGTCGGGGTGGCGTACGTGGAGAACTCCACGCCGCGCTCCGGATCGAACCGGTCGACGGACTTGATCAGGCCGATCGTGGCGACCTGGGTGAGGTCGTCCAGCGGCTCGCCGCGGTTGCGGAAGCGGCGTGCCAGGTGCTCCACGAGCGGCAGGTGCATACGGACCAGCTGGTTGCGCAGCTCCGCGTACTCCGAGCTGCCCGCGTTCAGCTTGCGCAGCTCCACGAACTTCGCCCGCGCCCCGCTGCGGTCCTGGGGGCCGTGCTGTGCAGCCTGCACGGCCTCCGCGCCCAGCGCGTCGTCGTCGGCGTGTCGCTCGTGCTCGCTCATCGTCCCGCCCGTAGCCCTTCCCCGAGCCCTCGCCCCCGTGCGGACCGCGGACCCGGCGCCGCCGTGTGCCGCCGGCGGTGCGGCCTGTCCGGCGTCGTCACCGCCGCTCCGCGCCGAATCGTCCTCCGGGTGTGGCCTGGCCTGCTCGGGGATGCCGTCGATGCCGTCCGCCATGCGCCGGGAACCGTCCCGGGGGGCCTCCCCGGGCGTCTCGGCTCCGGACCAGGGGGCACCCCCGTCCCCGGTCGGCAGCTCCCGTGTGCCGCGCTCTTCGTCCCGCACCGGCCCGTCCCCGTTCCTCACGCCGGCCCGGGACCCGCGCCGCGCTGTTTGTAGAGGCTGATCGACACCGTCTTGTCCTCGTCCACGGCGGACGACACCTTGCCCGCCAGGGCCGACAGCACGGTCCAGGCGAAGGTGTCCCGCGAGGGGGCGTGGCCGTCCGTCGTCGGCGCCGACACGGTGACCTCCAGCGAGTCGTCGACGAGTCGGAAGACACAGCTGAGCACCGAGCCGGACACGGCCTGCTGGAGCAGGATCGCGCAGGCCTCGTCGACGGCGATGCGCAGGTCCTCGATCTCGTCCAGGGTGAAGTCCAAGCGGGCCGCCAGACCGGCCGTGGCCGTCCGCAGCACCGACAGGTAGGCACCCGCAGCCGGAAGCCGGACTTCCACGAAGTCCTGGTTCGCCGCGGGCTCGCCTGCGATCTGGGACACCCTCACCTCCATGGTGGTACAAGCTTTACGGGGCCGAGGGTCGCCCCTCGGGGTAACGCGTACGTGGTTCAAGCGGTGACGCTATCGCGCTCCGAACGTTTCTGTCCCCGGGACCCCAACCCCCTGGCGTCACTCACAGTAAAGCTGTGGATACGCTCCGTGTCTAGAGGGTCTGCGGGCCCAAATGGGAAGAGCGCGCGCCGGGTTGACGTACCCAGACGTCAGACGCTCGAACCGTCGTGAGGCCGCCGCCGAATGCAGTGTCACACGAGAACGCCGTCGGATGAGAACGCTCTCGGCGAGAACCCCCCTGAGGGGCCCCTGCCGAGCCGTGCGCGGGACCCGCGGACACCGCACGAACGCCGGGAGCGGACGCTCAGACGAGCACGTGGTCCACGAAACACCACCGCCAGTCCTCGCCGGGCTCGAACGTGCGCATCACCGGGTGGCCGGACTGCGCGTGGTGCTCCGTCGCGTGCCGCCCCGGCGAGGAGTCGCAGCAGCCCACGTGACCACAGCTGAGGCACAGCCGCAGCTGCACCGGATGCGTGCCGTCCCGCCGGCACTCCGGGCAGGTCTCGTCCAGCGGCTCCGGTTCCGGGTGCGGCAGCGCGTCGGCGTGCGTGCACTGTTTCATGATTGCCAGATTACGACGGGTGTGCGGGTGACCGCGCGGAAAAAAGGGTGGGCGAGGCCGATGGACGTGATGCCCCTGCTGTTGCTGGTGGCGGGCAGTGCGGCGGTGGCCGCGGCGGCCCGGCGCACCCCTGTGCCGGCGCCCCTGCTGCTGGTCGCGGTGGGGCTGGCGGTCTCCTACGTCCCCGGCGTTCCGCCCTACACCCTCGATCCGCACGTCGTCCTGCCGCTGTTGCTGCCCCCGCTGCTGTACACGTCGGCGACCGACAGCTCCTACCTCGACCTGCGCGCCCAGCTGCGGCCGGTGGCTCTGCTCTCGGTGGGCTACGTGCTCTTCGCGACGTTCGTCGTCGGCTGGGCCGCCTACGTGATCGTCCCCGGGCTGTCGCTGCCGGCCGCGCTGGTGCTGGGTGCGGTGGTGGCCCCGCCGGACGCGGTGGCCGCCACGGCGGTCGCGCGCCGGGTCGGCCTGCCCTCCCGGATCACCACCATCCTCCAGGGCGAGTCGCTGCTGAACGACGCCACCGCGATCACCGCCTACAAGGTGGCGCTCGGTGCGGCCATCGGCACCGGGGCCACCTGGGCGGGCGGGATCGGAAAGTTCCTGTTCGCCGCGGTCGGCGGCGTGGGCGTCGGCCTCGTCCTCATGGCACCGCTGCACTGGCTGCGCACCCACCTGACCGAACCCCTCCTGCAGAACACCCTCTCCCTGCTGATCCCGTTCGTCGCGTACGGGGTCGCCGAGCAGGTCGGCGCCTCCGGAGTGCTCGCGGTCGTGGTCGTCGCCCTCTATCTCGGCCACCGCGCGTGGGAGGTCGACTTCGCCACCCGCCTGCAGGAGGAGGCCGTGTGGAAGATGGTCGCCTTCGTACTGGAGTCCGCGGTGTTCGCGCTGATCGGACTCCAGCTGCCCATCGTCCTCAAGCGGCTCGGGGAGTACGCGGGCGGCACCGCCGTCTGGTACGCGATCGCCGTCTTCCTGGTCGTCGTCGTGGCCCGGTTCGTCTGGGTCTACCCGGCCACCTTCCTGCCCCGGCTGCTGTCGGCGCGCATCAGGGAGCGCGAGGCCAACCCCACCTGGCGGGGCGCGATGGTCACCTCGTGGGCCGGCATGCGCGGCGTCGTCTCCCTGGCCATCGCCTTCGCGATCCCCTCGTCCATGCCGGACGGCCCGCGCAACATGATCCTCTTCCTGACCTTCACCACCGTCATCGGCACGCTCGTCGTGCAGGGCGTCACCCTGCCCCCGCTGATCAGGCTGCTGAAGTTCCCCGGCCGCGATCAGCAGGCCGAGACGCTCGCCGAGGCCAACGCCCAGGCGCAGGCCTCCCGCGCCGCCGAGAACCGGCTCGACGAACTCCTCTCCGACGAGCGCAACGCCCTGCCGCCGCCGCTCGCCGACCGGCTGCGCAGTGTCCTGGAGCGCCGCCGCAACGCCGTCTGGGAGCGACTCGGCCAGGTCAACCCGGTCACCGGCGAGTCCGTGGACGACACCTACCGCCGGCTGTCCCGCGAGATGATCAGTGCCGAACGCGAGGTCTTCGTCAGACTCCGCGACCACCGCTACATCGACGACGAGATGCTGCGCGCTCTGCTGCGACGGCTGGACCTGGAGGAGGCGGCCGCTTACCGCGAGGCCGGTTAGCGTTCCCGGGAGTCCGGCCCGCCCGCCGGGAACGGCCGCCCGGTGACGACGGCGGCGATCGTCGTCCCGCGCGCGAAGGCGCCCTCGCCCGCCAGGGTGACAAGTCCGTACAGCAACTTGGCGACATAGAGACGTTCCACGGACAGTCCGTGCCGCTCCTCGAAGTCCAGTGCGAATGCCATGAGCTCCGGCGTGGTACGGGCGTAACCACCGCAGTGGAAACGGTCGTCCAGGGACCAGGTGCCGGTGCGGGTGCCGAAGGCACGTTCCTGCAAGGCCTGTACGTCGGCTTCCAGAAAGCCTCCCTTCAGGACCGGCACGCCGAGCGCGCGCTGTGCGGCCGACAGGCCGGCGGCGAGGCCGGCGAGGGTGCCGCCGGTGCCGCAGGCGACCGCGACGACGTCCGCCCGGCCGCGCAGTTCCTCGCCGAGGGCACGGCAGCCGTGCACCGCCTCGGCGTTGCTGCCGCCCTCGGGGACGACGTACGCCGCCTCGGCGCCGGCCGCGCGCAGGATCGCGGCCAGCGTCTCCGGCTCGCTCTTGCGCCGGTACGTGGACCTGTCGGTGAAGTGCAGCCGCATGCCGTCGGCCGCGCACCGGGCCAGGGACGGGTTGAGCGGCCGGTCGGCCAGCTCCTGGCCACGGACCACGCCGACGGTCGGCAGCCCCAGCAGACGGCCGGCCGCGGCGGTGGCCCGCAGGTGGTTGGAGTACGCCCCGCCGAAGGTGACCAGTGGACGCCCCTGGGCCGCGGTGATGTTCGGTACGAGCTTGCGCCACTTGTTGCCGACGATGTCGGGGTGGATCAGGTCGTCGCGCTTGAGCACCAGCCGAACCCCGTGCCGGCCGAAACGGTCGTCCCGTATCTCCTGGAGAGGGGAAGGGAGGCGGGGGGCGAGCGGGTCCGGGCTGGTCACGGCTTCATTGTCGCCCGGGGAAGGGGCTGGGCGAGAGACGGGCCGCCGCCCCGCGCCCCGAAGGCGCACGGGGAACTGCGCGACCAGCCACGACCCACCCCCACCGGCCCCCCGACCGAGTCCCTGACGGCGCTCGTCCACAGCCGCGCCCGGCTTCCGTCCATCGTCTGCAGCCGCACCCGGCCTCCGGCCGAGTCTCCGACGGTGCTCGTCTGCAGCCGCGCCCGGCCTCCGGCCGAGTCCCCGACGGTGCTCGTCTGCAGCCGCCCCGGCCTCCGGCCGGGACCCCGGCGCCGCTACCCCTTCAGCCGTTCCCGCACCCGCTCCCTCAGCCACGCCATCGTGAACCCCCGCGGATCCACCTTCCCCGGCTGCCACTCCCGGTGCCCGATGACCGACCGTTCCGTCCACCCGTGACGGCGGCACACCGCCGCGGCGACCCGCTCGATCGCGTCCAGCTGTTCCTCCGGCCACGGATCCTTCCCGTCGCCGAGGTTCTCGCACTCGAAGCCGTAGAAGTGCCGGTTGCCGTCGGTGTTCGCCTCGTTGTCCGGGGGCAGCCCCTTCTCGGCGATGACCGCGCGGAGCACCTCGTCGTCACCGAGCCCGGCGTGGTTGGCGCGTCCGTAGCCGACCAGATGGACCGTGCCGTCCTTGGTGATCACACCGTGGCACAGCGGCCCCGGCAGGTCGGCATGGCCGTCCCGGCACAGCTCCACCGTGCGTGCGCTGCCCTGCGTCACCGTGTGGTGGATCATCACGCCGTGGACCGGGCCCCACGGGCCCTTGTGGTTGCGGTTGTGGTGCTGCCAGTCGCCGACCTCGACGACCGTGACGCCCTCCGCCCGCAACGCGTTCAGAAACCCGCTCGCCGACATGGGTGGGGCCATGCCCGACTCCTTCGTGCCGTGCCCGTCCGGCCGCCGGTCGCGGCCGTTTTGTCCAGCGGACTTCTACCGAAACCGGACGTCCTGGAACACATCGTTCGCACGCCGTGCGAGCCGATCCGGACAGAGGGCACATCCGGCACCTACCGGCGTGAGGTCCCTCTTCGTGCCCAGCGAGCAGATGATCCATTCCCGCTCTTTCGGGTAATGGCGCGACCACGCAGCGTGCTGGAAGGCTCGGTCCCGAAACCGGTGCGGGTGCGATACGGCACCGGAATACTCGGGAGGGCATTTCTCTATGTCGGTAGGCGAAGAGGTCCGCACGGATCAGGGCAAGCCGCAGCAGTCCCTCGGGACGGCGGCAGCGCGGAACCTGGCCACCACCACCAAGTCCGTTCCACAGATGCAGGAGATCAGCTCCCGCTGGCTGCTGAGCACACTTCCCTGGGTGGATGTCCAGGGCGGCACCTACCGGGTGAACCGGCGGCTGACCTACGCCGTCGGCGACGGCCGCATCACCTTCGTGAAGACCGGGGACCAGGTGGAGGTCATCCCGGCCGAGCTGGGGGAGTTGCCGGCCCTGCGGTCGTACGAGGACGAGGAGGTCCTGGCCGAGCTGGCCCGACGCTGCCGGCAGCGTGAGTTCGCGCCGGGGGACGTGATCGCCGACTTCGGAAACCAGACCGACGACGTCTACCTGCTGGCCCACGGCCGGGTGGAGAAGGTCGGCACGGGTCCCTACGGCGACGACGCCGTCCTCGGCGTCCTCGCCGACGGCGCCTACTTCGGCGACCAGGCGCTGCTCGACCCCGACGCCATCTGGGAGTACACCGCCCGCGCCGACACCGCGTGCACGGTGCTCATCCTCAGCCGCCAGGACTTCGAGCAGGTCGCCGAGCGCTCCGACACCCTGCGCGCCCACCTGGAGCAGGTCCGCTCGATCCCTGATCAGCGGACCAACAAGTACGGCGAGAAGGAGGTCGAGCTGGCGGCCGGTCACTCCGGCGAGCCCGACATCCCGCACACCTTCGTGGACTACGAGCCGCGGCCCCGCGAGTACGAGCTGAGCATCGCCCAGACCGTGCTGCGCATCCACTCCCGCGTGGCCGACCTCTACAACCAGCCGATGAACCAGACCGAGCAGCAGTTGCGGCTCACGGTCGAGGCGTTGAAGGAGCGCCAGGAGCACGAGCTGGTCAACAACCCGGAGTTCGGCCTGCTCAGCAACTGCGAGTACGACCAGCGGATCCAGCCGCACGACGGCGTGCCCGGGCCGGACGACCTGGACGAACTGCTCAGCCGCCGCCGGGGCACCAAGCTGCTCCTCGCCCACCCGCGCGCGATCGCGGCGATCGGACGTGAGCTGAACAAGCGGGGCCTGGTGCCGGAGACCGTCGACATCGCCGGCAACCGCATCCCCACCTGGCGTGGTGTGCCGATCTACCCGTGCAACAAGATCCCGATCAGCGAGGCCCGGACGACCTCCGTCATCGCCATGCGTACCGGCGAGTCGGAGCAGGGCGTCATCGGTCTGCGGCAGTCCGGCATCCCGGACGAGATCGAGCCCAGCCTGTCCGTGCGGTTCATGGGCATCAACGAACAGGCCATCATCAAGTACCTCGTGACGGCGTACTACTCGGCCGCCGTCCTGGTGCCGGACGCGCTCGGTGTGCTGGAGAACGTCGAGATCGGCCGGTGGAGGTGACGTTTCCGCACTTCGCGGCCGTGTCTTCGCCCGCCGAGGCGGGTAGTCCCCGGGAACACACGTCCGGCTGGGCCGGCGCCGCCGGCCTTCGCGGACCTGGCGAGGGGGATGCATGGCCGAGTCCATGACGGAGACCGAACAGCCTCCCCCCGGTGTGCCGCGGCCCGGCACAGCGGATGATCAGGGGGAGAAGGCCGGTGGCGCCGGTCCGCTCGACGGGCAGGAGGTGGCCGCGCTGCTGGAGCGCACCCGCGCCCTGGTCGACCCGGAGCTGAGGGCGGCCGTCGAGTCACTGCCCGGTTCCATGCGCCGGGTCGCGCTCTACCACTTCGGCTGGGAACACGTGGACGGCAGCCCGGCGGGGGGCAACGCGGGCAAGGCGATAAGGCCCGCGCTGGTCCTGGCGGCTGCAGCGGCGCTCGGCGGCACGGCAGCCCGGATGGCGGCCGTCCGGGCGGCGGCAGCGGTCGAAGTGGTCCACAACTTCACGTTGCTGCACGACGACGTGATGGACCGGGACAGCTCCCGCCGGCACCGGCCCACGGCCTGGACCGTGTTCGGCGACGCCGGCGCGATCCTCGCCGGTGACGCCCTCCAGGCGCTGGCCCTCCGGCTGCTCGCCGAGGACCCGCACCCGGCCGCCGTCCCGGCCGCGGCCCGGCTCGCGGACTGTGTCGTGGAACTGTGCGCCGGCCAGCACGCCGACACCGAGATGGAACAGCGTGCGCCGGACGCGGTCACCCTGGACGAGGTGCTCGCCATGGCCGAGGCCAAGACCGGCGCGCTGCTGGGCTGTGCCTGTGCCGTGGGTGCGCTGTACGCGGGCGCCGGGGAGGAGGAGGTGGCCGCACTGGACGGCTTCGGCCGCCAGGCGGGGCTCGCCTTCCAGCTGATCGACGACGTCATCGGCATATGGGGGGACCCGCAGCGCACCGGCAAGCCGGCCGGAGCGGATCTGGCCGCCCGCAAGAAGTCCCTGCCGGTGGTGGCGGCGCTCACCTCCGGCACCCCGGCGGCGGCCGAACTCGCCGTGCTGTACGGGAAGCCGCACCTCGCGGAGGAGGCGGAGGCCGGCGAGATCGCGCGTACGGCGCTGGCCGTCGAGCGGGCCGGCGGCCGGGACTGGGCGCAGGCGGAGGCGGCCGACCGGATGGCCGGCGCGATGCAGGAACTGTCCCGGGCGGTGCCCGATCCGGAGGCGGCGGGCGGTCTGCTCGCGCTCGCCGAGTTCGTGACCCGGCGCCACAGCTGAACGCCGCCGTCCCCGGCGGCTGTGAGGACCCGGAGACCCGGGACCGTGCGGCTCCTGACCCCGCACGGTCACCGGTGGTGCTCCGGCCAGGCGGGCCTCGCACACACCCACAGTGTGCGGGGCCCGCTGTCGTGTCCGAGAGCCGTGATCTCCTTCGGCCCGCAATCCCCTTGCACCACGACGGATGGAGTACTACAAATGAACCACTACAAGCGAAGTGGCTGTCATGGCCGTTCCCCACCCCCACGAAAAGAGAACAGCTTGCGCAAGCTCACGTACCTCATCGCCTGCTCGCTCGACGGCTTCATCGGGGACGAGCAGGGCGACGCCACCGCGATGTACCGCTTCCTCGACGAGGAGTACCTCGGTTTCCTCCGCGAGGAGTTCCCGGAGCACGTACCCACCCAGATCCGCAAGCAGCTCGGCATCGACCACCTGGAGAACCGGCGGTTCGACACCGTCATCCAGGGCCGGGGCAGCTACGAGCTGGCCCTGAAGGAGGGCATCACCAGCCCGTACTCCCACCTGCGCGAGATCGTCGCCTCCCGCACCCTCGGTGCGTCGCCCGACCCGAACGTCGAGGTGGTGGCGGACGACGTGACCGGCCGGGTCCGAGCGCTGAAGGCCGAGGAGGGCGGGCTCGGCATCTATCTGTGCGGCGGTTCGCAGCTCGCCGGATCCCTGCTCGACGAGATCGACGAACTCGTCATCAAGACCTACCCGCTCGTCTACGGCAAGGGCATGCCGATGTTCGGCACCGGCCTGGACCTGAAGGAGTTCACGCTGGACTCCGTGCGCACCTTCGGCAACGGCGTGCTGGTGCGGACGTACGGCAGGAAGCGCTGAGCCTGCCGCGGTTCTACCCTGAGGTCATGGACAGCGAGCAACGTGTCTGTCCCGACTGCGGACAGCCCGTCGACACGGTCGTCAAGCGGCACAAGACCCTGGGCGCGTGGGTGCCGGTCTGGGGCCCCGGCCCGTGCCGCAACCCCGACTGCCCGTCCCACGCCGACGACGGCCGGCCCGCAGGGACCGGCCGCACCGCCGGGACAGGCCGGACCGCCGAGGAGGGTCGGACCGCCGGGACAGGCCGGACCGCCGAGGAGGGTCGGACCGCCGGTGCCCCGGAGCGACCCACGGGCAGCAGCGAGAAGCCTTCGGCGGCGGGCGCGGAGAACCGCGCGGTCTGAGCGCGTCGACGGCCCGGGAGACACCGTAGCGTGGGCGCATGCCGAAACTTCCGTACATCGTGCACGTCACCGAGCGCTCCCTGTGGGACGCGGCGCGCGAGCACGGCACCTACGAGGTGTCGACCCGGGGTCGCACCCTCCAGCAGGAGGGCTTCATCCACTTCTCCACCCGGGAACAGCTCCCGCGCATCGCGGAGTTCCTCTACGGCGACTACGACGGCCCGGACGAGCTGGTCGTCCTGGTCGTCGACCCGGCTCTGACCGGGGTGCCGGTGAAGTACGAGTCCGTCGAGCCGGGCGGGGAAGAGTTCCCGCACGTGTACGGGCCGGTGCCGGTCGCGGCCGTGGTGGACGTGGAGCCCTGGGGATGACGGCGTAGGCGAGGTGCGCTTCCGCTGGTGGGTGTGCGCTTCCGCCGGTGGGTGTGCGTTTCCGCTGGTGGTGCGGGCTGCGGGCTGCGGGCGGTGGCCGTGACCGCCGGTGGCGGGCTGACGCCCTACACCGCGACGGTGCCTGCCCGGGTGTCGCCGTCGGGCAGGCCGCCCGTCTCCGGGTCGCGGCCGGTCAGGCAGTACGTGCTGCCCGCCGGATCGCGCATCACGGTCCAGTGGGCGCCCTCGCGGACGAGGACGGCACCCAGCTTCTCGTGCCGGGTACGGACCGCGGCGATGTCCGTGCAGGCGAGGTCGAGGTGGGCGGAGGCCGGGCGCTCCTCGTCGAGCCGCTGGAGCAGCAGCCGGACCGGGAAGCCTGCCGGCGGCAGCAGCACCGAGAACTCCGGCCGTGAGCCCGCCCGTTGCTCCCATCCGGTCAGCCTGGCCCAGAACGCGGTCTCGGTGTCGTACCAGGACGGCGGGATGTCCAGGCACACCTGGTCCAGGCGGCTGCCGGACGCCACCGGCGGCCGTACGGTCTCCCCGTGCCAGGGCACGGCGCAGAACAACTGGCCTCCGGGAGAACGCAGTACGGCCCAGTCGTCGTGGTCCGCCACGAGAGCGGCACCGAGCCGGCGGGCGAGCGCGATCAGCTCCCGTACGTTCTCGGCGCACAGGTCGATGTGGGTACCGCCGTCCCCCTCGCGGATGCCCTGGAGCTTCACGCCCGGGTCCGTGCCCTCGGGCAGCAGTGTCACGAACTCCCCTTCCTCGCCCCGGAAGTCGGACAGCCGCGTCCCCGTGACGGACGTCCAGAACGCGCACGCGCCGGCGAAGCGCGCGGCGGGGCGGTCGGCGAATGCATACGTCCAGCGAATGACCATGGCCGGAGTGTAGGCGGGGCGTGCCGGCAGCCGGGGAAGAGGATTCGGCGGGCCGCCCGAGTGCGGTGTCTCGGCCCGTGGGGCGCCCGCGTACGGGAACTCAGGCGGCCGTGGGGCGCCCGAATCGAGGGATTCACCCCGTGGGCGCGCGCGTACGGGAACCCAGGCCGTGAGGCGCCCGAACCGGGGGATTCCCCCTGTGGGGCGCCCGTGCGGGACCTCAGCCCGTGGGGCGCTCGATGAAGCGGAGCTGGTTGCCCGCCGGGTCCCGGAAGGCGCAGTCGCGCACCCCGTACGGCTGGTCCGCCGGCTCCTGCAGCACGTCGGCGCCGGACTCCCGCACCCGCTCGTACAGCGCGTCGCAGTCGGGCGTGGTGAAGATGACCCCGCGCAGCAGGCCCTTGGCGAGGAGTTCGTTGAGCGCCTGCTTGTCCGCGGGCGAGGCGTCCGGGCTCGCGTCCGGCGGCTCCAGGACGATCTCCACGTCCGGCTGGAGCGGGGAGCCCAGGGTCACCCAGCGCATTCCCTCGAAGCCCACGTCGTTGCGGATCTCCAGACCGAGCACATCGCGGTAGAAGGCGATGGCCTTGTCGTGGTCGTCCACCGCGATGAAACACTGCGCGAGTTTCACGTCCATGGCCTCACCCTAGAACCGGCGGGCTGCCCGTGCCTCAGTACGGGCGGCGGCGCGGGCGGGTCAGCCGACGGGCCACGCAGGACGGGACGACCGCGCTCTCCTCGTGGTCGCGGGCGCGGTAGGCGCTAGGGGTCTCGCCGACCAGCTCGGTGAAACGGGAACTGAAGGAACCGAGCGAGGTACAGCCGACCGCCAGGCACACCTCGGTCACCGTGAGGTCCCCCTGCCGCAGCAACGCCTTGGCCCGCTCGATACGGCGGGTCATCAGATAGGTGTACGGCGTCTCCCCGAACGCCTTGCGGAAGCTGCGCTGGAAGTGACCCGGGGACATCAGGGCGTCGCGGGCCAGCTCGGTCATGTCGAGCGGCTCGGCATACTCGCGGTCCATGCGGTCGCGCACACGGCGCAGCCGTCTCAGGTCCTCCAGGGCGGTCATTCCCTCAGCTTCGCACAGGACCACACAGCACAGTTCCCCGCGCTCGACGGAGCGTTTTCCCTCCAGTTGTCCGGTCATTGACCTGCCCTTGTTTGCCGTGAGGAATGGACCACATCACGTTCCTCGTGGCGGTCGTCATCGTCACGGCACTGGCGTTCGACTTCACGAACGGGTTCCACGACACCGCCGCCACGGCCATCGCCGTGGTCGTCGTCTTCACCGTCGGTGTCCTGGGCCTGTCCCGCGCCGAGGGACCCGGTACCGGAGGCTCCGCCGTCGGCCGGGCACAGGCGGCCCTGTGCTTCCTCGCCTGCGCGGCGGTGGTGGCGTACGGGATCTACTTGATCGTGCCGCAGTTCCACTGAGCCGGACGAAGAGGGATCCCGTCCCCCTCGGCCGCCCCGGGAAAGCGAGAGCTGCCCACCCGGAATTCCCGGATGGGCAGCTCTCCATCGCCCTGGGTCAGGCCTTCTTGGTCTCCCAGAAGATCTTGTCGATCTGGGCGATGTAGTCCAGAGCCTTCTGGCCCGTCGCCGGGTCGGTGGACGCCTTGGCGGCCGAGAGGGCCTTCAGGGTGTCGTTGACCAGCTGGTGCAGCTCCGGGTACTTCTCGAAGTGCGGCGGCTTGAAGTAGTCGCTCCAGAGCACGGAGACGTGGTGCTTCGCGAGCTCCGCGCGCTGCTCCTTGATGACGGTGGCGCGCGCCTGGAAGTGGGGGTCGTCGTTGCCGGCCATCTTCTCCTGGACGGCCTTCACCGACTCCGCCTCGATGCGGGCCTGGGCCGGGTCGTACACGCCGCAGGGCAGGTCGCAGTGGGCGCTGACCTTGACCTTGGGGGCAAACAGGCGGGAAAGCATGGAGCATTCCTTCCTCGTGATCGTCTTCTCAGGTGCGACATTACTCCCTGAGGAAGGCGATTTCTCGGGTGCCCCCTAGGGCTTAGGACAAAAGTCCAGGGTGAGACTGAGACTGGTGGAGGAACGGACCGGGGAGGTGCCGGGATGCCGGAGCTGTCGCAGGAGACCGATCGGGGGAGGGCCGGGGCGCTCTTGGGGCTGGCCGAGGTGACCGGCCCGTCCATGGTGCCGACGCTGCACCACGGGGATCGGCTGCTGGTGCGGTACGGGGGTGCGGTCAGGCCCGGGGACGTGGTGGTCCTTCGTCATCCGTTCCAGCAGGACCTGCTGGTCGTGAAGCGGGCCGTGGAGCGGCGCGAGGGCGGCTGGTGGGTGCTCGGGGACAACCCGTACGCGGGTGGGGACAGTACCGACTACGGGGTCGTGCCCGAGGAGCTGATCCTGGGGAAGGCGTGGCTGCGGTTCCGGCCGCGCAAGGCCGGTCAGCGCTCGCCGCTCGCGCTGCTGCGCTGGACGCTGTCCGCCGCCAGGCCGCTGCTGCCCGACCGGTCGGCCTCCAGGCGCTTGCGGGCCCGGTAGGCGGCCACGTTGGCGCGGGTCGCGCAGCGGTCCGAGCAGTAGCGCCGGGAGCGGTTCGTGGAGGTGTCGAGGTAGGCGTTGCGGCAGGGTGCGGCTTCGCACAGGCCGAGGCGGTCGACGCCGTACTCGGTCAGATGGAAGGCCAGGCCCATCGCCGCGATCGCCGCGTAGCCCGCGGTGGCGTTGGACGGGTGGTCGGCCAGGTGCATGTGCCACAGGGGGCGGCCGTCGTCGTCGCGGTGGTCGTGCCCGGAGATCTGCGGGCTGACCGGGAACTCCAGCAGCAGCGAGTTCAGCAGGTCGACGGCGAGGGTCTCGTCGTCCTTGTCGGCGGCCTCGAAGACCGCGCGCAGCCGGCCCCGGACCGAGCGGAAGCGCGTGACATCGGCGTCGGTGGCGCGGCGGGCCGCCGACGCGTTGACGCCGAACAGGTCGCGGACGGCCTCGACCGAGGTCAGAGAGTCCTTGCCCCGGGCCGGTTCCTCGCTGTTCACGAGACGTACCGCGTAGTCCGAGTAATAGGCCAGTTCCACTTGTAGTCCTTACGGTGGCGCTCTATGGTCGTGTCTGCGGGCGGGTAAGAGACGGTCGTGCTTCCAGGGTATTACGCGAGTGGGACGAGACCGGGTTTCCATGACCACCAGTACCGGAACCGACTGGGCCGCATGGCAGGAGAGCTGAGACCGGCAGCAGGAGTGGTACATGCCGGACCGCGAGGAGTGCTTCCGGATCATGCTCGACATGGTCGAGGCGCTCGTCGGCACGGTCCGGCGCGTACTCGACCTCGCGTGCGGCACCGGCACCCTCACCGCCCGGCTGCTCCAGCGCTTCCCCGAGGCCACCAGCACCGGCGTCGACCTCGACCCGGCCCTGCTCGCCCTCGCGCGCGGCACCTTCGAGGGTGACGACCGCGTCTCCTTCGTCACCGCCGGCCTCAAGGACCGCGAGTGGCCGGCGAAGCTGCCGTACGACTCCTGCGACGCCGTCCTGACCGGGTGCGCGCGTCAACCACACTGTATCGATCTTCACCCTTCTGACGTGCGGTTGTTTCGCGTCATTGATCACCCTGGATGCATGAGTCCGCCCCGCCCGGCAAGAGCCGGACGGGGCGTCCATACAGGAGAAGGGGTTCGCGGAAGCCCGGGCGGTGTGGGCGGCGCCGTCGGACACCCTGCTGCTCGCCGTGAAGCAGAGCCCGGCCCCGGACATGCGGGAGGGCGGTACGAGTGGTCTCGTACCGCCCTCCCGCAGTCCCCCCGCGGCCCCGAAGGGGCGTGGGGAACTGCGCGACCAGCCACAGCCGGCCCGCAGTCGGACGCCGGCGCTACCGGCGGAACGTCACAGCACCTTCGACAGGAACGACTGCGTCCGCTCGTGCTGCGGGTTCGTCAGGACGTCCCGAGGGTGGCCGGATTCCACCACCACACCGCCGTCCATGAACACCAGGCTGTCGCCCACCTCGCGGGCGAAGCCCATCTCGTGGGTGACGACGACCATGGTCATACCGGACTCGGCGAGGTCCCGCATGACGTCCAGGACGTCACCGACCAGCTCCGGGTCCAGGGCCGAGGTCGGCTCGTCGAACAGCATCAGCTTCGGGTCCATCGCCAGGGCCCGGGCGATCGCCACCCGCTGCTGCTGGCCGCCGGAGAGCTGCGAGGGGTAGTGCCCCGCCCGGTCGGCCAGGCCTACGCGGTCCAGCAGCTGCATGGCGCGCTCCCTGGCCTGCGTCCGGTTCACGCCCTTGACCTGCACCGGCGCCTCCATGACGTTCTCCAGCGCGGTCATGTGCGGGAACAGGTTGAAGCGCTGGAAGACCATGCCGATGTCCCGGCGCTTCATGGCGACCTCGCGGTCACGCAGCTCGTACAGCTTCTCGCCCTGCTGGCGGTAGCCGACCAGCTCGCCGTCGACGTACAGCCGGCCGGCGTTGATCTTCTCCAGGTGGTTGATGCACCGCAGGAAGGTCGACTTGCCGGAGCCGGAGGGGCCGATGAGGCAGAACACCTCGCCCGGCTTCACCTCCAGGTCGATGCCCTTGAGCACCTCGACGTGGCCGAAGGACTTGTGGACGCCCTCCGCCTTGACCATCGGGACGGTGCTCTTCGGCGGGGTGTCCTGCGTCTTGCTCAGCTTGTCGGTCATGCGCCCACCGCTCCCTTCGGGCGACCCAGCGACAGCATGTTCGCCTTCACCTTCTGCCACGGCGTCGCCGGCAGCTGGCGGCTGGAGCCACGGGCGTAGTACCGCTCGATGTAGTACTGGCCCACGCTCAGGACCGAGGTCATGATCAGGTACCAGGCCGCGGCGAGGAAGTACATCTCCACCGGTGCGCCGGAGTTCTGGCCGATGTCCTGCGCGTAGCGGAACAGCTCGGGATACTGGACGGCCGCCACGAGCGAGGTCGTCTTCAGCATGTTGATCACTTCGTTGCCCGTGGGGGGCACGATCACGCGCATCGCCTGCGGGATGACGATCCGGAGCAGGGTCTTGCCGTGGCTCATGCCGAGAGCATGGGCCGCCTCGGTCTGGCCCTCGTCCACCGCGAGCAGGCCGGCCCGGCAGATCTCGGCCATGTACGCCGCTTCGTTCAGACCCAGGCCGAGCAACGCCGTCAGCAGCGGCGTCATGAAGTTCGACCACTCGTCCTTGTAGAGCGGCATCAGGTTGATGTACTGGAAGACCAGGCCCAGGTTGAACCAGAGGAACAACTGCACCAGGACCGGGGTGCCGCGGAAGAACCAGATGTAGAACCAGGCGATCGACGAGGTCACCGGGTTCTTGGACAGCCGCATCACCGCAAGGAGGATGCCGCCGACGATGCCGATCAGCATCGAGATGACCGTCAGCAGCAGCGTCTTGTAAACGCCGGTCATGATCCGGTCGTCGAAGAAGTAGTCGGGAACCGCCTGCCAGTTGATCTGGCCCTGGCTGAAGGCGTAGATGATCGCGGCGAAGAGCGCGATCGCGATGACGGCGGCGACGTACCGCCCGTAGTGCCGGACCGGGATGGCCTTGATGGCCTCCGCGCCGGCCGGGGGCGTGTGCGCCGGTCCCGCCGTCTTGTCGATGTCAGTCACGGGTGTTGCCTCTCAGTGGCCGCTCGGGCTTACGCGGTCACTTGCCGCCGTTGATCACGGACTTGGTGACGGCGCCGTCCTGGGCGCCCCACTTCTCGAGGATCTGCTTGTACTCGCCGTTCTTGATGATCGCGTCCATCGCGGCCTGGAGGGCGTCCCGCAGCTGGGTCTCCTTCTTGGCGACGGCGATGCCGTACGGGGCCGCCTCGACCTGGTCACCGACGATCTCGAAGTCCTTGCCGCCGCCGGAGGTCTTCACCGCCCACGCGGCCACCGGGAAGTCGGCGGACACGGCGTCCGCGCCGCCCGAGCGCAGCCGGGTCTGGGCCTGCTGGTTGTCGTCGAAGGCCTCGATGGCGAGCTTCTTGCCGCCAGGACACTTCTTGGCCTGCGCCTTGGCCATGTCCTCCGAGGTGGTGCCGCGCTGCACGGCGAGCTTCTTGCCGCACAGGTCGTCCCAGGTCGTGATGCCCTTGGTGTCGCCCTTGCGGGTGTAGATCGAGACGCCGGCGGTCAGGTAGTCGACGAAGTCGACGCCCTCACCGACCTTCTTGTTGGTGTCCGGGTCGATGCCCTCCTGACGGTTCTTGTTGTCCGTCATGGCCGACATCGCGATGTCGTAGCGATCCGAGCGCAGACCGGTGAGCAGGGCGTCGAACGTGCCGTTCTGGAACTCGAGCTTCACGCCGAGCTGCTTGCCCAGGGCCGCCGCCAGGTCGGGGTCGAGGCCGACGACCTTGCCGGAGTCGTCCTTGTACTCCACCGGCGCGTACGCGATGTCGGATCCGACCCGGATGACACCCTTGTTGCGGATGTCCTGCGGGAGCTTGTCGGCGAGCGGGGCGCTGTTGGCGGACGCGCTGCCGGAGTCCTTGTCCTTGTTCTGGGTCTGGTCACCGCAGCCGGTGAGCAGCAGGGCGCCTGCGACCGCGATCGCACCGACCGCGGCCAGACGGGAGCGCACGGCGCTGGTACGACGGGTGGAGCTTGCGGTCATCGTGGTTCCTCCGGCGGATGGGAAGAGTTGCCGATGGGTCGACGGAAACACACACCTTCGGGTGTCGCGACCTCGTGGGTTTACGGCATCTTGCCATTCGGACTCGGCCATTCAGGGGCGTTGCTATGTCAAAATCGGATAACGGGTGGCCCCCGAATCGCATCAGGTCGGTACAACACCGGTCCATAGCCGCCGAACCATCTGCGGGAATCCAGCGCTCCGGCCGGAAAATCTTCAGCATGTCTCACGATGCGGTCAGTCCGGTCCTGGGCGTTTTCACGCCGAACCGGCCCGTCGGCCGCGCGTCACCGCGGCGTCGCTTTCCGGTTCCTGGATGTGACCTTGCACCTAATGGACTCGTCGCGGCACCGTCCGTCCGGTAAGAAGGTTCTTTACACCCCTCATCCGGGGCTCAGGGCGCGTGTGCGGCGCGCCCGTCGCGTACGGCTCGTACGTATCCGCAATCGAGCTGTACGTGGTGCCCGCCCACCCCTCACCAGGAGTGGTCGACCCTCAAACCATGCATACCTAAGGGGTAAGACAAAGTGGCAGCGGAGATCGTCAATCCTCGCAGCGACGGCAAAACGGACCAGGACGGCGGGGCCGAGCCCCTCGATTCCTTCGATCCGGTGTTCGCGCTGCACCGTGGCGGCAAGATGGCCGTGCAGGCCACCGTGCCGGTCCGCGACAAGGACGACCTTTCCCTCGCGTACACGCCCGGCGTCGCGCGCGTGTGCACCGCGATCGCGGAACAGCCGGAGCTGGTCAACGACTACACGTGGAAGTCGTCGGTGGTCGCCGTCGTGACCGACGGTACCGCCGTGCTCGGACTCGGGGACATCGGTCCCCAGGCCTCCCTCCCCGTGATGGAGGGCAAGGCGATCCTCTTCAAGCAGTTCGGCGGCGTCGACGCGGTGCCCATCGCGCTCGACTGCACCGACGTGGACGACATCGTCGAGACCGTCGTCCGGCTCGCTCCCTCGTTCGGCGGAGTGAACCTCGAGGACATTTCTGCGCCCCGGTGCTTCGAGATCGAGCGCCGGCTGCAGGAGCGCCTGGACATCCCGGTCTTCCACGACGACCAGCACGGTACGGCCGTCGTGACGCTCGCGGCGCTGCGCAACGCGGCGCGGCTCAGCCGGCGTGAGATCGGCCAGCTGCGCGCCGTGATCTCGGGCGCCGGCGCGGCCGGTGTCGCCATCGCCAAGATGCTGGTCGAGGCCGGCATCGGGGACGTGGCCGTGGCGGACCGCAAGGGCGTCGTGTCGGCGGACAGGGAGGACCTGACCTCGGTGAAGCGCGAGCTGGCCGGGTTCACGAACAAGGCCGGCCTCACCGGTTCGCTGGAGGACGCCCTCTCGGGCGCCGACGTCTTCATCGGCGTCTCCGGCGGTACGGTCCCCGAGGAAGCCGTGGCCTCCATGGCCGAGGGTGCCTTCGTGTTCGCGATGGCCAACCCGAACCCGGAGGTGCACCCGGACGTCGCGCACAAGTACGCGGCGGTCGTCGCCACCGGGCGCTCGGACTTCCCGAACCAGATCAACAACGTGCTGGCCTTCCCCGGGATCTTCGCGGGCGCGCTGCAGGTGCGGGCCTCGCGGATCACCGAGGGCATGAAGATCGCCGCTGCCGAGGCCCTGGCCGCGGTGGTGGGTGACGATCTCGCCGCCGACTACGTGATTCCGTCGCCGTTCGATGAGCGGGTCGCTCCGGCCGTCACGGCTGCGGTGGCTGCGGCTGCTCGTGCCGAGGGCGTCGCACGTCGCTGACGTTGCACTGAATGGTCCCGTCCGTTTGGGCGGGACCATTTCTTTTCCCGCCCGCCCGTCTCGGGCGTTGATGAAGCGCCCTGAGGGGCGTTGCGGTCCCGGGTGTCGGTGCGGTGCCCTGAGGGGCGCTGAAGTCCCTGGTGTCGGTGCGGTGCCCTGGGGGGCGTTGCGGTCCCGGGTGTGGTGAGGTGCTCCGGTGACTCGGCTGCGCTGGACGGGTGCCCCTGCGCAAGAGGGCATGTGTCACAGACCCGCGCAGTTCCGTCCGCTGATCAGTGCCCCTATCGTCTGCTGCATGTTCGCTGTCTACGCCGCCCGAATCGACCGCGACCAGCCGCTCACCGGCCTCGAGTTGGGGGAGCGCCCGGCTCCCGAGGACCGTCCCGGCTGGAGCACCATCAATGTGCGGGCCGCATCCCTGAACCACCACGACCTCTGGTCCCTGCGCGGCGTCGGCCTCCCGGAGGGCCGGCTGCCGATGATCCTCGGCTGTGACGCGGCCGGCGTCGACGCGGACGGCAACGAGGTCGTCCTGCACTCCGTCATCGGCCAGAGCGGCCATGGCGTCGGCCCCGACGAGCCGCGCTCCATCCTCACCGAGCGCTATCAGGGCACCTTCGCCGAACAGGTCGCCGTGCCGACCTGGAACGTCCTGCCCAAGCCGAAGGAGCTGTCCTTCGCGGAGGCCGCCTGTCTGCCGACCGCCTGGCTGACCGCGTACCGCATGCTGTTCACCAACGCCGGCGTACGACCCGGCGACTCGGTCCTCGTGCAGGGCGCGGGCGGCGGTGTCGCCACGGCCGCGATCGTGCTGGGCAAGGCGGCGGGTCTGCGCGTCTTCGCCACGAGCCGGGACGAGGCGAAGCGGAAGCGGGCCCTGGAACTGGGTGCGGTCGAGGCGGTGGAGTCGGGGGCCCGGCTGCCGCAGCGCGTCGACGCCGTCATCGAGACCGTGGGCGCGGCCACCTGGTCCCACTCGGTGAAGTCCCTGCGGCCCGGCGGCACGATCGTCATCTCCGGTGCCACCAGCGGGGACCGGCCCTCGCACGCCGAGCTGACCCGGATCTTCTTCCTGGAGCTGAAGGTGGTCGGCTCGACCATGGGCACCAAGGACGAGCTGGAGGACCTGCTCTCCTTCTGCGCCGCGACCGGCGTACGGCCCGTCATCGACGAGGAGCTGCCGCTGGACCGGGCCCGAGAGGGCTTCGAACGGCTCGCCTCCGGGGAGCAGTTCGGGAAGATCGTGCTCACCAACTCCTGAACCCCTCTCGCGGGGGACGGCCGGGCGGGTCCGGAGTGCCGGGCCCGCCCTTTTTCCCGACTCTGCTGTCAACTTTGGTTGACGTGGCCCGGGTGTCAACGTAGGTTGACATCATGACCGAGGCGACGGATCTCGCCCAGCGTGCCGGTGACCGCGATCCGCGGGTGGGGCTGCGTGCCGTGGCCGCGCTCCGCAGGGTGCTGGAACAGCTGGAGGCGGTACAGGTGCGCAGCGCGCGCAATCAAGGCTGGTCGTGGCAGGAGATCGCCGCGGAGCTGGGTGTCAGCAGGCAGGCCGTGCACAAGAAGTACGGGAGGCAGTGATGTTCGAACGCTTCACCAGGGACGCCCGGGAGGTCGTACGGGGCGCGGTCGAGCACGGGGAGCGCGAAGGGACGCAGTCCGTCGGTGCCGAGCATCTGCTGCTCGCCCTCCTCGACCGCGAGGCGAGCCGCGCCTCCTTCGCGCTGGCCGCGCTCGGGCTCGCGGAGCGCAAGGAGTCCGTACGGGAGGCGCTGGGCGAGGCGCGGCGGCGGGCCGGCCTGTCCCGGGCCGAGGCGGACGCGCTGGCCGGACTCGGGATCGATGTCGGCGAGATCGTCGCCCGGGTCGAGGAGGTGCACGGTGCCGGGGCGATGTCCGGCGACCGCCGGGACCGGGGCTGGTGGTCGGGGCGCCGCTCCTTCGGCCGTGACGCGAAGGGCGTCCTGGAGGGCGCGCTGCGCACCGCCCTCGACCACCGTGACCGGCACATCGGCGACGAGCACATCCTGCTCGCCCTCACCGTGCGGCCCGGCGTTCCCGCCGAAGTCCTCGCCGACCACGGGGTGACCTACGAGTCGGTCCGGCGGGTCCTCTACGGCCAGGGAACGGCCCAGGCCGGCTGACGCTGCCCACTCGGGCCGAGGGCGCCCGGATGAGGCGGCGATCGCTTGGGCCGAGGGTGCCAGGATGGGGCGGTGACCGTTCGGGCCGAGGGCGCCCGTGTGAGGCGGTGACCGTTCGGGCCGAGGGTGTTCGGGTGGACCGGCCGCGGCGGGTGTCCGCACGGGACGGCCGGCGGTGCACGGCGGGGTGCGCCGCCGGGGGCGGGCGGCTCAGGCCTTGGGACCGCGCAGTATCGCCCCGATGTGGTTCGCCGCCGCCGACAGGTGGCGGCGGGCGTCGTGCAACTGGTTCTCGGTCACGCCGTGGTCGCGGGCCGCGTCGCGGATGTCGTCGCGGAAACGGTCGAGGAGGCGGTCCAGGTCGCGGGCCGGGTCGCCGGTGGAGGCCTCGTGAGCCCAGGACGGTGCGTACTCGGCGGGGAAGTCCTGCGCGGTGGTGGAGTACTCCGGTGCCGCCGTGCCCTTGCCGGGGTCCTCGGCGGTGCGACCGAAGCCCCGGTCCTTGCCGAACCCCTTGCCGAACTCGCCGAATTCCTTGGCCAGTTCCGTAAGGCCCTCGCGGACGCCGGTCGGCCAGTCGCCACGTGTGAAGTGGTCCTGGACGCGGTCCTGGACCCGGCGGGCGATGCGCTGCATCTCCTCCTGCGCCTGAGCCTGCGCCCGGGCCTGTGCCTCCTGGGCCTGGCGGCGAGCCCGCTGGGCCTCCTCACGGGCCCGGCGGCTCTCGTCCTTGGCGCGGCGGGCCTGCTCCTTCCACTCCTGCTTGATCCGGCGCATCTCCTCCTTGGCGGCCTTCCAGGCCTCCTTGTCGCCCGGCTCCCCCTGCTCCCCGAAGGGGCCGCTGCCGGCCGCCCCGGTGCCCCGGCGGGCCTCGGAGGCCGCCGCACGCATCTCGCGGCGCAGGTCGCCGGCCGCGCCGCGCACATCGGCCCTGATCTCGGCGGCCAGCTCCGCGACCGACTCACGGATCTCCAGCTCCAGGTCGGCCAGTTCACCGCTGCGCTCGGCGAGTTCGGCGCGGCCGGCGTCCGTGATGGCGTACACCTTGCGGCCGCCCTCGGTGGTGTGCCGGACCAGGCCCTCCGCCTCGAGCTTCGCCAGGCGGGGGTAGACCGTGCCCGCCGACGGGGCGTACAGCCCCTGGAAGCGTTCCTCCAGGAGCCTGATCACCTCGTAGCCGTGGCGCGGGGCCTCGTCGAGCAGCTTGAGCAGGTACAGGCGGAGGCGTCCGTGGGCGAAGACGGGAGGCATGTCAGAGCACCTTCTTGTCGGTCGTGCCGTCGGCCGGGGCGCCGCTGGCGCCGGCGTCCTGGCCGGAGACGGAATTGTCCCCCGGGACGGCGGGGGCGTCGTCGGCCGGGTGGGGTGCGGGACCCGCGCCGGGACCGGTGTCGGGGCCGGTGCCGTTGCCGGGGCCCGGGGTCTGCGGTGGTTCCGTCTCCCGCGGGGTGTTCTCCGCTTCCTCCCGGGGCGGGCGGCGCAGCAGGGCGATCGAGCCGGAGACCGTGGTGGCACGGAGTCGCGCGGTGCCCGCGCCGAGCCTGCCGGTGATCTTGTGGGCGCCCCACTGGCCGTGCACCCGCAGTCCCTCGAAGGCGTTGGAGATCGTGCCGCTCGCCGTGTTCGCCTCCACCTCGGCGTCCGCCGGATGCGGCAGGCGGATGGCGATCTCGCCGGAGACGCTGGTCAGGCCGACTTGCGTGGGGCCGTCCGGGTCGAGGTCGACGATCATGGAGCCGCTGACCGAGTCCGCACGGACGGCGGGCCCGGAGCCTTCGACCACCGTCAGGTCCCCGGAGACCGAGTGGTAGCGCAGGTCGCCGGTGACCGCCTGGGCCTCCAGGTTGCCCGACACGGTCTCCGCGCGGACCGGGCCCGAGACGCCGACCAGGGTGGTGTCGCCGCTCACGCCTTTGATCACCGCCGCGGCCCGGATGCCCGAGACGACGGCGCCGGCGCCGACCACACCCACCTCGACCCGGGTGTCGGCGGGGACCGCGAGGGAGACGACGGCGGTGCGGCGCCAGCCCTTCTGGTCGAGCCACTTGAGGAAGCCCTTCCAGGGCAGGTCCTCGTACGCCACGGTCAGGGTGGTGCCCTTCTGGGTGACCACCAGGGGAGGCCCTTCGATCTTCGAGACCTCCAGGCGGGCGGAACGATCGTCCGTGCCCACGACGTTCACGGTGCCGTTGACGATGCGGACCTGGAGGTCGTGCACGGGCGTGTCGAAGGTCAGCTTCTGCGGCTCGGGGACGGACCACTCGGGCATGGGGCCTCCTCGGGGGGGCACGGTACGGACACGCCATATCGCGTCCTCTGGAAAACACGATATATCGCGCATGCGCCAAGTCAAGGCGCTCTTTGGTGTGACCACCCGCAGCCGGGACGGCGGTGCCGGGTATGGAGACGGGCGTGGACCGGGTGTGCGCAGATGCGTCGGGTACGTCAGGCGTGTCCGGCACGGGAGCGGGTGCGAAGTGGGTGCGGGCGCCGGTGCGGGTGCGGGTGCGTCCGGGCGTGTCGGCGCCGTCTAGGCTGGTGGGGAGTTTCAGCAAGCCGGATGTGAACGCAGGAGATGCGAGCCCATGTACTTCACCGACCGCGGTATCGAGGAGTTGGAGAAGCGGCGTGGCGAGGAAGAGGTCACCTTCGAGTGGCTCGCCGAGCAGCTGCGCACGTTTGTGGATCTGAACCCGGACTTCGAGGTGCCCGTGGAGCGGCTGGCCACCTGGCTCGCGCGTCTCGACGACGAGGATGATGAGTAGGCGCATAGGCGCATAGGCGCATAGGCGCATAGGCGCATAGGCGCACAGGCGCACAGGCGGGTGGGCACTGGGCGCGTGGGCGAGCTGCAGCCGGCGACCAGGCCCTGCGGAGCCCGGCGATCGTGACGTGGCCCGAGGGGCGACGGTCGGCCGAATCCCGGCGATCATCGGCCATACCCGCCGTCTCCGCCGTCTCCGCCGTCTCCGCTGTGGCCGTGGTGTCCGCGGTGTCCGCGGTATCCGCCGTATCGGTCGTCGGCTGCCGTCTTCCCCTTCCCCTCCCCCTCCCCCTCTCCCTTCCCGGGAGTTAGCCTTCTTCTCCCATCGGCGAACGGGGGCGTCATGGCTGGAGGAGTCGAACGTGTGCGTCTGGACGACGGGACCGTCGTCTGGGCCAGGATCAGCGCGGCGGACGAGGACGCGCTGGAGGAGGACGGCTTCCGGGACACCGGACTCGGCGACCGGATCCTCGACATGGCAGGGGGACTGGCCGGCACGGTCGGTGGTGTCGTGCGCTCCCTGCGCGCCGGTCTGGACACACCGGCTCCGGTCGAGGTGTCGGTCGGTTTCGGAATCGAACTGACGGCGCAGTCGGGCAAGATCGTGAGCGCCATCGCGGAGGGTGGCGGCACCTCCTCCCTCACCGTGTCCCTGACCTGGACCGAACCCGCCTCGGCGGCGGACGCCGCGGACCCCGCGGTGCCGGGCAGCGCTGTCGTACCGCCCCAGTCCCCGGCCCCCGGCGTCGTATGAGCGCCTTCGACGAGATGGTGCGCCCCTCGCTCGCACGCATCGGCGCACCGGGTGACGGGTATGCAACGGACCGTGACTCGTACTGGGGGTCGGGGTTCTTCGTCGCCCCGGGCTGGCTGTTGACCTGCGCCCACGTCGTGGGGAAGGGGGGAGCCGCGGTGTGCCGAGGGGAGAGCCCCCTGAGCGTGACCTGGCAGGAGCGCACCGCCGTCGGCGCCTGGGAGCCGCGCAGCGGCACCGGGACGGCCGTCGTCGTGGTGCCGCGGCCCGACGGAGCCGGACCGGCGCGCGACCCCTGGCCGTTCCCCGACCTGGCCCTGGTCCGTGTGAGCGGCGCCGACGACGTGCGCTGCCTGTGGCTCGCCGACCGGGAGGCCGGCCCGCGCACCCCGCTCGGGCTCTACGGCTGGTCGGTGCAGACAGGCGAGCTGGGCATCCGCGAGGCCACCGGCGAACTCGCTGGGTCCGACGCCCGGGCCCTGCTGCTCGCCGGGAGCCTGCCGATCGGCGGGCTGTCCGGTGGACCGGTGCTCGACCTGCGGCACGGTTCCGTCATCGGTGTGATCAAGGGCCGTCGGCGCGATGAGGGCGTCGCCGTTCCGGTCACCGCGCTGTACGAACTGCTGGACTCGCGGGAGGCCGGGCGGGTGGTGCGCGAGGTGCTGCGTGCGCACGACCTGCACCATGCGAGTCTCCTCGGCGCGCCCTCGCCGTACCCGCACTGGACCGCGTTCCAGGCCGCCCTGCCCGGCCATGCGCCCGAGATCGCCGGCATCACCGCCGAGCTGCGGACCCGGCTCTACGGCCATCTCGCCCAGCTGCCGCCGCCGGCCGGCGCGGGTGAGGTCGTCCACCTCGTGGAGGACGTGAAGGAGCAGGTGCGCGGCGAACGCCTGCGCTCGCTGGTGCTGCGGAACGTACGGACCTGGCGCGAGGGCGCCGGTCTGCTGTACGGGCTGCGCACCCTGGAAGCGGGCGGCGGCGGAACGCTGGTCGACCTGGACGCCGTCCTGCTGTACGCGGCGCGGGTCGCCCGCCGGGCCGGCCGGGCGCGCCCCGGGGAGCCGGACGAGGGGCGGCTGCGGGCGTTCACCGAGTGGATAGCCGGGCAGGCCGCGGGCCACCGGCACTGGGCGGTCGGCGACGCCATACGCGCGCTGCTGGACGGGGTCGACGGCGGCCCGGCCCAAGTGCCCCCGCAGGGCGAGGCCGCGGAGCGGACGGCTTCCGTCGAGCGCGTCGGTACGCCGTTGGCCACGGAGCGCGCCGGGACGACGCTCCCGGCCGGGGCCGGCTGCACGGGTGCCGCGCCCGCGCCCGGCGACTCCGCCTTCGGACGGGGCCTCGGCCAGTCGCCCGAGTGGGGCCGCGTCGCACCGCACGTCGTCGCCCCTTCCTCTGGTTCCTCCGATTCCTCCGACACCCGCACCGACGTCCTGGTCAAGGTCGGCCCGGCCACCTACGGCCGGCATCCCTGGAGTGTGCAGCTGATCTACGACGGGCAGGACGTCACGCCGGTCGACGGTGACGACCGGGGCGCGCGGCCCGAGGAACTGGCCCGGGTGCTGCGGGAGCCGGTGGCCCGGGCGCTCAGCCAGGGGGACCACGGGGAGCACCTCGCCGCGATCGAGGTCTTCCTGCCCCGCAAGCTGTTCGATCTGCCGGTGGACGAGTGGCAGTTGCTGCCCGCCCCGGGCGCGGACGCGCTGGGCCCGCCGCCCGGTGCCCTGGACCACGACGGCGAGGACGCGGGGAACGCGGGGAACGAGGCGGCCGATGGGGACGACGAGAACGACGAGAACGACGAGGACGACGAGGACGACGACTTCGTGGACGAACGGGCGCTGCCGCTCGGGATACGGCGCACCGTTGTCGTCCGGGACGTCCGGCGAGGCGGCCTGCCGCCCTCACCGGAGTGGCGCCGGCGCTGGAAGGGCGTCCAGCACGGACCGCTGGCACCCGGCGCGCTGCACGGGCGGGCCCCTGGCGAGTGTCATCCGGCGGGTCCCCGGGCCGGCGGGAAGTATCCCTACTACGGGGCCCTGTCGGCGATGAGCGACGAGACCGTGCCCGTCTACTGCGGTCCGGTCGGCAGCGGCGAGGGGTTCGCGGCGATGCGGGACGCGCTGCGGTCCGGGCACCCGGTGGTGCTGTGGCGCCGCGACGGGCACGACCACGCGGAATGCGCCGGCTTCCATGACCAGGCCGCCGCGCTGCTGGGCCTCGCCGGGCACGCGGACGGGCTGCACGGCCCGGTCCGGGACCTGCGCATCCGCCTGGCCGACCCGGACACCGCACGGGCGCTCGGCCTGCGCGGCAAGATCGCCGTCCTGTTCGATCCGCCGGACCGGCCACCGTACGGGACGGAGACCATGCGGCCGCCGCCGCTGGCCGCCCCCGGCGGCTGATCCGGTGGTCCCGTCACCGCAGCGGACACTCCGTCAACTCCCTTGAGTCGCACGAGTGTTCTGCGGGAGAAAGGGAGTCACCGGACGCCTTGAATTTCGGCGGGGACGGCCGGCGGAGGCGTACGCTCGTACGTCGGACGGCCGGGCCCGCTGCACGATCACCAGAGCCGGGAGGAGCCCAAGGTGAACGACTGGCGGATCTACCGCGGAGTGGGTCAGCCGCACGACGGCATGCAACGGCTGCCGGCGCCGCCGCCCTGGCGCGACTTCGCCGCCTCCCGGGAGGGTGCGCAGAGCGGCCCGGAGGACCCCAGCAGCGCCCGCCGGCTCGGCGTGCGCCGTCGGCTGGTCGAGAACTACGCCCCCCGCCCCGACGAGGTGGACGCCGTCAACGCGGCCCTCTACCTGCGCCGGCCGCTCCTGGTCACCGGCAACCCGGGGGCCGGCAAGTCGACCATGGCGTACGCGATCGCCCACGAACTCGGCCTGGGCAAGGTGCTGCGCTGGCCCATCGTCAGCCGCACCACGCTCCAGGACGGCCTGTACCGGTACGACGCCATAGCCCGGCTGCAGGACGTCCAGCTGGAGCGCGCCCGGGGAGAAGACGGGGGCGGTGGCGCCGCCTCGGGCATCGGCTCCTACATCCGGCTCGGGCCGCTCGGCACCGCCCTCCTGCCCGCCGGGAAGCCCCGCGTCCTCCTCATCGACGAGCTGGACAAGAGCGACCTCGACCTGCCCAACGACCTGCTGAACACGCTGGAAGAGGGCGAGTTCTCCATTCCCGAGCTGGAGCGGCTGGCCGACCGGGAACCCGTGGTCGAGGTCCTCACGCACGACGGCGACCGGGTGGCCGTGCACGGCGGACGGATCGCCTGCACCGCCTTCCCGGTGATCGTCCTGACCTCCAACGGCGAACGGGACTTCCCCGCCCCGCTGTTGCGGCGCTGCATCCAGCTGGAGCTGGACCCGCCGGGCGAGGAGCAGCTGACCGCCATGGTCGAGGCGCACCTCGGCGCGGACGGCGCCGCCGCGGGCGCCGACCTGATCCGCCGGTTCCTGGACCGCGAGCCCGGCGAGGTGCTCGCCGCCGACCAGCTCCTCAACGCCCTGTTCCTCACCCAGCACGATCCGCATGCGCAGGGCCTCACCCGGGAGCGGATCACCGAGATGCTCATGCAACCGCTCGACCGCACGAGGTGAGAGGCGGGTGCCGGGGATGCACCTGGAGGAGCTGATCGGCAAACTGCGCCAGGGCGGCCTCCAGCCGACCGCCGAGGACGTGGCGGACGCGCTCTGGCTGGCCCGCCGGTTGGGCGCGGCCACGCACCACGACAGCACCGGCACGCCCGGACCCGGCACGCCCGGACCCGGCACGCCCGACTCCGGCACGCCCGACTCCGGCAGGCCCGCCCCCGGCCCCGCCTCACCGCCCGGCCCGGGGACCGACGCCGAACCGCCCGGCGACCCCGCGGCGGACGACCCGGCCACCCCGCCGGCCCCCGGCGCGGACACCCCCGCCCCCGCCGTCCCGCTGCACACCCCGAGCCCCGGCCCGCGCGCCCGCGCCGACGGCACGGCCGCGGCCTTCCCGGTCCGCGCCCCCGCCGCGACGGCCCTGCCCGGACTGCTCGACCTGCAGAAGGCCCTGCGCACCCTCGGCCGCTACCGCATCGCCTCCCCGCGTGGCCAGGACGAGCGGATCGACGAGACGGCCACCGCCGAACGGGCCGCCGCCAGCGGCATCCTGCTCCCCGTCACCCGGCCCGGCCGCCGCCGGCGCTGCCACATCCAGCTGCTCATGGACACCGGGCCCGCCATGGCCGTCTGGGGCCAGATGGTCGAGGAACTGCGCCAGGCCTGCCAGCAGTCCGGCGCGTTCGCCTCCGTCGCCGTCCACCAGCTGTACGCCGACGACGCCGGCCGCCCCCTCGTCGGTACGACCGCCGGTCCCGGCCGGCACACCCGGCTGCGCTCCGCCGACGAACTGCACGACCCCAGCGGGCGCCGGCTCACCTTCGTCATCAGCGACTGCGTCGGCCCCCTGTGGCAGAACGGCGCCGCCCAGCGCCTGCTGCACGGCTGGCCGCGCACCGCCCCGCTGGCCGTGGTCCAGCCGCTGCCGCCCCGGCTGTGGGGCCGTACCGCGCTGCCCGCCGAACCCGGGCTGCTCGTCCGTACCGGCGAGACCGGCGGGCGCCTGGAGTTCCGGCCCGAGGACGAACCCTGGGAGGATCCGCCGCCCGGTGCCCGGGCCGTCCCGGTGCTCCAGCCCACCACGGAGGCGTTCGAGGCCTTCGCCCGGCTGCTCGCCGGCACCGGACCGACCCGCGAGCACGCCTGGGCCGCCTTCGCCCACCCCGCCACGGCACCGGAGTTCGCGGCCGCCGCCCCGCCGGCGCGCAGCGACGACGAACTGCTGCGGGCCTTCCGCGCCGGTGCCTCGACCGGCGCCCTGCGGCTGGCCGTCTACCTCGCCGCCGCGCCCCTCACCCTGCCCGTGATGCAGCTGGTGCAGCGCGCCATGCTGCCCGACACCGGCCCCATGGAACTGGCCGAGGTGCTCCTCGGCGGACTGCTGCGGCAGCTGCCCGGCACCGGGAGCCGGCCCTGCTTCACCTACTCGCCCCGGGTGCAGGACCTGCTCCTGGCCTCCCTCGACCAGGACACCGCCGGCCTCGTCCTCAAGCACTGCTCGGCGTACGTGGAACGGCACTTCGGCAAGGGCACCCGCAACTTCGCCGCGCTGGCCGCGGCCCGGCTCGCCGACCACGATCCGGCCGCCGGCAGCGGCCACCTCACCGAGGACCCCGGCCCGCAGCACGGCGGCGGCAGCGTGGAGGCCGAGCTGTTCGCCCGCATCCCCGCGCGTGTGCTGCGGTTCTACCTGCCGGACCTGGTCACCCCGGACCCGCTCGCCGAGGCCGAGCGGCTGCTCACCCAGTGGCAGCAACTGGCCGACCCGGAGATGCTGCGCCGGGCCCGTGAACAGGCCCGCGCCGCCACGGACGGCACGGGCGGCGTCCCCGGCCCCGCCCCCGCGGTCCGGGCCCGCCTCGTCCTCGGCCGCGTGCTGCGCGCCGAGGCCGGTACGGCGGGCGCGCGGGCGGAGGGCCGGCGCCCCGGGCTGCTGCGGGAGGCCGCGACCGAACTGGCTGCGGCGTACGCGGCGGCCCCCGCCGACGGCCGGGAGCGGGCCGACGCCGCCCTGGAACTGGCCGCCTGCCGACGCGAGCTGTGGCAGCTGACGGCCGAGACGGACCACCTCACCGAGGCGCTGCGCACCCTCGACCCCGCCACCCCGCCCTGGCCGCACGTCAGCGTGCGAGCCCGCACCCCGCACACCGGCCCGGCACAGGAGGAGCAGGGTGGCGGGCCACACGGCGAGAGGGGCGGCGAGGAGACCGTCGCAGCGCACGCCGACCGGGATGGCGAGGAGGCTGACGTACCGCATGTCGGCCGCGGCGGCGAGGGGGGCGTCGCAGCACACGCCGACCGGGGTGGCGAGGAGGCCGTCGCAGCACACGCGGACCAGGGCGGCGAGGAGACCGTCGTACCGGCGCGGGACGCTTCGCTCCGGGGCGGCCTCGCCGGCCGGGGAGCCGGCGGGGCGTACGGCGAGCCCGTGCCCTGGGAGACGGCCGCGCACCGCTCGCGGCTTCTGCTGCGGGGCCGGCTCCTGCTCGACCTGCGGCGGCCCGGCGCGGCCGTGCCCGAACTGCGGGAAGCCTGCACGCTGCTGGGCCGGGAGGGCGCCTGCGATGCCGTACGGGCGCCCGCGCTGCTGGATCTGGCCCGGGCCCTGCGCGGGGCCGGGGCCGAGGACGCCGAGACCCGGCAGGCACTGGGCGCCGCCCGCCAGGCCGCCGGGGACGACCCGGCGCTGCTGCTGCCGTGCCTGGCCGTGCTGGCCGCCTTCCACGACGCGGCAGCGGAGTACGGCGAGGCCGACGCGGCTTGGGAGCGGGCCGTGCTGCTCGCCCCGGCGGACGGCGCCCGGCGCGTACCGCTCCTCACCGCCTGGGGTGAATCCCTGCTCAGGCGGGCCTCGGCACCGGACGGCGCGGGAGTGGTGGACCGCGCCGAGTACGTGCTGCGCGAGGCACTGAAGTCGCTGCCCGCCCGGTCCGCGCAGCGGGGCCGGCTCCAGGGCCTGGTCGGCAGCGCGCTCGCCCAGCGGTTCCGCCATCTCGGCTTCCTGCCCGACCTGTTCGAGAGCCGGCATCTGCTCGGCCAGGCCGTGCGCGCGACCAGGGACGCGGCCGTACGGGCCGAGGCATGGCTCCAGCTGGCACGGGTCCGGCTGGAGGGCTGGCACCAGGCGGGCGCGCCGGTGCTCATGGACGCGCTGCAGGCGTACGAGAACGCCGGACGGGAGGCCGAGTCCGCTCATGGCAGCGACCCGGGCTCGGTGACGTCCGCACGCGCCCGGCACGGCAGCGGCGCGGTGCTGGCGCTGCTGGGGCGGCCCAGCGCGGCCCGGAGCGCGTTCCGGGCGGCCGGGGAGCAGTGGCGGCGGCTGGTCGGAACGCTGCGGGAGGTGGACTGGGCGGACGTGGAACTGACCCGGCGGGCCGAGCGGGAGCCGGTGGCCGCCGAGGCCGGGGCGCCGGTGCCGGGCGAGTGGGCCGAACTGGCCCCGCCCTGGTGGCCGTGGTCGCAGACCTGGAGCAACTGGCCGGAGGTTGACCGGAGTTGATCCGGGCAGGGTTTCTGGTTCCGGTCTGTCGGGAAGAACTGGGCAGCCACGGTGGCCGTACGGGGCGGGCGCAGGCAGGGAGGAGCAGAGGGTGGGGGAGCACAGGACATGGGCGGCTGGCCCTGGTGAGGACGCCGGACGGACCGAGTTCCTGCCCGACCTGACCGGCGTCGATCTGGCGTCCTTGCGTGCCATGGACGATCCCGTGCTCGTCGCCGCCGTGGAGCGTGTGCTGAGCGGTACCGGGGAGTTCCAGGAGGTGTGGTACTCGGGCACCGGCGAGGGCCTGCGACGGTCATTTCCGGCCGGACTCGGCACGCGCGTCCCGGACGAGGACAGCGGGGGATGACGGGGCCGGCCGTCACCTCCGGCACCCTCACCGAGGTGGCCAGCACCCGCCCCCTGCCCGCGCTCACCGGCACACTGCGCGCCGCACTCCACGCGCGTCGCATGCTCCATCTCAAGGCCCTCCTCGTCCGGGTGGAACGCCGGCGGGCCCGGACCACCCCCGCGGCCCGGCGCCGGTTCGAGCGCGACTGGGGACTGCTGGAGCGGATCGACGCGGACGCGGTCCGCGACACCGTCGACTACCCGACGACCGGCACCTGGCTGGCCGAGACGCTCACCGCGGCCGACGAGCCGCGCTTCGAGGAGCACCTCGCCCGGCTCGGCGGGCTCGCCGTCGCCGCCGCCGTACGCGCCGGGGCGCACGTCGGCGGCACGCTGGCCGTGCCCTCGGGCGCACTGGTCCTGCCCGGGCTCGGGGTGCTCGGCGTGCCCTCGGGCCGGGTCCGGCTGAGCGGCGGCGCCGGGCTGTTGCGGATCGACGACGCCGGGGGCGGCAGCGCGGTCGCCCTGCGCCGGCAGCCCCGGGCGGGAGTGTCGGTGGCCGGGGAGCCGCACGACTGGACCGCGCTGCGCACCCTGCCCGGCGGCGACGCCGTCCTCGACGACCTGGACCCCTACCGGGTGCCGCCCGCCGGGATCGGGCCGCAGGGCGTACCGGGCGCCGAGCGGCCGCACTCCGCTCCGCAAGCGTGGGCGTGGCGCTGGCAGGAGGCCCGGCAGCTGCTCGCCGCGACCGACCCGGGCCGGCTCGCCGAGATCGCCGCCCTGGTCCGGGCCGTGGTCCCGCTGGCGCCGGCCGGCCGGGACGGCGGCGAGCCGATGACCGCCACCCTGCGCGCCGCCCCCGGCGCCGTACTGGCCCAGCTGCCCGGCGACGCGCAGGAACTGGCGGAGTGCCTGGTGCACGAGACCCACCACACCAAGCTCGCCGTCCTCGAAGGACTCGTCCCGCTGTGCCGCCCGGGCGCCGGGACACTGCACCGCGTGGGCTGGCGGCCCGACCCGCGCCCCGTGCCCGGCGTGCTCCAGGGGGCGTACGCCCATCTGGCGCTGGCCGACCTGTGGTGGCGGGCCCGGACCACGGGCACGCTGCCCCCGGCGTGGCGGACCCGGGCGGCCCAGCAGTTCGACCGGTACCGCGACGAGGTCGGCGGCGCCTTGTCCGTGCTCCGTGAATCCGATGAACTGACCTGTGCGGGAAGGCAGTTCGTCCGGGCGATGAGCGGACATCACGCCGGCCTCGGCTCGATGGCGCACACCCGCGAGTGACGCAGCATGAGCGTGCGGTTGCGTTACGTTATGCGGGCGGCTCTCCGGGCATGCGACAGGCGCGGGAACAGGGAGTGACGATGGTGGGACAGCGGCGGTCGGACACGGACGGTGCGACGGCACCCGAGCACTTCCTGGTGGTCTTCCCCGGCTACCACCGCTCGTGGGCGGCATGGATCGCACAGGCCCTGGAGCGCCACGGCCACCGCACCACCCTGCAACGCTGGGACCCGCCCCGCGAGGTGCCGCTGGAGGACTCGCTCGGCGACCTGCTGCTGTCCACCGGCCGCATCCTGCTGGTCCTCAACGACTGGTTCTTCGAACTCGGCCCCCGGCCCGCCGGTGAGTGGAACGACGTGCTGCGCGGCTTCGTCGCCGCCCACGCCGACCGCTTCGCCGCCGTCAACCTCACCAACCGCTCCCTGCTCCCGGCCACCGCCGTGCTGGAACCCGCCAGCCTGTGGGGGCTCAGCGAGGAGGCCGCCGAGGAACGGCTGCTGGCCCGGCTCGGCGTGGACCGCCGCCGCACCCCGCGCACCCTGCCCGCCCGCGTCCGCTACCCCGACACGCGCTGCGAGATCTGGAGCGAGGTCCCGCGCCGCAACCCGCGCTTCACCGGCCGCGACGACCTGCTCACCGATCTCCACCAGAGGCTCGCGGACGCCGAGCGCGGCAACGCCGTCTGCACCCTGCTCGGCATGTCGGGCATCGGCAAGACCCAGCTCGCCGCCGAGTACGCGCACCGGTTCAGCACCGACTACGACCTGGTGTGGTGGGTCAACTCCGACGACCGCAACATCCAGCGCGACCGCTTCGGCGAACTCGCCGTCGACCTCGGCCTCAGCATCGGCGGCGAGCCGGGCGAACGCATCCGCGCGGTGCGCGAGTGCCTGCGACGCGGCGAACCGCACGCCAACTGGCTGATCGTCTTCGACGGCTGGGACGACACGGCGGGCATGAACACCCTGCTGCCCCAGGGCCCGGGCCACGTCCTCATCACCTCCCGCAACCGCGGCTGGAGCGAGCACACCGACATCCTGGAGATCCCGGCCTTCCTGCGGCCCGAGTCCACCGGCTACCTCATGCGCCGCGCCCCGCACATCACGGCGGCGGAGGCGGACGAGGTCGCCGCCGAGTTCGGGGACGTACCGCTGCCGCTGGTACAGGCCGCCTCCTGGCTCGGCGAGTCCGGGATGGAGGTGCCCGAGTATCTCCGCATGGTGCGCGAGCGCCGGCTCTCCACGGTCGACGAGCCCGCCACCGGCGACGGCTTCCCGCAGTCCTCCATGACTTCCTGGTCGATACTGCTCAACCGGCTCCGGGTGTCGCAGCCGCACGCCATCGACGTCCTCGGCCTGTGCACCTCGTTCGCCCCCGGACGCATCCCGATCGGCCTCATCCGCGCCTACCCGCAGATCGACCTCCCCGAGGAACTGCGGTGGATGACGACCGACCTGCCCGCCTGGACCAGGGCCCTGGACACGCTGGTCAACTACTCGGTCCTCACCCGGGAGACCCGCGGCCCGGTCGGCGCCGACATGGGCCCGCACCAGGAGTCCGTGCACATGCACCGGCTCGTCCACGACATCGTCTCCAAGCTGACCGGAGAGGCCGGCCGGGCCGCCCACCAGCGGGTCGTGCGCAGCCTGCTCGCCGAGGCCGACCCGGGCAACCCGATGGACAGCAGGAACTGGCCCCGGTACGCCGAACTCCTCCCGCACCTGGAGCCGTCCGGCGCGCTGGAGAGCACCCAGCCCCGGGTCCAGCAGATGGTCCTGAACTGCCTGCGCTACTGCTTCCGCAGCGGGGAGTACAAGAGCGGCCTCGATCTGGCCCAGCGGATCCGCGAACGCTGGTCGCGCACCATGGACCCGCTGTCCCAGCTGATGCTCGACCTGACCTACCAGGAGAGCAACATCCTCCGGGCCAGCGGCAGATTCCGCGACGCCTACGACCTCGACCACGGCGTCCACCAGCGCCTGCTGACCGCGGAGCGGTCCGCCCCGCTCGCCGAGCTGTCCGTCCAGGGCAACATGGCCAACAGCCTGCGCCACCTCGGGCGGTACACGGAGGCGGACGCGGTGCAGCGGGAGGTCCTCGACGGCTACACCGCACTGCTCGGCCCGGACGAGGTCCCGACCCTCGTGTCCCGGCACAACGTCGCCGTCGGCCTGCGGCTCCTCGGCAGGTACCAGGAGGCGTACGACTTCGACCTGGAGACCCTGGCACGGCGGGAGAACGTGCTGCGCGCCCGGCACATCAGCACCCTCAACTCCGGCAGCGCCGTCACCCACGACCTGCGCCTGCTGGGCCGCTACCGTGACGCGCTCGCCCGGCAGGAACCGCTGGTCCGGCTGCATGTGCAGGTGCTCGGCCCGCAGCATCCGCAGACCCTGGGCGCCCGCACCCACCTGGCCATGTGCCGGCGCCGGGAAGGCAGCCACCAGCAGGACGTGGGGCCGTACATGGCGAGCCTGCTGGAGCAGTTGCAGCAGGTGCACGGGCCGGACCACTACCGGACCCTGGCCTTCGTCACCAACTACGGCAACTTCCTGCGCGAACACGGCGACCTGGACCAGGCCCGGGAGCTGATCGACAAGGCCGAGGCCGGCTACCGCAGCCTGCTCGGGCCGGCCCATCCGGTGGCCACGGGCATGCTCTCCAACACCGGGCTGGTCATGCAGGCCGCCGGTGAGCGGGCCGAGGCACTGTCGATGTTCGAGGCGGCGCTCGCCGGACTCACCGCGACCCTGGGCGGCGACCATCCGTGGGTGCTCGGCTGCGCTCTCAACGCGGCCGGCGGGCGCAACTTCAACGGCCGGATCCCCGAGGCCGTGGAACTGAGCCGGGACACGTTGCGCCGGGCCCGGCACACACTGGGCCACGACCATCCGCTGACGCTGTCCGCGCAGGTGGCTCTGGCCGCGGACCTGCGGGCGGCGCGGGAGGACGAGGAGGCGGGGAAGCTGGAGGACGACGGCCTGCTCGCCCTGACCCGCAGCCTGGGAGCCCAACACCCCCACACCATCTCCGCCCGCCAGCGCACGAGACCGTACTGGGACTTCGAGCCGTACCTGGGCTGAGCCGACAGGGTGCCCTGAGCTGTGGCCGGCCGGGGTGGGCATCGTTTGCCCGCGCCCGCGGGGTGCCGCTGCGCCCACCCCCAAGCTCTCGGCTTCGCTCGAGCAGGGGACCCCCACCGCCCCAGCGGCACGACTGCCCGCGGCTACGTGCGTAGCGACTGCCCGCGGCTACGTGTGTACTGCGACTGCCCGCGGCTATGCGCGTGCTGTGACTGCCCGCGGCCAAGGCGGTTCGTCTGCAGGCAGACTGCGACGGTGAGGAGCGCCCCGTAAGGGGCGCGGGGAACTGCGCGATCAGCCCCTACGCACCCGCAGCCGCGCACGGTCCCGGACTGCCCCCCGGGCAGGCGAAGGGCCCGGTACCGAGGAACAACTCGGTACCGGGCCCTTAAACCATTCGGCTGACCGCCGGAGGCGCTACGCGTCGAACACCTCACGCACCAGCTGCTCCTGCTCGGCCTGGTGACGCTTGGCCGAACCCACCGCCGGGGACGAGCCGTGCGGGCGCGAGATGCGCCGCAGCCGCTCGCCGGCCGGGATGTCCGCGCCGACCGCCAGGTCCAGGTGGTCGATCAGGTTGAGCGCGATGAACGGCCAGGCACCCTGGTTCGCCGGCTCCTCCTGCGCCCACAGGTACTTCTCGGCGTTCGGGTACTTGTTGACCTCCGCCTGCAGCTCCTCACCCGGCAGCGGGTACAGGCGCTCGATGCGGATGATCGCCGTGTCCGTGACACCGCGCTTCTGCCGCTCGGCCTCCAGGTCGTAGTAGACCTTGCCGGCGCAGAAGACGACCTTGCGGACCGCGGCCGGGTCGACCGTGCTGTCGCCGATGACCGGGCGGAACTGGCCCGTCGTGAACTCCTCCGCCTTCGACGCGGCGGCCTTCAGGCGCAGCATCGACTTCGGGGTGAAGACGACCAGCGGCTTGTGGTGCGGGTTGTGCACCTGCCACCGCAGGAGGTGGAAGTAGTTCGACGGCGAGGTCGGCATGGCGACCGTCATGTTGTTCTGGGCGCAAAGCTGGAGGAACCGCTCGGGGCGCGCGGACGAGTGGTCCGGGCCCTGGCCCTCGTAGCCGTGCGGCAGCAGCAGGGTGACGCCGGAGGTCTGGCCCCACTTCTGCTCGGCCGAGGAGATGAACTCGTCCACGACCGTCTGCGCGCCGTTGACGAAGTCGCCGAACTGCGCCTCCCACATCACGAGCGCGTCGGGGCGGGCCAGCGAGTAGCCGTACTCGAAGCCCATCGCCGCGTACTCGGAGAGCAGCGAGTTGTAGACGTTCAGGCGGGCCTGGTCCTCGGAGAGGTACTGCAGCGGGGTGTACTCCTCGCCGGTCTCCCGGTCGATCAGCACCGCGTGGCGCTGGCCGAAGGTGCCGCGCTGGGAGTCCTGGCCCGCCAGGCGGACCGGGGTGCCCTCCAGCAGCAGGGAGCCGACGGCGAGGGTCTCGCCCATGCCCCAGTCGATGGTGCCGTCCTCGACCATCGCCGCACGGCGCTGCAGCTGCGGCTGCAGACGCGGGTGGACGGTGATGTGGTCGGGGACGTTGACCTGGGACTCGGCGATCCGCTTGACGACCTCGGCGGAGATCGCGGTCGGGACCGTGACCGGGAAGCCGTCCTGCGGCGCCTGGACGTCGTCGGACGCCGGCTGCGAGGTGGCCTCGCGGACCTCGGTGAAGACCTTCTCCAGCTGGCCCTGGTAGTCCTGCAGCGCCTGCTCGGCCTCTTCCAGGGTGATGTCGCCGCGACCGATCAGGGACTCGGTGTAGAGCTTGCGCACCGAGCGCTTCTTGTCGATCAGGTCGTACATCAGCGGCTGGGTGAAGGCCGGGTTGTCCGACTCGTTGTGACCGCGGCGGCGGTAGCAGATGAGGTCGATCACCACGTCCTTGTTGAACGCCTGGCGGAACTCGAAGGCGAGCCGCGCGACGCGGACCACGGCCTCGGGGTCGTCGCCGTTCACGTGGAAGATCGGGGCCTCGATCATGCGGGCCACGTCCGTCGCGTACATGGAGGAACGCGAGGACTCGGGGGCCGCGGTGAAGCCGACCTGGTTGTTGATGACGATGTGGACCGTGCCGCCGGTGCGGTAGCCGCGCAGCTGCGACATGTTCAGGGTCTCGGCCACCACGCCCTGGCCCGCGAAGGCCGCGTCGCCGTGGATCGCCACCGGCAGGACCGTGAAGTCCGTGCCGCCCTTGTTGATGATGTCCTGCTTGGCGCGCGAGACGCCCTCCAGGACCGGGTCCACCGCCTCCAGGTGCGAGGGGTTCGCGACCAGGGAGACCTTGATCTGCTCGCCGTCGAGGCCCGTGAAGGTGCCCTCGGCGCCCAGGTGGTACTTCACGTCGCCGGAGCCGTGCATCGACTTCGGGTCGAGGTTGCCCTCGAACTCGCGGAAGATCTGCGCGTACGACTTGCCGACGATGTTGGCGAGGACGTTCAGGCGGCCACGGTGGGCCATGCCGATGACGACCTCGTCCAGGCGGGACTCGGCCGCGGAGTCGATCACCGCGTCGAGCAGCGGGATGACGGACTCGCCGCCCTCCAGCGAGAAGCGCTTCTGGCCGACGTACTTGGTCTGCAGGAAGGTCTCGAAGGCCTCCGCCGCGTTCAGCCGGCGCAGGATGCGCAGCTGCTCCTCGCGCTCCATCTTGGAGTGCGGGCGCTCCACGCGGTCCTGGATCCACTTGCGCTGCTTGGGGTCCTGGATGTGCATGAACTCGATGCCGGTGGTGCGGCAGTACGAGTCGCGCAGCACGCCGAGGATGTCGCGCAGCTTCATCATCGACTTGCCGGCGAAGCCGCCGACGGCGAACTCGCGCTCCAGGTCCCACAGGGTGAGGCCGTGCTCGACGATGTCCAGGTCGGGGTGCTTGCGCTGCTTGTACTCCAGCGGGTCGGTGTCGGCCATGACGTGGCCGCGGACCCGGTAGGAGTGGATCAGCTCGAAGACGCGGGCGGCCTTGGTGACGTCGTCGTCGTGGCTGGCGTCGATGTCCTTGAGCCAGCGGACCGGCTCGTAGGGGATGCGCAGGGCCTCGAAGATGTCGTCGTAGAAGCCGTTCTCGCCGAGCAGCAGGTTCGCGACCTGGCGCAGGAACTCGCCGGAGGCGGCGCCCTGGATGACCCGGTGGTCGTAGGTCGACGTGAGCGTCATGACCTTCGAGATGCCGAGCTTGTTCAGGGTGTCCTGGCTGGTGCCCTGGAACTCCGCCGGGTAGTCCATGGAGCCGACGCCCATGATCACGGACTGGCCGGGCATCAGACGCGGCACGGAGTGGACGGTGCCGAGGCCGCCGGGGTTGGTCAGGGAGACCGTGACACCGGTGAAGTCGTCCATCGTCAGCTTGCCGTCGCGGGCGCGGCGGACGATGTCCTCGTAGGCCTGCCAGAACTCGAAGAAGTTCAGCGTCTCGGCCTTCTTGATGGCGGCCACGACGAGCTGGCGGTCACCGTTGGGCTTGACCAGGTCGATGGCCAGGCCGAGGTTGACGTGCGGCGGCTTGACGAGGGTCGGCTTGCCGTCCTTCTCGCCGAACGAGTGGTTCATCGACGGCATGGCCTTGATGGCCTGCACCATCGCGAAGCCGATCAGGTGCGTGAAGGAGATCTTCCCGCCCCGGGCGCGCTTCAGGTGGTTGTTGATGACGATCCGGTTGTCGAACAGCAGCTTCACCGGGACCGCGCGGACCGAGGTGGCGGTCGGCAGCTCCAGCGAGGCGTTCATGTTCTTCGCGACGGCCGCGGACGGACCACGCAGCGTCACGTACTCGGGACCCTCGGGCGCCTCCTTCGCGGGGGCGGCCTTCGCCTGGGGCTGAGCGGGCGCCTGTGCGGGCTGCGCCGGCTTGGCCGGGGCGGGGGCGGCCTTCGCCGCGGGAGCGGGCGCCGGAGCCGCGGCGGGCTTCGCGGGAGCCGGGGCGGCGGCCCGGGGGGCCGGGGCCGCGGGCTGGGCCTGCGGGGCCGCGGTGGTCTCTGCGGCCCCCGCGGCCGCAGTACCCGCCGGAGCCGGGGTGGCAGGAGCACCCGGCTTGTAATCGGCGAAGAAGTCCCACCAGGCGCGGTCTACCGAATTCGGGTCCTGGAGGTACTGCTGATAGATCTCGTCGACGAGCCACTCGTTCGGACCGAACGCGGCAGCGGGGTTCTTCCCGGCTTGGTCGTCGGTGGAGATGCTCGAGTTACTGGGGGACTGTGGCGACACGGCGGCAACCGCCCTCTTCCGCTTCACAAGGTGATGGACAGCGGGAATAAAGGCTACGCCTCCAAGACCGTGAAGGTCAGGTCGGGCCCGTTCATCGTCGCGTAAGTCACATCAGAAATCTTGTTTCAGGGCTTGAAATGGCGGGAAACAAGCGTGGTTCCGCATGTGAGAGGGTGCACCGGCCGGGGCCCGGGGCGCCTGGATACGGCGGATGGCGCGGGCCGGCCCCTGATCACACGTGTCCAGCTGCACGGCAACGGCGTGCAGGCTCGTGGATCTTGTGCCTCCGGTTCGGACTTTACGTCAACTTGGGACGGAAGTCAGTCCCGGGAGAGTGACGATGATCCGGCAGCCCCGCTCGGATTCGGCCACACCGATCCGGCCGCCGTGCAGATCCACCGCCCAGCGGGCGATGGCCAGCCCCAGCCCCGTACCGCCGTCGCTGCCCGGTCCGTGCGGCCGGGTCACCGCCCCGCGGTTGAACCGCTCGAACACCCGGTGCCACTCCGACCTCGGGATGCCGGGTCCCTCGTCCAGGACCTCCAGCTCCAGCGACTCCGGCTGCGGCCCGCGCCGCGCCTTCACGGTCACCCGGCCGTGCGGAGGACTGTGCTTGACCGCGTTGTCGATCAGGTTCGCCACGACCTGGTGGATGCGCTCGGGGTCCGCGTGCGCGGTCAGCTCCGGCGGCGAGACGTCCAGGTGCAGATGGACGTCGGTGCGAGTGTGGCTGCCCGACCCGGAGGCGATGCCCGCGCGCGCGGAGGCGACCATGTTGGCCTCCTTCAGCACGCCCGAGAGGTACGGCCACAGCTCGAACCGCCGCATCTTCAGCGGGACGACGCCGTTGTCGAGCCGGGACAGGTCCAGCAGGGTCTCCACCAGGCGGCCGAGCCGCTCGGTCTGTTTCAGGGCCGTCCGCATGGTCTCCGGGTCGGCCTCGGTGACCCCGTCGACGATGTTCTCCAGCACCGCGCGCAGGCCCGCGATCGGGGTGCGCAGCTCGTGCGAGACGTTCGCGACCAGCTCCTTGCGCTGGCGGTCCTGGGCCTCCAGCTCGTCGGCCATGACGTTGATCGTCTGGGCCAGATTGCCGAGTTCGTCCCGGCGGCTCTCCTTCACCCGGCGGGTGTAGTCGCCGTGCGAGATGGAGCGGGCCACCGCGTTCATCTCGTCCAGCGGCATCGTGAGCGAGTGGGCCACGAACTGCGTGATGAGCAGTGTGGCGATCATCGAGAAGACCGTGATGAAGCGCAGCTCCGTCTTGGTGTGCACCGCGACGATCGACAGTCCGGTGGTGATCAGCACCGCGATGACGACGAGTGCACCCAGCTTGGTCTTGATCGAGAACGGGCGTACGCCGGCCCAGGGTTCCTCGCCGAGGTTCCCGGGGCTCCTCCGTGCGGTCCGGCGCCCGTCGCTGGTCATGGGTTCGGTGTCTCCAGTGCGTAGCCCACACCGTGCACGGTACGGATCCGCTCGGCGCCGATCTTCCGCCGCAGCGCCTTGATGTGGCTGTCGACCGTGCGGGTGCCGGAGGCGTCCGCCCAGTCCCACACCTCGGCCAGCAGCTGCTCCCGGGAGAGCACCGCGCGCGGGGTGTTCGCCAGGCACACCAGCAGGTCGAACTCGGTCGGCGTCAGGTGGACGTCCTCGGCCTTCACCCGCACCCGGCGCTGGGCGTGGTCGATCTCCAGCTCGCCGAGCCGCAGGATGCCGGAGCGCGGCGTGGTGGCGGCCAGCGCGGCCCGCTCCACCCGGCGCAGCAGCACGTGCACGCGGGCGGCCAGCTCCCGCATCGAGAACGGCTTGGTCATGTAGTCGTCGGCGCCGACACCGAGCCCGACCAGCATGTCCGTCTCGTCGTCCCGCGCGGTGAGCATGAGCACCGGCACCGGCCGCTGCGCCTGCACCCGCCGGCACACCTCGAGCCCGTCGAAGCCGGGCAGCATGATGTCGAGGATCAGCAGGTCGGGCTGCCAGGCCTCGGCCGTGTCGACCGCGGCCGGACCGTCGGCCGCGGTTTGCACCAGAAATCCCTCGGCACGCAGCCGGGCCGCGATGGCGTCGACGATCGTCGGGTCGTCCTCGACGACCAGCACCCGGCGCTGTGCGCCCGGGGTGGTCGTCGCCGCGCCGCTCTGGGAGGTGTGTGTCTGCTCCATCGCCCGCCCCTGTTGTTGCTTTCCGGAATCCGTGGGGTGATCCCATGTCTGCGTTTGACGCTTGAATGATCTGCGTCAGGGCAGCACATTACGGGGACTCACCGCGCTGTCGCTATCCAGGTCTGACGGCAAGGTGCACGGCGTCGGGAACGCCCCGGGCAACGGGCACCTCTTCGGTACGCACCAGTCGGAACCCGGCATTCCGCAAGCTTCCTTCAAATTCCGGAGAGGGCTGCGCCGACCACACCGCCAGCACGCCGCCGGGCCTCAACACCCGTGCGCAGGCCGCGATTCCGGCGGGGGAGTAGAGGCTGCCGTTGTCCTCCGTGACGGTCCAGCCGGGACCGTTGTCGATGTCGAGGCACAGTGCGTCGAACGTGTCCGATGTCTCATTGACGTAAGTCACGAGATCCGCTTCCACCAGCGCGGTGCGCGGGTCGGCGAGCGCGTCCGCGGTCATCCCGGCCAGCGGTCCGTCCCGGTGCCAGCCGATGACGGCGGGCTCCCGCTCCACCACGGTGATCCGCCCCCACCGGGGGTCGGCGGCGGCGTGTGCGAGCGAGAACCCCACTCCCAGCCCGCCGACCAGCACATCCGGCGCCGGGCGCCCGTCCAGCGCGTCGCGTGCGGCGTCGATCAGCAGCCGCTCCGAGCGGCCGTCGGAGGTGTCCATCAGAAAGCAGCCGTTGGCGATGATCTGCAGCAGCACACCGTGCCTGCGCAGTACCACCTCGCCGTACGGGCCGTCGTGCCGGTCCAGGACCACGGGTGAGTCGTACGCGGCAGTCATGAGCCCATCCTCCTTGAACGGGGCCTGGCATTCACGGGAATTGCGCATGACGGCCACGGACGGGTTGCCGCGGCAGGAGGCCGGACGCGAGCGGCGGCTGAGAGGTTGCTGTGAATTCGCCCTCCCGTGGCGCCGGCCATAGACAGCGGCATGCCGAACGCGAAGTGTGGGGCACGACGGAAGGAGCGCCTCAGCGTGGAACGGATCACGACGGGCCCTGCGACGGATGCCTCCCCGCCCGTGACGGGCGCGTCCCTTCCGGACGGCGCCGCCGTCGTCCCGCCCCCGGCGCTCGCCGGCCTGCTGGACGGCATGCCACGCCGGCGCGGTACCGCCCCTCTGCCGGCCCCCGATGCACCACCCGACCCGGCCCCGGCGGGCCAGGCCGCTCCGCCGTACCTCCCGCTGTCGCTGTCGCTGTCGCTGTCGCGGTTGCGGCGTCTGGTGCCCACGCCGGCCGGAACCCCGTTCACCTTCGCCTACGTCTGCGTCCTGGCCCTCACCTCCGTGATCGCGGCCCTCTCCGGCCCGAGCCTGCTGCACGCCCTCCATCAGGCCTCCAGCACGGACGTCGCCCATCTGGTGCGCGCGCCCGTACCGGTGCTGCTGGCGAGCGCGCTGTGGATCGCGGGCGGGGTCCTCTCGCCGTACGCGACCGTGTGCGTGCTGGTGCTCACCGCGCTGGAGCGGCGGACGGGCGGGGTGCGGGCCGCCTGTGTCTTCCTGGCCGGGCATGTCCTGGCGACCCTCGCCACCGAGATCCCGGTGGGCTTCGCCGTCCTCCTCGGTCACCTGCCCGCGACCTCGCTGCACCGCCTCGACTACGGCATCAGCTTCGGTGTGGCCGCCAGTACGGCCGCCCTTGCGGGTCTGCTCCGCCCCTGGGTGCGCTGGCCGCTGCTGACCCTTGCGGCCGGCGTGCTCCTGGACGGTCTGGCCGCCCGCACGGACCCCGTGACCAACTGGGGCCACATCATCGCCCTGGGGGTCGGCGTGGCGGCCTGGCCCATGGTCGGGCGTCGGCACCGGCCGGCCTGAAGGGGCACGGGGGACTACGCGAGGCGCACCCCACGGCCCGCACCCCCGCACGTTCCGGCAGCTCATCCCGCTCGGCCGCACATGATCGCTCAGAGCGAACAGGCCCGGGGAACACCAGCCCATCTCCCGCAGTTGAGTCGGCATAGCTCAAGTTGACTGCCTAAGGGGAGATCATGGCTGCTGAGTCACCGGCGTTCACGCTGAAGCTGCCCGTGCTGCCGCTCGACGACGAGGTCGTGCTGCCCGGCATGGTGGTTCCGCTGGACCTGAGCGACGCCGAGGTGCGGGCCGCGGTGGAGGCCGCCCAGGCCGCCGCCCGGTCGGAGCCGGGGAAGCCCAAGGTGCTGCTGGTGCCGCGCATCGACGGCACGTACGCCAAGACCGGCGTCCTCGGCACGGTCGAGCAGGTCGGCCGGCTCGCCGACGGCGACCCGGGGGCTCTGATCCGCGGCCGCAGCCGGGTGCGCATCGGCGCCGGCACCACCGGTCCGGGCGCCGCGCTCTGGGTCGAGGGCGCCCGCATCGAGGAGAACCTGCCCGATCCGCTGCCCGGCCACATCGCCGAACTGGTCAAGGAATACAAGGCGCTCGCCACCACCTGGCTGAAGAAGCGCGGCGCATGGCAGGTCGTGGACCGCGTCCAGGCCATCGACGACGTCTCGGCGCTCGCCGACAACTCCGGCTACTCGCCGTTCCTCACCACCGAGCAGAAGGTCGAGCTGCTGGAGACCGCCGACCCGGTGGCCCGCCTCAAGCTCGCCACGCAGGCGCTCCGCGACCACCTCGCCGAGCAGGAGGTGGCCGAGACCATCGCCAAGGACGTCCAGGAGGGCGTCGACAAGCAGCAGCGCGAGTTCCTGCTCCGCCGTCAGCTGGAAGCCGTCCGCAAGGAGTTGCGCGAGCTGAACGGCGAGAACTCCAAGGATTCGGCCGAGGAGTCCGACGACTACCGCGCCCGCGTCGAGGCCGCCGACCTGCCCGAGAACGTGCGCGAAGCCGCCCTGAAGGAGGTCGACAAGCTGGAGCGCGCCTCCGAGCAGTCGCCCGAGGGCTCGTGGATCCGCACCTGGCTGGACACCGTCCTGGAGATGCCCTGGAACGAGCGAACCGAGGAGGCGTACGACATCCAGGGCGCGAAGGCGGTGCTCGACGCCGAGCACGCGGGCCTGGAGGACGTGAAGGAACGCATCACCGAGTACCTGGCCGTGCGCAAGCGGCGCACCGACCGCGGGCTCGGGGTCATCGGCGGCCGGCGCGGCGGCGCCGTACTCGCCCTGGTGGGCCCGCCCGGTGTCGGAAAGACCAGCCTGGGCGAGAGCGTCGCCCACGCGATGGGCCGCAAGTTCGTCCGGGTCGCCCTGGGCGGCGTCCGCGACGAGGCCGAGATCCGCGGTCACCGCCGTACGTACGTCGGTGCGCTGCCCGGCCGGATCGTGCGGGCCGTCAAGGAGGCCGGATCCATGAACCCGGTGGTCCTGCTGGACGAGATCGACAAGGTGGGGTCCGACTTCCGGGGCGACCCGGCCGCCGCCCTGCTCGAAGTGCTCGACCCGGCGCAGAACCACACCTTCCGGGACCACTACCTGGAGGTCGAGCTGGACCTGTCGGACGTGGTCTTCCTGGCCACGGCCAACGTCCTGGAGGCCATCCCGGAGGCGCTCGCCGACCGCATGGAGATCGTCCGGCTGGACGGTTACACCGAGGACGAGAAGGTCGTCATCGCCCGCGACCACCTGCTCCCGCGCCAGCTGGAACGGGCCGGACTGGGCGAGGACGAGGTCACGCTGGACGAGGGCGCGCTGCGCAAGCTGGCCGGCGAGTACACCCGCGAGGCGGGCGTCCGGAACCTGGAGCGGTCCGTCGCCCGGCTGCTGCGGAAGATCGCAGCCCAGCACGAACTGGGCGAGCGGGACTTGCCGTTCACCGTGACAGACGGCGACCTGCGCGGGCTGATCGGCCGCCCGCACCACGTGCCCGAGTCCGCCCAGGACCCGGCCGAGCGCCGTACGGCCGTGCCCGGGGTGGCGACCGGTCTCGCGGTCACCGGCGCCGGCGGCGACGTGCTCTTCGTGGAGGCGTCCCTCGCCGACCCGGAGACCGGCGCGGCGGGCCTGACCCTCACCGGACAGCTGGGTGACGTGATGAAGGAGTCGGCGCAGATCGCGCTGAGCTTCCTGCGCAGCCACGGCGCCGAGCTGGAGCTGCCGGTGGCCGACCTGAAGGACCGGGGCGTGCACATCCACTTCCCGGCGGGAGCGGTGCCGAAGGACGGCCCGAGCGCCGGCATCACGATGACCACGGCCCTCGCCTCGCTGCTTTCCGGCCGGCTCGTCCGCACGGACGTGGCCATGACCGGCGAGGTCTCGCTGACCGGCCGCGTGCTGCCCATCGGCGGCGTCAAGCAGAAGCTGCTCGCCGCCCACCGCGCCGGGGTGACCACCGTGATCATCCCCAAGCGCAACGAGCCCGACCTGGACGACGTCCCGGCCGAGGTGCTGGACAAGCTCGACGTCCACGCCGTGACCGACGTGCGCCAGGTCCTGGAGCTGGCGCTCGCGCCCGCCGTGAACGGCGCGGCGCCGGAGGTTCCCGTGGCGGCGTGACGGACGCTGCGGGAAAGGCGAGGCCCGGGTCCCGTGAGGGAGGCCCGGGCCTTCGCCGTGCCCGGCCCCGGACGGGGCGCATGCAGCAGCCGCCGGACGGGGGCACATGCGGAGCCAAGCCACCGGACAGGAGCGCGTACGAGGGCCACCGGACAGGAGCGCGTACAAGGGCCACCGGACGGGGCACATGCAGGTGCCACAAGATGGGGCGCATACAGGGACCAATCGATAGGATTCAGGTAGGAGCCAGCCCTCCGCAGCCGACCGGGGTGAGGGTGGTGTCTCGATGAACACGGCGTCCAGGCAGGCGAGTTGGCCGCCCCGCAGCGCCTCCGGCCTGATCGGGGCCGAGATCGCGGGCTACCGGGTCGAGCGCGAACTCGGACGCGGCGGCATGGCCGTCGTCTACTGCGCCAAGGACCTGCGCCTCGGCCGCACGGTCGCCCTCAAGCTCCTCGCCCCCGAGTACACCCGCAACGAGGCCTTCCGCAGCCGCTTCGCCCAGGAATCCCGGGTCGCCGCCGCCATCGACCACCCCAACATCGTGCCCGTCTTCGAGGCCGGTGAGGCGGACGGCATCCTCTACATCGCCATGTGCTTCGTCTCCGGCCTCGACCTGCGCGCCCTGATCGACCGCGAGGGCCGGCTGCCGGTGCCGGCCGCGCTGCGCATCGCCGCCCAGCTGGCCTCCGCGCTCGACGCGGCCCACGCGCGGGACCTGGTCCACCGGGACGTCAAGCCAGGCAACGTGCTGGTCGCCAAGGGCGTCGACAGCGATCACCCCGAGCACGTCTACCTCACCGATTTCGGGCTGGCGAAGAAGTCGCTGTCGCTCACCGGATTCACCTCGGCCGGCGAGTTCATCGGCACATTCGACTATGTGGCGCCCGAGCGGATCACCGGCCGCCCGGTGGACGGCCGGTCCGACCAGTACAGCCTCGCCTGCGTCGTCCACGAGATCCTCGTCGGCCACCCGCCCTTCCACCGCGAGGACCACGTCGAGCTGCTGTGGGCCCACCAGTGCGATGCGCCGCCCGCCCTGAGCGAGGAGCGGCCGGACATCCCGGCCGAGGCCGACGAGGTCATGTTCCGGGCCCTCGCGAAGGTGCCGGACGACCGCTACGACACCTGCATGGACTTCGTGTCGGCCCTGCGCACCGCCGTGGGCGAGGTGGGCCCGCGCGGACGTACGCCCACGCTGGTCGACATGCGGGTGGGCGCCGCCTGCCCGGATCCCGGGGCGGATGCGGGAGCGGGCCGGGCGGAGCTGCCCGAGCCTCCGGCCTGGGCCGGACCCGTGCTGCGAGGGCCTGCCGGATAGCGGACACCGCCCACCGGTGGCCCGTTTACCAGACCGATCCAGCGCTGACAAGTCCCGAGTCCTCGGAACGTGTCCTCGCCATGGGGTTTTGGCTTACTTGAGGTGCGGCAACGAAATGGGCCGCAGGCAAGCGGAAAACCCTCACCAGGGATTCTCCCTTTCCTGGAAGTGCCGATCCCCGGCAAACCGCTCCTCTCAGTTAGGAAAAGCCATGAACCGCACTGTAGAAAACACCGAAGCCACCCGTGCTAAGCGTCGGCGTATCCGCCTGACCACGCTGTTCGCCTCGACCGTGATTGCAGGTGGCCTCGTTCTGCCGGCCACCTCGGCCGTAGCGGCTCCGCAGCACGAGCAGACGGCCGTGAGTGTCGCTGAGCATGGCGGCCACAGTCACCACCACAAGTGCAAGAAGTCCAAGAACAAGAACAAGAAGTGGTGCAAGAAGCACCGCCACGGGCATCACGGCGGCTCCGGCCACCACGGCGGCGGTGGCGGCAGCGGCGGCCACGGTGGCGGCGGCGGCCATGGCAGCGGCGGCCATGGCGGCGGCGGGGGCGGCGGTGGTGGCAGCCACACCACCGTGATCCAGAACACCAACGTGGTGGTCACCCAGACCAACAACGGTGCTCCGAAGCCGGGCACTGACGGCAAGCCGGGTCCCGACGGCAAGCCGGGTCCCGACGGCAAGCCGGGCCCTGACGGCAAGCCCGGTCCTGACGGTAAGGGTCCTGACGGTAAGGGTCCCGACGGTAAGGGTCCTGACGGTAAGGGTCCCGACGGCAAGGGTCCTGACGGCAAGGGTCCCGACGGTAAGGGCCCCGACGGCAAGGGTCCTGACGGTAAGGGTCCCGACGGCAAGGGCAACCCGCCTGTGGGCAAGCAGGACAACGAGAACGAGACGAAGCAGAAGAACGAAGGCGGTAAGGACCAGGAGAACAAGAACAAGACCGACCAGGAGAACAAGGGCGGCAAGGACCAGGAGAACAAGAACAAGACCGACCAGGAGAACAAGGGCGGCAAGGACCAGAAGAACGACAACAAGACCGACCAGGAGAACAAGGGCGGCGAGGACCAGAAGAACAAGAACGAGACCGACCAGAAGAACAAGGGCGGCGAGGACCAGGAGAACAAGAACAAGACCGACCAGGAGAACAAGGGCGGTAAGGACCAGAAGAACGACAACAAGACCGACCAGGAGAACAAGGGCGGCGAGGACCAGGAGAACAAGAACGAGACCGACCAGGAGAACAAGGGCGGTAAGGACCAGGAGAACAAGAACAAGACCGACCAGGAGAACAAGGGCGGCGAGGACCAGAAGAACAAGAACGAGACCGACCAGAAGAACGAGGGCGGCGAGGACCAGAAGAACAAGAACGAGACCGACCAGAAGAACGAGGGCGGCGACAAGCAGTCCAACGAGAACAAGACCACGCAGACCAACGAGGGCGGTGACGACCAGTCCAACGAGAACAAGACCACGCAGACCAACGAGGGCGGCGAGGACCAGTCCAACAAGAACGAGACCACGCAGACCAACGAGGGCAGCGGCGCTCAGTCCAACGAGAACGAGACCAAGCAGACCAACGAGGGCGGTGAGGACCAGTCCAACGAGAACGAGACCAAGCAGTCCAACGAGGCGGTCGACGACAGCGCTGACCAGTCGAACGAGAACTCCACGGACCAGTCCAACGAGGCGGTCGACGACAGTGCCGACCAGTCGAACGAGAACTCCACGGACCAGTCCAACGAGGCGGTCGACGACAGTGCCGACCAGTCGAACGAGAACTCCACGGACCAGTCCAACGAG